>NZ_JMQI01000012.1 GCF_000695625.1 Amycolatopsis rifamycinica
CCCCGCCGGCACGCCCCAAGCCGGTCTTCCCCGGCCCGGAATCCACCCCCCAGCCGTTCCCCGCCCGGCATGCCGCGCCCGCCCGCCCCGTCTTCCCCGGGCCCGGGACCATGCCGCCCGTTCCGCCTTCGGCGCCGAGTGCCCGTCCGGTCTTCCCCGGGCGGAACACCCCGCTCCCGCAGCCGTCCAGACAAGAGCAAGACCAAGACCAAGAACCCGCCACCCCGCCCCGTGGCACGCCGCGGGGCTGGTTCGACGAGTTCACCGAGAACAAAACACCCGAAGATCCGCCGGACTTCGGCCCCACCGGGCAGCCGACCGAGATCCCTTACCGGTACAAGCGCTGACAGCCCGGCCCGGGGGTGCGAACCTAGGACCATGTCCAAAGACCCGAACCCGGACCAGGGGTGGTACTACAACACCCGCACCCACCAGGTCGAGCACCTCGAACGCAGCCGCGGCATCGATCTGCTCGGACCCTACCCGGACGAGGCCACCGCCCGGCGCGCCCTCGAGATCGCCCGGGAGCGCACCAGGCGGGCCGATGCCGAAGACGACTAGACCGTCAAGCGCGGGCTGAGCACGAACTCCGGGTCCACCTGCGCGGCGAGGTCGGCGCCGGCCCACGCCGCCGCGTTGCGCAGGTGGAACTCGACCGCCTGGCGCTGGTAGCGCGCCCAGTCGCGCTGCTCCGCGTCGACCGCCTCGCGCATCGTGTTCAGCGTCGAAAGGTTGACCGGCTCGAGCTCGGCGATCGGGCGGGCCCGTCCGCGCTCCGCCGCCCGGACGTGACCGGACGCCGACAGCCAGCCCAGCAGCGCCGGGCCGACCTGGTCCTGCAGGAACTCGACGTCCTCCGCGTCCGTCACCTTGTTGCCCACCACCACGAGCCGGACGCCGAAGTCGCGGGCGTAGTCCGCGTACTGGCGGTACACGCCCACGCTGCGGACCGTCGGCTCGCACACCAGGAACGTCACGTCGAACCGGGTGAACAGCCCCGAAGCGAACGCGTCCGCCCCCGCCGTCATGTCCATCACGACGTATTCGCCCTCGACGTCGACCATGTGGTTGAGCAGCAGCTCCGCCGCCCCCACCTTCGAGTGGTAGCACTTCACACCGAGGTCGTCCTCGTCGAACTGGCCGGTGACGCCCAGGCGCACGCCACCCAGCCGGCGGAAGCAAGCCGCGAAGACCGGGTTGTCCTCGAACGGCCGGACCAGCCGCGAGCCGCGTCCCGGCGGGGTCGTCTTGATCATCGACGCCGCGTCCGGGATCCGCGGGTTGTCGCCGCGCAGGTAGTCCTTGATCAACGCCATGTGGTCGCCCAGCGTCGGCCAGGCGAGCGCTTCCTCCTCGGTCGCGCCGAGCGCCACCGCGAGGTGCTGGTTGATGTCGGCGTCGATGGCGAGCACCGGCAGGCCGGCGTCGGCGAGGTACGCCACGAACAGCGACGACAGCGTGGTCTTGCCGCTGCCGCCCTTGCCGACGAACGCGATCTTCACGGTCGGGGCCCCCTTCTGGTAACGATGACGGTTTTCATTACTACTCCGGCAACGTACACCCGACCGGCCCGCGCCCGATCGGGCGATCTCCGGGCCCGGCGCGGGTTAGGGTTGGGGGGTGCCTCCCCTCGTGATCAGGACACACTCGGCGGGCGGGGACTTCGGCCCCCTGCGTGCCGAGTTTTCGCTGCCGGAGTCGTTCGGGCCCGACGTGCTGGCCGAGGCGGAGGCGGCGGTCCTCGATCCGCTGGCCGGCGCCGGCCCCCGGGAGGACGCCACCGAACTGCCGCTGGTCACCATCGACCCGCCCGGCGCCAAGGACCTCGACCAGGCGATGGTCATCGAAAAGACCGCGCACGGCTTCCGCGTGCACTACGCCATCGCCGACCTCGCCGCGTTCGTCCCGCCCGGCGGCGCGCTCGACCGCGAGTCGCGCCGGCGCGGGCAGACGCTCTACCTGCCGGACGGCAACGTCCCGCTGCACCCGCCGGTGCTGTCCGAAGGCGCCGCGAGCCTGCTGCCCGGCGAGGTCCGGCCCGCGGTGCTCTGGACCATCGAGACCGACGACGCCGGCGAGCCGACGGCCACCCGGGTCCGCCGCGCGCTGGTCCGGTCCACCGAGCAGTTCGACTACGAGACGGTGCAGGCCGCGCTCGAGGCCGGCAACCCGCACCCGTCGGTGGCCGCGCTGCCCGAGCTCGGACGGCGGCGGCGCGAGCTGGCCGTCCGGCGCGGCGCCGTCGAGCTGCAGCTGCCGGAGCAGGAGATCACCGGTGATCCCGACGGCGGCTGGGTGCTCGCCCGCCGGCCGCGCACCGCCGTCGACGCCTGGAACGCCGAAATCTCGCTGCTCACCGGGATGGCCGCGGCGCGGATCATGATCGACGCGCGGATCGGCGTGCTGCGGACGCTGCCCGACCCGGAGCCGGAGGCCGTCGACTGGCTGCGTCGCTCGGCCGAAGCGCTGGGCATCGCGTGGGCGCCCGAAACGACGGTTTCGGAGTTCCTGTCCAAACTGGACCCGGGGCAGCCGGCGTCGATGGCGCTCTACGCCGACACAACGCGGCTGCTGCGCGGCGCCGGCTACACCGCGTTCGACGGCGAGTTGCCGGCGTTGACGACGCACGCGGGCATCGGCGGCGCGTACGCGCACGTCACGGCCCCGATCCGGCGGCTGGTCGACCGGTTCGCCACGGAGATCTGCCTCGCCGTCTCGGCCGGCCGCGAGGTGCCGGAGTGGGTGCGCGCGGCGCTCGCGGACGTCCCGGACCGCATGATGGCGTCGGACGCGCTCGCCGCGAAGGTCGAGCGCGCGTGCATCGACCAGGTCGAGGCCTGGGTGCTGGCCGAGCACATCGGTGGCGAGTTCAGCGCGGTGGTGCTGCGCGCGGACGAGAACAAGGCGGAGATCGTGGTCGAGGACCCGACGGTGATGGCGAAGTGCGCGGGGGAGCGGCTGACCGCGGGCGAGCGGATCGCGGTCCGGCTGACCGCGGTCGACGTCGAGAAGCGGAAGGTGTCGTTCGAACGCGCATGACGTACCTCGTCGACGACCTCGGGGAGCCGGTCCCGCTGACGGGACCGCCTTCGCGAGTGGTGTCGCTCGTGCCGTCGCTGACCGAAGCGGTCGAGGTCAGCGCGCCGGGACGGCTCGCCGGCGCCACGGACTACTGCACGCACCCGGCCGGCTTGGACGTCCCCCGCGTCGGCGGTTCGAAGTACCCGAAGCTGGACCGGGTGCTCGACCTGGCGCCGGACCTGGTGCTGGCCAACGCGGAGGAGAACCGCCAGGAGGACGCGGAACGCCTGCGCGCCAACGGAATCCCGGTGTGGGTGATGGCCGCGGCGGCGTCCGTGCCGGCGGCGCTGGGCTCGCTGCGGCGGATCCTGACGCAGGCGTACGAGCTGGACGAGCCGGAGTGGCTGGTGGCGGCGGAGGAAGCCTGGCGCGAGGTCCGGCCGGTGCGCTTCCACGCGGTGATCCCGGTGTGGCGCAAGCCGTGGATCGTCCTGGGCCGCGACACGTTCGCGGGTGACGTCCTGCGCCGCGTCGGCGTGGCGAACGTGTACGCGACGTCGGAGGAGCGCTACCCGCGCCCGGACGTGGAGGAGCTGCGGGCGCACTTCGCGGCGGACGCCGACCTGCTGGTGCTGCCGGACGAGCCGTACCTGTTCACCGAGGAGGACGGCCCGGACCACTTCCCGGACGCGCGGTACGTCCTGGTCTCGGGCCGTCACCTCACCTGGTACGGGCCTTCGCTGGTCGAGGCCCACGCCGCTCTTACAGCGTCAATCCCGTCAGGACCGTGACCCGCTCCTCCGTGAAGTCCGCCATCGCCGCCGCCGGGCCCTCTCGACCGACGCCCGAATCCTTCACCCCGCCGTAGGGCATCTGGTCCGCGCGGAAGCTCGGCACGTCACCGACGATCACCCCACCCACGCGAAGAGCCGCCGACACCTCGAACGCCGTCGGGACATCCCGGGTGAACACCCCCGCCTGCAAGCCGAACTTCGACGCGTTGACGCGGGCAACGCCGTCGGCCACCGACGACACCCGGACCAGGGAAACCACCGGCCCGAACACCTCCTCGGCCATCACCGACACGTCTTCGGGGACGTCCGCCAGCACCGTCGGCTCCACCGTCGCGCCCGACTGCGAACCACCGGTCAACAGCCGGCCACCCGCGGACACCGCCGACGAGATCCACGACGACACCCGCGAAGCGGCGTCGACGTTGATCAGCGGCCCGACATCGACACCGTCGGCGCGCGGGTCGCCGGTCCGCAACGCGTGCACCTGCGAAACCACCTTCGAAGCCAACGCGTCGAAAACCGAGTCGTGCGCGTACACCCGCTGCACCGAAATGCACGACTGTCCCGCCTGGTACATCGCGAACGTCGCGATCCGCTGGGCGGCGTAGTCCAGGTCCGTCCAATCCGGACAGACCAGCACCGCCGCGTTGCCGCCCAGCTCCAAGGCCACGTGCTTGCGCGGGACGCGGTCGCGGATCGCCCAGCCCACCGGGACCGAGCCGGTGAACGACACCACCGGCAGCCGCGGGTCCTCGACGAGCTTCGACGACATTTCGTTGTCCACCGGCAGGATCGACCACGAGCCCGGCGGCAGATCGGCGCCGGCCAGGATTTCGCCGAGCAGCAACGCCGTCAACGGCGTCGCCGGTGCGGGTTTGAGCACGATCGGCGCGCCCACCGCGATCGCCGGGGCCACCTTGTGCGCCACCAGGTTCAGCGGGAAGTTGAACGGCGTGATGCCCAGCACCGGGCCGCGCGGCACCCGCCGGACCAGCGCCAGCCGGCCGGTGCCGCCCGGGTCCGTGTCGAGCCGCTGCAGCTCGCCCGAGAACCGGCGGGCCTCCTCGGCGGCCCAGCGGAACGTCGACACCGCGCGCCCGACCTCGCCGCGCGCCCACTTCAGCGGCTTGCCCGACTCCGCCGTGATCAGCGCCGCGAACTCTTCGGACCGCTCACCCAGCGAACGGGACACGTGGTCCAACGCGCCGGCGCGGACGTGCGCGGGCAGCGTCGCGAACTCGTCGGCGACGTCGGCCGCGGCCTGCACCGCGGCATCGAGGTCCGACGGCGAAGGCACGAAGTGGGACCCGGCCGGAGAACCGTCGTAAGGGTGCTGGACGGGAGCGGTCGCACCGGCGGTGACCGGCTTCCCGGCGACCCAGAACGGGAACGTCACGCGCGGACCTCCGTCCGGACGGCGTACTCGAGCACCGAGAGGCCCTCGTCGAGCAGGTCGTCGGCCAGCGACAGCGGCGGCAGCAGCCGGACGACGTTGCCGTAGGTGCCGCAGGTCAGCACCACCACGCCGGCCCGGTGACACGCGGCCGCGACGCGCTTGGTGAGGTCGGGGTCCGGCTCCGCCGAACCGGGCTTGACGAACTCCGCGGCGAGCATCGCGCCGCGCCCGCGGACGTCGCCGATGACGCCGGTTTCGTCGGCCAGCGCCCGCAGCCGGGGCAGCACGACGCCTTCGACGCGCCGCGCCGACGCGGCGAGGTCCTCGGACTTCATCGTCTCGATCGAGCCGAGCGCCGCGGCGCACGCGATCGGGTTGCCGCCGTACGTCCCGCCGAGGCCGCCCGGCGGGACCGCGTCCAGCAGGGCGGCGCGGCCGGTGACGGCGGACAGCGGCAGGCCGCCCGCGATGCCCTTGGCCGTCGCGATCAGGTCCGGCACCACGTCCTCGTCGGTGGACGCGAACCACGAACCGGTGCGGCAGAAGCCGGTCTGGACCTCGTCGGCGACGTACACGACGCCGTTTTCGCGGCACCAGGCCGCGATCGCGGCCAGGAAGCCGCGCGCGGGCTCGATGAAGCCGCCCTCGCCCTGGATCGGCTCCAGCACCACCGCGGCCACCTGGTCGCCGCCGATCTGCTTTTCGATCCGGTCGATGGCCAGCGCCGCGGCTTCGGGGCCGGACAGGCCGTCGCGGAACGGGTACGAGCCCGGCACGCGGTAGATCTCGGGCGCGAACGGGCCGAAGCCGTGCTTGTAGGGCACGGACTTCGCGGTCATGCCCATCGTCAGGTTGGTGCGGCCGTGGTAGGCGTGGTCGAACACGACGACGGCCTGGCGCCCGGTCGCGGCGCGCGCGATCTTCACGGCGTTCTCGACGGCTTCGGCACCGGAGTTGAACAGCACCGACTTCTTCGCGTGGTCGCCCGGCGTCAGCTCGGCCAGTGCTTCGCAGACCTCGACGTACCCCTCGTACGGCGTGACCATGAAACAGGTGTGGGTGAACCAGCACGCCTGCTTGCGGACGCGGTCGACCACCGCCGGCGCGGAGTGCCCGACGTTGGTCACCGCGATGCCGGAGCCGAGGTCGATGAGCACGTTGCCGTCGGCGTCGGTGAGCAGGCCGCCGCTGGCGGAGGTGACGTAGACGGGCAGCACCGAGCTGACCCCGGCGGCGACGGCGCCGAGACGGCGCTGGTGCAGTTCCCGCGAGAGCGGGCCGGGGATCTCGGTCTGCAGCCTGCGCTGGCGGGGCGCCGGGGCCTGCGGCCCGGCTTGGGTGCTTGCGGTCACGGCGGGCTCCTGGAAGTCGGTGGACGTCCTCAGGATGCGGGCCGGACCGGGCGTCGTCAGCTGGCCGTTCTGGACAGATCGGCGCGTACGATTGGCCGTTATGGCACTCACGCTGGCGGGGCTGGCCGCCGAGCGCCCGCTCGGGCTGCGGGTGCTGACCGGCGAAGCCGGCTTGGACCGCCCGATCGGCTGGGTCCACCCGACGGAGCTGACCGACCCGCAGGCCTTCCTCGAGGGCGGCGAGCTGCTGCTCACCACCGGCCTGGCGCTGGACGAGGAGACGGCACCGGCCTACGTCCGCCGTCTCGTGGCCGCCGGGGTCGCCGGGCTCGGCTTCGGCATCGGGCTGAGCCACGAGTCCGTCCCGCACTCGCTCGTGGCGACGGCGGCCGAGGTGGGGCTGCCGGTGCTGGAGGTGCCGCGGAAAACGCCGTTCATCGCCATCACCCGCGCGGTCTCGCGCGCGGTCGCGGCCGACGAGTACGCGACGACGGTCCGCATCGGCCACGCCCAGCAGGAGCTGACCCGCACCGCGGTCGGCAAGGGTGGCCCGGCGGGGGTGCTGCGCAAGCTGGCGAAGCTGGTCGACGGCTGGGTGCTGCTCTTCGACCGCACAACCGTCACCGAAGCCGCTCCGGCGAGCGCACGTGCGTACGGTGCTTCGTTGCGCGAAGAGCTGGAGCGGCTTCAGACCGGCACGCGGGTGGTGTCGCTGGGGGACGACGAGGTGGTGCTGCAAACGCTCGACACCGGTGCCCGGCGCGTGCTCACGGTCGGGACTCCGGAACCGCTCGACACCGCAGGACGGCACATCGTCAACACCGCGGTCTCGGTGCTTTCGCTGGCCCTGGAACAGGATCGCGCGCAGGCGGCGGCGCGGGAGGCGCTGCGGACCGGGCTGGTGGAGCTGCTCGTGGGCGGCCAGGCCGAGCTGGCACTGCGCGTGCTGACCGCGACGGGCGCGCGGCCGCCGGAGTCGCCGTGGTCGGTACTGGTGTTCCGCGGCTCGCCCGCGGCCCGGCGCAAGCTGCTCGGGGCGCTCGACGGCGAGCTGTTCGCGGCGCGGTCCGGTGCGTCGGTGGTCGTCTTCGGGCCGGCGAGCGTGGCCGAGCCGGCCGCCGAGGCGGCGCTGCGGATCGGCGGCCTGCACGGCGGGGTGGCGGGTCCGGTCGCCGCGCGCGATTTCGCGGCCGGGTTCGAGCAGGCGGAACTGGCGGCCCAGGCGGCGGAGGCCGAGGACAAGCTCCTCATCTCGGCGGCCGAGCACACCGGCCGCGGGTTGCTGTCCCTGATCGATCCGGCGGTGGCGCAAGCGTTTGCCGGCGGTCTCCTGGCCCCGCTGCGCCACCACGACGAAACCGGCCGCGGCGACCTGGTCGAGTCGCTGCGCTGCTGGCTGGAGCACCACGGCCACTGGGACGTCGCCGCGGCACGCCTCGGAGTCCACCGGCACACGCTGCGGAACCGGATCACCAAGGCGCAGGAGCTGCTGGGCCGCGACCTGGACTCACCGGGTGTCCGCGCGGAGCTGTGGGTGGCGCTGCAGACCTGAGCAACGCCGGAGCCGTGCCGGGCGTCCTGGGTTCATGACCGGCAAACGGGTGGCTGTGGTGGCGCTCGTCGTCGTGCTCCTGGCGGCGGGCGGGGCGGCGTTCCTGCCGTGGACCGCCGACCACTTCGGGTACGCCCTGCCGGGCGACGGCGGGCTCCCGTCCCGCATCCACCACGCCGGCCGCGACTACCGCGGCGCCGCCACTTGCGTCGGCGGCGACGAGCAGGCCCTGACCCAGGTCGGCGAGGTGGGCACGTTGTTCGGGGCGGCGCACCCCGTGTTCACCACCCGGCCGGTGCCCGAGGAACCTCCGTTGACCCTTCTCGTGCGGGACGGCCCGGACTGCTTCGTGGGCTACGCGCTGCTGGGTGGTCCTTGAGCCACGTGATCGGGGAGTAGCTGGAGAAGCCGCTACTCGCGGAACGAGTCCGTCGCCGCGCGGAGAGCCGCGAGCATGCCCGGGTCGGTCACCGCGTGGCCGGCGCCCTCGAGCAGCTTCAGCTCCGACCCCGGCCAGGCCTGGTGCAGCTGGTACGCCGTGATCGGCGGGCACACCGTGTCGTAGCGGCCCTGGACGAGCACGCCGGGGATGCCCGCGAGCTTGCCCGCGTCGCGGATCAGCTGCCCGTCGTCGAGCCAGGCGCCGTGGCGGAAGTAGTGGACCGCGAGCCGGGCGAACGGCAGCGCGAACGCCGGGTCGGCGTACTGGCGGACGAACGACTCCTGCGGCCGCACCGAGACCGTCGCGCCTTCCCAGGTGCTCCACGCGATCGCCGCGCGGTGGCGGACCTCCTCGGCCGGGTCGTCGAGCAACACCGCGTACCCGGCCAGCGGGTCCTCCCGGAGGGACGCCGGGAGCGGGGCGAGGAAGGCCTCCCACTCGTGCGGGAACAGGTTCGCCGCGCCGCCGCGGTAGATCCAGTTCAGCTCGCTCTGCCGCACGGTGAACACGCCCCGCAGGATGATTTCGCTGACGCGCGAAGGGTGCGTTTCGGCGTAGGCGAGCGCGAGGGTCGCGCCCCAGGAGCCGCCGAAGAGCTGCCAGCGCTCGATGCCGAGCCGTTCGCGCAGCAGTTCCATGTCGGCGACCAGGTGCCACAGCGTGTTCGCGGTGAGGTCGCCCGCGTCCGGCGTCGACTGCCCCGAGCCGCGCTGGTCGAACAGGACGATCCGGTAGGCCGCGGGGTCGAAGTGCCGCCGGGCCATCGGCGCGATCCCGCCGCCGGGGCCGCCGTGCAGCACCACGACCGGCTTCCCGGCCGGGTTGCCCGCCTCCTGGCACCGGATCCGGTGCCCGGCACCGACTTCGAGGAATCCTTCGGCACGCGCGGCGATCGGCGGGTAGAGCTCGTCCATGCCGTCACTGTGCCGTAGGACCCCGGCCGCCGCCCCGACACCCCGCCGCCGGGTGCCGGGACGACGGCCGGGAAAAGGTGGGGACCCGCCCCCGCCGCCGGGCTGAGCGGGTCCCCGGTCCGGGGGTCAGCCGCCGCGGGGAGGAACGGGGAGTGAACTGCCGCCGGGGTGGTCACGGCGGCCGGTGATCCGCACACGCATTCCCGTCCTCCTCGTCGAGGTTCGATGCTTCGTCGTGGCGGCGACGGGCTAAACGCTAAGCCACAAGCCGAACACCAGTCAAGAACATGACTGATGTTCATGGATGTGAACGCCAGCTGTGCGGACGCTGAGCGAGCGCGTCCCCCTTGCCCGCCGCTTGCGAACGGGCCGGTACTTTCGGTCTCGGAATTTCCGGCGGGTCTTCGAAAAAGAGGTACGGAATGTCCGCGGTGACCTATCTCGAGGCGATTGTCGTCGGAGCTTTGCAAGGGGTGTCGGAATTGTTTCCGGTGTCCAGTCTCGGCCACAGCATCCTGCTGCCCGCCTGGCTCGGCGGCTCGTGGCAGCGCGACCTGAGCATCGGGAAGGATTCGCCGTACCTCGCGGTGCTGGTGGCGATGCACGTGGCCACCGCGCTCGCGCTGGTCCTGTTCTTCCGCAAGGACTGGGTGCGGATCATCGGCGGGCTGTGGACGTCGCTGCGCCACCGTGAGGTCCGCACCCCCGACCAGCGGCTCGCCTGGCTGCTGGTGCTCGCCACCATCCCGGTCGGGCTGGCCGGCCTGCTGCTGGAAAGCCTGCTGCGCGACGTCCTCGGCAAGCCGGTGCCGTCGGCGATCTTCCTGGCCCTCAACGGCGGTGTCCTCTACGCCGCCGAGAAGTTCTCCCGGCGCAAGCCGGCGGAAGAAGCGGACACTGTGGACCTTTCGGCGGAGGACACCCTGGTCATGCGGGCGGTTTCGGTCGAAGAGGCGACCGACGTCCGGCTGGCGAAGCTGCGCGCCGGCGAGGCGGTGCTGATCGGCGCGGCGCAGATCCTCGCGCTGCTGCCGGGCATCAGCCGCTCGGGCATCACGATGGTCGCCGGCCTGCGCCGCGGGCTGGGTCACGAGGACGCGGCCCGGTTCGCCTTCCTGCTCGCGACGCCGGTGATCCTCGCCGCGGGCGTGCTCAAGATGCCGACGCTGTTCGCTCCGGAAAACCAGGCTTCGCTCGGTCCCGCGCTCGTCGGCAGCGTCATCGCCGGCGTCGCTTCGTACATTTCTGTCCGATTCCTCACCGGATACTTCGAAACGCGTACTCTGACCCCGTTCGCCATTTACTGCGTGGTCGCCGGAATCGGCAGCCTGCTCTTCTTCGCGGTCTGACGTGCCGCTCACGTTCGACGCTCCGGCGGTCCTCGGCGTGCTCGTCTCGGGCACGCTCTACGTCCGCGCGGCCCGCCACCGCGGCTGGCCACCGGGCCGCACGACGGCGTTCCTGGCCGGGCTCGCGACGATCGTCGTCGTCACCTGCTCACCGCTGGCGGTCTACGACACGACGTTCTTCTGGGTCCGCGCGGTGCAGACGGTCACGCTGCTGATGATCACGCCGCTGCTGCTCGCCCTGGGCGCGCCCATCCGGCTGCTCCTGGACACGGTCCCGGCCCGGTGGCTGCGCCGCCACGGCCGCGGTCGGGTGGCGCGGGCGCTGACGTTCCCGCCGGTCGTCACCGTCGTGCTGGTCGCGCCGGTGCTGGTGCTGTACCTGACCCCGCTCTACGACCTCACGCTGCGCTCTTCGCTGGTGGACGGCCTCGTCCGGGTAGTGCTGACCGGCGCGGGGTTCGGCTATTTCTGGACGCGCCTGGGCCTCGACCCGACGCCGCGGGCGGACCCGCACCTGGTGTCGGTGTGGATCGCGTTCACCGAGGTGATCTTCGACGGCGCCCTCGGCCTGGTGCTGTGGCTCGGCCCGCTGCTCGCCCCGGCGCACTACGCGGCCGCGCACCCGGGCCGGGGCCCGGACCCGCGCACCGACCAGATCATCGGCGCGGGCGTGCTGTGGATCGGCGGCGACGTCGCCGGCCTGCCGTTCGTCGTCGCGTTGTTCGTGCGCTGGGCCCGCGACGACGAACGGCGTGCGAAGCAGATCGACACCCAGCTGGACGAAGCGCCGGCGTCGGCGCTCTGGTGGGAGTCCGACCCGGCCCTCGCCGAACGGTTCCGCCGCCGATGACCCCGCCCTCGACCCCCCGAGCGGCACTTTCACGTGAAAGTGCCGCTCGG
>NZ_JMQI01000013.1 GCF_000695625.1 Amycolatopsis rifamycinica
CGAACCGGCTGGTCGGCCTCGGGCTGCGGCCGGAGGAGCCGGTCGGGCTCGCCGTCGGCGGCGCCGGCGCCGTGGTGGCCGAACTGGCCGTGGTCAAGGCGGGCGGGGCCTACCTCCCGCTGGACACCCGCGCGCCGGCCGAGCGGCAGCGCCTGCTGCTCGACGGGGTCCGGTTCGTCGTCGCCGAGGCGGAGTACCCGTTCGCGAGCACCGTGCTGCTGTCCTCTGTGGACGATGAGCCCGGCACCGACCCGGCGGTGGCCGTCGACCCCGACCAGCTGGCCTACGTCATGTACACCTCCGGGTCCACCGGGATCCCCAAGGGCGTCGCGGTGCGCCACCGCGATGTCGCCGCGCTGGCCGCCGACCGCCGCTTCCGCGGCGGCGCGCACGACCGCGTCCTGCTGCACTCGCCGCTGGCCTTCGACGCCACGACGTACGAGCTGTGGGTGCCGCTGCTGAACGGCGGCCGCGTCGTCGTCGGTCCGGGCGAGGGCGTGGACGCGCCGGCGCTGCGGGAGCTCGTCCGCGAGCACGGGGTGACCGCGATGTGGGTCACCGCCGGGCTGTTCCGGGTGCTCGCGCAGGAGACGCCGGACTGCTTCGCCGGCCTGCGGGAGGTCTGGACCGGCGGCGACGTCGTCCCCGCGGCCGCGGTGCGGCGGGTGCTGGCCGCGTGTCCCGGCCTGCGGGTCGTCGACGGCTACGGCCCGACCGAGACGACCACCTTCGCCACGGCCCACCCGATGGCCGAGGTGGTCCCGGACCGGATCCCGATCGGCCGTCCGCTGGACGGGATGCGCGCCCGCGTGCTCGACGCCGACCTGCGGCCGGTCCCGCCGGGCGTGCCCGGCGAGCTGTGCCTGGCCGGCGCCGGCCTGGCCCGCGGCTACCGCGGCCGGCCCGGACTGACCGCCGACCGGTTCGTCGCCGATCCCGCCGGCCCGCCGGGGGCGCGGATGTACCGCACCGGCGACATCGTCCGCTGGACCGCCGAAGGCGAGCTGGAGTTCCTGGGCCGGGTCGACGACCAGGTCAAGCTCCGCGGGTTCCGGGTCGAGCCCGGCGAGGTCGAGGCCGCGCTGGCCCGGCACCCGGACGTCGCGCAGGCCGCGGTCGTGGTCCGCGAGGACCAGCCGGGCGTGAAACAGCTGGTGGCGTACGTGGTGTCCGATGTGGACGACGCGGCGCTCCGGGAGTTCCTGGCCCGGTCGCTGCCGGACTACCTCGTCCCCACGGCGTTCGTGGCGCTGGACCGGCTTCCGGTCAGCGCCAACGGGAAGCTCGACCGGCGCGCGCTGCCCGCCCCGGCCGGACCGGCGACCGGCCACGTCGAACCGGAGACGGACACCGAACGCGCGCTCGCGGCGATCTGGGCCGAGGTGCTCGGCGCCGAGCGCGTCGGCGCCGAAGACAGCTTCTTCGCGCTCGGCGGGGATTCGCTGCGGAGCCTGCACATCGCGGCCAAGGCCAGTGCGCTGTTCGCCGTGCGGATCACCCCGGCCGACGTGCTGACCGCGCGCACGGTCGCCGGGCTGGCCGGCACGGTCGAGGAACTCATCTTGGGCGAGCTCGAAAGCCTCGCCTCCGACCAGGAAGCGTGAGGACGTCCCATGACCTCGTCCCGACAGGACCGCATCGCGGCACTGCCCGCCCACCTGCGGGAGGTGCTGCGGGCGCGGATGGCGGGAACGGCCGCACCGGCGCCGGAGATCCCGGCCGCCGCCGACCGTTCCCGCCCGCTCCCGCTGTCCTCGGCCCAGCGCCGGCTGTGGTTCCTCAGCCGGCTCCGGCCGGACGACCCGGAGTACAACAGCGCGATCGCGCTGCGCCTCACCGGGACGCTCGACCCCGGCGCGCTGGCCACCGCGCTGCGCCTGCTGGTCGCCCGGCACGAACCCCTGCGCACGACGTTCACCGAGGTCGACGGCGAGCCGGTCCAGCACGTCCGGCCGCCGTACGAGGTGGCGCTGCCCGTGGTGGACGTCGCCCCGGACGACCTCGGCGCCGTGCTGCGGGCCGAGTACGCCCGGCCGTTCGACCTGGCCCGCGGGCCGCTGCTGCGCGCGGTGCTGCTGCGCCTGTCCCCGGCCGAGCACGTGCTGCTGGTGTGCGTGCACCACATCGCCACCGACGGCGCGTCGATGGGCGTGCTCACCGAAGAGCTCGGCCTGCTCTACCGCGACGGCGAACGCGCCGAGCTGCCGCCCCAGCCGCTGCAGTACGCGGACTTCGCGGTGTGGCAGCACGACCGGCCGACCCGGGCCGCCGGGCTGGACTACTGGAAGGAGCAGCTCGCCGGCGTCACCCCGCTGGACCTGCCCACCGACCGGCCGCGCCCGGCCACCCGCGGCACCGCCGGCGCGGTGCACGAGTTCGCCGTCCCCGCGGACGTGGCCGCCCGGCTCGCCGAGCTGGCCCGGACGGCGGAGACGACGCTGTTCACCGTGCTCGTCGCCGCCTGTCAGGCGCTGTTCGCGCGCTACACCGGGCAGGACGACATCGCGCTCGGCACCGTCGTGCAGGGCCGCGACCGGCCGGAGCTGCAGCGGGTCGTCGGGTTCTTCGTCAACACCGTCGTGCTGCGCTCGGCCGTGGACACCTCGGTCCCGTTCACCGAGCACCTGAACCGCACGCGCCAGACCGTGCTCGACTCCTTCGCCCACGACGACGTGCCCTTCGAGGAACTGGTCGACGCCGTGCACGCCGGGCGCGACCCCGGCCGCAACCCGCTGTTCGACGTCATGGTGCTGCTGCACAGCGTCGGCGGCGCCGGGCCGGCCTTCCCCGGGCTCGCCGCCGAACCGGCCGAGGTGCCGCGGGACTCGTCGAACTTCGACCTGACGGTGGAGTTCGAGGAGTCCGGCGGCCGGCTCGCCGGGCTCGTCGAGTACAGCACCGAGCTGTTCGACGCGGCCACCATCGACCGCCTGACCGCCCACCTGCTGCGGCTGCTGGCCGGGATCGCGGCCGGATCCGGCCGTCGGATCGCCGACCTGCCGCTCACCACCGAAGCCGAAGAACGGCAGCTGCTTTCGTGGGGAAAGCGGGACCTCGACGTTCCCGGCACGACGGTCGTCGACCTCCTCGACCACCAGGCGCGGACCCGGCCCGAGGCCACCGCGCTCGTCTGCGGCGGCGTCCGGCTGACCTTCGCCGAACTCGCGGCCCGCACCGACGCGCTCGCCGCGGACCTCGCCGCCCGCGGCGCCGGGCCGGACCGGGTCGTCGCCGTGCTGCTGCCGCGGTCGGCCGACGCGATCGTCGCGCTGTTCGCCGTCCTCAAGGCGGGCGCGGTGCACCTGTCGATCGACCCCGGGCTGCCCGCGGACCGGATCCGCGTCCTGCTCGACGACACCCGGCCGGTGGCCGTGCTCGACGGCACCACGGTGCCCACCGGCGGAGCGAGACCGGCCGGGCCCCGGCCGTCGGACGCCGCCTACGTCATCCACACCTCCGGCTCGACCGGCACGCCCAAGGGCGTCGTCGTCGAGCACGCGGCCCTGGTGAACCTGCTGGCCGACCACCGCACGGTGTTCGGCCGCGACCGGTTGCGCGTCGCGCTCACCGCGACCCTGTCGTTCGACACCTCGTGGGAGGGCCCGCTGCTGATGGCGGACGGGCACGAGTTGCACCTCATCGACGAGGACACCCGCCTCGACCCGGCCGCGCTGACCCGCTACGTCCGCGACGAGCGCGTCGACTTCCTCGACGTGACCCCGTCCTACCTGCGGCAGCTGCTGCCCGCCGGGCTGCTCACCGGCGAGCACCGCCCGCGGTTCCTCATGGTCGGCGGCGAAGCGCTCAGCCCGGGCCTGTGGCGCGAGCTGGCCGAGGCGGACACGGCCGCCCACAACTACTACGGCCCGACCGAGTCCACTGTGGACGCCACCCGCGCGCCGGTGACCGGCGACCGGCCGCTGATCGGCAGGCCGATCGGCAACGTCACGGCGTACGTCCTCGACGAGCACCTGCGGCTGGTCCCGCCGGGGGTACCGGGCGAGCTGTGCCTCGCCGGGGCCCAGCTGGCCCGCGGCTACCTCGGCCGGCCGGGCCTGACCGCGGACCGGTTCACCGCGGACCCGTTCGGCCCGCCTGGCACGCGCCTGTACCGCACCGGCGACCGGGCCCGCTGGACCGCCGACGGGCAGCTGGAGCACCTCGGCCGCGTCGACGACCAGATCAAGGTCCGCGGCTTCCGCATCGAGCCGGGCGAGGTCGAGACGGCGTTGCGCGCCCAGGCCGGCGTCACCGACGCCGCGGTGGACGCGCGGGACGGCCGGCTCGTCGCCTACGTGGTCGGCGACGCCGAACCCGCCGCCCTGCGGGCCGCGCTCACCGAGGTCCTGCCCGCCCACCTGGTGCCGGCCGCCTTCGTGGCCCTCGACCGCCTGCCGCTGACCCGGCACGGCAAGCTGGACCGGCGGGCGCTGCCGGAGCCGGAGCTGGCCGCGTCGACCCGGTACGTCGCCCCGCGGGACGAGCGCGAACGGCTGGTCACCGAGGTCTGGGCCGACGTCCTGGGCGTCGCCCGGGTCGGCGTCGACGACGACTTCTTCGACCTGGGCGGCGATTCGCTGCTCGGCATCCGGGTCGTGGCGAGGCTGCGGGACGCCCTCGGCGCCGACGTGCCGGCCCGGCTCGTCTTCACCGCCCCGACGCCGGCCCGGCTGGCCGCGCAGCTGCCGGACGCGGCCGCGCCGCAGGCGCCGATCGCGGTCCTGCGGCGCGACGGCGGCCGGTTCGAAGCGCCGCTTTCCTTCGCCCAGCAACGGCTCTGGTTCCTCGACGAGTTCGAGCCCGGCAGCACCGAATACGTGTCGCCGACCGCGCTGCGGCTGCGCGGCGACCTGGACGTCGGCGCGCTGAACCGCGCGCTCACCGCGCTGGTCGCCCGGCACGAGTCCCTGCGCACCACCTTCGCGACCGTCGACGGCCGCGGTGTCCAGGTCGTCCACCCGCCGTACGCGGTCGAAGTTCCCGTGCGCGACGGCGACCTGGCCTCGGCGCTGGCCGCCGCGGGCGGGCCCGTCGACCTGCACACCGGCCCGCTGCTGCGCACCGCGCTCACCCGGCTGGCCCCCGGCGACCATGTGCTCACCCTGGTGCTGCACCACATCGTCACCGACGGCTGGTCCTCGGGTGTGCTGCTGGCCGAGCTGGCCGCCTGCTACGCCGCGTTCGCCCGCGGCGAGGAGCCGGCGCTGCCGGCCCTGCCGGTGCAGTACGCCGACTACGCGGTCTGGCAGCGCAACCGCCTCGACGGCACCGAGTTCGACGGCCAGCTCAGCTACTGGCGCCACCGCCTCGACGGCGTCCCGGTGCTGGACCTGCCCACCGACCGGCCGCGCCCGGCGGTCCGCACGAAGAACGGCGCGCTGCACGAGTTCACCGTTCCGGCCGGCACCACCGCCCGGCTCAAGGAGCTCTCGCGGGCCCACGGCGGCACGCTGTTCATGACGCTGCTCGCCGCCTGCCAGCTGCTGTTCGCCCGGTGGTCGGGCCAATCCGACGTCGCCGTCGGCACGGTCGTCTCCGGCCGCGAGCGCACCGAGCTGGAAGGGCTGATCGGCTTCTTCGTCAACACCCTCGTCCTGCGGTCCACAGTGGACCTCCGGCGCGGGTTCGGCGCCTTCCTCGACGAGGTGCGCGACACGGTGCTGGACGCCTTCGCCCACCAGGACGTCCCCTTCGACCGCGTCGTCGACGACCTGCAGCCCGAGCGCGACACCAGCCGCACGCCGCTGTGCCAGGTGATGGTCGTGCTGCACAACACCCCGGACGCCCGGCCCGCCCTGCCCGGCCTCGACGCCGAAGAGCTGGCGCCGCCGGTCGTGACGGCCGGGTTCGACCTGATGGTCCACTTCCAGGAGACGGCCGGCCGGCTCGACGCGCTCGTCAACTACAACACCGACCTGTTCGACGCGGCCACCATCGAGCGGCTGACCGGCTGGCTGCGCACCCTCCTGGACGGCATCGCGGCGGCGCCGGACCGGCCGCTGGCCCGGCTGCCCTGGACGACCGCCGCCGAGCGCGACCTCGTGCTCGCGGAGTGGAACGGCAAAGCCGTCGCCGAGCCGGCGCCGACGCTGCCGGAGCTGTTCGCCGCGCAGGTGACGCGCACCCCGGACGCCGCCGCGGTGACGAGCGGGACCACCCGGCTGACCTACCGCGAGCTGGACCGCCGCGCCAACCGCCTCGCCCATCGGCTGATCGCCGAGGGCGCCGGTCCGGAGGAGCTGGTGGCGCTGCGCCTGCCGCGCTCGGCCGACCTGGTCGTGGCGGTGCTCGCGGTGCTGAAGTCCGGCGCCGGGTACCTGCCGATCGACCCCGCGTACCCGGCGGCGCGGATCGAGGCGACGCTGGCCGACGCGCGGCCGGTGTGCGTCGTCGACTCCGTCGAGGCCGAAGGCTTCCCGGACACCGCACCGGCGGTACGGGCTCTGCCGGAGAACACCGCGTACGTCATCTACACCTCGGGCTCCACCGGCGTGCCCAAGGGCGTGCTGATCCCGCACGCGAACGTGACCCGGCTGTTCTCCTCGACCGCGCACTGGTTCGGCTTCGGCGAGCGGGACGTCTGGACGCTCTTCCACTCCTACGCCTTCGACTTCTCGGTGTGGGAGCTGTGGGGCGCGCTGCTGCACGGCGGCCGGCTCGTGGTCGTCCCGCCGGACGCCGTGCGCTCGCCCGAAGAGTTCCTGACCCTGCTGGCCGAAGAGCGGGTGACCGTCCTCAACCAGACGCCGTCGGCGTTCTACCGGCTGAGCACCGTGCCGTCCCCGCCGCTGAGCCTGCGGTACGTCATCTTCGGCGGGGAGGCGCTGGACTCCGCGCGGCTGGCCGAATGGCGCCGCCGGCACCCGGACGGCCCGCGGCTGGTCAACATGTACGGCATCACCGAGACCACGGTCCACGTCACCCACCGGGTGCTCGACGCCGACGGGCCGGCCACGGCCGGCGTGCCGATCCCGGACCTGCGGACCTACGTGCTGGACGCGGACCTCGTGCCGGTGCCGCCCGGCGTCACCGGCGAGCTGTACGTCGCCGGCGCGGGCCTGGCCCGCGGCTACCTGAACCGGCCCGGCCTGACCGCGTCGCGGTTCGTCGCCGACCCCTTCGGCGCCCCGGGCACCCGGATGTACCGCACCGGCGACCTGCTCCGGTGGACCGCCGACGGCGAGCTCGACTACCGCGGCCGGGCCGACCAGCAGGTCAAGATCCGCGGCTTCCGGATCGAGCTCGGCGAGGTCGAGGCGGCCCTGATCGCGCACCCCGACGTGGCCGAGGCCGCCGTCGTCGCCCACGGCACGGGGGACGCCAAGCGGCTCGTCGCCTACCTCACCGGATCGGTGCCGGGCACCACGGCGCTGCGTGAGTTCCTCGGCCGGTCCCTGCCCGCGCACATGGTCCCCGCGGTGTTCGTCCCGCTGGAGAAGCTGCCGCTCAACGCCAACGGCAAGCTGGACGTCCGGGCGCTGCCCGAACCCGGCGCGCGCGCCGAAACCCGGTACGTCGCCCCGCGCACCGACGCCGAGACCGTCCTCGCCGAGGTGTGGTCGGCGGTGCTCGGCGTCGACCGGGTCGGCGTCGAAGACAACTTCTTCGGCCTCGGCGGCGACTCGATCCTCAGCATCCAGGTCGTCGCCCGGGCCCGGCAGGCGGGGCTCGCCCTGACGTCGAAAGACCTCTTCCGGCACCAGACGATCGCCGAGCTCGGCCGCGTCGCCGCGGTCGCCGGGCCCGCCACGCCGGCGCCCGCGGAGATCGCCGGGCCCGCCCCGCTCGGCCCGATCCAGTCCTGGCTGTTCGAGCACCTCGAACAGCCGTGGCGGCTGACCATGTCCGTCCACGTCGTCCTGTCCTCTGTGGACGCCCCGCGGCTGGCCGCCGCGCTGGCCCGGGTCGCCGAACGGCACGACGCGCTGCGCATGCGGTTCTCCCGGCCGGACGGCGCCTGGCAGCAGGAACCGGCGGCCACGGAGGCCGCGGAGCTCCTGCGGCACGTCGACCTGTCCGAAGTGGACGACGTCACCGCCGTCATGCACGCCGAGGCCGAACGCGCGCAGACCTCGCTCGACCTCGCCGCCGGACCGGTGTGGCGGGCCGTGCTGTTCACCTTCGCCGACCGCGCGCCGCAGCTCTTCCTCACCGCCCACCACCTGGTGATGGACGGCGTCTCGTGGCGCGTCCTGCTCGGCGACCTCGAACGCGCCTACCGCGGCGAGCCCCTCGAACCGGTCGGCACCTCGGTCACCTCCTGGGCGCGCTCGCTGGCCGAGCACGTCCGCCGAGGCGGCCTCGACGGCGAAGTGCCGTACTGGCAGGGCGTTCTGCGCGAAGCCGACCCGGACCTGCCGGTCGACCGCCCCGGCCGCAACACCGTCGGGTCGGCGCGGGACGTCTCGGTGACCCTCGGCCGGGCCGAGACCACCGCGCTCCTGCAGGAGGTGCCCGGCGCGTACCGGACCGAGGTCAACGACGTCCTGCTGAGCGCGCTGGGCCGGGTGCTGGCCCGCTGGACGGGCCGCCCGCGCGTGGTCGTGGCCCTGGAAGGCCACGGCCGGGAGGAGCTCGCCGCGCCGCTCGAGCTGTCCCGCACCATCGGCTGGTTCACCGCCCAGTACCCGCTCGCGCTCGACGTCCCCGGCGAGGACTGGGGCGAGATCCTCAAGTCCGTCAAGGAACAGCTGCGCGCGGTGCCGAACAAGGGCGCCGGCTACGAGGCCCTGCGCTACCTGAGCCCGGCCGACGCGCCCGGTGCGGCGCTGCGCGACGACCCCGCGCCGCGGATCTCCTTCAACTACCACGGCCGCTGGGACGTCGGGACCGCCGACGACGGCTGGTACCGCGGCCGGGGCGAGGGCCTCGGGCACGACGCCGACCCGGCGGGGACCCGGCCGTACCTGCTCGACGTCATCGGCGTCGTCGAAGGCGGGGAACTGCACCTCACCTGGGAGTACTCGGCCGAGGTGCACGACGAGGCCACCGTCCGGGCGCTCGCCGAGGCGACCGTCCAAGCCCTGCGCGAGATCGTCGGGCACTGCGCGGAGGCCGGGGGGCGCACGCCGTCGGACTTCCCGCTCGCCCGGCTCGGGCAGGCCGACGTCGACCGCCTGGCCGGCGACGGCCGCGACGTCGAAGACATCTACCCGCTCACCCCGCTGCAGGCGGGCATGGTGTTCCACAGCCTGGTCGACCACGGCTCGAACGCCTACTTCGACCAGTTCCGGCTGCGGCTGGCCGGGGTCGGCGACCCGGCCGCGCTCGCCGAGGCCTGGCAGCGCGTCGTCGACCGCACGCCGATCCTGCGCAGCAGCACGGTGTGGGACGGCGTCGACGAGCCCGTGCAGCGGGTGCACCGGGAGGTCCGGGTGCCGGTCGCCCACCACGACTGGCGCGGTCTGACTCCGGACGCCCAGGAGGCGGAACTGGCGAAGCTGCTGGCCGCCGACCTGGCCGCGGGCATGGACCTGACCGCCCCGCCGCTGATGCGCCTGGCGATCGCCCGCGTCGCCGACGACGAGGTGCAGCTGCTGTGGACCTCGCACCACGTCCTGCTCGACGGCTGGAGCACCGCGCAGGTGTTCGGCGAGGTGTGCGAGCAGTACGCCGCCATCGTCGAAGGACGCGCCGCGGAGCTGGCGCCCCGGCGGCCGTTCCGCGACTACCTCGGCTGGCTCGCCGAGCAGGACCGCGCCGAGGCGGAGAACCACTGGCGCGAGGCGCTCGACGGCTTCGCCGCGCCGACGCCCCTGCCCTACGACCACCGGCCGCAGGAGGCCCACCGCGCCGAGTCCGCCGAGGCGGTGCTGGTCGAGCTGTCCCCGGCGGAGTCGGCCCGGCTGCACGAGACGGCGAAGGCGGCGGCGCTGACCGTCAACTCCGTCGTGCAGGGCGCGTGGGCGCTGCTCCTCGCGCGCTACAGCGGGGACTCCGACGTCCTGTTCGGCACCACGGTGTCCGGGCGCCCGGCCGAGCTGCCCGGCGTCGAGGCGATGATCGGGATGTTCATCAACACCGTGCCGACCCGGATCGAGGTCGAGGACTCCCGGCCCGTCGGGGAGTGGCTGCGCGCGGTCCAGGCGCGGCAGGCGGACGCCCGCCGGTACGACTTCCTTGCGCTTTCCCAGCTGCAGGGGTTCACGGCGGTCCCCGCGGGCACGTCGCTGTTCGACAGCGTGGTGGTCTTCGAGAACTACCCGATCGAGGACAGCGGGCAGGACGGCGTCCGGGTGCTGGACGTCGACTCCCTCGACACGACCAGCTTCCCGCTCAACCTCACCGCCTACCTGCACGAGCGGCTCGGGCTCGAGCTGTCCTACGACCCCCGGCTGTTCGACGCGGCCACCGCGCGCCGGCTGGCCGAGCAGCTCGCCGGCCTGGTCCGCGCGATCGTCGCCGACCCGGACCGCCGCGTCGGGGCGGTGTCCCCGCTGACGCCGGACGAGCGGACCCGGCTGCTGGCCGCGGGCGCCGGCGAGCGCGCCGACGTCCCGGCGGGCACGATCCTGGACGTCTTCGAAGCGACCGCCGGGCGCATCCCGCACGAGACCGCGCTGGTCTTCCGCGACACCGCCCTGGACTTCGCCGAGGTCGACGCGCGCGCGTCGAAGCTGGCCGCGGAGCTGGTGGAGCGGGGCGCCGGGCCGGAGCGGGTGGTGGCCGTCATGCTGCCGCGCTCGGCCGAGGCCGTCATCGCGTTGTTCGCCGTGCTCAAGGCGGGGGCGGTGTACCTGCCGGTGGACCCGGGGCTGCCGCCGGAGCGGATCCGGCTGCTGCTGGCCGACGCGCGGCCGGCGGTCGTGCTCGGCGGCGCGCGCGAAGGCGAGGAGCTCCCGGCGGCCGGAACGCGCGCGACGGCGTCCAACGCCGCGTACGTCATCTACACCTCGGGCTCGACCGGCACGCCCAAGGGCGTCGTCGTCGAGCACGCCGCGCTGGTCAACCTGCTGGCCAGCCACCGGACGGTGTTCGGGCGGGAGCGGATGCGCGTCGCGCTGACCGCGGCCCTGTCGTTCGACACGTCCTGGGAGGGCCCGCTGCTGATGGCGGACGGGCACGAGCTGCACGTGATCGACGACGACACCCGGCTCGACCCGGCCGCCCTGACCCGGTACGTGCACGAGCACCGCGTCGAGTTCCTCGACGTGACGCCGTCCTACGTGCACCAGCTGCTGCCCGCCGGCCTGCTGCGCGGCGAGCACCGCCCGCGGTACCTGATGCTCGGCGGCGAGGCCCTCACCGAGGCGCTGTGGCACGAACTGGCCGCGTCCGGGACGGCGGCGTACAACTTCTACGGGCCCACCGAGTCCACTGTGGACGCCGTGTTCACCCGGGTGGCCGGCGACCGGCCGCTGATCGGGCGGCCCCTGGCCAACCTGCGCGCCTACGTGCTGGACGCGGCGGGCGAGCCGGTGCCCGACGGCATGCCCGGCGAGCTGCACCTCGCCGGCGTCCAGCTCGCCCGCGGCTACCTCAACCGGCCGGGCCTGACCGCCGCCCGGTTCGTCGCCGACCCCTTCGGGCCGCCGGGCGGCCGGATGTACCGCACGGGCGACCGCGTCCGCTGGACCGACGGCGGACGCCTCGACTACCTCGGCCGCGTCGACGAGCAGGTCAAGATCCGCGGCTTCCGCGTCGAGCCCGGCGAGGTCGAAGCCGCCCTGCGGCGGCACCCCGCGGTCGCCGACACCACGGTGGTGGCCCGCGACGGCCGGCTCGTCGCCTACGTCGTCGGCGAGACCCGCGGCCTGCGCGCCTGGCTGCGGGAGCGCCTGCCGGACCACCTGGTCCCGACCGTGTTCGTGGCGCTCGACGCGCTGCCCCTGACCCGCCACGGCAAGATCGACCGGCGCGCGCTGCCCGCACCGGAACGGGACGCCGCCGCCGAGTACGTCGCGCCGCGGACCGACGCCGAACGGCGGCTGGCCGCGATCTGGGCCGACGTCCTGCGCGTCGACCGCGTCGGCGTCACCGACAGCTTCTTCGAGCTGGGCGGCGACTCGATCCTCAGCATGCGGATCGTCTCGCGGGTGCGGGCGGAGTTCGGCGTCGAAGTCTCGCCGCGGGCGCTGTTCACGGCCCCGACGCTCGGCCGGTTCGCCGCCGAGCTGCCCGCCGGGCAGGCCACCGCCGAGCCGATCCCGGTCGTGCCGCGCGACGGCGCGCTGCCGCTGTCGTTCGCCCAGCAGCGGCTGTGGTTCCTCGACGAGTTCGAGCCGGGCGGCACGGAATACCTTTCGCCCACGGCGTTGCGCCTGCGCGGCGAGCTCGACGTCGACGCGCTGCGGCGGGCCCTCGACACGCTCGTCACGCGGCACGAGTCGCTGCGCACGACGTTCGGCGCGGTCGACGGCCGCGGCGTCCAGTTCGTGCTCGAGCCCTCCCGCGTCGAGCTGCCGGTCGAAGACTTCGCCGAAGAAGCACTGGCGCGCGAGGCCCTGCGGCCGTTCGACCTGCGCACCGGGCCGCTGCTGCGGGCCCGCCTGTTCCGGCGGGGGCCCGGCGACCACGTGCTCCTGCTGGTGCTGCACCACATCGTCACCGACGGCTGGTCGTCCGGGGTGCTGGCCACCGAGCTGGACGCGTGCTACGCCGCCTACGTCCGCGGAGAGGAACCCGAGCTGCCGCCGTTGCCGGTGCAGTACGCGGACTTCGCCGCGTGGCAACGGGACTACCTCGGCGGTTCCCGGCTGGCCGGCGAGCTCGACCACTGGCGCGAGCGCCTCGCCGGGCTCTCGCCGCTCGAGCTGCCCACCGACCGGCCGCGGCCCCCGGTCCGCACGACCGAGGGGGAGTGGCTCGGCTTCGACGTCCCCGCCGAGGTCGCGGCCGGGCTGCGCGAGCTGGCGAGCGCCCACGACGGCACCCTCTTCATGACCCTGGTGGCCGCCTGCCAGGTGCTGCTGGCCCAGTGGGCAGGCCAGGACGACGTCGCCGTCGGCACGGTCACGGCCGGGCGGGAGCGGCCGGAGCTGGACCGGCTGGTCGGCTTCTTCGTCAACACCCTGGTCCTGCGGTCCACAGTGGACGCCCGGCGGCCCTTCCGCGAGTTCCTGGGTACGGTGCGCGAAACGGTGCTCGACGCCTTCGCCCACCAGGACGTGCCGTTCGAGCGGGTGGTGGACGCGGTCCAGCCGGTGCGCGACGCGAGCCGGACCCCGCTGTTCCAAGCCATGGTCGTGCTGCAGAACACCGGCGACCGGCCCGGCGGCAGCACCCTGGTCGCGGGGGAGGAGCCGCTGCCGGCGGTGTCGGCGAACTTCGATCTACTCCTGCAGTTCGAGGAGGACGAGGGCGCGCTGCGCGGCGCCGTCAACTACAACACCGGCCTGTTCGACGCGACGACGATCGAGCGGCTGGCGGACCGGCTGCGGACGCTGCTGGCCACGCTCGTCGCGGAGCCGGACCGGCCGATGACCGCGCTGCCGATGCTGCCGCAGGCCGAGCTGGACCGGCTGCGGGCGTGGAACGACACCGCGCACGCCGTCCCGCCGGCTTCGCTGGGCCAGCTGCTCGAAGCGCAGGCCGAACGCACCCCGGACGCGCCCGCGCTGCTCTTCGAGGGCGGCGAATACACTTTCGCCGAGCTGAACGCCCGGGCGAACCGGCTGGCGCGGCTGCTCGTGGACCGGGGCGCCGGCCCGGAGCGGATCGTCGCCGTCCGGCTGCCGCGGTCGGCCGCGCTCGTCGTCACCGAGCTGGCCGTGGCGAAGACCGGCGCCGCGTTCCTGCCCGTCGACCCGGCCTACCCCGCCGAGCGGGTGGAGTTCATGCTGCGGGACTCGGCCCCGGTGTTCGTGGTGGACACCGAACCGGCGGCCACCGAGTTCGCCGACACGAACCTGGACGTGCCGATCGACCCCGCGCAGGCGGCGTACGTGATCTACACGTCCGGCTCGACCGGGCGGCCCAAGGGCGTCGTGGTGTCGCACGCCGGGCTGGCCTCCTTCGCCGCCGCCGAAGCCCGGCACTTCGACGTGCGCGCCGGGGACCGCGTGCTGGCGTTCAGCTCGCCGAGCTTCGACGCGTCGATCCTCGAGCTGTGCGCGTCCCTGCCCGCCGGCGCGGCGCTCGTCGTGCCGCCGCCGGACGGCCCGCTGGTCGGGGCCCCGCTCGCCGACGTGCTGCGGGAGCGGCGGATCACCCACGCGCTGATCCCGCCGGTCGCGCTGGCGACCGTCCCCGACGAGCCGCTGCCGGACTTCCGCACGGTCGTCGTCGGCGGGGACGCCTGCCCGGCCGCGCTGGTGGACCGGTGGGCGCCCGGCCGCCGGATGATCAACGCCTACGGGCCGACGGAATCCACCGTCGTCACCTCGTGGAGCGAGCCGCTGGCGCCGGGCGGGACACCGCCGATCGGCAGGCCGATCCCGAACACGCGGGTGCACGTCCTGGACGCGGCCCTGCGGCCGGTGCCGATCGGGACGGCGGGCGAGCTGTACGTCAGCGGCCTCGGCCTGGCCCGCGGGTACCTGAACCGGCCCGGCCTGACCGCGGACCGGTTCGTCGCCGACCCGTTCGGCGAGCCGGGTTCGCGGATGTACCGGACCGGGGACGTCGTCCGCCGGACCGCCGAGGGCGACCTGGAGTTCGTCGGGCGGGCCGACGAGCAGGTCAAGATCCGCGGCTTCCGGATCGAGCTCGGCGAGATCGAGGCCGGGCTGCGGCGGCACCCCTCGGTGCGGGACGCGGTCGTGGCCGTCCACGAGACCGACGGGCACAAGCGGCTCGTCGCCTACGTCGTCGGCGAAGTCGGGGAGCTGCGCTCGTACCTGGGCGAAACCCTGCCGGACCACCTCGTGCCGTCGGCGTTCGTGCCGCTGGACGCGGTGCCGATGACGCCGAACGGCAAGGTGGACCGCCGGGCCCTGCCCGCCCCGGACCCGGAGGCGCTGCGGACCGCGGAGTACGTGGCCCCGCGCACGGAAACCGAGGAGCTGCTGGCGAAGATCTGGGCCGAGGTGCTGGGCCTCGACCGCGTCGGCGCGGCGGACAACTTCTTCGAGCTCGGCGGCGACTCGATCCTGAGCATCCAGGTCGTGCACCGGGCCCGGCAGGCCGGCCTGGCGATGCGCTCGAAGGACCTGTTCACCCACCAGACGGTCGCCGAGCTGGCCGCCGTCGTCACCCCGGCCGAAGCGGGCGTGGAAGAGCGTGAGGCGGTCGTCGGCGACGTGCCGCTCACGCCGATCCAGTGGTGGTTCCTCGACTCGGAACCGGCCAACCCCGCGCACTTCAACCAGTCGGTGCTCGTGGAGCTCGACGGCCCGGTGGACGAAGAGGCGCTGCGGCAGGCCCTCGACGCCGTCATCGCGCACCACGACGCCTTGCGCCTGCGGTTCGTCCGGACCGCGGACGGCTGGACGCAGCACAACGCGCCCGTCGAACCCGGCCCGGTGCTGCGCACGGTGTCCACCGCGGGCCTGGAGCGGGCCGCGGACGAGGCGCAGGCGAGCTTCGACCTCGCCCGGCCGCCGCAGCTGAGGGCGCTGCTGGCCGAGCCCGGCGACGGCGGGAACCCCCGGCTGTTCCTGGCCGCGCACCACCTGGTGGTCGACGCCGTGTCGTGGGGCATCCTGCTGGAGGACCTGGAACGGGCCTACCGGCAGATCCAGGCGGGCGAAAAGGCCGACCTGGGCGCGAAGACGACGTCGTTCCGGGACTGGGCGCACCGGCTGCGCGAGTTCGTCGAAGCCGGCGGCTTCGACGCCGAGCGCGAGCACTGGGCGCGGGAGCTGCCCGGGTGCGCGGTCCCGCTCGACCGGACCGGCGCGCCGCCGTCCCCGCCCGAGCTGGTGGCGGTCGCCGTCGACGAGCGGGACACGGACGCCCTGCTGCACCTGGCTCCGGGTGCCTACCGCACGCGGATCAACGACGTCCTGCTGACCGCGCTGGCCCGCGCGCTCACCCGCTGGACGGGGGAGCCCGCGGTGGCGGTCGACCTGGAAGGCCACGGCCGCGAGGAGATCCTCGACGACGTCGACCTGTCCCGCACGGTCGGCTGGTTCACCACGCTGTACCCGGTGGCGCTCACGGTCGACCCGGACGCGGGCTGGCGGCAGCTGGTCAAGTCGGTGCGGCGGCAGCTGCGCGCGGTGCCCGGCAACGGGTTCTCCCACGGCGCCCTGCGCTGCTACCGGGACCCGGACCTGGGCCGAACCGGGCCACAGGTGGCGTTCAACTACCTGGGCCAGGGCGAGAACGCCACCGCGGGCGGCGGGCTCTACCTGCGCGCGCACCCGCCGGTCGGCCGGGAGCAGGACCCGGCGAACCAGCCCGCGCACGTGCTGGAGGTCGTCGGCGGCGTGCGGGAGGGCCGGCTCGAGTTCTCCTGGTACTACCGGCCGGACCTGCACGACCGCACCACGGTCGAGGCGGTCGCCACGAGCTTCGCCGACGCCCTGCACGCCATCGCCGCCGACTGCCGGGGGGAGGACGCATGAGCGAGGAGGCATCCGACAGGGCGCGGTCCGCGCCGCGCGAACCATCCGACGCCGGGCGTTCCGCGCAGGCTGTCGACGGGCGGCGGGGTGGCCACGGCGGCGGTCTTCGCCGCAACCGCGACTACCGGCTGCTGTGGACCGGCCAGGTCGTCTCCGAAGCCGGGTTCAGCACCACGACGATCGCGTTCCCGCTGCTGGTGCTGGCGATCACCGGGTCGGCCGCGCAGTCCGGGCTCGTGCTGGGCGCCGTCGCGGTCGCCCAGCTGGTGGCCGGGCTGCCCGCCGGGGCACTGGTGGACCGCTGGCACCGCAAGCGGATCATGCTCGCCTGCGAGGCCGTGCAGGCGGTCGCGGCCGCCGGTTTGGTGCTCGCGCTGTTCTGGGACGCGGCCGGGGTCGGGCTGCTGGTCGCCGTCGCGGTCGTGATGGGCCTCTGCCGGGCCCTGTTCGAACCGGCCGAGGAGGCGAGCCTGCCGCGGCTGGTCCCGGAGGACCAGGTGCCGGGCGCGGTGGCGATGAACGCGGCCCGGACGAGCGCGGGCCAGCTGTCGGGGACGGCGCTCGGCGGGTTCCTGTTCGCCGTCGGCCGGCTGGTGCCGTTCGTGTTCGACGTGTTCGCCCACCTCTTCGCGTTCGTCTCGCTGCTGTTCGTGCGGCTGCCCGACCGGCCGGACCAGCAGGCGGGGCGTCCGGCGGCGCACCTGGGCCGGGAGATCCTCGAAGGCCTGCGCTGGGTGTGGCAGCAGCCGCGGCTGCGCGTCACGTCCCTGTGCGTGATCAGCCTGAACCTGTTCTTCTCCGCCTACTACCTGGTGATCATCGTGCTCGCCAACGACCGCGGCGTGCCTTCGGGCGAGATCGGCGTGATGGCCGCGATGCTCGGCGCGGGCGGGATCCTCGGCGCACTGGCGGCGCCGTATCTGCACCGCAGGCTGAGCCCGTACCTGACGATCATCGGCGTCTTCTGGGCGCTGACGCTGCTGACGCCGCTGGCGGTGTTCATCCACAGTGGATACGTGCTGGGCGCGCTGTTCGCGGCGATCGCGTTCCTGCCGCCGGCGGCCAACACGACGATCAGCACCTACCAGCTGCTGTTCACCCCCGACCACCTGCGCGGCCGCCTCGGTGGGGTGCTGGGCGTGGCCGGCGGCCTGGCCGCGGCGCTCGGCCCCGCGCTGGGCGGCTGGCTGATCGAGCTCCTCCCCGGCCCCGCGGCCGTGCTGACGTGCACGGCGGCGATCGCGGCGGTCACCCTCCTGACGACGTTCAGCGGCACCCTCCGCGGCTTCCCGGCCGTGGCCGAGGTCCGCGAACTCGAAGAAACACCCGGCCCGTGAACGAAAGGAACCCGATGGACGACGAAACCACCTACCAGGTCCTGGTCAACGACGAGGAGCAGTACTCGCTCTGGCCGGCGGACAAGGAGGTACCGGCGGGCTGGCGCCCGGACGGCAAGCGCGGCACCCGCCAGGAGTGCATGGACCACGTGGACGAGGTGTGGACGGACATGCGCCCCCGCAGCCTCCGCGAACGCATGGCGGCCGAGTAGGCGGGGGGAGAACCGGCCCTGACCGGCGATAAACCCCTCGTCGGTGACGCCGACGGGTGGCCGAGGTTCCGGATGCGCCTTCTCTGGGTAGCCCAGTGGTGTGAGCTGAGCAGGTGACGCCTGCTGCGACGAGTGAGAGGTGATCACATGAGCCAGGGCGACGCCCCGGTCGGGCGATCGGTGAAGACGGCGGCGGCCGGCGTTCGGGATCTCGCCGCGGAGGCCGCGCGGGTGGGCGCGGCCGCGGCCGCGCGGGCGGTCGAAATCACCGACCGGAAGCTGGCCGAGGGCAAGGACGAACTCGCGAAGGTCGGCCGCGCGGCGACCAAGGACCTCGACAAGAGCACGCGGTCGTCGCGCCGTGACGTCCTGACGAACTCCGGCGCCGCCCGTGACGAGGTCCTGGCCCGCGCGGCGAAGCTGCGCGACCCGGGCCGCAAGGCGGCTCAGGCGGTGGCCACGGTGGTGAGCTCGGCGGGCGAGTCCGGCCGGCGCCGCCGCAAGACCGTGGCCACGGCGAAGCGCGACCTGGCGGTGGCGCTCCAGGAGGCCAAGAGCGTGGCCCGCGGCGAGCGCACCAAGCGCGCCCGCTGGCCGTGGCTGGTGGCCATGGGCGCGGTGGCCGCGGCGATCGTGGCGGTGGTCCAGATCCGCCGGCCGAACCCGCTGGCCGAGGCGGAGCAGAACGCCCCGGCGAAGCCGGCGGACAAGCCGACGGCGACCACGGCGACCACGGCGGAGGCCGTCAAGCCGACCCCGGCAGCGACGCCGACGCCGACCCCGGCCGTCACGCCGACGCCGGCCCCGAAGCCGACCCCGGCGACGGCGGCCAAGCCGGCGGCCGAGAAGCCCACCCAGCAGGCGGCCAAGGCCGCCGACGGCGCGAACGGCCGCGCCCCCGCGGGCCGCGGCCAGAACAAGGCTCACTGAGCCGGGAACCGATGCCCGCGCCCGAGGTGATCACGGGCGCGGGCATCGGCCTGCCCAAGTTGCGTGGGTCGTGCGCCGACGGGGTGAGGTCGCCGGCCGGCGGGCACACGGCCAGCTCGGGTGAAGAAGTCGAGGCTAGCGCCAGCGGGCACGCCCGGCGCCGCCCGCGGATGTGAAGGGCTCGTGCGCTCGCAAGACAAGGCCGCCAACCGGCGAGCACACCCAAGCCGCCGCCGATGGCGTGGCCAATGCCCCTGAACCCACGCGAGCTCCCGACCGGCGTGCCCACTCCCGCTGAAAGCGCTTACACTCGCCCCAGCCAAGCGGGAGGGGTGGCCATGGGGTGGCAGTTCGCCGTGAGCACGCTGGGCATGCCCGGCATCCCCATCCGCGAAGCCGCGCGCACCGCGCAAGCCCACCACTGCGCCGGCCTCGAACTGCGCGTGCACCCCGACGAAGAAGTCCACCAAGGACTGCCCGGCCCCGCCGTCGACGCCGTCCGGTCCTTGCTGCGCGACGAAGGCCTGGCCGTATCCTGCCTGGCCGGGTACGCGAAAGTCGCCGCTCCCGGGGCCGATCGGCCCGTCGTCGACGAACTCAAGGCCCTCATCGCCCTGGCTCACCGCATCGGCGCTCCGAACGTCCGGGTGTTCCCCGGTGGGGACGGAGACGCCCGCCCCCGCATCGCCGCCGTGCTCGACGACCTGCGGGAAGCCCGGGTGCGGCTGCTCGTCGAGACGCACGACTCGCACCCCACCGGGGCCGCGGCCCTCGGCCTCGTCGCCGGGTTCGGGGCGCCCGACCTGGCCGCCGTGCTGTGGGACGCCGTCCACCCGTGGCGGGCCGGCGAACAACCGGCCGACACCTTCGCCGTGCTCGGCCCCCACCTCGGCTACTTCCAGGTCAAGGACGTCGCCGGTGGACCGGATCCGACGCCCGTGCCGCCGGGGGAGGGGGCCGTTCCGCTCGGCGCGTGCGGTGAGCTGCTGCGGGAGTGGTCCGGCTGGGTGTCGCTCGAATGGGAAAAAGCCTGGTACCCCGGCATCCCGCCGGTCGAGGTGCCGTTGCGCGCGGCCGCGGCCTGGTTCGGCCGGTACGCGCCGGGGTAGCCACCGCGGGCCGCGGGGGAGCGCCCCGCGGCCCCGGCCGGTCAGCGTCCGGAGAAGTTCACGTCACTGCAGAAGTAGTACGACTGGTCGAGGTGGCTCGCCTGCCAGATGGTGTAGACGATGTGCCGCCCCGTCCGGGTGCCCGCGTTCACCGCGACCTGGTACTGCCCGGCGGGCGCGAGGCGGCCCGTCTGGGCGACCAGCTCGAGGTTGCCCCAGCCCAGCGGCTGGGTCGCCGGGTCGAAGCCCTGCTTGGTGACGTACACCAGCAGGTAGTCCGCGCCGTGGCGGGCCTGGTCGGTGATGGTGAGGGTGAACCGGTTGTCCTTGTTCGCCATCTGCCACGCGCCCACCGTGTCGAGGGCGTTGTACCGGGGCGCCTGCGTGCGGCCGCCGCTGCACAGCGTCCCGTCCGGGATCGCGCCCTGGTGGTTGCCCTTGACGCCTTCGCGGTAGAGCCCGTTCCAGTTCCACATCGCGTTCGGGTCGGCCTGCCAGGCCTGCCAGCACATCGGGTCCTTCGTCGCCATCGCCGGGTTCTGGAAGTCGCTGCCCCAGCGGTTCCAGCAGCCGTAGTTGCGCGAAGGCGGGTCGGTGGCGGAGCCGTGCGCGTCGGCGACGCCGCTGAGCACGCCGCCCAGCAGCACGGCGGTCACGGCCGTCACCACCAGGGAGAGCAGGGTCTTGCGGGGGCGGATCCGTCGGGGAACCACGCTGTCCTCCTTCGTCGGGGCCGGTCTTGGGAGCGCTCCCAAGGCCGCGCCGGACGACCATACGCGGCGGCCTCGCCGCTGACCACCGAAGCGATGTCCGGAACCGTTGCGGCGCAGTGGTTTCCGGTACGGAGCCGTACTGAACGGTTACTGAACGGCGGAAGGCGGCGAAGGCCGGACCGCCCGAACGGGCCCGGCCGGGGGGACACCCGGTGAGCGGGGAGCCCGCCGGCTGCTCCGCTCGGGTGCATCCGGAAAAATTCCCACCGGAGCCCCGGCCGGGAAGTCCTCAGAGGACTTGAAGCGATCTCCGTCCGGTGCTATAGGAATAAGAGCAGGACATGACCTGGTGACATCGCGAGACGATCCGGGGAGTGAAACGACGATGCCGGACAGGATCACCCGTGCGGCCGCCGCCGACGGGTTCGCCGAGCTGGTGCTGGCCGACCCCGCGTGGGTCCGGGCGGAGTTCGACGCGATCGTCGCCGCGAACTTCGGCCCGCCGCCACCACCGGCTCCCGCCGCCCGCCGCGGACGGCCGCGACCACCCGGGGCCGTCGGCGCGCCACGGCGGCGTCCCGGTGTCCGCCTGCTCGCCGCGAAGTGCCCGCGGCGGGAGAGAGCTCCTCCGCGGCTCCGGAAGGCGAAGTGAACGGACGGCGAAGTGAACGAACACGGGGAAAGGGGAGTGATGCCGTGACGGCTCCCGTGGTTTCCTCGGCGCCGGCGTGCGCTGCCTGCTCCGACACCGGCCGGTAGGACCGCTCCAGGCCCGGCCACCGCGCCTCCAGGCGCATCCCCGCGGCAGCGACGACGGCGTGCCGGGAGTCGTCGAGTTCGCGCAGGTTCACGGACAACGGTTTCGACACGCTGGTTCCGGTGCCGCCAGGCGGCACCGGGATCACAGCGACAGGAATTCGCCCCGCTGCAGCAGGTGCACCTTCGTCGGCGGACGGCGACGGCGGACTTCCTCCAGGAAGTTGGACACCGGCGAGTGGAACAGCCCGTAGTCGTCGAAGTGCACCGGGACCGCGCGCCGGGGCTCGAGCAGGTTCAGCAGGTCCACGCCGCCGCGGTGGTCGAGGGTGACCAGCACGCCGAACGCCCGCGTGCCGCCCAGGTGCACGACCGCGAGATCGAGGCCGGGGAAGTGCTCGCGGATGGTCCGGAGTTCGTCGTGCAGCACGGTGTCGCCGCTGAAGTAGATGCGCAGCGGCTCGGCCTCCGGCGTCGCGCGGTACTCCACGACGCTGCCCATGACCGGCGGGAGCAGCCGCCGGGCCGGGCCCGGGGCGTGCCGTGCGGGCACGGACGTCACCGCCAGCCGCGCCTCACCGTCCGAAAAGGACTCCGTCGTCCACGTCGGCAGCGGGAGCGGCGCGTGGAAACCCCGCCGCAGCAGGCGGGTGGCCGCGTGCTCGGTGGTGAGGATCGGGGTGTCGCGGGGCAGTTCACGGGCGGCGATCCGGTCGAAGTGGTCGCCGTGCAGGTGGGAAAGGACCACCGCGGTCAGGGGCGGCAGGTCCGCCGGCTGCAGCGCGGGTTCGGTGCGCCGCCGGGAGAACAGGCCCTGGCCGAAGTAGGACCATTGGCCGCGGTGCAGGAAGTTCGGGTCGGTCAGCAGGGTGAAGGGGCCCAGCCGGAGCACCGTGGTCGCGGTCCCCACGAACATCAGGGAGTCGCCGCCGGGCGGGTCGTACGCGGGCATCGGCATTCCTTTCCGGGCACGGGGCCGGGGCGCGGCCTGGCGGACCGCGCCCCGAACCGTGCGGCTCAGCTCTGAGACCGCACGTTTTCCCGCGCCTGCTGGGCGCGATCGGTGACGTCGCCGGTCGCGGACTGCGCTTCGTCCTTGACCGTGGACGCCGCGTCGGCGGCTTCCGACTTCACCGACTCGGCCGCCTGCTGCACGGGCTCGCGCAGGTTCTCCTTCAGTTCCTCGGCCGCGTGCTGGGCCACCGGGGCCACGTGCTCGCGGGCGAGGTCGGTGGCCTGCCCGGCGAGCCGGCGCTCCGGCTCGCTCGCCGGCAGCAGGGACGACACGAGCCAGCCGGCGCCGAAGGCGATCAGGCCGGCGGCCAGCGGGTTGCCCTGCGTGCCGCGCTTGATCGACTGCGGGGCCTCGCTGACGGCGTCGGCGGCGGAGCTCATCTTGTCCTGGGCGTTCGACGCGACCGAGCCCACCTTGTCACCCGCCGTCGACGCGTGATCGGACGCGGTGCCCATGACGCGATCCCGCGCGTTGCCCACCGCCGTGCGCATCCGGCCGATGCGGCGTTCGACGATCCGGCCCGGGGTCACCTTCTCGGTGAGGGCGTTCACGTCGGTGCTGAGATTGCGTTGCGTGCCTTCGATTTCGCGGCGGATCCGCTCCGGCTCGGTCATGGTCGTTCGCCTTTCAGTGCGTCGGGGACCTGTTGCAGGGTCTCGACGGTGCGTTCGGGTTTCGGGTTGATCCGGCGGACCTCACGCCGCCCGGTCGCGTAGAGCACGGCGCCGGCGATCACCCACACGACCGCGACGATGAGGGCCGCCCAGCCCGCGTCCATCACGTTCGCCAAGCCCTGCCACAGGGCGATGGAGAGGAACAGCACGACCATGTAGCCGGCGAACCCGGCCCCGCCGAGCATGCCCGCGCCCTTCGCGGCCTTGCCCGCCTCGGCCTTCACTTCGGCCTTCGCCAGCTCCACTTCCTGCCGCACCAGGGTGGAGAGGTCCTTCATCACGTTGGACAGCAGCTCGCCGACCGAATTGTCGGCGACGTCGACGGGTTCCCCGGCGCGAGGCACGGGCCCGGGTGCCTGGGTCATCACGGCACCTGCCCCGGCGCGGAGAAGCGGGGGCTCGGCTGCGGAAGGGCGTCCGGCGCCTGGGGAGCGTTGTACCCGCCCGGAGCCCCGGCCGGACGGCTCGGCTGCGGCAGGCCTTCGGTGGGCTGGGGAGCGTTGTACCCGCCGGGGGCCGCGTAGCCCGGCTGCGGGATGCCCAGCTCAGGCGTCGCGTACCCGGCGTCGGGCTGCGGCACCGCCGGAGTCGCGGCCGGCCCGGCGTGCGGCTGCGGTGCGCCCGCGTGGCCGTTCGAGGAGCTTTCTTCCTTGTGCTGCGCGACAACGCCCCGGGTGAGCCGCCCGACGAGGGCCCCGGCGACGGCCGCGCCGACCAGGAACGTGCCGGGGCGGCGGCGGGCGAAGCGCCGCACCTCGTCCAGGAGGTCACCGGGTTCGCGGTGCTCGAGCCAGTCGGCGACCGTGCGCGTCCGGTCGGACACCTGGCGCGCGACGTCGCCGGCGAGGCCGGGGGAGTCGGTCTGCTCCGCCATCCGCTCCAGCTGACCGGCCAGCTGGTGGAGGCTTTCGGCCGCCTTCCGCTGGCCGTCCCGCGCCTGCGACTGCAGCTGCTCCCGGCCCTCGCGGAGCAGGTCGCGGGCTTCCTGCTGGGCGTGCGCCGCCACGTGCTTCGCTTGGTCCGCCGCCGTTTGCGCGACTTCACCACCCCGGTCGGCGGCGGTCGAGGCCACCTCGCGGGCTTCGTCCTTGGCGGTTTCCGGCTTCGACGGCGATCCGCTGCCGTACTGCTGCTGCGGCGGTGACTGACCGCCGGGTCCCTGCGTCATCTCGACCTCCTGCGGGAGAGGCACTTCCGCGCCTTCGTGGTGCCGATGGATCCATCGGCCTGGTAGGGCGGCTGGCTACCCGGGTGGCCGGGGGATAAACCGGTGCCCGGCCGAGGTGCCACCCCGGGAACGCGACCGCCCCCGCCGTCGGAGGCACGGCGGGGGCGGTCGCGGCAACGGGTCGTCAGCTCCCCGGACGGGCGACGTCGCCGCGCCAGGCGCCGGTCTCGTGGCCGCCGCGTTCCTCGATGAAGGTCTTGAAGCGGCCGAGGTCGCCCTTGACGCGGCGGTCGAGGATGCCGAGCTTGTCGGCGACGTTCTCGACGAAGCCGTCCGGGTCGATGTCGAGCTGGGCGGTGACCCGGGTGTGCCGGTCGTCGAGGCGGTGGAACGTCACGACACCCGCGTGGTTCGGGCCGGAGTCGGACTTCCAGGCGACGCGCTCGTCCGGGTGCTGCTCGGTGATCGTCGCGTCGAACTCCCGGGTCTGCCCGCCGACGCTGATCTTCCAGTGGGTGTGCGTGTCGTCGAGCTGCCGGATCTCGTCGACGCCCTCCATGAACTGCGGGAAGGACTCGAACTGCGTCCACTGGTTGTAGGCGGTGGTCACGTCGGTCTCGACGTCGACGGACTCGGTGACGGTGCTCATCAGAAGCCGTTCCTTTCTTCGGTCGGGATCGTCCCGCATCGATTACCCCGGCAAATCGATGACAAAACGATGCAACCCCTCTAGGGTCTACAGCGACGGAAGGGAGCACCCGTGACCGATGCAGGGACGCCCGCGCTGACGGTGCAGGTCCGCACCGTGCCCGAAGCCGTCGTCGTCGCGGCGGCCGGCGACCTGGACCTCGACACCGCGCCCGTGCTGCGCGCGCGGGCCAGGGCCGCGCTGACCGGCCGGCCGGGCGCGCTCATCGTGGACCTGGGCGCGATCACCTTCTGCGGCTCGGCGGGGCTGCAGGTCATCGCCGAGCTCGTCGCCGAGTCCACGGCCACCGAGCTGCCGTTCGCGGTCGTCACCGACCAGCGCCCGGTGTTGCGCGCGCTGCGGCTCACCCGGCTGGACACCACGCTCGCGCTGCACCCCACGGTGGACGGCGCCCGCGCGTGGCTCCGGCGGCGGCCCGCGGCACCGGGGTGACGGCGGGTTAGGGCCGGCCCGGTCGCGGGTAATCCCCCGCCATGGAAGCGGAGGCGCTACTGCAGAGCCTGACCCGCGTCGTGACCGAGCTGGACGGCACGGGCATCCGGTTCGCCGTCGCCGGCGGCCTGGCCGTGTATGCCCGGGGCGGACCACCGTCGGACCACGACGTCGACCTGTTCCTCAAACCCGGCGACGCGGAGCGGGCCGCGGAGGTGCTCACCGCCGCGGGCCTGCGTCGCGTGCACCCGCCGGAAGACTGGCTGACGAAGGTCTACGACGGCGACATCCTCGTGGACCTCATCCACGGCCCCAACCACCGCCCGGTCACCGACGAACTCCTCGACCGGGCCGCGCTGATGCGGATCGGGTCCACCGCGGCGCCGGTCGTCTCCGGCACCGACCTGCTCGTGGACAAGCTGCTCGTGCTCAGCGCGCACCGGTGCGACTTCGCGCCGCTGCTGCGGATCGCCCGCGACCTGCGCGAGCAGGTCGACTGGACCGACGTCGCCGTGCAGGTGTCGGCGTCCCCGTACGCCCGGGCGTTCCTGGCGCTGCTCGGCGACCTGGCCGTGATCGACCCGAAGGAGGCACTCGTGCCCGAACCACCGCAGTACCTCGTCGCCCGGCTCAGCCGGGCACTGGCCGAAGACCCCCGGACCGCCGAGCTCGGCGTGCACGTGACCGTGCGGGGCGAGCACGTCCACCTGACCGGCGAAGTCACCTGTCCCGCGCGCAAGGCGGAGGTGGACGCCGTCGTCGGCGAATACCTGACCGGGGAGCTGGTGCACAACGACGTCCGGGTCGCCGACGTCCGTGAACCGGCGAGCGCGGAGGAGATCGGCCGATGAGGATCGCCGCGGTCGGGGACGTGCACCTGGGCGAGGACTCCCGCGGCCTGCTCCGGCCCGCCCTGGACCACCTCGCGGGCACCGCCGACGTCCTGCTGCTGGCCGGGGACCTGACCCGGCACGGGACCATCGAGGAAGCCCGCGTGGTGGCCGACGAGCTCGCCGGCCTCGGCGTGCCGATCGCCGCGGTCCTCGGCAACCACGACCACCACAGCGACTCCGGCGAGATGATTTCGAACCTGCTCCGGGAGACGGGTGTCGACGTGCTGGAAGGCGACGCGGTCCGGTACGACCTGCCGGACGGCTCCCTCGGCGTCGCGGGGGTCAAGGGCTTCGGCGGCGGGTTCGCCGGCAAGTGCGCCAGCCGGTTCGGCGAGCGCGAGATGAAGGACTTCGTCGAGACCACGATGGCGTCGGCGGATTCGTTGCGCAAAGCGTTGCAAACCCTCGACACGGACGTCGTCGTCGCGCTGACGCACTACGCGCCGATCCCCGGCACCCTGCACGGCGAGCCGCCCGAGATCCACCCGTTCCTCGGGTCGTACCTGCTGTGCGAGCCGATCGACGAGGCAGCGGCGGACCTCGCGCTGCACGGCCACGCCCACTTCGGCTCCGAGCAGGGCGTGACCCCCGGCGGCGTGCGCGTGCGGAACGTGGCGCAGCCGGTGATCCGCAAGGCCTACGCGCTCTACGAACTGCACCCGGCGGAGCTGTCCACGCACCGCTGACGAGTCCCCTCGTGAGGGGTGAGGCCGGTTAGAACCGGCCTCACCCCTCACGACCAGCTGCGGCAGAGGGTCAGCCGGCGGCCAGCAGGGTGCGTACTGCGGCCAGTACCGGGCGCTCGCCTGCCGCGGACAGGATCGCCTCGGCCGTGCGCCAGCACTCGCGGGCCGCGGCGGGGCCGGTCAGGCTCGATCGCGCCTGGCCGAGCACCACGAAGGCGTACGCCTGGCCCAGCCGGTGCCCGGTGGCCCGGAAGCCCGCGATCGCCCGCAGGGCCAGGGTTTCCGCGGTGCCCGGGTCGCCCGCGCCGACCGACGTCCACGCCAGGCTGGTCCGGGCCTGCTCGGCCAGCAGGCGGAACCCGCCCTCTTCGGCGTCACGCAACGCGGTTGTGGCGTGCGTGACCGCGCCGTCGGTATCCACAGTGGACAGACCGATCAGGGTGGCGATCCGGCCGCGCAGGTAGCCGATCTTCTCCGCCAGCCGGTGGGCTTCGGCGTACTCCGCCAGCGCCGCGGCCGGCTCGCCCGCTTGGCGGTGGAGGTCGCCGAGCGCGCCGAGCGCGTCCACCTCGAACCGCTGGTTGCCCGCCTCGCGGGCCACTGTCACCGCCCGCCGCGCCGCGGGCCACGCCCGCTCGAGGTCGCCGGTCACCCGGTGGACCGCGGCCAGCCGGACCAGCGCGTCGGCCTCGTCGTCGCGCGAACCGAGCTCCCGCAACGCTTCCAGCGCCTCGGTCAGCACGGCCCCGGCGCGGGCGAGGTCGCCCGACACGCGGTAGCCGTAGCCGAGGTTGCACTGCGCGATCGCCGCCGCGTGCGGTGAGCCGAGCCGGCGGCAGAGCTCGAGCGCGCGCTCGTTGTGCTCGATGCCGTCGGCGAGCCGACCGTGTTCGATGAGCACGGCACCCAGGTTGATCAGCCCGTTCGCCGCCCGGATCGACGCCCCGCTGCGCAGCGTGCCCGCCAGCGCCGCGGTGAAGTGCTCGATCGCCCGGTCGAGCCGGCCGAGGTCCAGGTGCACGACGCCGAGCGCGTGCAGGACCGAATCGGCGCCTTCGCGGGCTCCGGCGGCGCGGTAGGACGCCTGCGCGGCTTCGAGTTCCGCGAGCGCCGTCGCGTAGTCGCCGCGGCTCCAGGCCAGCGCGCCGAGGCTGTGCCGCATCGCGCCGGCCGCCCGCTCGTCCCCGGCCCGCCGCGCGGCGGCCAGCCCGGCGGTCGCCGCCGCCTGCCATTCGGCGTCGAGCCGGTGCGAGTGGTAGAAGCCGCGCAGCAGGTCGGCCGCCCGCCAGGCGAACGGCCCCTGCTCCCGCCCGGCGGTCCACCGGATCGCGGCGAGCACGTTGCCGTGCTCGGCCAGCAGCCACCGGCGGGCTTCGGCCGGTTCGACGGCTTCGCCGCCCTCGGGCGCGTCGGGCAGCCGTTGCAGGTCCGGGTAGAGGGCGGTCGCCGCGCCGGCCGCGGCCCGCAGGTAGTACCCGAAGAGCCGGTCGAGAGCGGCCGCCCGCTCGGCGGCCGGGAGCTCGTCGCGGGCCCGCCCGGCGGCGTACGCGCGGAGCAGGTCGTGCAGGCCGAACCGGTCACCGCCGCGGGGCTGCACCAGGTGGCTCGCGGCCAGTTCCCACAGCAGCCGGCCGGCCTGCGGCTCCGCCACTCCGGCCAGTGCCGCCGCGCCCGCCACGCCGACGTCGGCGCCGGGCACCAGCCCGAGCAGGCGGAAGAACCGGGCCGCCGCCGGGGAAACGGCGTCGAAGGACAGGTCGAAGGCCCGCCGGACGCCGAGCTGCTCGAGGTCGGGCCCGGCCAGTTCGGCGAGGTAGCCGCGCAGCGACCGGTCCGGCCAGAGCGAGAGGTTCGCCGCGACGATCCGCAGGGCCAGCGGCAGCCCGGCGCACAGCCGCACCAGCTCGCGCGCCGAGTCCTCCTCGGCCGCGACACGCTCGTCCCCGACGACCGAGGCCAGCAGGGCGAGGGAGTCGTCCGGCGGCAGCTCGGTCAGTTCCACCAGCCGGGTGTCCACGGTGGCGGCCAGGCCGCCGAGCCGGTCGCGGCTGGTGACCAGCACCGCGCAGCCCGGGCTCCCGGGCAGCAGCGCACGGACTTGGTCGGGCCCGGCCACGTTGTCCAGCACGATGAGCACCCGCCGGTCGGCGAGCACCGAGCGGTAGAGCGCGGCGGCGTCGGCGAGGTCGGTCGGCACCTGGCCGGGCCGGACGCCGAGCGCGTGCGAGAACCGGGTCAGCACCTCCAGCTGCGCGAGCGGCGGGACCGTCGAGTAGCCCTGGAGGTCGGCGAAGAGCTGGCCGTCCGGGAAGTGCCGCGCGGCGCGGTGCGCCCAGTGCACGGCCGCGGTCGTCTTGCCCACCCCGGCCGGCCCGACGAGCAGCGCGATCGGCGGGTTCGGGCCGGGGGCCCGGCCGGGGCCGACGGCCTCGTCCAAAGTGGACATGAACCCGGCCCGGCCGACGAGCGTGGCGACGTCGGGGGGCAGCTGCCGCGGCCGGAACTCCGGCTTCGCGACGGCGGGCGGTTCCTCGGGTGCCTCGTCGGCCAGGACGGCCCCGTGGGCGCGCCGCAGCCGCTCGCCGGGACCGACCCCCAGCTCATCGGTGAACATCCGGTGCACTTCGCGGTAGGTCTCCAGTGCGTCGGCGCGGCGGCCCGAACGGTGCAGGGCCTCCAGGTACAACGCCCAGAACGCTTCCCGCCACGGGTGCTGCCGGGTCACCCGCGCCAGCTCGCCGGTGATCTCGCCCGGCCGGCCGAGCTCGAGGCAGACCTCGAAGTAGCGCTCCTGCGCCCGCAGCCGCTCTTCGGTGGGCTGGTCGACGTCCTCCCGGCTCAGCACCTCGGCGGGGATGTCGGCGAGCACCGGCCCGCGCCAGCAGGCGAGCGCGGCGGCGAGCAGTTCGCGTTCGGCGTCCGGGCGCGACTCGGCCCGCGCGGCGGCGGTGAGCTCGCGGAACCGCAGCAGGTCGTGCCGGTCGGGCCGCACGCGCAGCAGGTAGCCGGTCGGCTGCGTCTCGACGACGCCTTCGCCGAGCGCCCGCCGCAGCCGGACCGCGTGCACCTGGAGGCTCTTGCGGGCGGTCTCCGGCGGGTCCTCGCCCCACAGCAGTTCGGTGAGCCGCTCGAGCGACACCGTCGTGTTCGGCCGCATCAGCAACGCCGCCAGCAGGGCCCGCACCTTGGGCCCGGTGACCGGAACGGGCTCGCCGTCCCGCAGCACCCGCAACGTCCCCAGCACCCCGAAACTGAGCACTTTCCCGCACCCCCCGCTGACCGGACGAACCGGTCATCCCGCCGTGAGGGTAGCGGAATCGGTCACTTCGGCGGGACGGGCCGCACCACCGGCGGAGGCAGCTCGGCGCACGGCCGTCTCCGGGGGAAACGCCGCGGCCGGGGTTCGGGGTCCCCGGCCGCGGTGGTCCCCCCGCTCTCGGTGGGTGTTACCAGCGGAGGCCGATGTTCGAGGTCGGGGCGCCCCCGGAGACGATGCCGTACAGCCACTGGGCGGACACGCCGGTGCAGATCCAGGACCGCGGCGGGTCCTCGGCGGCGAACCCGGAGCGGCAGATGGTGCCGCCGTTGTCCTGGCGGACGATCCACTCGGCCGGACCGCTGCCGTGCACGTCGGCGTCGACCGAGAGGGTGCCGCCCGGGAACCAGACCGGCGGGTCGATCTGGCAGGTGTTGATCTGGCACGTCCGCGAGACGCCGCCTTGCACGGTGGCCAGCGCGGCGGGTGCGGTCAGTGCGAGCGCACTGGCGGCGACCGCGCCCACGACGGCGGCGCGCCGGGTTGATCGGTACATGTCTGCCCTCTCTCCCTGGATCGGAAGGGGCGGGCGCTGCAGGCCCCCAGCCTGCAGCGCGCGTCGGCGACCGACGCGGGAAGAGCTCCCCCAGTACCCCCCTGGCTGCCAGGCGACCGGCACCCTCGACCGGCGAATCCCCCCGGCCGGTGAGCTCCGGACCCCCAGTCCCTCGCTCCGACCGCCTGACGGAGGCGATCTTGCCGGATGCCGGTTAAAGCCGGGCAAAACCCGGTTTCAGGCGGCCAGGTGCCTGGCCGCGTCGAGGACGTGGGGTGCCAGGCCGTCGGCGATCACGGCGTAGCCGGCCGAGGACGGGTGGAAGCGGTCGGCGGAGAACAGGGCCGGGTCGGCGGCGAAGCGGGCGGCGAGTTCGGGGCCGGCCGTGGCCACGGCACCCCCGGCCCGGATGGCGGCTTCGGTCTGGGCCTGCGCGTAGTGGCCGCTGGCCGCCGAGACCAGCTGCCGGTAGGGCCCCGGCACCCGCGCCACGATCCCCAGGTCGGGTGCCGGCACCACGATCACGCGGGCGCCGGCGCGGACCAGCCGCGTCACGGCGTCCTGCAGCTGCCGCGCACCGACGGCGGGGGCGACGAACCCGGCGAGGTCGTTCGCGCCGATCACGATCAGGGCCAGGTCCACGCCCTCGCCGAGGGCGACGCCGACCTGGCGTTCGAGGTCGGCCGAGCGGGCCCCGGGCACGCCGAAGTTCCGCAGGTGCACGGGGTGGCCGGCGTCGCGCAGCCGGCGGGCGAGCCGGCGGCCGAGCGTGTCGTCCTCGCGGCTGCTGCCGACGCCGGCCGCCAGGGAGTCGCCGAGGACGCAGAATCGGAGTGGGGAAGTCATCACCGGGTACAACGTGGCCAGGTCGCCGTTGTTTCCCGTGGGGCTGGAGGTCACGTTGACCAAGACGGTGCTCGTGCGCGTGGTCCTGGTGGCCGTCGTGCTCGTCGTGCTGCTGCTCGCCGCCTTCTGGGCGGTTCAGCGCCGGCTGATCTACCTCCCGGACCCGGCGCCGGTGCCCGCCGCCGCGAGCGTGCTGCCCGGCGCCGAGGACGTCCGCCTCCGCACCGCCGACGGGCTGGACCTCGGCGCCTGGTACCTGCGTCCGGCGGGCCGGGACCCGGCGGCGACGGTGCTGGTGGCGGGCGGCAACGGCGGCAACCGGGCGGGGCGCGCGCCGCTGGCCGCGAAGCTCGCGCAGGCGGGGCTGGCCGTGCTGCTGCTCGACTACCGCGGGTACGGCGGCAATCCGGGCGACCCCAGCGAAGAGGGCCTGGCCCTCGACGTCCGCGCCGCCCACCGCTACCTGACCGAGGAGCGGCGGGTGCCGCCCGGGCGGCTCCTCTACTTCGGCGAAAGCCTCGGCTCCGCCGTGGTGACGGAGCTGGCCCTCGAACACCCGCCGGCCGGGCTGCTGCTGCGGTCCCCGTTCGTGGACCTGGCGTCAGTCGGCGCCGAGATCTACCCCTACCTGCCGGTGCGCCTGCTGCTGCGTGACCGCTTCCCGGTCAAGGAGCAGGCCGCGCGCCTGCGTGTGCCGTCGGTGGTGGTCGTGGGCGGGCGGGACTCGATCGTCCCGCCGTCCCAGAGCCGCGAGGTGGCGGCCGCGGCCTCGGCCCGGCTGGTCGAGATCCCCGGCGCCGACCACAACGACCCGGTGCTGCTCGACGGCCCGGAGCTGGTCGAGGCGGTGCGGTCGCTGGTGCCGCGCTGAACCAGGTCCTGGCGGACCCAGGCTGGGCCGGACCTGGTCCGGTCCTTCCGGGCGCCGCAGGATCGTGGCATGACGAACAGCATGAAGGCGGTCACCATCCCCGAGTTCGGCCCGGCCGAGGTCCTGCGGCTCGACGCCGTGGCGGTCCCGGAGCCCGGTCCGGGCGAGGTCTCGATCGACGTCGCCTACGCCGGCGCCAACTTCGCCGAGGTCCTCTACCGGCAGGGGGTCGTGGACGTCCCGCTGCCCTTCGTCCCCGGCATCGAGGTGTCCGGCCGGATCCGTGCGCTGGGCGAAGGCGTTTCGGGCCTGGCGGTGGGGGAGCCGGTCGCGGCGCTGACGATCGTGGCGAGCGGGGGCTACGCCGAGGTCGTGACCACGTCCGCCGACCTGGTCGCACCGCTGGCCGGGACGGGACTGGAGGTGGCGGCGGCGGTGCCGTCCAACAGCACGACCGCGTTCCTGGTGCTCGAGCGGGTGGCCCGGCTCGCCCCGGGCGAGCGCGTCCTGGTGCACGCCGCCGCCGGCGGGGCCGGCAGCCAGCTGGGCCAGGTCGCCCGGCTGCTCGGAGCGGGCCGGGTGGTCGGCACGGTCGGGAGCGAAGCGAAGATCGCCGCCGCGAAGGCGTTCGGCTACGACGAGGTCGTCCTGCGCGACGAGGTCGCGGGCACCGGCGAGTTCGACGTCGTGGTGGACATGGTCGGCGGACCGGCGCGCCGCGCGAGCCTGGACCGGCTGGCGCCGATGGGCCGCCTGGTGGTGATGGGCAACGCCTCGGGCGCCGAGGACGTCGGCATCCCGGCCAACGAGCTGTGGTTCACCAACAAGACGGTGTCGGGGTTCAACCTCGCCGCGTTCGCCGCGGTGGCCCCGGAAACCGTGGGCCCGGCGTTGCGCCGGGCGGTGACGGCCGTCGCGGACGGAACTCTGCGCGTCGACGTCGAATCCCTGCCCCTGGCGGACGCGGCGACCGCGCACCGCCGCATCGAATCCGGGTCGACGACCGGCAAGCTGGTGCTGCGCGTGCGGCCGCCACGAGAGGGCGAAGGTCACGGTCGGGGCCGTGGGGTGTGACGTGTGTCCGGCTTGAGACCGTGGCCGCATCGCGCATAATGGCCACTGACCGACTGCTTGGTATGTGCCGGGCACCACAGCCGAAGGAGACACCCTGCCGTGAACTCGTTCAAGGATCGCGTCGCGATCGTCACCGGGGCCAGCCGGGGCATCGGCCTCGGGATCGCGAAGACGCTCGTCGAGCGCGGCGCCAAGGTCTGCCTCACCGCGCGCAAGCCGGAGGCTCTGGAAGAGGCCGTCAACTCCCTCGGCGGCCCCGACGTCGCCATGTTCGTGGCGGGCAAGGCCGACGACACCGACCACCAGGACGAGACGGTCGCCAAGACGATCGAGACCTTCGGCAGGCTCGACTACCTGGTCAACAACACCGGCATCAACCCCGTCTACGGGCCCACCCTGGACATCGACCCGGCCGCCGCGGCGAAGATCCTCGGCGTCAACGTGCTCGCGCCGCTGGGCTGGACCAAGCGCGCCCGCGACGCGTGGATGGGCGAGCACGGCGGCGCCGTCGTGAACGTCGCTTCCGTCGCCGGTCTCGGCGCTTCGCCGGGCATCGGCATGTACGGCGTCAGCAAGGCCGCCCTGATCCGGCTGACCGTCGAGCTCGGCGCCGAGCTGGGCCCGAAGATCCGCGTCAACGCCGTCGCGCCGGCCGTGGTCAAGACGAAGTTCGCGACCGCGCTGTACGAGGGCCGCGAAGAGGAGGTCGCCGCGGCGTACCCGATGAAGCGGCTCGGCGTGCCGTCCGACATCGCGGGCGCGGTGGCGTTCCTGCTGTCCGACGACGCGGGCTGGATCACCGGCCAGACCGTGGTCCTCGACGGCGGCGTGACCCTCGGCGGTGGCCTGTGACCGGCGTTGTCGTCACCGGAGGCGGCGGTGGCATCGGAGCCGTGCTGGCCCGCCGGTTCGCGGCCGAGGGCGCTGACGTCGTCGTGGCCGACCTCGACGGCGAAAAGGCCGCGGAGGTGGCCGCCGAAGTCGGCGGGACGGCGTTCGCCGGCGATGTCGCGAGCCTCGAAGGCGTCACGAAGCTGATCGAGAGCGCCCGCTCGGCCCTGGGCGAGATCGACATCTTCTGCGCGAACGCGGGCATCGCCCCGTTCGGCGGCGCGGAAAGCGGCGAGGAGGTGTGGGCCCGCACCTGGGACGTCAACGTGATGGCCCACGTCCGCGCGGCGAACCTGCTGCTCCCGGCGTGGCTCGAGCGCGGCAAGGGACACTTCATCGCGACGGTGTCCGCGGCGGGCCTGCTGACCAGCCTCGGATCGGCACCGTACTCGGTGACCAAGCACGGCGCGCTGGCGTTCGCGGAGTGGCTGTCGGCGACCTACCGCCACCGCGGCATCACGGTGCAGGCGATCTGCCCGCAGGGCGTGCGCACGGCGATGCTGGAGAGCACCGGCACGGCTGGCCAGCTGCTGATGGGAGCGTCGGCGATCGAGCCGGAGCAGGTGGCGGACGCACTGTTCGCGGCGATCGAGGAGAAGCGCTTCCTGGTCCTGCCCCACCCGGAGGTCGCGGGGTATTACGCGGCCCGCGCGACCGAGACCGACCGCTGGCTCGGCGGGATGAACAAGCTGCAGCGCAAGGTCGAAGAGGCCGTCGGAGAGCTGTGACCCGGCGGCCCGGGGTTCGCCCGGCGGCCGGTGGCCCGGGCGGCTTCGACGAGATCGGGCGGACGGGTTTCGCCGCTGGTGAAGCCGCGTGGGTACACGAACCTCTCCGGCGGTCGGGGCGGCGCGGTTCTCTGGCCTGCATCGTGATCGGAGCGGCCCGGCCGATCCACGCGGAGAGGCCGGCCAAGGAGCTCGGGAAGCGGTGGACGGATCGCGGAGCCCGATGCGGCGGCTTTCTCGCTGATCGAGCGTTCTGGTGATACCCGGTATCCCCATGGGCTGGTCCTGTCCATTTCGGACGGAGCTTGGCGGACAGCACGGTTTCCTCGATCGGCGACACGAGACCGTCGGCCCGCCGGGCGTCCGGTCGAGTGGAGTCTGCGGTGGAAAGTCGACTTGTTGCCTGCCGGGCGGAAGAGGCAAGGTCGCGTGGGTGTAGGCCCGTAGCCGTGTGGCTGCGGGCCTTCCCCCGTGTTCAGGCTGCGAATGGCAGCGGTTCGTGGAGGTTGTTGCGCCGAGGTTTTCGGCGTCTGTCGATGAACACCGGTGGCAGGAACTCCGGGAGGCCATCGGCGGCGATGCGGACTTCCCACCCGGAGCGGTGCAGCAGCCGATGGTGGTGGGCACACATCAATACCAGGTTGCCCAGATCCGTGGGGCCGCCATCGGCCCAGTGCCGGATGTGGTGGCCTTGGCAGTGCCGGGGTGGACGATGACAGCCAGGGAAGGCGCAGCCACGGTCGCGGAGGAACAACGCTCGGCGGAGTCCGGCGGAAATCAGGCGGCGAAGCCGGCCGAGGTTGAGGGGTTCGCTTTTGTCGCCCAGGACCGCGGGGATGATCATGGCGTCGCAGGCATGAACCCGCGCTTCGGCCGCGGACATCTCCCCGGTGTCGCCGAGGGTGGCTTTGCCAACCCCAGACTTCAGGTCCTGCAGGGAGACGGCGACCATGACGTGGGCGCGTTCCCCGGCCTGGATCGGCAGGTCCGGTGAGTTGAGCGCCAGGTCCATCGCGTCGGAGAACGCGTCCCCGTAGCGCTGCGGCAGGGTGCGGTGGTCGGGGCCATCATCGCTGCTGCGGCGTTCAGCCAGCGCATCCAACAGGGCGCTGGCCCGGGTGCCGGTCTCATCGTCGAACCGGCCGTTCAGCTCCCACACCCCGGATCTTTTCCGGCGCAGGAACAACTCCCGGGGTGGGATCACCGGCTCGGTGTCGTCGGGCTCCGCGCCATCGGGGGCGAGGTGGGCGAGGATGCGGGCGCCGAGGGCGGCGACCTGCTTGTGTCCGGCTTCGGCGGCGAAGGTGAGCAGGTGGGTTTCGGCGCTGTCGCGGTGCTCGCAGGGCACCTCAGCGAGAACTCCGGTGATCACGTCGATCATCGGGTTGCTCAACCGTCCCGCGCGGGCGGCGGCACCGGTAGCGGGGGCCAACGCGGGAATCGGGGTGCCGTCGAGGTTACGGCCGGGGTTGAGCAGGCGGGCACGTCGCACGAGCCGTTCAGCCGCGGGCTTGGGGACATCGCCGAGGTGCTCCAGCAACCGTGCGGCGGAACGGTAGCCGAACAGCTCCATGACTCCGCGCTGTTCGATTTCGACAAGCAGGGCACCGAGTTCCGCCTCGGCAGACCGCATGCAGGCAAGCAACTCCCCGATGCGGTCGGCAAGAGCGACCGCCTCGGCGGAGGAGGGGTGGGCTGCGGTGCTGGTCATGCCTCCAAGCTACCGACCATCGAACACCAGTTCACCACTCGAAAGGGTACGAATCCCACCCCCTGTCCGCACCCCAGAACACCAAAGCCCAGCACCAGCTCATCGGCGGCCAGGAAACCGTGGTGGCCGGCGCTCCTTCCAGCTCGCCAGCCCCTCCGCCAGCTCCGGACGGCCGAACGACTCGATCATCAACGCCGTCGCCGAGCGGGCGGCCTCGAAAAGCGGCACCGAAGGCTCCTGCGCGAGCTGGGTCTTCATCACCGCCATCGAGCGGGGTGCGCTGTACGTCGCCAGCTCCGTCGCATACGCGTGTGTGCGCTCGATCAGCGATCCGGCCGGGACGACCTCCTGGACCAGGCCGTACTCCAGGGCCTGCTCCGCCGTGAACGTCCGCCCCGACAGCAGCAGGTCGCGGGCCCACCCCTGGCCGACGAGCTCCGGGAGCAGCTTCGCGATGCCGTACTCGGCGATCAGGCCGCGGCGGGCGAACGCCGTGGTGAACTTCGCGCCCGCCGCCGCGAAACGGACGTCCGCGAGCAGGCGATGACGAACCCCAGGCCGGCGCAGCCGCCGTTGATCGCCGCGATCACCGGGACGCCCACCGTGGCCGCCGCCAGGACGTCGTGGAAGTTGTCCTCGATCGGCGGGCGGGTGGCGATCTTGTCCAGCAGGCCCAGGTCGGCGCCCGGGCAGAAGGCCCTGCCCGCTCCCGTGACGACGACCGCGCGGATCCGCGGGTCGGCGTCCGCCTGTCGCAGCAGGGCGCCGTAGCGGGCCTGCATGGGGATGTCCATCGCGTTGCTCGAGCCCGGCTTGTCGAAGGTGCACGTCGCGACCGCGCCGTCCGCCTCGTACCGGACACCATCCACTGTGGACATCGCCGCCTCCTCGGGGTCGCCTTTCATACTAAGCGGTCGCTTCGCCGAAAGTCACGTGCGGGAGTTCGAAATTATCGAACTCTTTGATTGTCCGGAAACCTGTGTGCCATAGTGCTTTCCGCCCGCACATCGCCGCGCTGGAAGGGGCTGCCCGATGCCGGAAGAGGAACCGAGCGGTCTCCGCAGACGGGTCGTGCTGGGTGGGGTCGGCGCCGCCGTCGCCGTCACGGCCGTTACGCCGGTCGCCCGGGCCGCCGACGCGTTGACACAGCCGGTGCGGGGGCGGGAAAGCGATTTCACCGACGGCTGGCGGTTCGCACTGGCCAACCCCGACGGCGTCACCGATCCCGGTGGCCGCTTCGCCGACGCCCCGAAGCCCGGCTTCGACGACTCGAAGTGGCAGGTCGTCGACCTCCCGCACGACTGGAGCATCGAGCTCCCGCCGACCGGCAAGGGCACCAGCAGCGGTTCCGGCTTCTTCCGCGGCGGGCTCGGCTGGTACCGCAAGTCGTTCACGCTGCCGCCGTCGCTCGGCGGCAAGCGGGTGTCCGTGGAGTTCGACGGCGTCTATTCGGACGCCCACGTGTACCTGAACGGCGAGCTGCTCGGCAACCACCCGTACGCCTACACCGGGTTCGCCTTCGACCTCACCGGACGGCTGCACACCGACGGGCGGACGCCGAACGTCCTCGCCGTGCGCGCGGTGAACCCGCTGCCCAGCAGCCGCTGGTACTCCGGCAGCGGGATCTACCGCCGCGTGCGGCTGGTGGTCACCGAGCCGGTGCACGTCGCCCGGCACGGCACGTTCGTCACCACCCCGGACATCGCCGCCGGCCGGGGCACGGTCCGGGTGACCACGGACGTCGTCAACGACGCGAAGACCCCGGTGACGGCCGAGGTGCGCACCACCGTCTTCGACCCGGCGGGCCGCGTGGTGGCGAACGGCTCGACGAGCCTGCACCTGCCCGGCGAGCGGACGGCGACCGCGGTGACCGGCTTGCGGGTGGACAAGCCGCAGCTGTGGTCGATCGGCGCACCACGGCTGTACCGGCTGCGCACCGACGTCGTGGTGGCCGGGCGCGTGCTCGACACGACCACCGCGGACTTCGGCTTCCGCTACACCGAATTCCACCCTGACAACGGGTTTTCGCTCAACGGCGTGCCGATGAAGCTGCGCGGGGTCAACCTGCACTCCAGCCAGGGCGCGCTGGGCGCGGTGGTCGACCCGGCCGCGCTGGAGCACCAGATGCGGCTGATGCTCGCGATGGGCGTCAACGCGCTGCGGACCGCGCACAACCCGCCGGACCCGCAGCTGGTCACGGTCTGCGAACGGCTCGGGATCGTCATGATGGTCGAAGCGTTCGACTGCTGGCGGACCGGCAAGCTCGAATACGACTACCACCGCGACTTCGACGAGTGGAGCCGGCGCGACGTCGCGGAAATGGTGCACGCGGCCAAGAACTCGCCCGCGGTGGTGCTGTGGTCGATCGGCAACGAGGTGCCGGATGCCTCGATGGCGGGCGGCCCGGAGATCGCCGCGGGGCTGATCGCCGCGGTCCGGGCGATCGACAGCACCCGGCCGATCGTGATGGGCTCGGACCGCTACCGCGGGGTGCCCGCGCCGGGCTCGCCGCAGGACCTCATCATGAAGCAGCTCGACGGCCTCGGCGTCAACTACAACACCGCCCAGTCCATCGACGGGCTGCACAAGCAGTACCCGGACAAGTTCTTCTTCGAGTCCGAGTCGTCGTCGGAGACCTCGACGCGCGGGGTCTACCAGGACCCGGACCTGCTCAACACCGGCGAAAACCACACGCCGGGCAAGCGGGCGACGTCGTCCTACGACAACAACCTGGCTTCGTGGACGTTCAGCGGCGAATACTCGCTGAAGAAGGACCGCGACCGCAAGTTCTGCCAGGGCCAGTTCCTCTGGGCCGGACAGGACTACCTCGGCGAGCCGACGCCCTACGACGTCTTCCCGGTCAAGACGTCCTTCTTCGGCGCGATCGACAGCGCCGGCCTGCCCAAGGACGCCTTCCACCTGTTCCGCAGCCAGTGGACCACCGCGCCGATGGTGCACCTGACCCCGATGGACTGGACGAACCACCGGCCCGGCGAGCCCGTCGCGGTGTGGGTCTACTCCACTGTGGACACCGTCGAGCTGGTGCTGAACGGGAAGTCGCTGGGGACCAAGAGGTTCGACCGCAAGACCACGGTGGACGGGCGCCCGTACCTGGAGACGAGCGAGCCGGCCGGCGACGACAAGAACGACCCCTCCGGCAGCTACGTCAGCCCGAACGGCGGCACCGGCAAGCTCCACCTGACCTGGACCGTGCCCTTCGAGCCCGGCACCCTGACCGCGATCGCCCGGTCCGGCGGCCGCGAGGTGGCCCGCGACGAGCTCGTCACGGCCGGGCCGCCGCGCGCGATCAAGCTGAGCGTGAACACGGCTGGCAAGCCGGTGGTCGCCGGGGCGATGACGTTCGTGACGGCGTCGGTCGTGGACGCCCGCGGGGTCGTCGTCCCCGGCGACGGACCGGTGCTGCGGTTCGCCGTCGCCGGGCCCGGCCGGGTCGCCGGCGTGGACAACGGGCGGCAGGAACTCGCCCAGAGCTACCAGCAGCCGACGATCCCGGCGTTCAAGGGGCTGGCCGTCGCCGTCGTCGCGGCGACCGGCGGACGAGGGCCGATCACCGTGACGGCGAGCGCCCCGGGGCTGACACCGGGGAAGCTCACCCTGCCCGGCACGGCCCTCGGTCAGCGCAACGGCCCGGGAGCGCGCGCTGTCGAGGGGCCCGTGATCCCGGCGGTCTCGACCGCGGACGCGAGCTACTCGGGTGCCCCGGACACGCTGCCGGCCGCGATGCTGGACGGGAACCCGGCCACCGGCTGGTCGAACCACTACGTCAAACCGGCGACGGCGACGCTGACCGCGGTGAGCCGGCCGCGCGCCGGGGACTGGGTGTCCCTGGCCTGGCCGTCGGCCCAGCGGATCAGCGCCGTCACGGCGAACTTCGTCGTGGACGGGACGCTGACCCTGCCGGTCGCCGTCGAAGTCGCCTGTCGCACGGCGCGGGGCTTCGAGCCGGTGCGGAACCTGCGGATCACGTGGGGGACCGGCTCGAACGACCCGACGTCGTTCGCGTTCGATCCGGTCGTCACCACGGAGGTGCGGGTGACGATGACCGCGAAGGGTTTCCTGCGGATCAACGCGCTGCTGGCCCGGTGAGGCGCGGGTCCGGCGGGGCGCACCCCCCGCCGGACCCGGCGTGGTCACCGGCTACAGGGCGCGAGCGCGTCGAGGCCCTGCGGCTTGGCCGCGGTGCGGCCGATGGCGGTGGCGATCCGGTTGATCGTCGCCACGCGCTTGTCCTCGAGCGGGCCGAGGATGGCGTTCTGGACGAAGTTGGGGCCGCCCTGGCCGACGGTCGTCCGCAGGCGGTTGTCGGCTTCGGCGATCTGGGTGTTCAGCAGCTCGAGGTTGCGCTGGACCTCGGCCTGGGCCTGGGCGGGGATGGCCGGGAGCTTGCTCGCCACGTCGGGACAGCTGATCCGGCCCACCCCGGCGTTGCCCGTGTTCCCGGTGTTGCCGTTCTGTCCGCCGTTGCCCGTGCCCTGCGCCGGAGCCGGTGCCGGTGCCGGTGCGCCGGCCTGCCCGCCGACCGAGCACGTGGCCAGGCTGTCGAGGCCCTGCGGCTTCTCGGCCCGGCGCCCGATCGAGATCGCGATGCGGTCGATCGTCGACTTCCGCTTGTCCGCCAGGGGTCCGAGGATGGCGTTCTGGACGAAGTTGGGGCCGCCCTGGCCGACGGTCGTCCGCAGGCGGTTGTCGGCTTCGGCGATCTGGGTGTTCAGCAGCTCGAGGTTGCGCTGCACCTCGGCCTGGGCCTGGGCGGGGATGGCCGGCAGCCGGCTCGCCACGTCGGGGCAGCTGATCTGGCCGCCGGCCGCCTGACCGCCGGAGGCGGCGTTGGCGGCGTTGGGGTCGCCGACGGTCGTGGCGATGGCCAGCGCCCCGCCCGCGATCGCGAGGGCCAGGGCCCCGGTCGCGATCTTCGTCCGCCGGGACAGGCGGTGTCGTCCACCGGAAGCAGGCATGAATGACTCCGTTTTCGTGCGTGAGTTAGCGTGAACATATGGGCTGCTCCGCCGCGTTCGGGGGATACGGCGGAGTATTCGGATGGGGCGGACCAATCTGGTCGCCGACGCCATGGTGACCTCTGGAACAGGGATTTGTCCAGTGTGATCCGGCCGAAAAAGAAGATCTGAACCATTTCGAACCGGGGTACGTGTACCCCGGTGAGGGCGGCATCTGGCCGCATTGTTTTGGCGCGGATTCGGTGCGCCGGAATTGCCGTGCGCGATTTCGGCGCGCCCGGCCGGGCTTGACGCGGCCCGTCGTGTCCTCCTAGCGTCGGCATACCGACCGGTCGGTGTCCAAAGGAGGTCGCTGGATGAGCTGGTACGACGCGAAGCCCTGGCTCGCGAGCTACGACGAACGGGTGCGGAACGCGGAACCGGCGAAGCCGACGACGCTGCCCGAGTCGTTCCGCCGGGCCGTGGACCACGTCCCGGACCGGGCGGCGATCGCGTACTTCGACGCGCGGCTGAGCTACCGCGAGGTCGACGAGCTCTCCGACGGCGTCGCGCGGTACCTGGCCGCCCACGGCTTCGTGCGCGGCGACCGGCTCGCCCTGGTGCTGCAGAACATCCCGCAGTTCGTCATCGCCCTGCTCGGCGCGTGGAAGGCCGGCGGGATCGTGGTGCCGGTCAACCCGATGTACCGCGAACGCGAGCTCACGCACGTGCTCACCGACGCCGGTGTGAAGGCGATCGTCTGCTCGCAGCGCGGCTGGAACGCCTACATCGGCAAGACGGCGGCCGCCTTGGACATCGCGCTCACCACCAGCGAACTCGAGTTCCAGACGCGCGACGACGAGCGCGTGCTGGGCAAGGTCGAACGGGAGGAGACGCCGGGCGCGACCGAGCTCCTGGAAGCCGCCGCCACGCCGGGCCCGAAGCCGCCCGAGCCCGCCTTCGCCGTCGACGACGTCGCGCTGATCAGCTACACCTCCGGCACCAGCGGTACCCCGAAGGGCGCCACCAACACCCACGGCAACATCGGCACCAACGCCGCGGGCCTCGGCTCGTTCAGCGGCCTGCCCGCCGGCTCGACGTTGTTCGGGCTCGCGCCGCTGTTCCACATCACCGGGATGGTCTGCGAGGTCGGTTCCGCGATCGACATCGCCGGCACCCTGGCCCTGGCCTACCGCTTCGAACCGGGTGTCGTGCTCGACGCGTTCCTCGAGCACAAGCCGTCGTACACGGTCGGGCCGTCCACGGCCTACATGGCGCTGATGGCGCACCCGTCGTTCAGCCGCGAGCACTTCGCCTCGTTCGCGCTGCTGTACTCCGGCGGCGCCGCGCTGCCACCCGCCGTCGTCGAGGCCTTCCGGGCGAAGACCGGGCACTACATCCACAACGGCTACGGCCTCACCGAGACCACGGCGGGCTGCATCGTCGTCCCCGGCACCCTGGAAGCGCCGATCGACCCGGAGTCCGGCACCATCTCGATCGGCCTGCCCGTACCGGACACGATCGTCCGGATCCTCGGCGAGAACGGCGAAGAGCTGCCGCCCGGGCAGGCGGGCGAGATCGCCGTCGAAGGCCCGATGGTCGTTTCGGGCTACTGGAACCGCCCGGATGCCACGGCCGAGGCCCTGCCCGGCGGGCGGCTGCTCACCGGCGACATCGGGTTCATGGACGAACGCGGCTGGGTCTACGTCGTCGACCGCAAGAAGGACATGATCAACGCGTCCGGCTTCAAGGTCTGGCCGCGCGAGGTCGAAGACGTCCTCTACACGCACCCGGCCGTCCGCGAGGCCGCCGTCGTCGGGATCGCGGACGAATACCGCGGCGAGACGGTCAAGGCGTACGTCAGCCCGGCCCCGGGGGCGACCGCCGACCCCGCCGAGCTGGTCGCCTGGTGCAAGGACCGGCTCGCCGCCTACAAGTACCCGCGCACCATCGAAGTCCTCGACGAGCTGCCGAAGACCACGAGCGGCAAGATCCTCCGGCGGGAACTGCGAGCGAGGGGCTGATGGTCGAGACCGTCCGCGGCGCGATCGCGCCGGAAGCGCTGGGCCGGGTGCTGATGCACGAGCACCTCTTCGTGCTGAGCCCCGAATTCGCCGAGAACTACCCGGAGGACGAGGGATTCCGCGAGGACGAGCACGTTCCCGAGGCGATCCGGCGGCTGAACGAGCTGAAGGCCGCCGGGATCGACACGATCGTCGACCCGACGGTGATCGGCCTCGGCCGCTACATCCCGCGCGTGCAGCGGGTGGCCGCCGAAGTCGACGTCAACATCGTCGTCGCGACCGGGCTGTACACGTACAACGACGTGCCGCACTACCTGCACTTCCGCGGGCCCGGCACGCTGCTGCAAGGCGAGGACCCGCTGATCGCGATGTTCGTCGGGGACCTGCGCGAGGGCATCGCGGGCACCGGCGTCAAGGCCGGCCTGCTCAAGTGCGCCACCGACGAGCCCGGGGTGACGCCCGGCGTCGAACGCGTCCTGCGCGCGGTCGCGCGGGCGCACGTCGAGACGGGCGCGCCGATCATGACCCACACGCACGCGGGCACGCGGCGCGGGCTGGAGCAGCAGGCCATCTTCGCGGCCGAAGGCGTCGACCTGACCCGGGTGCTCGTCGGGCACTCGGGCGACTCGACCGACCTGTCCTATTTGACGGAGCTCGCCGACGCCGGCTCGCTGCTCGGGATGGACCGGTTCGGCCTGGACCTGCTGCTGCCGTTCGAGGAGCGGGTCGACACGGTCGCGGCGCTGTGCGAACGCGGCTACGCGGGCAGCATGGTGCTTTCGCACGACGCGTCGTGCTACATCGACTGGCTGCCCGCCGCGCAGCTGCCGGCGATCGCGCCGAACTGGCACTACCTGCACATCACCCGGGACGTGCTGCCGGCGCTGCGGGAGCGCGGGGTGTCCGAAGCGGACATCACGACGATGCTCGTGGACAACCCGCGGCGGTTCCTGTCGTGGCGTTATCCTGGTGCGTCCTGAGAGGGGGTCCCGCGTGACTCGAGCAAGCACCCGGAAGCCGGGCGAGGCCACCGGCGACGACCAGGCCGCCGTGCCCCGGCGGCTGCTGGAGCACGCCACGAAGCTGTTCGCGAAGAAGGGCTTCGACCGCACGTCGGTCCAGGAGATCGTCGAGGCGGCGGGCGTCACCAAGGGCGCGATGTACCACTACTTCGGCTCGAAGGACGACCTGCTCTACGAGATCTACGCGCGCGTCCTGCGCGAGCAGACCCGCCAGCTGGAGAGCGTGGCGTCGTCGGACGCGCCGTTGCGGCAGCGGCTTTCCGCGGCGGCGTCCGACGTGGTGGTGTCGAGCATCGACAACCTCGACGACAACACGATCTTCCTGCAGTCGATGCACCAGCTGTCCCCGGACAAGCAGAAGGCGGTCCGGGCCGAGCGCCGCAAGTACCACGAGCGGTTCCGCGGGCTGATCGAAGAGGGCCAGGCGTCGGGCGAGTTCCGCACGGACAAGCCGGCCGACGTGGTGGTGGACTTCTTCTTCGGGTCGGTGCACCACCTGGGGTCCTGGTACCGGCGGAGCGGGTCGCTGACGGCCCGGCAGATCGGTGACCACTACGCGGACCTGCTGCTCGACGCCCTGCGGCCGCCGGTGGGCTAGTGCCGCTGGAGGTGGTCCAGCAGCAGGGCGCTCACCTCGTCCGGGGCCTCCATCGCCATCCACTGGCTGGCGCCCTCGATGATCTGGAAGCGGTACTCCGCGTCGATGTGGTGGACCGTCTGCTCCGCCGCGCTCTGGCCCAGGTACGGGTCCTCGCGGCCCCACAGGTACAGGGTCGGGACCTTGATGCGGCCCGCCGGGATGTCGAACTCGTCGTTCGTCGCGCCGCGGTACCAATTCAGCGTTGCCGTCAGGGCGCCCGGTTCGGAAAGGCGGGTCACCGCGCCTTCGACGACGGCTTCCGGAATGCGGCGGCCGTAAACCGCGCGTAATTGCGCGGCTTCGTCACGTAAGAGGAATCTTTCCGCTTTGCCGGCCTCGCGGCGGAAGAACCGGATGTAGCCGAGGTCGTGGAACTGGCCGTCGTCGGTGGCCACCGCTCGCCGGAGGGCCGCGGGGTGGGGGGTCGAGAGCACCGTCAGCGACCGGAGGCGGTCCGGGTGGGCCGCGGCGAGGACCCACGCCACCATGCCACCCCAGTCGCGGGCGATCAGGTGGAAGCGCTCCGCGCCCTGGCTGTCGGCGAACGCGAGGGCGTCGCCGACCAGGTCGTCGAGCGTGTAGTGCTCGACGCCGTCCGGGCGCGCCCCCTCGGCGAAGCCCCGCTGGTCGACCGCCAGGGCGCGGTAGCCGGCCTCGCCGAGTGCGTGGAGCTGCTCGGTCCAGGAGTCGGCGAACTCGGGCCAGCCGTGCAGCAGCAGGACCAGTTCGCCCGATGCGGGCCCGGCCGCCAGCGCGCTGTGGTGGTGACCACCCACGGTGACGATCGTGTGCTCCAGCGCGCCGGGGTCGGCCGGCGCGACGGCGGTTTCCATGGCGCACAGGTTAGAACCGGGAGTCGACGAGAACCATGGGAAGACGGGCATTTTTGTCACCCTTTTACCCGTGAAGTGGCCTGGCTCACAGAATTCTCGCTCAGGTGAGCGAAAATTCCGCACGAAACTGAATCTTCTTCACGAAGACCGGCCGAGCCGCTGCAGGTCGACCACGGCCTTGTCGAACGCGAAGACGTCGGCCGGGATGTGCTTCGCCGCATCCGCGTCCGTGCCGCCGAGAAGGGTGACGTAGCAGCCGTAGTCGATGGCGTACCCGTCGTACAGGCGCCCCGGCCGGCGCGGGTCGACGAGGCCGCGCCGGAGGATGTGGAGCAGCCGCGCGTCGCAGAGCGTGTCGATCGCCGCGGTGCGCTCCCGCGTGGGCAGCAGGAACGTCCGGCAGCGGCGCCGGCCGACCACTTCGTCGACCAGCAGGCCCAGGAGCCGGTCGGCGTCCTCGTCCCGGCGGATGACGGACTGCTTGTCCCGCAGGTACCAGTCCCGGGCCGCCCGGCGCACGTGCGCGCCCGTGATCCGCCCGCCGTGGGCGTGCTGGGCGGCCAGCGCCGCGATGTTGATCGCGTCGCGCGGGACGCCCTCGGCGGCCCGGACGAGCTCAGCGAACGCGCCGCCGTGGAAGGCCGCGTCGACGAACTCGCCGGGCACTTCCGTCCGCAGCATCGAGGTGAGGATCGGCCGGACGTGGCTGGCGAACAGCTCCCGGAAGAACGCCTGGGCCGCCTCCGGCGACTCGTCGAACACGAGGGCGTCGTCGAGGCTGACGGCGGACGCCGCGTCGGAGCCGACCTCGATGCCGAGGTAGTCGTCGTCGAGCGGGACGAAGAAGCGGGCGCGGTGCTCGATCGCGGCGATCTTCACCGTGACCCCCCGTACGGGCAGCACGCTGCGGCGCAGCAGGTCCGCGAGGAACGGCTGCAGGTCGAGCGGCACGCTGCTCCACTCGTCGAGCAGCAGCCACAGCCGGGCCGGCCGGACGCCGTCGGCGACGGCCTGGACGGCCCGGCTCAGCGGACCGAACAGCACCCGGTGCTGCTCGACGCCGGTGCGCTTCCGGCGGCTCGACGCCGTGGCCGACGTCTTGTGCCGCACGCCGGCTTTGGCGCCGCCTTTCGGCGCGAGCGACAATTCCGCCGCGCATTCCCGTTCGACGGCGTCGCCGACGGTCTGTTCCTGTTCGGTTTCGCCGACGACTTCCACTTCGGTGGCGGCCGACACCAGTGCGTCGAGACCGCGCAGAAGTGCGTCCTGGTCCGGAGAACGGTCGTCGACGGCGAAGGAGAAAAGCCGGTCGTGGACGGCTTCGAGGGTGTCGACCAGCAATTGCGTGCCGCGCTGGGCCGGGCTCAGCGCGGTGTTGGCGTACAGGCCGCCCGTGGAGCCGATCGTCCGCAGGTCCAGGTAGATCGCCAGGTCGCCGGTGCGCTCGAGGAGCTCCTGCAGGTGGAGCAACGCGTGCGTCTTGCCGGTGCCGCGGCGGCCGAACAGGATCTGGTGGTCGGCCGAATTGATCATCGCGGAAAACGATCCCGCGGCGACGTAGGTCGCGGCGAGGGCCGACCGGTCGGCGCTTTCGGCGCGCCGGGGAATGCGCATCAGAGCCTGGTTGAGGTGCCGCTGGATGGCCTGCGCCATGGGAGCCAGCGTACGGCAGCCGGCGTTCCGCCCGGCACGGCCGAATGTGTTGTGAAACGCGGAAACGGCCCGTTCCGGGGAACGGGCCGTCTCCGGGAGGAACCTAAGCGGGCAGGTCGACCAGGTCCGCCAGCCGGGCGCGGTGGCGTCCCGGGGTGCCGAGGGCGATCTCGTCCGCCTTCGCCCGCTTCAGGTACAGGTGGGCCGGGTGCTCCCACGTCATCCCGATGCCGCCGTGCAGCTGGATCGCCTCTTCGGTCGCCTTGACCGCGATCGGCCCGTTGCGGGCCTGCGCCACGGCCACCGAGATCGGCACGTCGGTGCCCGTGGCCAGGGCGTCCGCGGCGTTGCGGGCGGCCGCGCGGGCGAGCACCAGGTCCGTGTACAGGTTCGCCAGGCGGTGCTTCAGCGACTGGAACCCGCCGACCGGGCGGCCGAACTGGTACCGGCCCTTCAGGTAGGTCACCGTCTCGGTGAGCGCCCACTCGGCCACACCCGTCTGCTCGGACGCGAGGATGCCCGCGCCGAACAGCAGCGCCTGCTCCAGGGCCGCGGCGGCCTCCGGACCCGAAGCGACCAGCGTGGCGGGGGCGTTGTCCAGCGACACGTCGGCCACGCGCCGCGTCAGGTCGAACGACACCAGCTCCGACACCGTCGCCGCCGGCGCCTCGACCACGTACAGCGCCGGGCCGTCCGGGCCGGCGGCCGGGACGACGAGCAGGTCGGCCACCGACGCGTCGGCGACCGTGCCCACCCGGCCGCTCAGCGTGCCGTCCGCGGCCGCCGTCACCGACGACGGGAAGCCCGCACCCGGTGCCGTCGACAGCGGCACGGCCAGCGCGCCGATCGCCTGCCCGGCGGCGAGCTTGCCGACGAAGCCGCGGTCGGAGGTGTGCAGCAGCGCGGTCGTCGCCAGCACGACGCTGCCCAGGAACGGCACCGGCGCGACGCTGCGGCCCAGCTCTTCGGCCACGACGGCGACTTCGCGGGCCGAAGCGCCGTGGCCGCCCAGCTCCTCGGGCACGGCCAGCCCGGCCACGCCCACCTCGTCGGCCAGCGTGCGCCACAGCTTGAGGTCGTACGGCTCGGCCGTCTCCACGCGCGCCAGGAGCGCCTCGGCGCCGGCCTTGGCCTTGAGCAGGTCCCGGACGGAAGCCCGCAGGTCTTCCTCGACCTCGGAATACAGCAGATCGGTCATCGGGGGAGGTCCTTCCAGGCGACGTCCTTGTCGACGCGCGGCTCCGAGGGCAGCCCCAGCACGCGCTCGGCGATGATGTTGCGCAGGATCTCCGAGGTGCCGCCCTCGATGGAGTTGCCCTTCGCGCGCAGGTAGCGGTAGCCGGCTTCGCGGCCGTTGAAGTCGACGATCGCGGGCCGCCGGAACGTCCAGTCGTCGTAGGCCAGGCCCTCTTCGCCGAGCAGCTCGACTTCCAGGCCGGTGAGCGCCTGGTTGAGCTCGGAGAAGGCGACCTTCATGGCCGAGCCCTCCGGCCCGGGCGCGCCGACCGCGAGCTGCTGGCGCAGCCGGGTGCCGGCCAGCCGCAGCGTTTCCGCCTCGACCCAGCGCTGGACGAGCCGGTCGCGCAGCTCCGGCGTGCGCAGCTCGGGCCGCTCCCGCCAGGTCCTGGCGACGATCCCGATCAGGCCGCCTTCGCGGGGCTGGACGTGGCCGCCGATCGCGACGCGCTCGTTCATCAGCGTCGTCTGCGCGACCTTCCAGCCCTCGCCGACCGCGCCTAGGCGCTGGGTGTCCGGGATCCGGACGTCGGTCAGGAAGACCTCGTTGAACTCGGCCTCACCGGTGATCTGGCGCAGCGGCCGGACCTCGACGCCGGGCGCGGTCATGTCGCACAGGAAGTACGTCATGCCCTGGTGCTTCGGCACGTCCGGGTCGGTGCGGGTGACCAGGATCGCCCACTGCGACTCGTGCGCGCCCGACGTCCACACCTTCTGGCCGGTGACGATCCAGTCGTCGCCATCACGGACGGCGCGAGTGCCGAGCGCGGCGAGGTCGGAGCCGGCCCCGGGCTCGGAGAACAGCTGGCACCACACCTCCTCGCCGGTCCACAGTGGACGCAGGAAGCGCTCGCGCTGCTCCGGCGTGCCGAAGGCGAGGATGGTCGGCGCGGCCATGCCGAGGCCGATGCCGATCCGGCGCGGGTTGTTGTCGGGGGCGCCCGCGTCCGTGAACACCGCGTCCACAACGGACTGCAGTGCGCGCGGCGCGTTCTGCCCGCCGAGCCCGGCGGGGAAGTGGATCCAGGCCAGGCCGGCGTCGAACCGGGCCCGGAGGAACTCCAGCGAGTCGGTCGTCTTGGGATCGTGCGAGGCCAGGAATTCGGTGGCCTGGCGGGTCAGGTCTTCGGCGGTGACAGTCACTTCGCGCCCTCCGAGAGGTACTTCTTCAGTTCGCGCCGGGCCAGCGAGCGCTTGTGGACCTCGTCCGGCCCGTCGGCCAGGCGCAGCGTGCGGTTGCCCGCCCACATCGCGGCCAGCGGGAAGTCCTGGCTGACGCCGCCCGCGCCGTGCACCTGCACGGCCTTGTCGAGGATCCACTCGACGGTGATCGGGGTGGAGATCTTGATCGCCTGGATCTCGGTGTGCGCGCCCTGGTTGCCGACGGTGTCCATCAGCCAGGCGGTCTTGAGCACGAGCAGCCGCTGCTGCTCGATCTTGACGCGGGACTCGGCGATCCAGTCCTGCACCACACCCTGCTGGGCGATCGGCTTGCCGAACGCCTCGCGCGAGATCGCGCGGCGGCACATGAGTTCCAGCGCCCGCTCGGCCATGCCGATGGCCCGCATGCAGTGGTGGATCCGGCCCGGGCCGAGCCGGGCCTGGGCGACCGCGAACCCGTCGCCCTCGCCGGCGATCAGGTTCTCGACCGGCACGCGGACGTCCTCGAACAGGACTTCGGCGTGACCGCCGTGGTCGCTGTCGTCGTAGCCGAAGACGTGCATGCCGCGCTTGACCGTGACCCCCGGCGCGTCGCGGGGGACCAGGATCATGCTCTGCTGCTTGTGCGGCGCGGCTTCGGGATCGGTCTTGCCCATGACGATGAAGATCTTGCACGCGGGGTTCATCGCGCCGGAGATGTACCACTTGCGGCCGTTGATCACGTACTCGTCGCCGTCCCGCCGGATCGCGGTCTCGATGTTGCGGGCGTCGGAGGAGGCGACGTCCGGCTCGGTCATCGCGAACGCGGAGCGGATCTCGCCGTTCAGCAGCGGTTCCAGCCACTGCTTCTGCTGCTGCTCGGTGCCGAACATGGCCAGCACTTCCATATTCCCGGTGTCGGGCGCGGCGCAGTTGAGCGCGGCCGGCGCGAGCCGGATGCTGCGGCCGGTGATCTCGGCCAGGGGCGCGTACTGCAGGTTCGTCAGGCCGGCACCGTGCTCGCCGGGGAGAAAGAAGTTCCACAGGTCGCGCCGGCGGGCCTCCGCCTTGAGCTCCTCGACGACCGGCGGGATGGCCCACGGGTCGTCGCGTTCGGCGAGCTGCCGCTCGAACACCGGCTCGGCGGGGTAGACGTGCGAGTCCATGAACTCGAGGAGCCGCCCGCGCAGCTCCTCGGTCTTCTCGTCGAACGCGAAGTCCATTTACTTCTCCTCTTTGAGAATCTCGTTGCCGTGCGCGATGAGCGGCGCGACCCCGGCGCCGACGCCTTCGAAGCCCGCCCCGACCGTCTGGCCCTTGCTGAAGCGGTAGTAGATGCCTTCCAGGATCACGGCCAGCTTGAAGAAGGCGAAGCTGACGTACCAGTTCAGCTGCGAGACGTCCCGGCCGGAGAGCTCGGCGTAGCGGGCGACAACCTCGTCGGTGGCCGGGTAGCCCGGCGCCGAGCTGGCGTTGGAGACGAACGGCAGCGAGACCTTGTCGCGCTCGGCGTAGGCCACCAGCAGCGCGAGGTCGGTCAGCGGGTCGCCCAGCGTCGACATCTCCCAGTCGAGCACCGCGGAGATCCGGTCGTCCGCGTCGACCAGGACGTTGTCCAGGCGGTAGTCGCCGTGGACGATCGACGGCGTGCCGGACACCGGCACCGCGGCCGCGAGCCGGTCGTGCAGTTCGTCGACACCCGGGAGGTCGCGGCTGCGGGAGGCGTCCAGCTGCTTCTTCCACCGCCGCAGCTGCCGCTCCAGGAAGCCCTCCGGACGGCCGAAATCGGCCAGCCCGACGGCGGCCGGGTCCACCGCGTGCAGGTCCACGAGCGTGCCGACCAGCGCGTCGGCCATCGCCCGGGTGCGCTCGGGTCCGAGCTCGGCGAGCTCGGCGGCGGTCCGGTAGGGCGTGCCCTCGACGAAGCTCATGAGGTAGAAGGGCGCGCCGACGACGTCGGGGTCCTCGCACAGCAGCAGCGCTTCGGGCACCGGCACGGCGGTGTCGCGCAGGCCGGAGATCACCCGGAACTCGCGGCTCATGTCGTGCGCGGTGGGCAGCACGTGCCCGAGCGGCGGGCGGCGGACGACCCAGCGCGACCGGCCGTCACCCACCACGTAGGTGAGGTTCGACCGGCCGCCCTCCACGACGTCCGCGGTCAGCTCCCCGGCGACCAGGCCCGGCCGTCGCGCGTCCAGGTGGGCGCGCAGGCGGCCCAGGTCGAGACCCGGTGGGTCGGTCCGGCTCATCCAGCCTCCTCAAGCTCTCCCGTAAGCATACCGACTAGTCGGTATGTCGTACAGAGGTCGCCAGGAGGCGGCACTTTCACGTGAAAGTGCCGCTTTGTCGAGCAAAGCGCAGCTTTCACGTGAAAGTGACGCCTCAGTGGTCACGCGAGGAACCGGGTGACCCACTCGGCGACGCAGGCGGGCTTCGCTTCGCCGTCGATCTCGACCGTCCACTTCGACACCGCCTGCTTGCCGCCCGGGATGTCGGTGATCTCCACCAGCTCCGCCCCGGCGCGCACCTTCGAGCCGACCTTCACCGGCTGCGGGAAGCGGACCTTGTTGAGGCCGTAGTTGATGCCCATCCTGATCCCGTTGACCCGGTAGATCTTCGGGCCGAACGCCGACAGCAGCGACAGCGTCAGGAAGCCGTGGGCGATGGTGCCGCCGAACGGGCCCGCGGCCGCCATCGGCTCGTCGACGTGGATCCACTGGTGGTCATCGGTGGCGTCGGCGAACTGGTTGACGCGCTCCTGGGTGATGGTCAGCCACTCGCTGTACCCGAGGTGCTCCCCGGCCGCGGCGGCGAACTCGTCGAGGTTCTGGAACTCCCGCATCGGCCTCAGTCCTTCGGTCCGCCGGCGACGTAGATGACCTGGCCCGACACGAACCCGGCACCCTCGCTGACCAGGTACGACGCGAGGTGGGCGATGTCGTCGGGCGTGCCGACGCGCTGCACCGGGATCTGCGACGCGGCCGCCGCCTTGAAGTCCTCGAAGCCCATGCCGAGCCGCTCGGCGGTCGCCGCGGTCATGTCGGTGGCGATGAAGCCCGGCGCGATCGCGTTGGCGGTGATGTTGAACTTGCCGAGCTCGATGGCGAGGGTCTTGGTGAAGCCCTGCATGCCGGCCTTGGCGGCGGAGTAGTTGACCTGGCCGCGGTTGCCCAGCGCCGAGGTGCTCGACAGGTTGACGATCCGGCCGTACTTCTGCTCGGTCATGTGCTTCTGCACCGCGCGGGTCATCAGGAAGGACCCTTTGAGGTGCACGTCGAGCACGGAGTCCCACTCCTGCTCGGTCATCTTGAAGATCAGGTTGTCGCGGGTGATGCCGGCGTTGTTGACCAGCACGACCGGCGGCCCGAGCTCGGCGGCGACCTGCGCGACGGCGGCCTCGACCTGCTCGGCGTCGCTGACGTCGAGGGCGACCCCGACGGCCTTGCCACCCTTGGCGACGATGGCCTCGGCGCCCTGCTTGACACCGGCCTCGTCCAGGTCGAGCAGCCCGACGGCGAAACCGTCATCGGCCAGCCGCGCCGCGACGGCGGCACCGATGCCGCGGCCGGCACCGGTGACCACGGCGACACGGGAAGGGGAATCGGTCACGGGGGACCTCCTCGTCGTTGAGAAGCGGGCTCGTGCCCGCGAGCCTACTAAGCGGTTGGTCACAGACGATACGGGTCGCGGCCCGCATTTCGGTGCCAACGTACGCAGATTTCCGCCGCCGCGCCGGGTCCGCCGCGGTTTGCCGAGGAAGCCGCCGCGGCCGCAGGAGGCCGGTGGCCAACGTCACAACGGCGTCGCTTCCGTCAGCCGGCCTGGGCGAGCGGCATCGACCGGTAGTGCTCCAGCACGGCGGGGTCCTGCAGCGACATCCACTTCGTGACTTCGGCGTAGGTGGCGCACACGGTCTCGGGTTTGACGCACACCTCGCTCATGAAACTTTCCGCGGCCCGGGAGAAGGCACCGCCGGCCCAGTCGTTGAAGTGGTTGCCGATGACGAGCGGAGCCCGGTTGCCGTCGAAGGCGGCGCGGTAGGCGCCGCGGTAGGTCTCGAGCGTGGCCTGGGTGTACTGCCCGCCGTCGTTCTTGGCGTGGCCCAGCTGGTACCACAGGTTGTAGTCCATCATGATGACCTTCTTGTGCAGCGCGGGCACCTTCACGTACGGCATCCAGAACTCCCAGATGCCGTCGAGCCGGGTGGGCCACTTGACGCCGTCGGAGGGCTGGCTGGAGTCGAAGGTGTAGCCGGCGTCGCGCATGGCGGGGAAGGCCGCGGCCCAGTTGCCTTCGAGGCACGGCGTCCGGCCGCCGGTGACGTCCTTGGCGGACAGGTGCAGCCCCAGGCGATCGTGGGCGTCGTCGACGAAGCGGCTGAACTGCGCGATTTCGCCGGCCCAGCCCGGCGTGGTCCAGCGGCCGACGCTCGGCTCGGCGCCGGCGCAGAAGTGCCCGTTGTAGTGCGTGCCGATCTGGTGCCCCGCCGCGACGGCGGCGTTGAGGTCCTGGACGCGGGTGACCACTTCTTCGGCACTGCCGCCGAAACCGATCGAGGCGCTGCCCGGTTTGTGTCCGGGCCCGGTGTAGCGCGACCGCTGGTCGTCGGTGAGCAGGTAGATGCCGGAGAGGAAGCCGCTGAAGTGGGCGTTGACGGACTCGGCGAGGGAGAGGTAGCGGCGCCAGTGTTCGTGCGAGCCGGCACCGTCGAAGGAGAAGAGCACGAACTGCGGCGGCTTTTCCCCGGGGCGCAGCGGACGCATCCACGCCGGGGTCTGGGCGACGGGTGGGGCCGTCGCGGACGAGGAGGGCGGTGTTCCGCCGGCCCGCGGGCCGGGCTGGGCGTGGCCGCGGTCGAGGGTCACGATCAGGACGCCGGCCAGGGCCAGGGCGAGGGTGACGGTGAACCAGGTGCCCGGCTGTCGCATCCACCGTGACGAACGAGTACTCATGTGGCGCCCCCCCCTGTTACGTACCGTCACAGGGAGGACGTCAGAGACGCGTTTCGGTGTACTGGGGTGAGATGCGTAACTCGAAAGCAACGCTGTCGATGCACGGACAGTGGTCGCGTGGCCGTCGGCGACCACTCACCAGAGCTCTCCGGCACCCGCGAAGGCGCTCGGAGGATCGACCGCGCCGGTTCCCCGGGCCGTGGCCCGGGGAACCGTGCGCGGAGGCCTACCGCTTACAGGGCCCGAAGTACCGGCACTCGATCAACGCCCGCGGGTCGAGCGATCGCGCCCGCGGCTCGAGGGTCTCCAGCAGGGCGGCGATCTCGTCCAGCTCCACGACGCCGCCCGCCGTCAGGGGGAAGAACCGCTCCTCGGTGTCGTGCTCGGGGCAGCCGCTGCCGCGGAGGTTGCCCGCCGGGACGACGGCGAACACCTCGTCGCCCTCGTTGTCGAAGGTGAAGTAGCTCTGCAACCTCACCGGGGTCGTGTCGGCGACGTCGTTGATGTGCCGGCCGCCGAACGTGGCGGGGTAGTGCCAGCCCGCGTGGACGTCGTCGGCGAACCACACCCGTGCCGGGTCGCTGTCGCCGTCGAGGAGCCAGCCCCGTGCGGTGAGGAACTCGTGCACCCCGAGCTGGCGGGTGACCATGAGGTCGGACGTGGTCATCGCGGTCCCTTCGGACGAAGTCGGATACTCACGCTCAGTGTCGCGCTTGGCTGGTTTGCACGACCGGGTGACCCGCGTCCGGGAAGCGAGACGCTGGACCGGCTACACGATGCCCGCCGCGATCAGCTGCTGCCAGATCTCGCCCTGGTCGACGACTTCGACGCCGTGCTTCTCGGCCTTCGTCAGCTTGCTCGCCCCGACGTCCGCGCCGGTGATGAGCAGGTCCGTGCTCGCCGAGACCGACGTCGCCGTGGTCGCGCCCGCCTTCTCGCAGAGCCGCTGGAACGTCGGGCGGGGGACCTTCTCGCCGGATCGGGGGTCGCTGATCGCGCCGGTGACCACCACCGTCTTGCCCGCCAGCGGGGCGCCCGCCGCGACGACCGGCGGGAGGTCCTCCTCCCGCACGTCCAGCGAAACCCCCGCCTCCCGCAGGCGCTCGAGCTCGGGGCGCAGCCGGGTGAGGTGCTCGATGAGCGACGCGGCGACCTTCGGCCCGATGTCCTCCACGGCCACGAGCCCGTCGACGCCCGCGTCCGCGACATCTTCCAGTGAGCCGAACCCGGCCCGGCACAGGCGGGCGGCCGTGCCTTCGGACGCCATCGGGATCGCCAGCCCGATCAGCGCGCGGCGCAGGCCGACCGACCGGCTCGCGTCGATCGACTCGATCATCCGCGTGGCCGAGACCTCGCCGATGCGGTCGAACTCGAGCAGTTTCTCCTTCGTCAGCCCGTAGAAGTCCGACGGGTGCTCCAGGATCCCCGCCTCGGCCAGCCGTTCGATCCACACGCCGCCGATGGCGTCGATGTCCGCCGCCGCCCGCGACGCCCAGTGGATCAGCCGCCGGACGGTCTGGGCCGGGCAGGAGACGTTGGTGCAGAACAGTTCCCGGCTGTTGCCCTGCTCGGTCAGCGGCTGGCCGCACGACGGACACTCACTCGGCGGGACGATCTCCCGCTCGGCGCCGGTGCGCTTCGAGGCGTCGAGCACGCCGGCGACGAACGGGATGACGTCGCCGGCGCGGCGCACCAGCACGGTGTCGCCGATCTTGATGCCGCGGGCGCGGATCACCTCCTGGTTCGCCAGCGTCGCGCGGGTGACCGTGGTCCCGCCCACGAACACCGGTTCCAGCCAGGCGACCGGGGCGATCTTGCCGGTCTTGCCGACGTCCCAGACCACATCGGACAGCACCGTGGTCTTCTCCTCGGCCGCGAACTTGAACGCCAGCGCCCCGCGCGGCGAGCTCGACCGGGTGCCGGCCGCGGCGTAGGCGTCCCGGCTCGCCAGCCGCAGCACCGCGCCGTCGAGGTCGTAGTCCAGGTCGTTGCGCTGCCGCTCGATCTCGCCGATCACGTCCTGCGCCGCGGCGGGGTCCGCGCAGCGCCGCATGTCGGCCGCGGTGAAGCCGAGCGAGTGCAGTGCGCTGCCGAGGTCGGTCTCCGCGCTGTCGGGTTCGGTGTACAGGTCGAAGGCGAAGAACCGCAGCCGCCGCTCGGCGACGGTGGCCGGGTCCTTCGCGCGCAGCGTGCCGGCGGCCGCGTTGCGTGGGTTGATCAGCGGCTTGTCCGAGTGGGCGGTGTTGTAGGCGGCGAAGGTGGACCGCAGCATGACGGCCTCGCCGCGGACCTCCACGCGGCCGGGCGCGTCGACCTGCTCCGGGATCCCGTCGGTCAGGGCCCGCACGAGCACCGTGACGTCGTCGCCGGTCGTGCCGTCGCCGCGGGTGACCGCCCTGGCCAGGCGCCCGTTTTCGTAGACGACGGCCAGCGACAGGCCGTCGAGCTTCGGCATGACGACCACCGGCTGGCCGGGGAAGCGGCCGAAGAAGGCCTCGACCTGCTCGGGTTTGGTCGCCTTCTCCAGCGACAGCATCGGGCGCGAGTGCCGGATCGGCGCGTGCAGCACCGCGGGCGCGCCGACCTGGTCGAGCGGGTTCGGGTCGGGCGTGAGCTCCGGGTGCCCCTCGATCAGGCTCCGCAGCTCGTCTTCGACCGCGTCGTACTCCGCGTCGGCCACCAGCGGCGAGCCACGGTAGTAGGCGTCGCGCAGCACCGTGATGCGGTCGGCGAGTTCCTGGATGCGTTCCTGAGCGTTCACGGGGAGGACGTTACCGGGCACCACCGACAAAACCCGCCCGCCGCGAGCCCGGCGGCTCGCCGGGGCTCCCGCAAGACCGCAACCTGGAACAACTCCAGGGTTACGGTCAAGATCATGCGATTCGCCATCAAGACCTCGCCCCAGAACACCGAATGGGCCGACATGCTCGCCGTCTGGCGGGCCGCGGACGACATCGAGCTGTTCGAGTCCGGCTGGACCTTCGACCACTTCTACCCGATCTTCTCCGATCCGACCGGACCGTGCCTGGAAGGCTGGGTGACGCTCACCGCGCTGGCCCAGGCCACCCGGCGCCTCCGGCTGGGCACGCTGGTCAGCGGCATCCACTACCGCCACCCGGCGCTGCTGGCGAACATGGCCGCCACCCTCGACATCGTCTCCGGCGGGCGGCTGGAGATCGGCGTCGGCGCCGGCTGGAACGAAGAGGAGTCCGGCGCGTACGGCATGGAGCTGGGCTCGATCAAGGCGCGCAGCGACCGCTTCGAGGAAGCGTGCGAGGTCCTCGTCGGGCTGCTGACGCAGGAGACCACGACGTTCCGCGGCGAGCACTACCAGCTGACCGACGCCCGCTGCGAGCCGAAGGGCGTCCAGCGGCCGCACCCG
>NZ_JMQI01000014.1 GCF_000695625.1 Amycolatopsis rifamycinica
CGCGGCGGACAGCCGCGGCCCCGCCACCCTGCCCGGAATACCCCGGATTCTCCTTGCCTGCCAAGGGATCCAAGCCCGCAAAGACGGAGACGTGGCCCGCCGCGCCCGTGGTTAGCGTCGGAACCGGCGCTGCAGGAATTCGAGGAAATTGGAGTGGTGATCATGGCCCGGTCCGTTCATGAGGCGTTCTCCGCGCAGGCCGCCCGAACCCCCGACGCGGTGGCGGTGTCCGGCCCGGACCGCACGCTGACGTACCGGGAACTCGACGAGCGGGCCAACCGGCTCGCGCACCGCCTCGCCGCCCTCGGCGCCGGCCCGGACATTCCGGTCGCCGTGCTGCTCGAGCGCAGCGCCGACGTGGTCGTCACCTTCCTGGCCGCGCTCAAGGCCGGCTCCTTCTACCAGCCGATCCACTCGGCCTACCCGGCCGATCGCCGCCAGTGGATCATCGACCACTCGAAGGCCACGATCCTCGTCACGGACGAGGCGTCGAAGGGCCGCGGGATCCCGTCGGTCGCCGACGTCGTGCTGGCCTCCGAAGACCTCTCGGAGCAGCCCGGCACCGCGCCCGCGGTCGCACTGGACGAGAACGCCCCGGCGTACGTCATGTACACCTCGGGCTCCACGGGCGAGCCGAAGGGCGTGGCCGTGCGCCACACCGACGCGCTGGCACTGGCGCTGGACTCCACCTGGGACAGCGGCCACCACGAGCGGGTCCTGCTCATCGCGCCGCACGCGTTCAACGTGTCGACCTACGAGATCTGGGTGCCGCTGCTGCACGGCGGCACGGTGGTCGTCGCCCCCGAGGGCAAGCTCGACATCCCGTCCCTCGGCGCGCTGCTGACCGAGCACGCGATCACCGGCGTGCACCTCACGGCCGGGCTGTTCCGGGTCGTGGCCGAGGAGGCGCCGGAGAGCCTCGCCGGCGTCCGCGAGGTCCTCACGGGCGGCGACGTGATCGCGCCCACCGCGGTCGCCCGCGTGCTCGAGGTCAACCCCGGCCTGGTCGTGCGGGCCATGTACGGCGCGACCGAAGGCACGGTGTTCAGCACCACCTCCGCGATCACCGCGCCCTACACGCCGGGCCCGGTGGTCCCCGTCGGCCGCGCGATGGACGGCGTCGAGCTGTACGTGCTCGACGAGCGGCTCGACCCGGTGCCCGACGGCACCGTCGGCGAGCTCTACTTCGGCGGGGTCGGCGTCGCCCTCGGGTACGCCGGGCGCCCGGACCTGACCGGCGAGCGCTTCGTCGCCAGCCCCTTCGGCGCCCCGGGCTCCCGCCTGTACCGCACCGGCGACCTGGTGCGCCGCACCACCGCCGGCGAGATCGAGTTCGTCGGCCGCGCCACCGACCAGGTGAAGATCCTGGGTTTCCGGGTCGAGCTGGCCGAGATCGAAGCCGCGATCTCCGGGCACCCCGGCCTGTCCGACGTCGCCGTCGTCGCCCGCGAGGTCAAGGCCGGTGACGTCCGGCTGGTCGCCTACCTGGTCGCCGAGGACGGCGAGCCGGACACCGGCGCCATCCGCGAGCGCGTCCGCGCCCGCCTGCCCGAGTACATGCTGCCCGCGGCGTTCGTGGTCGTCGAGCGGCTGCCGCTGACGGCCAACGGCAAGCTCGACCGGGCCGCGCTGCCGCAGCCGGAGTTCGAGACCGCGGGCGCGTCCCGCGCGCCGAGCGGCCCCAAGGAGGAGGCGCTCTGCCGCGCGTTCTCGGAGGTGCTCGGGGTCGAGGAGGTCGGCGTCGACGACAGCTTCTTCGACCTGGGTGGCCACTCGCTGCTGGCGATGCGCCTGCTCAACCGGATCCGCGCCGAGCTGGGTGTGGAACTGAAGATCAACACGCTCTTCGACACTCCGACCGTGGCCGGCCTGGCCCAGGTGCTCTGAGGGAGACCGAGATGACCAACCCCTTCGACGACCCGGACAAGAACTACACCGTCCTGGTGAACGCCGCGGGCGAGCACTCGCTGTGGCCGTCCGGCATCCCCGTCCCCGCGGGCTGGGAGGTCGTGCACGGCCCGCGCGGCCGCGTGTCCTGCCTGGACTACATCGCCGAGAACTGGCGCGACCTGCGGCCGAACCCGGCCGCCCGCCGCGCGGCCTGACCCCCGGACGCCGCCCACCGCGCTCTTTCGCCACAGAGGAAAGAAGGTTCCCATGGCCACCCCGAATCCGTCGGCGCTCGACGGCCTCGAGCTGGACTACGTCCGTTTCTACGTCGGCAGTCTCGACACGGCACGGGACTGGCTGGTTCGCGGGTACGGGCTCGGCGAGCGGCAGCTGGACGACGCCGGGCCGGACTGGGCCTCGGTCCGCTCGGTCGAGATCGGCGCGAACGACGTCCGGTTCATCTTCAGCGAACCCCTGGTCGAGGACCACCCCGGTACGGCCTACGTCGACCACCACGGCGACGGCGTCTCGGACATCGCGTTGCGGGTGAGCGACGCGAAGGCGGCGTTCGAGGCGGCCGTCGCCCGTGGCGCCCGTCCGGTCGCCGCGCCGACCAGTGCCGGCGGCGTCGTCACGGCCAGCATCATGGGCTTCGGCGACACGCTGCACACCTTCGTCGAATACCCCGGTGGCGCGCCGTCGCCGATCGTGGCGAACGCCGAGGAACCCGGTGCCCTGCTGGAGATCGACCACTTCGCGGTGTGCGTGGAGAGCGGCCACCTCGACGCCACGGTCGACTTCTACCGGGACGTGCTCGGCTTCGAGCTGATCTTCGACGAGACCATCGCGGTCGGCGCGCAGGCGATGACCACGAAGGTGGTGCAGAGCAAGTCCGGCAGCGTCACGTTCACCCTGATCGAGCCGGACACCTCGAAGGAGCCCGGCCACATCGACGACTTCCTCAAGGACCACGGCGGCGCGGGCGTGCAGCACATCGCCTTCTCCACCAACGGGATCATCGAGGCGGTCGACCTGCTGCGCGACCGGGGCGTCGAGTTCATGGGCACCCCCGACTCCTACTACGCGGACCTGCTGCAGCGCGTGGCGCCGGAGCAGTACTCGGTGGCGAACCTGCGCGACCAGCAGGTGCTCGTCGACGAGGACCACGACGGCCAGCTGTACCAGATCTTCGCCCGGTCCGTGCACCCCCGGAACACGATCTTCCTGGAGCTGATCGAGCGGCTCGGGGCCCGCGGGTTCGGCAGCGGCAACATCACCGCGCTGTACCAGGCCGCCGAGCGCCAGCGCGACCACTCCTGACCCCGCCCGCTCGCGCCGTTACGAAGGGAACCCGCGATGAGCATCTCCGAGGCCGGCGCCACGGCCGGCCGCTACCCGCTGTCGGCCAACCTCGGTCTGCTGTGCATCTTCGACAAGGGCGAGACGGACGGCGCGTTCGGGCCGCGGCACCTGGTCATCCACGGCTGGCGGGTGCGCGGCGAACTGGACCTGGCCGCGCTGCGGGGCGCGCTCGACGACGTCGTCGAGCGGCACGAAATCCTGCGCACGGAAATCGTCCGCGACTCCGGCGAGCAGTACCAGCGCGTGCACCCGCCCTGCTCGCCGGAGCTGGTGCTGCACGACATCACCGACGACGGGCGGCCGCGCGACGAGCAGGTCGACGACTTCGTCAACACGATCGAGGCGGGCCGGCTCGGCGCCGACGTGCTGCCGCACCTGCGTGCCGAGCTCGGCCGCTTCGACGACCGCGACGGGGTGCTGGTGCTCATCGTGCACCACACCGCCGGCGACGGCTGGTCCCTGCACGTGCTGATCCACGAACTGGCCGTCAGCTACGCGCGGCGCCGCGGGTTCGAGGTGCCTGCCCTGCCGGAGGCCCGCCAGTACGGGGAGTTCTCCGTGTGGCAGATCGACGACCTGGCCAGTGCCCAGTCCGAGGCGTCGCGCGAATACTGGGGCGCCAAGCTGCGCGGCGGGCGCATGCTCGACATCAAGGCCGACCGCACGCTCGCCCCGGACACCGCGGCCGTCTACGCGGTCGAGCGGTTCCTGCTCGACGCCGAGCTGACGCGGGGCACGATCGAGCTCGCGCGGGTGATGCACTGCTCGCCGTTCATGGTCCTGCTGGCCGCCTTCAACGCGCTGCTGGCGCGGATGTCGGGGGCCACCGACCTGGTCGTGCCGATCATCACCTCCGGGCGCACCGACCAGTCGTTCCTCGAAACCGTCGGGCCGTTCTTCAACCTGGTCCCGCTCCGGACCGACATCGAGGGCTGCCGCACCTTCTCCGAGCTGGTGCTGCGGATCCGGGCGACCTGCCTGGAGGCCTACGCGCACGAGCTGCCCTTCAGCGAGGTCGTCGCGCAGGCGCCGGAGATCAACAAGACCTACGAGCGGGACGACAACGCCGTCTGCGCGATCCAGGTGCTGCAGTTCCCGGGCATGACCGACGCCGAGACCGTCGGCGACGTCGAGTACGCCGAGGTCCGCAAGCGCACCAAGGCGTGCCAGGACACCTCGGACATCCCCAACGGTGTGCTGTGGGCGCTCGACATCCTGGCCGACGGCGAGATCGCCGGCACCGCTCGCTACAACACCGAGCAGTTCGACCGGGAGACGACGGTCCGGATGATCGAGGACTACCGCGGGATCCTCGCCTCCGGCCTGGCCGACCCCAACCGTCCACTGTGGGCACTCTGACGCACGGTCTTTCCCGTACCCCAGCATCAGCAGCGGCGATCTCGAGGAGGAAGGCGCACATGAGCGCAACGGAAGAGGACTACGACGTCGTCGTCATCGGCGGGGGACCGGGTGGCGCGGCGACGGCCGGGCTGCTGGCCGGCATGGGGCACAAGGTGCTGGTGCTCGAGCGTGAGAAGTTCCCGCGCTACCACATCGGCGAGTCCCTGATCACCGGTGCCCTGCCCACCCTGGACGACCTGGGGCTGATCAAGCGCCTGGACGCCATGGGCTTCACCAGGAAGTACGGCGGCACGCTGCTGTGGGGCAAGAACCAGGGCACCTGGGGCTTCCGGTTCACCGAGTCGGCGCTCTACGACTACGCCTACCAGGTCCGCCGCGCCGACTTCGACGCGCTCGTGCTGGGCCGGGCCCGTGAGCTGGGCGCGAAGGTGCTCGAAGAGGTCACCGTCCGCGAGCCCCTCTTCGACGGCGAGCGCATGGTCGGCGTCTCCTACGCCGAGAAGGGCAGCAAGGAGACGAAGGAGGCGCACGCGAAGTTCGTGATCGACGCCTCGGGCCAGACTCACATGCTGGCCAAGCACTTCGACTCCGTCGTCTGGCACGACGACCTGCGCAACATCGCCACCTGGACGTACTGGCAGGGCTGCAACCTCTACAGCGGCACCAAGGCCGGCGACATCATCTCGGAGAACCGCCCCACCGGCTGGTTCTGGTTCATCCCGCTCCACGACGGCACGGTCAGCGTCGGCTACGTGACGCCGCTGGAGGAGTACCAGAAGTCCGGCAAGTCGCTGGAGGAGCTGTACTTCGAGGAGCTCGGCAAGACCGAAGAGGTCAGCACCCTGGTCAAGGGCGCGACCCGGGCGAGCGGGTTCCGCAACATCAAGGACTGGTCCTACACGGCCGAGCGCTTCCACGGCCCGGGCTGGGCGCTGGTCGGCGACGCCGCCGCGTTCGTCGACCCGCTGCTGTCCACCGGGGTCACGCTGGCCCTGCGCGGGGCGCGGGCACTGGCCGACGCGATCGACGGCGTGCTGCACGACCCGTCGGTCGAGGACGAGCTGCTCGGCCTGTACGAGGAGAGCTACCGGACCTTCCTCGACTCCGTCCTGGACTTCGTGCGGTTCTTCTACGACCGCACGAAGAACAAGGAGGACTACTGGAACAAGGCCCAGGAGCAGATCGACCCGCAGAAACTGCGGCCGCGCGAGACCGACTTCGCGACCATGCTTTCGGGCCTGACCGGGATCAACGACATCTTCCAGCAGCGCCGGCGCGCGGCGTAGCGGCTTAGGAGAGCACGAAATGACCGAACACGAAATCCTCGCGCCGCAGGGGAGAGGCCTGACCTACCGCGGCGTCGCCTACGACTGCGGGTCCAACCACGAGACGGGCCAGGGCCACAACTCGCGCATGGTGTGGAACGACGACATCATGCGCACCGAGATCGACTCGATCGCCGACGGGCTCAAGGCCAACTCGGTGACGATCTACGGCACCCTGTTCGACCGCCTCGAAGCCACCACGGCGCACGCGGTCGAGCGCGGCCTGCACGTGTGGCTGCAGCCGCGGCTGATGGACGGCGAGCAGCCGGACGTGCTGGAGCACATCGCCGAGACCGCCCGCCTGGGCGAGAAGTTCCGCAAGCAGGGCGCGGACATCCACGTCAGCGTCGGGTGCACGCACGCGATCCAGACCATGGGGATCATGCCCGGCGAGTTCTACCACAACCGGATGGGCAACGCCTTCCCCGACTCCGAGCACCACTTCCTGCGCCCGGTCGGCCCGATCGACCACGACGACGTCGAGCTGAAGCTCAACACGTTCCTGGGCCAGGCGGTCAAGGTCGCGCGGGCGAACTTCAGCGGTGGCATCACCTACTCGGCCGGCTCGTTCGAGCGGGTCGACTGGACGCCGTTCGACTACATCGGCATCACGGACTACTTCCACGCGAAGCCGAGCCGTTCGGCGTACATCGCCGAGCTGGACGCCTACCGCAAGTGGGGCAAGCCGATCATGATCGCCGAGTACGGCACCTTCACCTACGCGGGCGCGTCGGAGAAGGGCCTGCTGGGCTTCGACATCGTCGACCGCACGGTCGAGCCGCCGCGCGTGTTCGACGGCTTCGTCCGCGACGAGCAGGCCCAGGCCGACTTCCACCTGGACCGGCTGCGCCTGTACGACGAGTTCGGCATCTACAGCGTCGCGGTGACGGAGTTCGTCCACCCGACGCACCCGCACTCCGAGGACCCGCAGTGGGACCTGGACACCGCGAGCATGACGATCACGAAGACCATCCGCGACGACTACTTCGACCACTTCTCGACCTACCGGATCGAGCCGAAGGAGTCGTACAAGGCGATCGCCCGCTACTACGAGGCGGTCACCGAGCGGGAACGCCGCGCCGCGGCCTGACCTGGGGGCACACCAGAGCCGCCTCGCGCACCCGCGCGAGGCGGCTCTCTTTCGTGATGCCCGTCCAGTCACGCGTGTCGCCTCTCCAGTCACGCGTGTCGCCTCTCCAGTCACGCGTGTCGTCCGTCCAGTCACGCGTGTCGTCCGTCCAGGTACGCGAGTCGTCCCTTCAGGTACGCGAGCCGTCCGCCCCCCCCGCGCACGAAAGAGCCCCGGGCCGGCGAACCGGACCCGGGGCTCGGGAGCTGCGAACCTAAGCCGCCGCGGCGGCGGAGGCCTCCGTGAAGCGGATCGGGAGCTCGTTGAGGCGGTGGACGAAGTAGCTGGGCTTCCAGCCGAGGTCGCCCTCCGGGATCGCCAGCTGGATGTCCGAGAACCGGGCCAGCAGGCTCTTGAAGAAGATCTCGCCCTCCAGCCGGGCCAGCGGCGCGCCGAGGCAGAAGTGGATGCCGTGGCTGAACGCCAGGTGCGGCGTCTGGCGCTCCAGGTCGAACTTGCCGGGCTCCGGGAAGTCCCGCGCGTCGTAGTTCGTCGCCGTCAGGGAGATGGCCACGTGCTCGCCCGGCTGGACGACGACGTCGCCGATGGTCACCTCGGCCTTGGCGAAGTGGTAGGTCACCGTGACCACCGGCGGGTCGACGCGCAGGATCTCTTCGATCGCCTTGGGCACCAGGTCCGGGTTCGCCCGCAGCGCGGCCAGCTGCTCCGGGTTGCGCAGCAGCGCGAGGATGCCGTTGGCGATCATGTTGACCGCCGTCTCGACCGAGCCGATCAGCATCAGGAAGATGTTGGACCGCAGCTCGATGTCCGACAGGGTCGCGTTGCCCTCCTGGCCGGACAGGATCGCCGAGATCATGTCCTCGCCGCCGGTCTCCTTGCGCTGCGCGATCAGCTTCGTCAGGTAGTCGTCGAACCAGCGGCCGGCCTGGAAGATGTCGTTCTGGTCGGTGACCTCGCCGAGCCCGGTGACGATCCCGCAGTACTCGCGGAACTCCGCGCGGTCCGACATCGGGACGCCGAACCACTCGCAGATGACCTCGTTGGGCAGCGGGATGGCGAGGTCCTCGACGACCTCCGCGGTGCCGGCCGCGGCGATGCCGTCCAGCAGCCGGTCGGTGATCTGCTGCACCCGCGGGCGCAGGTTCTCCATGTACCGCGGGGTGAACGCCTGCGACACGAGCTTCTTCATCCGCGTGTGGTCCGGCCGGTCGTTGAAGACCATGGAGTGGCGAAAGAAGTCGTCGTTGTAGAGCGCCAGGTACGGCTTGAGCGTCGGGTCGGCGACCTTGTCGCTGCGCGCGAGGCGCGGGTCGGACAGGGCCCGCCGCGCTTCGCGGTAGCCGGTGACGAGCCACGCCGGCATGCCGTCGGGCATCGACACCTTGTGGATCGGGCTGTCGGTGCCGAGCTTGGCGAGCAGCTGCGGCGGGTTGGTCAGTTCCGTCGCCTCGAGCGGCACGCGAGGGGCGTCTTCTGCGGACATCACTCACTCCTCAAAGTTCTTCTCGGCCGAACCGCCGCGGTACCCCAGGACGGCCGCGGTCGCCGGCCCTCATTCCCCGGCTTCATCTTCGTTGCGTCCCCGGCCACGGACACCTCGCGTCTTGCCCAGTTCACCGGTGCATGTCCGGCACGGTCCAGCCGTCGAGGTCGTACTCGTCGAGACAGGTGTCGACGAACCGCTTGTAGTCGTCGACCTGCCCGGAGGCGACCTGGCCGAACAGCAGCTCGATGCGGGTGTTCTCGTGGCTGCCGGCGTAGTTGCGCTCGTAGAGCTCGTGCCGGCCGCCGAACTCCGTGCCCACCGAGTCCCACAGCAGCTTCATCACCTTGACGCGGGTTTCGGCGTCGATGCCGTTCGACCCGCGGACGTAGGTGTCGAGGTAGGAGCGGATCTCGGGGTTCTTGAAGTCCTCGGCGCTGGAGTTGATGTAGATCAGCGCGCTCGCGACGTCCTGCAGCACGATCTCGCGGATCCGCGCGTAGCCGACCTGCGTGAACCAGCGGTAGGCCTGGCCGTACTGCGGGTTCGGCAGCAGGGCGCCGTCCCGCCACGGCACCGGGTTGCGGGCCGCGGCGTCCGAGAGACCCCAGAACAGGTTGCGCCACGCGAGAACCTCGCCGAGGCGGGTCTGCACGCCGCGGAAGTCTTCGGTGCCGGTGATCTCGAGCGCCTTGGCCAGCAGCCCCGCGATGAACTCGAGCTTCACCGCCAGCCGGGTGCAGCCCTGGAAGGTGGAGCGCTCGATGAACCCGGACTGCCCGGTGAACGTCTGCACCTTGCCGAGGTCCCCGTAGATGAAGACGTTCTCCCACGGGATGAGGACCTTGTCCAGCACCAGGATCGTGTCGTTCTCGTCCAGCCGCGAGGACAGCGGGTAGTCGAACGGCGAACCGACCGAGTTCGCCATCGCCGTGTACGACGGGCGGCAGATCAGCTTCATCCCCTTGGCGTCCATGGGAATCGTGGCCACGAGCGCGAACTCGCGGCGCTTGATCGGCAGGCCGTAGTGGGCGATGAAGTTGTAGTGCGTCAGCGCCGACCCGGTCGCGACGACCTTGGCGCCGCTCACGACCAGGCCCGAGTCCGTCTCCTTCTCCACGTGCACGAAGACGTCGCGGACCTCGTCCGGCGGCCGCTTGCGGTCGACCGGCGGGTGCACCAGCGCGTGGTTCCAGTACAGGACCTTCTCCTGCGACTCCTTGTACCAGCGCTTGGCGTTCTCCTCGAACGGCGCGTAGAACTCGGAGTTCGCGCCCAGCGTGCCGAGGAACGACGCCTTGTAGTCCGGGCTGCGGCCCATCCAGCCGTAGCTCATCCGCGCCCACGTCGCGATCGCCTTCTGGTCGGCGATCATGTCCTCGACGCTGTGCGGGGTGCGGAAGAACCGGTGGGTGTAGCCGCCGCTGCCGGTGTCGGTCGGCGCGGTGAGCACGTCCTTGTACTTCGGGTCGTGCAACGCGTCGTACAGGCGCGCGGTCATCCGGATCGGGTTGCGGAACGCCGGGTGCTCGGTGACGTCCTTGACGCGCTCGCCGTTGATGTAGACCTCGCGGTCGTCGCGCAGGCTTTCGATGTACTCGGCACCGGTCAGCGGCCGGGCCGGACGGCTCGCCTCGGCCGGGCCGGGGCCGTCCGGGTGTTCGCTCATGGCCACTTCCCCCTGTCCGTTCACTTCTTGCGGGCGAGCGTGACGCCGTCGGCGATGGGCAGCATCACGGTTTCGAACCGCTCGTCCACGGCGAGCTTGGCGTTGACCCCGGCGACGACTTCGGCGGCGTAGCGCGGAAGGTCCTCTTCGACGTCCTCGGGTGCCGCGACGCTGCCGTGCAGCAGCACGTTGTCGAGGATCAGCAGGCCGCCCGAGCGCAGCATCGGCGTCACCGCGTCGATGTAGTACGGGTAGGACGTCTTGTCGGCGTCGATGAACACGAGGTCCGCTTCGCCTTCGCCGACCAGGCCGGGCAGGGTCTTGCGACCGGGGCCGAGCTTGAACTCGATCCGGTCGGCGACGCCGGCCATTTCCCAGTGCTTGCGGGCGATGCCGACCCAGTCCTCGGTGACGTCGCAGGTGATCACGCGGCCGCCCGGGGCGAGCCCGCGCGCGAAGGCCAAAGAGGACAGTCCGGTGAACGTCCCGACGTCGATGACCGTCTTCGGCGCGACCAGCTTCGCGATCAGGTGCAGGAAGCCGGCCTGTTCGATCGGCGTCAGCATCTCGGCGAGTTCGCCGACCTTCGCGGTGTCCTCGATCAGGCTGCTCACCACCGCGTCGGGTGGCGTGCACGAACTGACCACGTAGGCGATCGTCTTCTCGTCCAGGAAACTGAACGTACTCATGCGTCCTCCACGACGGCGCGCGATCCGGCCGGATTCCGGTGGGCAGACGCCAAGTATCGGCGCGGTGCCGGGACACTGCGTCTCCTCGTTTGCACTGCGCACGGGCCCACCGCACGGCGGGAGATGCGCCGCCGCGGGCGGGACGACGATCCTCGCTGTAGTCAGGATTTCCGCGCCGGAACGGCGTCGTGCGTGCCGTCGTCACGGTGCTCCGCGGCGCGTGCGGACCGCGGCAGGCCCGAGCCGCCCCGGATGCGCCTGACTCCCACCGACGACGACACCTCATCCGGAGTCGAGGAGATTCGATGCGAGTCCTGTTCACCGTCTATCCGAACTCACTGGCGCACCTCTACCCGGTGGTCCCGCTCGCGTGGGCGTTGCAGAGCGCCGGCCACGAGGTCCGCATCGCCGCGCACCACAGCTCGGCGGAGCTGATCACCAAGACGGGCCTGACCCCGGTGCTGCTCGGCGACCCGGACCAGCCGCCGGTGCGGCTGACCGACGACTGCGCCCCGCCGCACCACCAGGACATCGTGAACCGCTACGCCGACGTGATGGGCCTGTCGCCCGAGGGCCGCGAGCACTGGATCGTGTTCTATCAGTGGCTGATGCAGCCGACGTCGGACTACGTGCGGCTCGACCGCTCCGAGGCCGAGGACCTGATCGAGTTCGCGAGGGTCTGGAAGCCGGACCTGATCTCGTGGGACGCCACCATCCCGGCCGCCGCGGTCGCGGCGAAGGTCTGCGGTGCGGCGCACACGCGGCTGCTGATCGGGCACGACATGTTCGGCTGGAGCCTGGACCGGCTCGCCGAGAACGAGTCCGCCCTCAAGGCGGCCGGCCTCGACCCGAACCCGCTGGCCACCCTGATCCGGCCGCTGGCCGCGAAGTACGGCTACGAGGTCGACGACGAGCTGCTCGTCGGGCAGTGGAGCATCGAGACCATGCTGGAGGGCCTGCGGCTGCCAACGAGCACGAAGAAGCTGCCGATGCGGCACGTCCCGTACGTCGACCCGGAGCCGTTCCCGAAGTGGCTCTACGAGCGTCCCGAGGCGACGCGCTGTGAGTGCTGCGGCCGCAAGAACCGCCGCCGCGTCGCGCTGTCGCTGGGGGAGTCCACCCGCCGGTTCATCAAGGGCGACTGGGACCGCGCGCCGAAGATCATCAAGGCCCTCGGCGAGCTCGACGACCTCGAGATCGTGGCGACGCTGGACAAGGCGCAGCTGGCCGACGTCGAGGAGATCCCGCCGAACGTCAAGGTCATCGACTGGGTCAACCTGCCGCACCTGCTCCCGACCTGCTCGGCCCTGATCCACCACGGCGGCATCGGCACGTACTCGTCGGCGGTGGCGCACAAGGTCCCGCAGCTGGTCTGCGACGTCGAGGGCGTGTCGCTGCTGATGCGCCTGGTCGAGGACGGCGACGTGAACAAGACCGGCACCTACCGCCTCGGCTGGGAGTTCGACGAGCGCGAAGAGGGCGCGCCCGACGCGGCCACCGCGCACTGGGAGCTGCCGGCGAAGAAGGTCGAGTCCACCGTGGTGTCGGACTTCGTCATCTCGACCGGCGCCGGCGTCCGCCTCGACCACCGCGCCACCACGGTCGAGGAGATCCGCGACCTGGTCTGGTCGGTGGCCACGAACCCGTGCTACCGCCACGCGGCGGCGGCCCTGCACGACGACTGGCTGGCGATGCCGTCCCCCAGCGACGTGATCCCGGACCTGGAGAAGCTGGTCGTCCAGCACCGCCGCTGACCCCCGCACCACCCGGAGGCCGCCGTCCCGCATCGGGACGGCGGCCTTCGCCGTTTCTCCGTGCAGCAACGAGTGCGGCAACGAAAAGGCCCCGCCGAGCGGACTCGGCGGGGCCTTCGCGCACCAGGCGTCAGAGCACCTCGACCTCCGGGACGAACCGGATCCACTTGCCGCCGGCCGCGCGGAAGGCCTGTTCGTTGGCCATGATCTCGGCCGCGTGGTTCCACGCGAACAGGACCGCGTAGTCCGGGTAGTCCTCCGAGAACGCCGACGGCGGCTTCACCGGCAGGTGCGAGCCCGGCAGCAGGTGGCCCTGCTTGCCCGGCGTCGAGTCGACGACGAACGGGATCAGGTCGGTCGTGATCCCGCAGTACGTGGTCACCGTCGAGCTCTTGCCCGGCGCGCCGTAGCCGACGACGGTCTTGCCCTGGGCCCGCAGGTGGGTGAGCAGCCCGACGAGGTCGTCGCGGATGCGCTCCACGTTCCGGCCGAACCGGGCGAAGGTCAGCGGCTCCGAGAGCTTGCCCGCCTCCTCCTCGGCGAGGAGCGCGTCCAGCGCGGCCGACTTCGTCCGCGCGCCCGGACGGGCGATGGTGTAGCGGACTTCGCCGCCGTGCATGGCGATGTGCTCGGCGTGGACGAGTTCGAAACCGAACCGCTCGGCCATCCGGCGCACCGAACCCGCGCTGAAGTAGAACACGTGCTCGTCGTAGATCTGGTCGAACGCCATGCCGTCGATGATCGTGCCGAGGTAGGGCTCCTCGAACACGAAGATGCCGTCCTCGGACAGCAGCGCGTCGATGCCGCGGAACAGCGATTCGACGTGCGCGATGTGGCAGATGGTGTTGGCGCCGAAGATGACGTCCGCGGCACCGTGCGCGCCGCGCACGGCGGTCGCGGTCTCCTCGTCGAAGAACGCCGAGAGGACCTGCACGCCCTTGGCCCTGGCCAGCTCCGCGACGTTCCCGGACGGCTCGACGCCCAGGTGCCGGACGCCCGCCTCGGCGATCGCCGACAGCATCACGCCGTCGTTGCAGCCGATCTCGACGATGAACGGGTCGCCGCCGGTGAGCTCGTTGGCGAGGAACCACTCGGCGTCGGCCCGGAAGTGCTTGCGGTGGCCCGCCGAACCGGAGGCCTGGTACCGGTAGCCGGCGTGGTAGCGCAGCTCCTGCGGCACCTCCTCCATCAGCTGCACCATGGTGCAGCTCTCGCAGGCCCCGACCGCGAGGCGGAAGCGGAACTCGCCGTCCACCTCGTGGGGGAGCAGGAAGCCGTTCGCCGTCGGCTGGTTGCCCAGGTCGACGAACTCCGCGACCTGGCCGCCGCACACCCGACACTTCGTACCCATGGACTGGCCCTCACTGTTGGTGGTCATGGATCCTCACTCCGCGCCGCTGTCGTCCTGGCCGAGCCACCAGTCCGCCCCGCGCGCCCACTCGACGGTCTTGACCAGGCCGTCGCGCAGCGCGGTTTCCGGCCGCCAGCCGAGGATGGCCTGCGCCTTGGCGTTGTTGGGCACGCGCCGCGGCAGGTCCTGGTACGACGCACCGAGCTTCTCGCCGGTGTCGACGTCGACGACGCCGGCCACGCCGGTGATCTCGCCGATCAGCCGGACGACCTCGCCGACCGTGGTCTCCACCATGCTGCCGATGTTGAACGCCTGGCCCGTCGATCCCGGGTGGTCCGCGGCGCGCAGGGTGCCCTCGATCGCGTCGTCGACGAAGGTGAAGCAGCGGGTCTGCCTGCCCTCGTCGTAGACCACCAGCGACCGCCGGTTGAGCGCGCGGTGGATGGACCGGCTGACGATGTAGGCGGGCCGCTGGCGCGGGCCGTAGACGTTGAAGTAGCGCACGATCGTCGCATCGAGCCCGCGCTGGCGGACGAAGGCGAAGGTCAGGTGCTCGGCCAGCGCCTTGCTGGAGGAGTAGGACCACCGGTCGTGCGACGTGCCGCCGAGCACCCGGTCGCCGTCCTCGTCCCACGGCACCGCCGGGTTCTTGCCGAACACCTCGCTGGTGCTGGCCAGCACGACCTTCGCGCCCGCTTCGAGCGCGAGGTCGAGGACGGACCGGGTGGCGGCGTAGTTGATGTCGATCACGTCGAGCGGGCGCGCGAGGTACTGGTCGACGCCGACGACCGCGGCGAGGTGGTAGACGACGTCGACGCCGGGCCGGATCACCTCCGCCAGTTTCGCGGTGTCCCGCAGGTCGCCGGTGACGTACCGGACGCCCTCGACCGGGAAGCGCGGCGCCACCGCGTCCAGGACGGTGACGCGGTCGCCGCGGTCGACCAGGCGCTCGACCAGGTGCGAGCCGACGAAACCGGTGCCACCGGTGACGACGGCGTGGCGGGCGGGGTGGGTGCTCATCGTCCGGTCTCCGTCCAGATCCGCTGCGCGCCTTCGTCCGGGCCGGGGATCGCGTCCCCGCGGCCGATGCCGCGGTAGACGTACCCGGCGGCACGCAGCTCGGCGATCTTTTCCTTGGGGTAGTAGGCCCGGCCGTCGAGGACCAGGCAGTTCTCCGCGACCGGCAGGGCGGCGAAGTCGAGGTCGTGGAAGTCGCGGTGCAGGGCGAGGATCGCCAGGCAGTCCGCGTCCCGCACGGCCTCTTCGAGGGTGGCCGACGGCCGGATGCCGAACAGTTCCTCGGCCGCGTCCGCGTCGACCAGCGGGTCGTACACGGACACGGTCAGCCCCGCCTTGGCGAGCGTCTTCACCGCGCCGACGGTCGGGGTGGCCCGCAGGTCACCGGTGTCGTTCTTGAACGCCAGGCCCAGCACGGCCACCTTGCTGCCGGTGGGGTTCTTGCCCTGGCGCACCAGCTCGTCGACGGCCAGCTGCGCGGTGTACTCGGGCATCCCGGCGTTGACCTCGCGCCCGGCCGGGGCGGTCCGGATCTGCAGCCCGAGCCGGTCGGCCGAGCGCCACACCATCCAGGGGTCCTTGGTCAGGCACGAGCCGCCGACACCCACGCTGGGGAGCAGGATGTTCACGTTGCCCGCGCCCTTGGGGATCGTGTTCGCCGCGCTGATCACGTCGAGCACGTCGACGCCGTAGAGCGCGCAGAACTTCGCGAGCTCGTTCGCCAGCGCGATGTTCAGGTCGATCCACCAGTTGCTGGCCAGCTTGACGATCTCGGCCGCTTCCAGCGAGTCGCGGGGGATCACCTCGACCCCGAGCGCGCGCTGCCAGAACGCCTCCGCGGCGGCCTCGCTGTCCGCGCCGAGCCCGCCGGCGACGATCGGGAAGGTCCGCAGCTCGCGCAGGGCGGTGCCCTCCGCGAGCCGTTCGGGGGTGAACGCCAGCCCGAAGTCGACGCCGCCGCTCAGGCCGCTCTCCTCCAGCAGCGGCAGCACGATGCCGCGCGTGGTGCCCGGGGGCACCGTGCTCTTGAGCACGATCAGCTGACCCGGCCGCAGGTGCTCGCTCAGCGCCCGGCAGGCGCCGCGCAGCTGCTCCTCGGCGAGGGAGCCGTCCTCGCGCACGGGGGTGCCGACCGAGATCAGCACGACGTCGGCGGAACCGGCCTCGGCGATGTCGGTGGTCACGCGCAGGTGCCCGTCGGCGAGGCCGCGGAAGATCAGTTCGGCGAGACCTTCTTCGGCGAACCGGCAGTGGCCGCGGGCGAGTTCGTCGACCAGCCGGGGATCGGTGTCGACGCCGACCACGTCGAACCCCCGGTCGGCCAGTGTCGCGGCGATGCACGAGCCGACATAGCCGAATCCGATCACCGCCACTCGGAGCTGGTCCTTGTCGGGCAGAAAACGCATTCGCGTCTCCAATCGAGTGATAATGCCTCCGGGGCCGGCTCGCGAGCCGGCTGCGGCACCGAGCGCGGGGTCCTGCACGAACTCGTCGGGGTGAACGCGCCGGACACGGCGGAGGCGGTTCTGCCGGTGGCCGGCCGGACCGCCGATCTCCCCAGCGACCATGGTCCGCGCGGGCCGCCGCCGCCCGCGTCTCCTCTGTTGCTTGTGGAGCACCGCCAGAGAAGCGCCGTCCGTCCGGCGGCGCTTATCGTGAGGCCATGGCTGACGCCGCCGATCTCCCGGTGATCCGGCAGATCTCCACCCGGCAGGTGTACGAAAACGCGTGGCTGAGCGTCCGCGAGGACGGCATCGAGCGCCCCGACGGTTCGCACGGCGTCTACTCCGTGATCGACCGGCCCGACTTCGCCGTGGTGATCGCCGCCGAGCGCGGCGGGTTCCACCTCGTCGACCAGTACCGGTACCCGATTTCCGCGCGGTACTGGGAGTTCCCGCAGGGCTGCTTCCCCGGCCGCCGCGACGGAGACCCGCTCGAACTGGCGCACCGCGAGCTGGCCGAGGAGACCGGGTTGCGCGCGGGCTCGATGGTGCCGATCGGCAGGCTCGCCGCCTGGCACGGCGCCAGCGGCCAGATGTGCACGGTGTTCCTGGCGACGGACCTCGTCCAGGGCGAACCCGACCGCGAGCACGAGGAGCAGGACATGCGGCACCGGTGGTGCCCGCGCGCGGAGTTCGAGGACCTGATCCGCACCGGCGGGATCCGCGACAACACGACGGTTTCGGCGTACACCCTGCTCCGGCTGCACGAAGACGCCGCCTGACCCGGTGGGCCGGACGGCTCGTTCCCGGCGTCCGGCGCCGGGAACGAGTCAGTCACTTCATCGAGGCACCCGGCTGTCCTGCCGGATGATCTCCCGCAGCGCCACGGCGAACTCGTCGGGCTGGGTGACGTAGCCGACGTGGCCGCCGGGCAGGTGCACGATCGGGTTGCCGGTGTGCTCGGCGAGCACCGTGTTGGGCCGGTACGGGAAGCGGTCGGGGGTGGTGCCGTCGCCCGCCAGCACCAGTTTGTCCGAAAAGGACTTCAGCAGCCGCAGGTTCGGGCGGTAGGCCGGGTAGGGCCGCAGCTCGTGCTCGAACCAGAACACGTGGTTGCGGCGGATCCGGCCGAGCATCTCGGCGAGCTCGTCCGGCGGCAGTTCGGTGCGGCGCGGTGGTTTCGTCGTGGTTTCCATGCCCATTCCCGAGCGGAACGCCTTGCGCGCGGCGTCCACGCCTTCGCGCTGGTAGGTCTCGTAAAGCTCGGCGTAGAACCCGAGCCACTGTTCGGCGTCCGGCAGCACCGACGCGAGCGGTGGTTCGTGCGCGACGACCGTGTGCACCAGGTCGGGGTGCCGTTCGAGGGTGGCGAGCGCGACGATGGCCCCGGAGCTCGACCCGAACACCGCGGCCTGCCCGGTGGCCAGGTGCCGCAGCAGGGCGCCGATGTCGTGCGCGTCGTCGGCCAGCCGGTCGTCGCCGACCGGGCCGTCGAGCGGGCTGCGGGAGAAGCCCCGGCGGTCGTAGGTGATCACCGTGTACTCGTCGGAGAGGGTCTCCGCCAGCGGGACGAAGGGCGCGGCGTCGCCGTTGCCGCTGGGGATGATCAGCAGCGCCGGGCCGGCGCCGCGGACCTCGTAGTGCAGGCTCGCGCCGGGCACGGCCAGCCGGTCGGTGGTGACTCGCATGCGCATCCTCCGGTCAAGGACGGGTTTGGCGCCAGTGTCGGACGGCCGGTGCCGGCGGCGCGTCTTGCGGCTTGGCCTCTTCGGCGGCTCTGCCGGCTCTGCCGGCTCTTCCGGATTGCGCAGCCTCCGGCGGCCGCATCCCGTGAGGTGCGGCCGCCGGACCGGGGTGCGAACGTCGGGGACGCGCGCGGCGTCCTGTTGCGCCCGGAGCCGCCCGGCCGGGCCTCCGTCGTTTTTGTCACCCCGTGGAGGTCATGGTGCCGAGCACCCCCCTTCCGACCCGCGCCCAGCTCGTCGAACGCGCGGCCGGCCTGGTCCCGCTGCTGCGCAACAACGCGGCCAAGGCGGCCGAAGACCGCCGCCTGACCGAAGAGACGATCGACGCCCTCGCCGACGCCGGGATCTTCAAGCTCCGCGTCCCCGCCCGGTTCGGCGGCTACGAGGCGGACACGACCACGCTGATGGAGGTCACCTCGCAGCTCGGCCGCGGGGACGGCTCGGCGTCGTGGGTCGCCTCCGTCTACTCGATCCCGGGCTGGATGGTCTGCATGTTCCCGGAGGAGGTGCAGGAGGAGGTGTTCGCCACCCCGAACGTCCGGGTGTGCGGGACCCTCAGCCCCACCGCCTTCGCGAAGACGGTCTCCGGCGGCTACGTCGTCAACGGCAAGTGGAGCTTCATCAGCGGCGCGCCGCACGCGCACTGGCAGGAGATCATCGCCATCCTCGACCCGGGCGACGGCTCCGAGCCGTACCCCCTGATGGCCCTGGTCCCGATGGCGGACCTGCAGGTCGTCGACGACTGGTTCGCCACCGGCCTCAAGGGCTCGGGCAGCCTCACCACGATCGCGCAGGACGTGTTCATCCCGGCCGAGCGGGCGCTGCCGATGCCGACCGTCGTGCAGGGCAACACGGTCTCCGAGCGCAACGCAAGGATCCCGATCTACCGCGCGCCGCTGGTGCCGGTGTCCGGCGCGTGCACCGTCGGCACCCTCCTCGGCCTGGCGCGCGCGGCGAAGGAGAACTTCCTGGAATGGCTGCCCGGCCGCCGGATCGCGTACACCGCCTACACGAAGCAGTCGGACGCCGCCGTCACCCACCTGCAGGTCGCCGAGGCCTCGCAGAAGATCGACCAGGCCGAGTTCCACGCCCGCCGGATCACCACCACTGTGGACCGGAAGGCCGTCGAGGGTGTCCCGTGGACGCTCGAGGAGCGCGCCCGCAACCGGGCGGACGTCGGCGAGGTCTGCAAGCTGGCCAAGGAAGCCGTCGACATCCTCGCGGCCGGCGCGGGCGGCGCGTCGATCTACCAGCACGTGCCCATCCAGGGCATCCTGCACGACCTGCAGGCGGCGAGCCTGCACGCGTTGATCAACCCCACCACCGCCGCGGAATTGTACGGTCGTATTCTGTGCGGTTTGGAACCGGACACCGCATACATCTGAGCCCCGATTCCGCCGTCGCGGCCCGGCCCGCCTCAGGAATCCGTGGCCGCAGGTCAGGGGCCTGTTTCACCGGGGCATAACAGTGGGAAACGCACGGTTCGGCCGGACAGTTCCCGGCGCGGGTCGCACCGCATTCCGGAAGATGCTCGTGACGAGCGGCCTCTGGGACAGTTACTCACCGTACGAACCGACCTCGAAGTCACAACGCCTTGTGCGTCTGGCCTTTGTGATCCCTCGGTTGGCCGGCGGCTTTGATGGAGAGAGGATGATGAAAAGTGACCGGTAACGGCGCGCCGCCCTTGGCCGGGCGGCGGGAATGGTGGGGGTTGGCGGTGCTCGCCCTCCCCACGATGTTGACGATGATGGACATCAACGTCCTGTTCCTCGCGCTCCCGCACCTGAGCGCTGACCTGGGCGCGAGCAGCACCGAGCAGCTGTGGATCACCGACATCTACGGCTTCCTGATCGCCGGGTTCCTGGTGACCATGGGCACGCTCGGTGACCGGATAGGCAGGCGGAAGGTCCTGGTGACCGGGGCCACCGCCTTCGGCATCCTTTCGGCGATCGCCGCGTTCTCGACCAACCCCGAGATGCTGATCGTCATCCGCGCCCTGCTCGGCATCGCCGGCGCGACGATCATGCCCTCGACGCTCGCGTTGATCATGGGCATGTTCCAGCACCCGAAGCAGATGGGTGCCGCGATCGGTGTCTGGGCCACCTCGATGATGGCCGGTATCGCCCTCGGCCCGGTGGTCGGCGGCCTGCTGCTGGCCTCGTTCTGGTGGGGCTCGGTCTTCCTGCTCGCGGTGCCGATCATGGTGCTGGTGCTGGTGTTCGGGCCGATCTTGCTGCCCGAGTTCAAGAACCCGCAGGCGGGCAAGCTCGACCTGTTCAGCGTCGCGCTGTCGCTGCTGGCGATCCTGCCGTTCATCTGGGGCCTGAAGGAGGTCGTCCGCTCCGGCTGGGCGGTCGCGCCGGTCCTGGTGGCCGTGGCGGGCATCATCTTCGGCGTGGTGTTCGTCGTCCGGCAGCGCAAGCTGGCGAACCCGCTGCTGGACGTCCGCCTGTTCGCGATCAAGGCCGTCTCCGGCGGTCTGATCCTCGGCCTGCTGTTCGCCGCGATCCAGGGCGGCACGGGCCTGCTGGTGACCCAGCACCTGCAGGAGGTGGAGGGCTTCTCGGCCCTGAAGTCCGCGCTCCTGCTGCTGATCCCGGCCGTGATCATGGTGATCGGCATCCAGGCCACCAACCCGCTGTCGCTGAAGGTCAAGCCCGGCGTCATCCTGATCGTCGGCATGCTCATCGCCGCGGTCGGCATGGTGGTGCTGAGCCTGTACGACACGACCTCGGGCGTGGCCGTGCTGATCGTCGGCTCGAGCATCATCTTCCTCGGCGGCAGCCCGATCGGCGTCCTGGTCAACAAGGTCGTCATGGGTTCGGCCCCGCCGGAGAAGATGGGTTCGGCGGCTTCGCTGCAGTCGACCGGTGGTGAGCTGGGCGTCGCGCTCGGCATCGCCGCGCTCGGCAGCATCGCGACGGCGGCTTACCACAGCCACCTGACGGTGCCGGCCGGCGTCACCGGCCCGGCCGCCGACGCGACCCGCGAAAGCATCTCCTCCGCGGTCCAGGCGGCGGGTTCGCAGCCGCCCGCCGTCGCGCAGGAGCTGCTTTCCGCGGCGGGCAACGCGTTCACCAGCGCCCTGAACACCACCGCGGGCATCTGCGCGGTCGTGTTCGTGGCACTGGCCGCGCTGGCCTTCGCCACCCTCCGGCACATCCCGGTCCCGCCGGCGCCCCCCACGGGCCCGCCGCCGGAGGCCGCGCCGGAAGGTGCCGCCGCGGAAGGGGAGACCTCCGCGGAGGCCGCGCAGGCCTGACGGCCGGCGCGACAACGGAAAACCCTGGGTCCGGCCGGATCGCCAACCGCGATCCGGCCGGACCCGCCCGTGATCCAGCCATCTCGAGGAGTCCCGATGGAGCCGATGATCAACGTCATGCAGCCCGCGCTGGGCGAGCGCGAGCTCGCGGCCGTCCGGGAGGTGTTCGAGAGCAACTGGATCGGCCGTGGCGCCCGCACGCACGAGTTCGAGTCGGCTTTCGCACGGCACATCGGGGTCGACGCCGGGCACGTGACGTCGACGAACTCCTGCACTGAGGCGACGTTCATCGCGATGGAGCTGCTGGAGGTCGGGCCGGGCGACGAGGTGGTGCTGCCTTCCCCGAGCTTCGTGGGCGCGGGCAACGCGATCGCTTCCCGCGGCGCGGTCCCGGTGTTCTGCGACGTCGACGAGGCCACGCTGAACCCGCGCGTCGAGGATATAGAGGCCGTGCTGACCGAGCGCACCAAGGCGGTGCTGATCCTCCACTACGGCGGCTACCCGGGCGAGGTGGCGCGCATCGCCGAGCTGTGCCGCGACCGCGGCATCCCCCTGATCGAGGACGCCGCCGTCGCCATCGCGTCCACAGTGGACGGCCAGGCCTGCGGCACGTTCGGCGACATGGGCGTGTGGAGCTTCGACCACGGCAAGATCGTGGTCACCGTGGACGGCGGCATGCTGTGCGTGCGCGACCCGGAGCTGGCCGAGCGCGCCCCTAAGATCGCCTACCTCGGCATGGAGCAGCGCAGCGGGTACGACCAGGCGATGCGCGCCCAGACCCGCTGGTGGGACTTCGACGTCACGTCGTTTTCGCGCCGCTCCACGACCAACGACGTCCTCGCCGCCATCGGCACGGTCCAGCTGAGCCGCCTGGACGAGTTCATCGACCGGCGCCGCGAGGTCGCCGAGGCCTACGACGCCGGGCTGGCCGGCGTGCCCGGACTGCGCGTCCCGCCGCCCCTGCCCGAAGGACACACGTCGTCGTACTACATGTACTGGCTCCAGTTCGAGGACGGCAACCGCGACCAGGTGGCCCGCGACCTTTACGAGCGCGGGGTGTACACGACGTTCCGCTACCCGTTGCTGCACCAGGTCCCGGCGTACGGCTCCAACGCAGTCCTCCCCGGCGCCGAAGCAGCGGCGGCGAAGACGCTGCTGCTGCCGATGCACCAGTCCCTGTCCGACGCCGACGTCGACCGGGTCATCTCGGCCGTGCGCGAGTGCACCGGCCGGCGCACCCGGGACGCCCGCGCCGCCTGAGCCGCCTGAGCCGCTGAGCTGCCGGGCGTCCGGCGCGGTGCCCGCGTGGTCACCGCGCCGCCTGGGTTGCCCGGCGCCCGGCGTGGCCATTGGGCCGCCTGGGCTGTCGGGCGTTCCGTGTGGCGGCTGGGCTGCCTGCGCGCTACCCGGCCACGGCGTGGCCACCGCGCCGCCTGAACTGCCCGGACCATCCACGCGCCCGGGCCCCGGCGCCCAGGGTCTGCACCGCCCGGACCGCGCGGGCGTTCGGGCTGCCCAGCCCACCCGGCGCCAGAACCGCCCGGCGTCCGCGTCGTCTGCGCGGCTCGGCTTCCGCAGCCGGGGAGATGCCGGGGCGGGTGGTGCGCTGGCACCGTTGCCGTACGGGTCCCGAACGTTTTTCCGTCCAGTGAGGATGATGGTCATGAAGGCTGCGGTAATCCCCGGGGTCAACGAGGAGTGGGAGCTGCGGGAGGTGCCGACCCCCGAGCCCGGCCCGGCGGACGTGCTGATCCGCGTGCGGGCCTCCGGCATCTGCTCGAACGACGTCCTGGTGACCAAGGGGATGCTGCCGTTCCCGGCGTTCGACCCCGCCATCCCCGGGCACGAGCCCGTCGGCGAGGTCGTCGCGGTCGGCGACGCGGTCACCAGCCGCCAGGTCGGCGACGTCGTGGGCACCACCTGGATCCGCGGCACCTGCGGCAGCTGCGACTACTGCCGTCTCGGCCTACCGCTGTCCGCGCGTGCCGCGTTCGCCTGTGCCGCGCCGGTTTCCACCGGCTTCACCGTCCAAGGTGGACAGGCCGAGTACATCGTCGTCGCCGCCGACCAGACCGTGCTCATCCCCGACCACCTGGCTCCCGAGCTGGCGGTTCCCGTGCTGTGCGCGGGATACACCAGCTGGAGCGCGCTGCGCTCGGCCGACCCGAAGCCGGGCGAACGGGTCGCGGTGGTCGGCATCGGCGGCTTGGGCCACCTGGCCGTCCAGTACGCGCGCGCCTGCGGTTTCGACACGATCGCCGTCACCAGTTCGCCGGAGAAGCACGACCTGGCCCGCGAGCTGGGTGCGGGCACGGTCGTGTCCAACGGCGAAGAGCTGCGCGCGGCCGGCGGGGCCGACGTCGTGCTCGTCACCGGGACGTCGTACCGCGCGGCCGCGGACGCGATGACCGGCCTCAACGTCAACGGCCGCCTGGTGCTGGCCGGCATCGACGTCACGGAGCCGTTCACGCTGCCGCCGATGCTGCCGTTCTTCGGGCTGGGCCAGCGGATCATCGGCGCCACCCACAACGGCACGGAGTACCTGCGCGAGGCGCTGGACCTGGTGGCCGCGGGCAAGGTCAAGCCGCTGGTGGAGACGTTCGCGGCCGAAGACGTCGCCGAAGCCGTCCGGAAGGTCGGCAAGGGCGAGGTGCGGTTCCGCGCCGTCGTGACGTACTGACCGGACACGGGGGACGTCGTGCGGATCCTGTTCACCACCGTGGCCCTGCCGGGTCACTTCTTCCCGCTGGTCCCGCTGGCGTGGGCCTGCCGCGCGGCGGGGCACGAGGTCCTGGTGCTCAGCGCGGCGGACTTCGTTCCGACGGTGCTCGGTTCGGGACTGCCGGCGGCGTCGTCGGGGCCGGGGGAGCGGTTCGCCGACCTGGTCGCCGACGACCGGCCGAGCGCCGGTCTGGCGGAGCAGCGCGCGGCGCACGGCCGGGTGTTCGGCCGGATGGCCGCCCGCAGCCTGCCGGGCACGTCGGTGGTCATGCGGACGTGGCAGCCCGACGTGGTGGTGAGCGAGCGAGCCGAGTTCGCCGGTCCGCTCGCGGCGTGGCACCTGGGCATCCCGCAGGTGGAGCTGCACTGGGGGGTGGCGGCCCTGCCCGAGTACCGCACGGCGGCGGCGAAGGAGCTGTCGGTCCAGCTGGCGGCCCGCGGCCTGGACGTCCTGCCCCGCCCGGCGGCGGTGCTCAACCCGTGGCCGCCGTCCCTGCGTCTTCCGCACGCGGCCGGTCACACCGGCATCCGCCCGCTGGCCTACAACGGCGAGGCCCGGGTGCCGGACTGGGTGCTGCGCCGCCGTCGCCGGCCGCGGGTGTGCCTGACGCTGGGCACGGTGGTGCCGCGCACGGGCCGCAACCAGGTCGCCGGGAGCGTGCCCGAGATCGTCGCCGCCCTGGCGGACCTGGGGGTGGAGATCGTGATCGCGGTGGACGACCGCATCGCGGCGGGCTGGCCCCCGCTGCCCCCGGAGGTCCGGCACGTGGGCCGCATGCCGCTGTCCCCGGTGTTCGCGGCCTGCGACACGGCCATCCACCACGGCGGCCAGGGCACCGCACTGACGGCGATCGAGGCGGCACTGCCGCAGCTGGTCCTCCCGGTGTTCGACGACCAGTTCGACAACGGAGCAGCGATCGCGGCGGCCGGCGCCGGTATCCGCCTCCTTCCGAGCGAGATCGCCCCGGCGGCGATCGCCGCCCACTGCGAGGAGCTCCTGTCCGGCCCCGGTTACCGCCGGGCGGCCCAGGTTCTGGCGGCGGAGCTGGCGGAAGAACCGACGCCGATCGAGGTGGCGGAGACCCTGGCGGGCCTGGTCACGGGGGGTATCGCGAACGCCGCCTGACCCGGACGGCCGCGGCAGGACCTGCCCGGTTCCGGCCGCCCGCCGACGGGCACGGCCAGTCGATCGCTGGATGAGCCCCTTCGTGCGTGGCTGAGGGCCGTTGGAGCTCTCGCGGTGCCGTGTATGGCTCATCCCTGGCGTCGGAGGCCATGAATGAGTCATTCACGGCACCCCGGAAGCTTCAACGGCCAAGCCGGGGTAGCCACGGCCTTGCTGACCCCCGAGCGGGAATGCGTCTCACCTGGTCCCGGGCTTCGAGGCGCCGGGATCGGCGGGACCAACCTCGGCCCGGCACGCGAGAAGCGACTTCGCCAGTTCCGGCTGCCCGCAGGGGGCCGCACCTTCGCGCGGCGATGCCGGATCGATGCTCGCCCGGGCGGACCCCGGTACGTGGGGACGAGGCGACCGCACGGCTCGTGGCTCGGTTGCGCGCCTACCTCCACCGTAACCCGGTTCGCCCGGCCCGGCGTGCGTGGCGCCCCGACCGCTCGGGGACCATGACCCCCGCCGGGGCGGGGCTCAGAACCAGGCGGTCAGGCGCTCGAAGGCGTCGCGTTCCTGGCGGCTGAGCGGCGGGTGAAGGCGCAGGTCCGGGTGCCAGACGGGCGCGAGGTACGCCGGCGCCGCGAACGGGCCGGGGCCGGTGAGCCCGTTGAGCAGGTAGCCGGTGTGGCTGTAGCCCGCCGTTCGCTCCACCGCGTTCAGCAGCTTCCTCACCATCGGATCTGGCACCGGAACGTCCTCCGCATTCGTCAGACCGGGGCGGACGGTGCCGCCTCGTTCTTCCATCATGCTGTTTCCGGCGGGGAAATACCACCTTCGTGTGGTCCGAACGGGCGTTCGCTCCCCGTCGCCAACGCTCTGAGCTGCGCTTTCGCCGTGAGCGGCCTCCCGGGTGAGCGCGACCCGCCCAAGAGAGCAATCTGGAAGATGCTCGGCGATGCGGAGCCGGGGTAAGGCGGCCCGAGCCGGGGCTCACCGTCTACAAGCGACAGTCAGGCGGCCTCCGAAGTGGACGGAGGTGCGCTGGGGACCGGAGCCGGGGCCGGTGCGGGCGGGGTGCGGTCGAACGGGACGCCGTCCGGCCGTCGCACGGGTGGCGGGTCCGCGGTCCCCCGCCTCGAGAGGTGGTGCAGCTTCCTCAGGTGGCGTTGCACCAGCCCGGCGCGGCGCGCCTCGGTGAACGCGCCGCGAGCGGCGCCGTTCGCGCGGCGGCGGTGGTGGCGGTGCTGCTGTGGGGTGGATTCCTGGTCCGGCATGGCGTTCGTCCTCGGATGGTTGGAGGGGTGCAGGGCGGGTGCGACGGCGTGATCGCTCGGTGTGATCGCCTGGTCGCGGTGAAGAACGGGGGCGGAGTGGCGCCCGGGATCACCGTCCGGATAACAAGATTGTCTCGAGGGTGCGGGTCGCGGGGACTGTTGGGCCAGTTGGCCGCATGCGCCGATGGTCGCCCGGCCGGGTGCGGGGCAAGGAAGAGCGCGGGCCGCTACCGTCCACTGTGGGACATGACGCCCACGGCGACACGAGCGGGTGTGAGCCGGATCTCTTGGCCGAAGCACGCCGTGCGCATCCTGCGCACGGCGTCTTCCCTGGTGGCGCCCCCGGCAGGACTCGAACCTGCGACCTAGAGATTAGAAGGCTCTTGCTCTATCCAGCTGAGCTACGAGGGCCCGCGCCGACGGCTGAGTGCCGGTCGTGCCGGTCGCCCGGCATCGGCAGCTTAGTCGTCGCCATCCTCTCGATCGTTCGACACCGGCGAATCGTTTCAGGTCTCGCCGGAAGTAAATCCGGAAACCTCGGTGACGACGGGGACACCGGGGGTAACGCCCCGGCGAAGCCGTGATCCGATGACCCGAGCGGACGCAGTGGTGTGGACCTTTCACGGCCGCGACCCGGGCAGCAGCAGGGCGATTCCAGGCTCGGGAAAAGCGGGTTGCCTCCTTCCGACGGTGTCCCGGATGGGTTCGTGGGTCCCACGGTGGAGTGGGGGCCCGTGGGCGCGCCACGCCGCAGAGGCGCGCCCACGGGGTGGGGCCGCTTCGGGAGGAGCGGCCCCGGTCGGGCCCGGCCGCCGCCGCGAGCCGGCTCGCCCCCTGGAGCGGGGCGGCTGGGGCCCGGGTCAAGGTCACTCCCAGATCTGGATTCCGCGGACGAGGAAGGGCGCGTCCGGCACGAACGTGCCGCCACCCGGATAGGTGACGAAATCACCTTCGGTCGAGCATTCCTCGTCCTGGTACACCGTGACGTCGCGGGTCATCAGATTCGCGAACGACGACCCGTCGAATCCTTCCGGTAGTGGCAGGCATTCCTCGGTATTGGCCGAGCGCAGGTCGAAACGCTGGATTTCTCCGCTGTAGCCGTCGGACGGCCACAGGCAGAACTCGCCCTTGTGGCAGCCCGGATCCGTGCCTGCCTGGGCGGCTCCGACGCTGGTCAGCAGGCCGAGCACGGTCAGGACCACGATGTGCGGCAGGCGGGAACGAAGACGACGTGAAGACATGATGGATTCCCCTCTGGAATCGCGGCTCTCGAGGGCCGCGGTGAACTGGTGATTCCAGATTGGCGGTCGGGGGCGGGTTTGTCAGCCCGCTATTTCGATTCTGTGGACAACTGCCCCGCGAAGGAATGGTTGTCCACAGGCGTGCTCGCGAGTCTTGCCGGAAGACGCGGACGGTGCTAGGCGGGGCCCGTGCTGCCGCGGACCACCAGCGAAACCGGCACCTCGACCGGCGCCGGCACCTTCACCGGCGCCGCACCGTCGTCCAGCAGGCCCAGCGCCAGCTCCCCGGCGATCCGGCCCTTGGCCGCGAGATCCTGCCGGACCGTGGTCAGCGGCGGCGACGACCACGACGCCGGCGGGCTGTCGTCGAAGCCGGCCACCGACAGCTCGCCCGGCACGCTGATCCCCAGCTCACGGGCCGCCGCGAGCACCGCCAGCGCGAGCTGGTCGGACATGCACAGCACCGCCGTCGGCCGCGGCGACGCCCCGAGCAGCGCGAACGCTCCGGCCATCGCGCTTTCCGCGCTCAGCCCGGCGGCCTCCTCGACGACGACCTCGCACGACCCCAGCTCGTCCAGGTAGCCGCCCAGCCGTTCGCGGACGTCGTGGAAGGGCGCCGCCGCGGCCTCCGCCACGCTCAGCCCGCCCCCGCCGGGCCTGAGGTGGCTGCACGCGGCGAAGATCCCGAACCGCCGGTGCCCCAGGTCCAGCAGGTGCCGCGCGGCCAGCGCCGCCCCCCTCCGGTCCGCGCAGCCGACCCGGGCCGTGCCGGGCAGCAGCGGCTGGTCGATCACCACGAGCGGCAACCCGCGCGTGCGCACCGCGTCCAGCGAAGGGGCGCCGTCGGGGAGCGAATACACGATCGCGATGTCGGCCTGCGCGGTGAGCACGCGGTCCGCGGGCGGCCCGCCGTGTTCCCCGCCGGGCAGGAGCAGCAGCGCGTGCCCCCGCGGATCGATGACCCTGGTCAGCGCGTCCAGCGTCAGGTAGAGCGCCGGATCGGAGAACGCCATCGACAGCGACGTGTCCAGCAGGACCGCGACCGCGCCGGTGCGGCTGGTCGCGAGGCTGCGCGCGGTCGGGTCCGGACCGGGGTAACCCAGCTCGGCCGCCACCCGCAGTACCTCGTCGCGCAGCCGGGCGGACAGCTGGTCGGGACGGTTGTAGGCGTTCGAGACGGTGGCGCGCGAGACGCCGACGGCGCCGGCGACGTCGTCGAGCGTGGGACGGCGGCGCCGGGTCATCCGCGCAGTCTAACCGTCGCCCAGTGGACTTTCTGAAGCGCTTAAGTCACGCTGGGAGCACGAAAGGGGGAGCCATGCGCGACCGGACCGCGGTGTTCACCGTGTTCGCCCTCAACGGGCTCGCGCTGGGGTCCTGGGCGTCGCGGACCCCCGCGCTGACCGAGCAGGTGCACGCCTCACCAGGGGTGTTCGGCCTGGCTCTGCTGGGTGCGAGCGTCGGCATGCTCGCCGCCGCGGCGGTGTCGGGACGGCTCATCGAACGGGCCGGCGCCCGGGCGGTCGTCGCCGGGAGCACCGCGATGGTCGCCGTTTCCCTCGTCCTGATCGGCTTCGCGCCCACGGTTCCGCTGCTGGCCGGGGCACTGCTGGTGATCGGCGCCAGCGTCGGCATGCTCGACGTCGGGATGAACGTCGCCGGCGTGGCTGTCGAACGGCGGCTCGGCAAGCCGGTGATGTCCGTGTTCCACGCGGGCTTCAGCTTCGGCGCGCTCGCCGGCTCGCTGGCCGCCGGCCTCGCCGCGGGGCACGGCTGGTCCCCGGCGCGCCACCTGACCGTCGCCGCCGTCGTCGCGGTCCTGGTGCTGGCCGTCGTGATCCGCGCCGTCCCGGGCATCCGCCCCGGGCACACCGAGGAACCCGTCGTGACGCCGGCGCGGGCGCCGATCCGGCGGCCGGTGCTGTGGCTGCTCGCCGCGGTGGCGCTGTGCTCGGCCATCGCCGAAGGGGCGTCGTCGGACTGGTCGGCGCTGCTGATGACGGTCGAGCGCGGGGTCGGCCAGGGCGCCGCGGCGCTGGCGTTCGCGGGGTTCCAGCTGGTCATGGCGCTGACCCGGCTGGCGGGCCCGGTGGCGCAACGCCGGTTCGGCCCGACCCGCTGCCTCGCCGCGGGCGCCACCCTCGCCGCCGCCGGGCTGGTCGCCGCGGCCGCGATCCCGGTCGCCGCCGTCGGGTACGCCGGCTTCGCGCTGGCCGGAGCGGGTCTCGCCGCGTCCTTCCCGCTCGCGCTCAGCCTCGCCGGGGACGCCGGGAAGCGCGGTGACGGCACTGGCGGCGAGCGCGAGATCGGCTTCGTCACCGCCGTCGCGTACACCGGATTCCTCGGCGGTCCGCCGCTCATCGGCGGCATCGCGCAGGCGACGGACTACAACGTGGCGTTCGTCTTCGTCGCGCTCATCGCGGCGCTCATCCTGCCCGCCGCGGTCGCCGCCCGACGGTCGCGCCGGCGGGAGGAAGCGGCGGTGATGGTCGGCCGCTAGGCCTTCCGGACACGAAATCCGTACCGCGAACCGCGTTTCCGCCACGGCTCGGGCGTTGACAGTGTCCTGGTGCGCCAGGCAAGCTGAACCCCGTCGGTAAACTGAAATGAATACGGCGACGTTTCAATTTCAGGTCGGCTGATCAGGGTAGGGGCCTTGATCCGGGGAGGACGTCGTGAGGGTTGTGCTGCTCGGCGGCGCGGGGGCGCTCGCCGGCCGGGGCGGGCGGTTCGGCGGGCCGGGGCTGACACTCGTGCGGGACGCCGTGCCGCGGCTCGTGCTGGTACCGGTCGCGTTCCGGCTGGCGCTGTTCCTGCAGGTCGTGTGGTCCGGCGGTCCGCTGGGTGCGCCGGTGCTGTGGAGCGCGGTCGCCCTCTACCTGGTGCCGAACCTCCTCGAAGTGGCCTGGGTCTTCCGCCGGGCCACCGGAATCCGGCCGGTCCTGGCCGCCGACACCGCGTACACGCTCGTGACGAGCTTCGGCGCGGCCGTGTTCGCGGCGCATTCCCCGGAGCTGCTGACCCTGGCCTGGCCGAACATCATGGGCACGGTCATGGTCTGGACCCTGCTGCGCGGCGCGCCCGCCGGGGCCGTCGCGATCGCCGGCGCGCTGATCCTGCGGTACGGCATGGCCGCGGTGTCCGGCACGTCGGCGCCCGCGACGTGGATCCTGCTCGCCCTGGTCGGGGCCGCCGTCACGGCGCTGGCCATCGTCCTGCTCGTCGCCGGGTCCGTGCGGTTCGCCCTCGGGCTCGGCGAGCAACGCGGCCGGGCCGCCGAGCGGGAACGGCACCGCCGCGACGTCCACGACACCGTCCTGCAGGTGATGGAGTCCCTCGCGCTGCCCGCGCCCGGGGACGCGCTCGACCCGCGGGGCAGCCTCGACCAGGTCCGCCGCACCGCCCGCGCGCACGCCCTGCGCCTGCGGCTGAGCCTCGACGGCGACGCGCCCGCCGAACCGGGCGGGCTCGAACACCGCCTCGGCGCACTGGCGGTCGAGATGACGGCCGACGGCCTCCGCGTCGACCTCGTCGTGCTCGCGAAGCCCACGGACGTGCCTGAAGCCGTCGTCAACGCTCTTCACGACGCAACCCGCGAAGCACTGCGAAACACCTTGAAACACGCGAGGACGTCGAAGGCCGTCGTGTGCCTCGAAGAGCGCGAAAGTGTCGTCACGGTGTCCGTGCGCGACCACGGCACCGGCTTCGACCTCGCCGCGCGCCGCGCCGGATTCGGCATCGAGAACTCGATCCACGCACGGATGGCCGAGATCGACGGCGCCGCGCGCATCGACTCGGCGCCCGGCCACGGCACCCGCGTCGTGCTGACCGCGCCGCTAGAGCTGCGTTTCCCCGTCGGGTGAGTCGCGCCACTGCGCGAACGGGCGATCCAGCGCCCACTTGCCATCGGACTCGGACACGACGCGGTATTCGCAGGTCGCCGGGTTGGAGAGCGACTCGAACAGCTCGATGCTCCAGCCGAACAGACGGCGGCACAGCAGCCGCAGCGTGAGCCCGTGGGAGACGATCAGGACCGTCTCCGGGTGATTTTCCTCGCGCATCCGCAGGTCCGAAAGGAACGCGGCGACGCGGTCGTCGACGTCCGCGCCCGACTCGCCGAACGGCAGCCGGTAGAAGAAGTGCCCGAACTCGTGCCGCCGCGCCTTCTGGACCTCCTGGTCGGCCGGGTCCTGCAGGTTGCCCCAGTCCTGCTCGCGCAGCCTCGGCTCCTGCACCAGCCGTTCGCACGAGGCCCGGATGTCCAGCAGCCGCAACGTCTCCCGGGTGCGCAGGTAGGGGCTGACGTACACGGCCGGCCGCGTGCCGCCGAGCAGCCGCGCGATCTCCGGCGCCATCGCGCGGGCCTCCTGCTCGCCCTTGGCGGTCAGCGGCAGCGCGTGGTCGGGGATCCGCGTGTAGGCGAGCTCGTCGACGTTGCCGAGCGACTCGGCGTGCCGCAGCAGGATCATCTTCACCGCTCCCATCCTGCCCGTCACACGGGCCTGACCGGGGCGGGGCATACCCTCAGTGGCGTGTCCGCGACGAAATCCGACGTTCCCACCCAGCGCCGGGGCAGTGTGCTGCCCCTGCTCGCGGTCGGCGTGCTGCTGGCCGCCGTCGTCGCGATCGGGCTGATCGCGCTCACCGGCGGCGCCGGGTACGTCATCGCCGGGCTGCCCGATCCGGGGCTGGTCACCAAGTACGGCATCACCGTCATGCGCGTGCTGTCCGAATGCGCGTCCGTGATCTGCGTCGGGTCGCTGCTGCTGGCCGCGTTCCTGGTGCCGCCGCAGAAGTCCGGGACGCTCGGGCCCGAGGGCTACGGCGCCCTGCGCGCGGCGGGGATCGCCGCCTGGGTGTGGTTCGGCGCGGCCCTGCTCTCGGTCGCCTTCACCGCCGCCGACACCGCCGGCAAGCCCTTCGGCGAGGTCCTGGACCCGCAGACGCTGCTCGACCTCGTCGGCGCCATCGAACAGCCCAAGGCGTGGCTGTGGACGGCGCTGATCGCGATCCTCGTCGCGCTCGGCTGCCGGCTCGCGCTGTCCTGGGGCTGGACGGCGGTGCTGTTCTTCCTCGCCGTCGGCGGGCTGGTCCCGGTCGCCGTCACCGGGCACTCCGCGAGCGGCGGCTCGCACGACGTCGCCACCAACAGCCTGCTGTTCCACCTGGTCGCCGCGGCGCTGTGGGTCGGCGGGCTGGTCGCGCTCCTGGCGCTCGGGTACCGGCGCGGCGGCCACCTGAGCCTGGCCGCGCGGCGCTTCTCGAAGCTGGCCCTGGTCTGCTGGATCGTGATGGCGCTCTCCGGCGCGGTCAACGCGCTGGTCCGGATCGGCCTCGACGACCTGTTCACCACCGACTACGGGCTGCTCGTCGTGGCCAAGACGGTCGCCCTGCTGCTGCTCGGGGTGTTCGGCCACCAGCAGCGCGAAAAGGGTGTCGCGAACCTCGTGGACGGCAAGGGCGGCGCCCAGCTGCTGCGCCTGGCCTCGGTCGAGATCCTGATCATGTTCGTCACCATCGGGATCGCGTCCGGGCTGGCCAGGACGCCGCCACCGGCGGACGCGATCACCCAGCCGTCCACCACCGAGCTGCTGATCGGTTACGACCTCGACGGCGCGCCGACGGTCTGGCGGCTGCTCTTCGACACCCGCTTCGACCTGGTCTACGGCACCATCGCGCTGGTGCTGGGCGGCCTCTACCTCGCCGGGGTCCGGCGGCTGCTGCGCCGGGGCGACACCTGGCCGGTCGGCCGCACGGTGGCCTGGATCGCCGGCTGCGTGGTGCTGCTGATCGCGACGTCGTCGGGCATCGGCCGGTACGCGCCCGCGATGTTCAGCGTCCACATGGGCAACCACATGCTGCTGTCGATGGTGGCGCCGGTGCTGTTCGTGCTCGGCGGGCCGGTGACGCTCGCGCTGCGTGCGCTGCCGGCCGCGGGCAGGGATGCCCCGCCCGGGCCGCGCGAGTGGCTCGTCGCCTTCGTGCACTCCCCGGTGTCGCGGTTCCTGACGCACCCGGTGGTCGCGCTGCTGCTGTTCGTCGGCTCGTTCTACGCGCTGTACTTCTCCGGCCTGTTCGACGCCGCGCTGAACTACCACTGGGCGCACCTGGCGATGAACGGGCACTTCCTGCTCGCCGGGTACGTCTTCTACTGGCCGGTGATCGGCGTCGACCCGTCGCCGCGGCGGATCCCGTACCTCGGCCGGCTCGGCATGATGTTCGCCGCGATGCCGTTCCACGCGTTCTTCGGCGTGATCCTGATGAGCAAGCAGACCGTCATCGGGCAGGCGTTCTACAGCCAGCTGCACCTGCCGTGGGTCACCGACCTGCTCGCCGACCAGCGGCTCGGCGGCGGCATCGCCTGGGCGGCCGGCGAGGTCCCGGTGCTGCTGGTCCTCATCGCGCTGCTGGTGCAGTGGTCGCGCCAGGACGAGCGCGAGGCGAAGCGGCGTGACCGGCGCGAAGCGGTGACAGGTGACGAGGAGCTCAACGCCTACAACGCGATGTTGAAGAACCTTGCCGAGGGCAAGCGACCCTCGGGTTCCAGTTGAGGTTGAGCCCGCCGTCCGGGTGCCGGGAAAACGGCCGTTTTGCTACTCTCGCCGTGATCTCGGGCTGACTTTCGGTAGTCCGGTGGTGACCGGCGTCGAGCCGCGATCAAGCGCGCTCTACGATCGTGGGTATGGCCGAGTTCATCTACACCATGAAGAAGGTGCGCAAGACCGTCGGGGACAAGGTCATCCTCGACGACGTCAGCACCGCGTTCTACCCCGGCGCCAAGATCGGCGTGGTCGGGCCGAACGGTGCCGGTAAGTCCACCGTTCTCAAGATCATGGCGGGGATCGAGCAGGCCAGCAACGGCGAAGCCTTCCTCCAGCCCGGTGCGAGCGTCGGCATCCTCATGCAGGAGCCGGAGCTCAACGAGGAGAAGACGGTCCGGCAGAACGTCGAAGAGGGCCTCGGCGAGATCAAGACCAAGCTCGACCGCTACAACGAGGTCCTCAAGCTGATGGAGACCGAGTACAGCGAAGAGCTGCTCGAGGAGATGGGCAAGCTCCAGGAGGAGCTCGACCACGCCGACGCCTGGGAGCTCGACTCGACGGTCGAGCAGGCCATGGACGCGCTGCGCTGCCCGCCGCCGGACGAAGGCGTCTCGCACCTGTCCGGTGGTGAGCGCCGCCGGGTCGCGCTGTGCAAGCTGCTGCTGTCGGCGCCCGACCTGCTGCTGCTCGACGAGCCCACCAACCACCTGGACGCCGAAAGTGTCCTGTGGCTGGAGCAGTTCCTGGCCCGCTACGCCGGCGCCGTCCTCGCCGTCACCCACGACCGGTACTTCCTCGACAACGTGGCCCAGTGGATCATGGAGCTGGACCGCGGCCGCGTCGTCGGCTACGAGGGCAACTACTCGACGTACCTGGAGAAGAAGCGCGAGCGCCTCGAGGTCCAGGGCAAGAAGGACGCGAAGCTCGCCAAGCGGCTGAAGACCGAGCTCGAGTGGGTCCGGTCCAACGCCAAGGCGCGCCAGACGAAGTCGCGTTCGCGCCTCGACCGCTACGAGGAGATGGCGGCGGAGGCGGACAAGCACCGCAAGCTCGACTTCGAAGAGATCCAGATCCCGCCGGGCCCGCGGCTGGGCAGCGTCGTGGTCGAGGTCGAGAAGCTGCAGAAGGGCTTCGACGGCCGCGTGCTCATCGACGGCCTGTCGTTCAACCTGCCGCGCAACGGCATCGTCGGCGTCATCGGCCCGAACGGCGTCGGCAAGACCACGCTGTTCAAGACCATCGTCGGGCTCGAGGAGCCGGACGCCGGCGACGTCAAGATCGGCGAGACCGTCAAGCTGTCCTATGTGGACCAGAACCGCGGTGGGATCGACCCGAAGAAGACCGTCTGGCAGGTCGTTTCCGACGAGCTCGACTACATCCACGTCGGGCAGACCGAAATGCCGTCCCGCGCGTACGTCAGCGCGTTCGGGTTCAAGGGCCCGGACCAGCAGAAGCCGGCGGGCGTGCTCTCCGGTGGTGAGCGCAACCGGCTCAACCTGGCGCTGACGCTCAAGCAGGGCGGGAACCTGATCCTGCTCGACGAGCCGACCAACGACCTGGACGTCGAGACGCTGGGCTCGCTGGAGAACGCGCTGGAGCAGTTCCCGGGCTGCGCCGTCGTGATCTCCCACGACCGGTGGTTCCTGGACCGGGTCGCGACGCACATCCTGGCCTGGGAGGGCACGGACGAAGACCCGGCCAAGTGGTTCTGGTTCGAGGGCAACTTCGAGGGGTACGAGAAGAACAAGGTCGAGCGCCTCGGCGCCGAGGCGGCCCGGCCGCACCGTGTCACCCATCGCAAGCTGACCCGCGACTGAGGGGGCGGGTTTCCCCGTGGAAGCCAGCGAACAGCACCGGACGGGCTCGGCTCCGTCGAACGCCGCCTCCGCGGGAGGACGTACGTCGGCGGGCCGAGCGGAGGGCGGGCGCTCCGCCAACGCCGGGGGAACCCTCTCCGCAGTCGGGCGGCTCATCGAGCGGGCGGACGCGCTGCACCTGCGCGCGCCCGAACTGGCACTGGTCCTCGGCGAGCGCGCGGCCGCGCTGGCCGAGGCCGCCGGGGCCGACGAGCAGTGGATCCGGGCCGAGAGCCTGGTCGTGTCCGCGCGGGTCCGGCTCGGTGAACGACCGGGCACGGTCGGGCGCGCGGTCGCGGCGTTGCGCGCGGCCGAGCACGCCGGCTACGGCGACATCGCCGCGCGGCTGCGCATCGACCTCGCCGTGTGCGCGCGCAGCCTGGGCGTGCCGCTGACCGGGCTGGCCGCGTTGCGGCCGGTGCTCACCGATCCGGTGGTCTCGCCGGTGCACCGCGCGGCCGCGTTGTGCCACCTGGTGGGCTGCCTGGGCCAGCTCGGGCGCAAGTCGGAGCTGGACCGCGTGCTCGTGGAGGCGGACAAGCTGGTCGTCGGCGACGAGTCGCTGGGCGCGGACACGCAGCTGCTGGTGCGCGCGCTGCTGCGCGTCGGCACGGCCGCCCACCGGCGGCGCCACGGCGATCTGACGGCCGCCGCCGACGCGGCCCGGACCGGCCTCGGGTTCCTGGAGAAGCTGGACAACCCGGCCGACGACGGCGGCCTCGTCCGCATCCGGCTGGTGTTGTTGCTGGTCAGCACGCTGCTCGACCGCGGTGACGCGGAAATGGCGTACGAGATCGCGGAGCCGGTACTGGCCGAGCCGGTGCGCGCGGCGGGCGTCGCCCCGATGGGCTGGCTGCGGCTGGCCGTCGCGACGCGGGTCCACTTGCCGTCGGGGGCCGGGGAAGCGGCGATCGAGCTGGTTCGTGAGGCCGTGGCGAGCACCGACCGGCACGGGCTGTCGTCGATCACCGCGCGGTTGTGGCTGGAGCTGGCGCAGCTGCAGGAGCGGTTCGGGCAGGCGGAGGAGGCCATCGCGTGCCTGTACCGCTCACGGGCGGCGGAGCAGCTGCACGCCCGGGCCCGGCGGCAGGCGTGCAGTGTGCTGGCCGGCGAGTTCGGGAGCGGGGAACCGGCTTCGATCGACTTGGACGAGGTGCTGAAGGCGGTGCCGTCACGGGCGCTGCCGGTTTCGGTGCCGGTCGTCGCGGCCGAGCCGGTGCCGGTCGCCGCCGAGGTCCCGGAGCCTGAGCCGCGGACGCCGGCGTGGTCGTTCGGCCGCGAGGAGGCACCGCCACGGCAGCCGGCTTGGTCGTTCGAGCGGCCACGGGTGACGGCGGACGCGGCCGAGACGACGTTGATGCCCGCGGTACGGGACGAGCCGGCACCGCCGCGGCCGGAGCCGGTCGTGGTGGAGCGGCGTCCGGAGGCGGCACCGGGGCGGACGGCGCCGATCGAGGTGCGGTCGGGCCGAGAGCCGGAGCAGCGGTCGGGGGCTGGTGAGTCGCGGTCGGCTCGGGAGCCGGAACGGCGGCCCGGGTCTGGCGAGTCGCGGCCCGAGCAACGGTCTGGCCGCGTGGAGTCGCGGTCGGTCCGGGAGCCGGAGTCTCGGGCGGAGGCGGCCGAGGTGCGGTCGCGGCGAGGGGTGGAGCAGCGGCCTGGGTCTGTCGAGTCGCGGTCCGCTCGGGAGCCGGAGTTTCGGTCGCGGTCGGCTGAGGGACAGTCGGTTCGGGAGCCGGAGTTTCGTTCCGACCCGGTCGAGGTGCGGTCGGCTCGGGGACCGGAGTTCCGCTCGGAGCCCGTCGAGTCGCGGTCGGCGCGTGAGCCGGAGTTTCGTTCCGACCCGGCTGAGGTGCGGTCGGCTCGGGAGCCGGAGTTTCGTTCCGACCCGGTCGAGGTGCGGTCGGCTCGGGAACCAGAGTTCCGCTCCGACCCGGCCGAAGTGCGGTCGGAGCGGGCCGCGGCGGAGCGTGGCCCGGAGCCGGGCTTCCGGCTGGAGCCGGCCGAGCCGCGGCCGTCCGAGCGTGGGCCGCAGCCGTCCGAGCGTGGGACGGCGCCGGTCGAGCCGGAGCCGGCCGCCGAGGTCGGCAAGACCAAGTTCTCCTGGGCCGCGCTGGCCGAAGCCCGGCTGCGGGAGACCGCCGCCGAGCGGGAGTCGGCGCCTACCCGCGTTACGCCCGCCTTGCCGCTCGCGCCCGAGCCGGCCGCCGAGCGGGAGCCGTGGGCCTCCGGAGAGCGGCCGCAGGAGCCGCCGCCGTCGACGCGGCACGACGCCGAGCACGGCTCGGTGGCCGCTCGGTCCGTTCTGGACCGGCTGGGCATCTCCGCTTCCGGCGGCGCCGGGGGCCGGCGCCGGGCGGAAGACGCCGACCACCCGCGTGCCGAGGAACCGGCCCGTCCGGAGCCGGAGCTCGCTCCGCCGCCGCGGCCGGAGGACGAACCACCCTCGGTGCCGGACTACCGTGACGAAGTGGAGCCGTGGCTGCCGCGGCTGCGGATGCCGCCGTCGCTGGAGCCGATGGAGGACTTCGGCCACTGGACCCCGGCGACGGCCCCGTTCCCGGAGAGCTACGCCCGCGCCATCGCGGAGGACGAACCCCCGCCGGACGCCGGGCTCGCCGACCTGCTCGCCCGCGCCCTCGCCGAGCACCAGGCCGGCACGGCCAGCGCGGCCGCCCTGGTCAAGCAGCTCGATTCCCAGAACGCGGGCCGCCGCAACGGCCACGGCCGCAACGGCCACGGCGCCGAGGTGCCGGACTCGCGCCACGGTTCGCGCGACTGACCGGCGAGGGGTGGGGGTTCACCCCGAGCCGGATCCCGTCGGTGAGACACCCCGATTCGTCGCCGACCTGTTGCCGCGTGACCGTCGGGGGATCCGTCGCTCTCCGGCGTCGCCGACTGGCCGACAGCGTTCGCCGAACGGCAACGCACCCGATCAACTGAACCGATCAGGTTGGCTCCCCGCCGTGTAACGGCCGGCGAGCACGGCTGGTCAGCGCCGCGCGGGCGCGCTGAAGACAACCCGTCAGTAGCTTGACCGATTACGCGAATTCCCTGCCCCCGAAGGGTTTTTGCGTGCCGGGCAACCTCCGGGTCTTCATGTGATCCCGGATCGCGGCGCATTAGTGTGGGGTGGCCGGCTCAACGCCGAACCGGCACGGTGCCACCTCACGCAAACTGGAGAGTTGCCTCAAATGAGCTCGACCGGAGTCTCGTCCCTACCCGGAACCGGAGCCGACGCCGAACCCGAATTCGGCGCTCCGCGCTCCTCGGCCAGCCCGGAGCAGATCAGGGACGACCTGATCGACGCAGCCGCCGGGCTGGCGCCGGAGATCGGTGAGCTCATCCGGCTCTACTACCGGCACCTCCCGCCCGAAGAGATCGTCGGCGACGAGCCCGTCAACCTGGTCGGCGCCGTCCGGTCGCACCTGCAGCTGGCCAAGCACCGGATGCCCGGCCGCCCCGCCGTGCGGCTGCTGAACCCGACCGTCGCCGAGGACGGGTGGGCGCGGGAAGCCACCGTCGTGCAGGTCGTCACCGACGACATGCCGTACCTGGTCGACTCGATCGCCGCGGAGTTCGCCCGCGACGGCGTGCAGGTGCAGCGGATAGTTCACCCGATCGTGGTGGTCAGCCGCGACCTCACCGGCGAACTGCTCGAAGTCCACCCCGAAGCGGACCCGGCCGAGCCGCCCGCGAACTCGGCCGCCGAGTCGTGGATGTACATCGAGATCGACTTCGTCACCGACCGCAACCGCGCCCGCGAGCTCGACAACCGGCTCTCCAGCGTGCTGGGCGACGTCCGCGAGGTCGTCGAGGACGCCGAAAAGATGGCCCAGACGGCCTGCCAGCTGGCGAGCGAACTGGAAACCGACCCGCCGAAGCTGCCCCAGGGAGAGGTTGCCGAGGGGGCCCGCCTGCTGCGCTGGCTGGCCGACGGCCACTTCACCTTCCTCGGCTACCGGCGCTACGAGCTGATCGAGAACCCGCACCCGGACACCGACGAACCCGCCCTGCGCGCCGTCCTCGCCTCCGGCCTGGGTGTGCTCCGCCAGGACAGCCTCGCCGCCCGCGGCCTCACCGCCGGCCCGGACACCGCCACCACCGCCCTCGCGCCCACCCTGCTGGTGCTGACCCAGGCGAGCGCGCCCTCGACCGTGCACCGCCCGGTCTACCCGTACTACGTCGGCGTGAAGACCTTCGACGCCGAGGGCAAGGTCACCGGCGAACACCGCTTCCTCGGCATGTTCACCACCACCGCGCTGCACGAGAACGTCCTGGACATCCCGGTCGTCTGCAAGCGGGTCCGCGAGGTCATCCACCGCGCCGGCTTCCCGATCGAATCGTTCTCCGGCCAGCGGATGCTCGAGATCCTGCAGAACTGGCCGCGCGCGGACCTGTTCTCCGCCGACACCGACTCGCTGTACTCGACGACGACCGGCGCGATCACGCTCTCGGACCGCCGGCGGCTGCGGCTGTTCCTGCGCCGGGACCCGTACGGCCGCTTCTACTCCTGCCTCGTCTACCTCCCGCGCGACCGCTACACGACGCGCTCGCGGCTGGCGATGCAGGAAGTCCTGCTCGAAGAGCTCGAAGGCACCCAGCTCGAATACAGCGCCCGGATCGGCGAGACCGTGCTGGCGCAGGTGCACTTCGTCGTGCACACCGACCCGGCGCGCCGGCTCGAACCGGACACGCTCAAGATCCAGGACCGGCTCAACGACGCCGTCCGCACCTGGGACGACCGGATGGTCGAGGCCGTCCTCGACGAACGCCGGGAACGCGCCGACGGCGGGGTCGCGGTCGGGATCGTCGGCGAGGAGTCGGCCACCGAGCAGGGCCAGCGCTTCGCGATGGTCTTCCCCGAGGGCTACAAAGAGGACTTCACCGCCGAAGAGGCGCTGGCCGACCTCCGCTCGCTGGACTCGCTCACCGACGAAGGCGACCTCGCGCTGTCGTTCTACCAGCCCGCCGACGCCGGGCCGGGCGAGCGGCGTTTCAAGCTCTACCTGCGCGGCGAAGGCGTCACGCTCTCGAAGGTGCTCCCGGTGCTGCAGGCCATGGGCGTCGAGGTCGTTGACGAGCGGCCGTACGAGCTGCACCGCGAAGACGGCGGCGCCTGCTGGATCTACGACTTCGGCCTGCGCGTCGACCAGAACATGCTCGACGAGTCCGACGAGCACGCCGTCGAAGAGCTGCGCGGCCGCTTCCAGGACGCCTTCGAGGCCGCCTGGCGGGGCGACGCCGAGGTCGACGGCCTCAACGGCCTCGTGCTGCGGGCCGGGCTCACCTGGCGCCAGGCCGCCGTGCTGCGCGCGTACTCCCGGTACCTGCGCCAGGCCGGCAGCGCGTTCTCCCAGGACTACATCCAGAACACGCTGCTGAACCACACGCCGGTCGCGACCAAGCTCCTGCGGCTGTTCGAAGCCCGGTTCGCGCCCCAGCTGTCCGACGCCGACCGCGAAGCCGCCACCGAAGCGCTCGCCGCCGAGCTGAACGCGATGATCGACGAGGTCACCAGCCTCGACGAGGACCGGATCCTGCGGCGCCTGATGGCCGTCATCCGCGCCACCCTGCGGACGAACTACCACGTCACCGGCACCGACGGGAAGCCGCGGCCGTACCTGGCGATCAAGCTCGACCCGGCCGGCGTGCCCGATCTGCCCGAACCCCGGCCGAAGTTCGAGATCTTCGTGTACTCGCCGCGCGTGGAGGGCGTGCACCTGCGCTTCGGCGAAGTCGCGCGCGGTGGCCTGCGCTGGTCGGACCGGCGGGAGGACTTCCGCACCGAGATCCTCGGCCTGGTCAAGGCGCAGGCGGTGAAGAACGCGGTGATCGTGCCGGTCGGCGCGAAGGGCGGCTTCGTCGTCAAGCGCCCGCCTGCCCCGAGCGGTGACGCGACCATCGACCGCGACGCCCAGCTCAACGAGGGCATCGCCTGCTACCGCATGTTCATCTCCGGCCTGCTCGACCTGACCGACAACCGCATCGAGGGCAAGACCGTGCCCGCCCCGAACGTCGTCCGCCACGACGCCGACGACTCCTACCTGGTCGTCGCGGCCGACAAGGGCACCGCGAAGTTCTCCGACATCGCGAACGAGGTCTCGGCGCAGTACGGCTTCTGGCTGGGCGACGCGTTCGCCTCCGGCGGCTCGGTCGGCTATGACCACAAGGCCATGGGCATCACCGCGAAGGGCGCCTGGGAGAGCGTCAAGCGGCACTTCCGCGAGCTGGGCAAGGACACCCAGACCGAGGACTTCACCGTGGTCGGCATCGGCGACATGATGGGCGACGTCTTCGGCAACGGCATGCTGCTGTCCGAGCACATCCGGCTGGTCGCGGCGTTCAACCACATGCACGTCTTCCTCGACCCGAACCCCGAGGCGGCAGCGTCGTACGCCGAACGCCGCCGGCTGTTCGACCTGCCGCGCAGCTCGTGGGACGACTACGACCGCTCGCTGATCAGCGAGGGCGGCGGCATCTACCCGCGCACGGCGAAGTCGATCCCGATCAGCCCGCAGGTCCGCGCGGCCCTCGGCCTCGAGGAGGGCGTCACCGCGCTGGCGCCGATGGACCTGATCCAGGCGATCCTGCTGGCGCCGGTCGAGCTGCTCTGGAACGGCGGCATCGGCACCTACGTCAAGGCGGAGACCGAAAGCCACCAGGCGGCGGGGGACAAGGCCAACGACGCCATCCGCGTCGACGGCAAGCAGCTGCGGGTCAAGGTGTTCGGCGAGGGCGGCAACCTCGGCCTGACCCAGCTGGGCCGGATCGAGTTCGCCCGCAACGGCGGCAAGATCAACACCGACGCGCTCGACAACTCCGCCGGCGTCGACTGCTCCGACCACGAGGTCAACATCAAGATCCTGCTCGACCACCTCGTCCAGACCGGCAAGCTGGAGCGCGAACAGCGCAACGAGCTCCTGGAGGAGATGACCGACGAGGTCGGCGCGCTGGTGCTCAAGGACAACTACCGGCAGAACGCCGTCCTCGGCGTCAGCCGGGCGCACGCCGCCCCGATGCTGTCGGTGCACGCGCGCCAGGTGCAGGCGCTGGTGTCCGCGGGGGCCTTCGACCGCAAGCTCGAAGCGCTGCCCAGCAACTCGGAGTTCCGCGAGCTGGAAAAGGCGGGCAAGGGCCTCACCTCGCCGGAGCTGGCGACCCTGCTCGCGCACGTCAAGCTGGAGCTGAAGGACGAACTGCTGGCCAGCGACCTGCCCGACTCGAAGGTGTTCGCGGCCCGGCTGCCCGAGTACTTCCCGAAGCCGTTGCGCGAACGGTTCGGCGCCGAGATCGGCGAGCACCCGCTGCGCCGCCAGATCATCACCACGCTGATCGCCAACGAGGTCGTCGACGGCGGTGGCATCTCCTTCGTCTACCGCCTGATGGAGGAGATGAACGCGACGGCGACCGACGCGGTGCGCGCGTACGCCGTGGTGACGCAGGTGTTCGACCTTCCCGCGCTGTGGAAGGAGATCGACGCGCTCGACAACGTCGTGCACACCGACGTCGCCGACGCGATGGTGCTGGAGACGCGGCGGCTGCTCGACCGGGCCGCGCGCTGGTTCCTCACCAACCGGCCGCAGCCGCTGGCCCCGCTGTCGGAGATCAAGCGCTTCGGCCGGGTGCTGAACAAGCTCGTTCCCAAGATCGGCGACCTGCTGCGCGGCCGCGAGGCCGAGTCGGTGCAGGCGCACGCGGAGGAGCTGATCGGCGCCGGGGTGCCCGCGGACCTGGCCCGCCGGGTGTCGCTGCTGCTGCACACCTTCGGCCTGCTCGACGTCACCGAGGTGGCCGAGCTCGCCGAGCAGCAGATCGGCGTCGACGCCACGCACAGCCCGGCCGAGACGGCGGAGCTGTACTACGCGCTCTCGGCGCACCTGGACATCGACCAGATGCTCACCGAGATCAGCAAGCTCGAACGCGGCAACCGCTGGCACGCGCTCGCCCGGCTGTCGCTGCGCGACGACGTCTACGGCTCGCTGCGGGCGATCACGCTGGACGCGTTGCGGCACAGTGATCCCGGGTCGTCCGCGGACGCCAAGATCGCCCAGTGGGAGAAGACGAACGCGTCCCGGCTGCAGCGGACGCGCGTCGCGCTCGAAGAGATCACCAAGTCGGAGCGGCTCGACCTGGCGATGCTGTCGGTGGCGGCCCGCCAGATCCGGAGCACGGTGCGATGACCTACGTTTCGCTGATCCGTCCGCGCTGGACGGACATGGACGTCTACGGCCACATCAACCACGCGAAGATGGTGACGCTGCTCGAAGAGGCGCGGATCCCGCTGCTGTTCGAAGGGGCGGTGAACGCCGGGCTCGAGCAGCTGCCGAAGGGCATCGTCGTGGTGCGGCTCGAAGTGGCCTACAAGGCGCCGATCGTGGTGTCCGGGCAGCAGCTGCGCGTCGACATCGACCTGACCGAGCTGCGCGCGGCCAGCTTCACGCTGGCCTACCGCGTCCGCGGCGGGCCGTCCGCGGACGACCCGGTGGCGGTCACCGCCGAGACGGTGCTGGCGCCGTACGACACGGTCGCGCTGCGGCCGCGTAGGCTCAGCCCGGCCGAGTCGGAGTTTCTGAAGCAGGGGTTCGCGGATGCCTGAGTTGTTCGTGCCGGACGCGGCCGACCGGGAGACCCTCGGCGCGTTCGTCGCCCGCGCGGTCCGGCTGGACGGCCAGACGGCCGTCCGGCTGCGGCAGCGCGGCGACGGCGTGGTCGAGGCCTGGACGGCGACGCCGTTCGAGTGCCTGGCCACCCGCGCGGTGGCCGGCGACGTCACCCCGGGCGACGTCACGGTGTCCGGGAACGAGCTGCTCGCGGCGCTGACCGTGGCGGGCGGGCCCCGGATGGACCCGGGCCCGGCCCGCGACCTGCTGTGGCACGGCGAGCTGCCGCCGCCCGGCCGCTGGCCCCTGGTCGACGAGCTCCCGGCGCGCGTGGTCTCCGAGCTGGCGGACCGCGGCGTGACCCTGGCCAGGGACAACGTGGGCCCGCACGGCACGCCACCGGCGTCCCTGATGGACCAGGCGGTGCTGACGGTGACCGGCGGCTCGGTCGAGGTCAAGGTCCAGATGCGCTGCCTGTTCGCGATGTCCGGCATGGGTTTCGTGGACTCGGACGTGGACGGCGACGTCGTCCGCGTGACGGCGACGGACTCGTGGCTGCGCCTGGACGCGCGGTACGGCGCCATCGTGCGGCGCCGGCACGCGCTGCTGCCGCTGCTGTTCTGACTCGTTCTGATTCGTTCTGACGGATGTCTTACGGCGGCCACCGTTTCCTGCCGGGCGGTGGCACGCTGGAGGCATGAGCCCGGACGAGGATCCGACCGCGGAGTTCCTGGATTCGGTGCGCGCCGAGCAGCCATCGTGGCGGCGCGACCGTCCGGCGGGCGAGCAGGCGCCGGAGCGCGCCGAAAGACCTGAGAGGTGGGGCCGCACGCGTGCGGCGGGCCGGGCGGCCGCCCAGGCGGCGCCCTACCTCCAGGCCGCGGCCCTGGTGGCGTGGCTGGCGAGCGGCGCCTTCGACGACGGCTCGGGTGACCAGAGCAGCTGAAGCCGTAACATCGGGTCACCTTCGGGAGACTCTCCGGTGTAGCTGCCGGATTGCCCGAGGGGAGTGGCGTGCGGTGACGGTCGAGCCGCCGAAGAAGCCGTCGGCGCGGCGAGTCTTCCTCAGCCACACGAGTGAACTGCGCGAGCTGCCGCAGCCACGGTCGTTCATCGAGGCGGCGGAGTCGGCGGTGACCCGGGCCGGCGACGCGGTGGCGGACATGGCCTACTTCACCGCCCGGGACATCACGCCCGAGCAGGTGGACCAGGAGAAGCTGGCAGAGGCGGACGTCTACGTCCTGATCGCCGGCTTCCGCTACGGCTCCCTGGTCCGCGGCCGCACGGACGTGTCGTACACCGAGCAGGAGTTCCAAACGGCGACCACTCTCGGGCTGCCTCGGCTGGTGTTCCTGCTCGGCGACGACACCGAGGGCCCACGAGCGTTGTTCGGCGATCTTCACCATGCCGACCGGCAGGAGGCGTTTCGCCGGAGGTTGCGGAACAGCGGGATCACCCTCCAGACGGTGTCCACCCCCGAACAGCTGGAGACGGCCCTGCTGCAGGCATTGGTCGAACTCCCTCGGCCGCGGCAGCAGTCGATGCCCGCGGGACGGATCTGGGGGATCCCGGGCCGGACGGTCCAGTTCACCGGCCGCGAAGAACTGCTGTCCATGCTGCACGAGACGCTGCGGTCCGGGCAGCCGTCGGTGGTCCAGGCGGTGCACGGGATGGGCGGGGTCGGCAAGACGACGGCGGCGTTGGAGTACGCCCACCGTTACGGCGACGACTACGACGTGGCCTGGTGGATCCCCTCGGAGGACCCCGACCTGATCGCCGGGCGCTTGGCCGAGCTGGCCCGCGCGCTCGACCTCGTCGCCGACGGCGATCCGGCCACCATGGCGGTCGCCCGGCTGCACGGAACCCTGCGCGAGCGCGACCGCTGGTTGCTGGTGTTCGACAACGCCGAAGACGCCATCCGGCTGCAGCCGTTCCTGCCCGGTGGCGAGGGGCACGTGATCATCACGTCCCGCAACCCGCACTGGACCGGAGTCGCGGCGGCACTGCCGGTGCGCGAGTTCACGCGCGCCGAGTCGGTCGAGGTGCTGAAGACCCACCGGCCCGAGTTGCCCGGGACGGACGCCGACCGGATCGCGGAGGAACTGGGCGACCTACCGCTCGCGGTGGACCAGGCGGGCAGGCTGCTGTCGGTCACCGGCTGGACCACGGACACGTACCTCTCCCTGCTCGCCGAACGGGCCGAAGAACTGCTCGCCCGCCACCAGCAGGCCGGCTACCGGACCTCGGTGGCCGCGGCGTGGGCCCTGTCGTTCGACCGCCTGGTGCAGGACCACCCCGCGGCCTTGCCGGTGCTGACGTTCATCGCCTGGCTGGCTCCGGAACCCGTCCCGCTCACGTTGCTGACCGAGCTGCCCGAGGACCTCGTGCCGGCCGTTCGCGATCCGCTGGGCATGGCCGACATCACCACCGTCCTGCGCGCACGGGGCATGGCCGACGTCACGGCGAACACCGCGCAGCTGCACCGCGTTCCGGCCGCCCTGCTGCGTGCGCGCACCCGGCACGACACACCGGTGGACGGGGAGAGCTGGCCGGTGACCGTCGTCCGAGTGCTTCGCGCCGGGCTTCCCGGCAATCCGTGGAACAACCCACCCGCGTGGCCACTGTGGCAGTCGCTGCTGCCGCACTTGCTCGTGGCGACCGGCAGCTCCCGTGACGTGCAGCCCGCGATATCCGACGTGGCCTACCTGCTCGACCGCGCTGCCAGCTATCTCCAGACCCGCGGTGAGCCCCGAGCTGCCTTGCCGCTGTTCGAGCGAAGTTACAAACTGTGCGTGGAGGTGAACGGTGTTGACCACCCCCGCACCTTCCTATCAGCCAACAACCTCGCCCTCGGCCTGAGTCAACTCGGGGAGCATCAGCGGGCCCACGACCTGGACCAGGACACACTTGCCCGCTGTCGACGCGTCCTCGGGGAGGACCATCCCGACACGCTCAGCACTGCCAACAACCTCGCTGGCAACCTCATGGCACTCGGCGAATATCAGCAAGCCTACGACCTCGACCAGGACACGTTCACCCGCCGCAAGTGTGTCTTCGGCGAAGACGACCCAGACACCCTTACCTCTGCCAGCAACCTCGTCAGCACTCTGTACGTACTCGGCGAATGTGAACGGGCCCGTGATCTCGGTCAGGACACCCTCGACCGCATTCGGCGGGTCCTTGGGGCCGATCATCCGGAGACTCTCGCCACCGCCGTCAACCTTGCCAGCAACCTGTGGGTACTCGGCGAATGGCAGCGGGCCCGTGATCTCAACCAGGACACCCTCGACCGTAGCCGACGGATCCTCGGCGAGGATCACCCCAATTCCCTCATGGCCGCCAGCCACCTTGCCTCGGGCCTCAGGAGGCTCGGCGAGTACCGGCAGGCTTACGAACTCGACAAGGACATTCTGGCTCGCCGTAAGCGTGTCCTGGGCGAAGATCACCCTGACACACTGCAGAGCGTCGAGCACCTCGTCGCCGACCTGAAAGCCCTCCAGGACCAAGATCCCGGCTAGACCAGCCAGGCGGCCGAATCCGCGGGCAGCTTCCCCTCGACCAGCGGACTGCTCGACAGCAGCACCTCACCGGGCGGCAGGGCGATGGGCGAAGCCGACGTGTTCAGCGCGCACACCAGGCCACCCCCGCGCCGCCGGAACGCGAAGCACCCCGCCGGAGCGCCGTACCACTCCAGCTCGTCGCCCGTGAACGCCGAATGCGTCTTGCGCAGCTCGATCGCGGCGCGGTACAGCGACAGCGTCGAGTCCGCGTCCTCGATCTGCTTCTCCACCGTCAACCCCGCCCATGAAGCCGGCATCGGCAGCCACGTGCGCGGGTTGCGCGAGAAGCCGAACGGCGGCAGGTCGCCTTCCCACGGCAACGGCACCCGCGAGACGTCCCGCCCGAACTCGGCTCCGCTGGTCTTCGCGCGCGGGTCGGCCATGTCCGCCGGCGACAGCTCGACGTTCGCCAGCCCCAGCTCTTCGCCGTTGTACAGGTACACCGTGCCCGGCAGGGCCAGCTCGACCAGCGCCATCGCCCGCGCGCGGCGCACGCCCGCCGCCCCGCCGCCGTAGCGGCTGACCTGCCGCCAGACGTCGTGGTTGCCCAGCGTCCAGGTCGCCGGGGCACCCGTGCGGGCCGGGACGGCCAGGGAGCGCTCGATGGCCGTGCGCATCGCGTCGGCGTCGAAGTGGGTCAGCACCAGCCGGAAGTTGAACGCCAGGTGCAGCTCGCCGGGCCGCAGGTAGCGCGACAGGCGTTCCTCGTCGGTCACCCAGAGCTCGCCGACCGCCATCGCGTCCGGGAACTCGTCGAGGACCTTGCGGATCATCTGGTGGATCTCGTGGACGCCGTCGTTGTCCCAGCGCGGGTCGTAGTAGTGGCTCGGCCCCAGCGCGTCGGCGCGCGGATCCATGTCCGGCAGGCCCGGCGGCTTGGCCATGCCGTGCGCGACGTCGATGCGGAAGCCGTCGACGCCGCGTTCGAGCCAGAACCGCAGGGTGCGCTCCAGATCGGCGGCGACCTCGGGGTTGGCCCAGTTGAGGTCCGGCTGCTGGGGCGCGAACAGGTGCAGGTACCACTGGCCGTCCGGCACCCGGGTCCAGGCCGGCCCGCCGAACGCGCTCACCCAGTTGTTCGGCGGGTCTTCGCCCTTCGGGCCGACGCCGTCGCGGAAGATGTACCGGTCGCGTTCCGGGCTGCCCGGCGCGGCGGCCATCGCCGACTTGAACCAGGCGTGCTGGTTGCTGGTGTGGTTGGGGACCACGTCGACGGTGACCTTGATGCCGCGCTTGTGGGCCTCGGTGAGCAGCACGTCGAAGTCGCCGAGGGTGCCGAACATCGGGTCGACGTCCCGCGGGTCGGCGATGTCGTAGCCGTGGTCGGCCATGGGGGAGCGGTAGAACGGCGTCAGCCACAGCGCGTCGACGCCCAGCAGCTCCAGGTAACCGAGCCGGGAGTGGATGCCCTCCAGGTCCCCGACGCCGTCACCGTCCGAATCGGCGAACGAGCGTACGTAGACCTGGTAGAAGACGGCGTCCTGCCACCAGGCTTCCGGTCTCATACGAAGCTGTTCATCATGCTGTGCGCGGCCATCTCCAGGTAGGCCCAGAGCTGCCCGCGGTAGGGCTCCTCGAGGTTCTCCTCGTCGACGGCGATCCGGATGCACCGCAGCCAGGCGTCCCGCTCGATCGGCCCGATCTTGAACGGCCCGTGCCGCATCCGCAGCCGCGGGTGCCCGCGCTGGTCGGAGTAGGTGTGCGGGCCGCCCCAGTACTGCATGAGGAACAGCCGGAACCGCTCTTCGGCGGGCCCGAGGTCCTCTTCGGGGTAGAGGGGGCGGAGGATCTCGTCGCGCGCGACCTCCTCGTAGAACCGTCCGACGATCCGGCGGAACGTCGGTTCGCCGCCGATCGCTTCGTAGAGGTTCGCCGGTTCGCTCACTGCAGACACGCCTTCCATTTTGCCCTTGGGGTGCGGGTTCCCGACGCCCGGTCCGCTCTGTTCCGGATGGTCGTGAACCCGCTCCCCAGCGTAACGGCGCTCGCGGCCGCTACTTCCCGGCCGCCGGGGCCGCGGGCGGGAACAGCCGGCCGAGCGGCGGCTCGAACCCGGCCTCTTCCAGGGCCGCCAGCAGCTGGGCACGCAGCGCCCGCTGCACCGCCCACTGCTTGCCCGGGCGGACCTTCACGGTCAGGCGCAGCTGGAGACCTTCCGGTGTGACGCTTTCCACACCCAGCATCTCCGGCGGCTCGAGGACGTTGTCCTTCAGCGCGTCACTCTCGGTGGCCGTGGAGGCCGCGGCCGCGAGCACCGTCGTCGCGCGTTCGACGTCGGCCGTGTAGCCGAGGGGGACGTCGACGACCGCCACCGCGAAGCCCTGGCTCGAGTTGCCGACGCGCAGCACCTCGCCGTTGCGGACGTACCAGACCGTGCCCTTGACGTCACGCAGCGTGGTGATCCGGAGCCCGACGGACTCGACCGTGCCGGACGCCTCGCCGACGTCCACGACGTCGCCGACGCCGTACTGGTCCTCGACCATCATGAAGATCCCGGACAGGAAGTCCTTGACCAGGTTCTGCGCGCCGAACCCGATCGCGACACCGATGATGCCCGCCGAGGCGATGATCGGGCCCAGGTTGATGCCGAGCTCGCCCAGCACCAGGATGAACGCCAGGCCGTAGATCAGGAACGTCGCCATCGACTTCAGCACCGAGCCGATGGTCATCGCGCGCTGGCGGCGCCGTTCGATGATCGCGGAGCCGAGCACCTCCGGGGCCCGCTCGCGCAGCGGGCGCAGCATCGAAGGAAGTTTTCCGCCCGTCTTGGGCAGGGTCGTGACGCGGTTGATCAGCCGTCTCACGAGCAGGCGGACCACGAACGCGATCACGATGATCATAAGGATCTTGATCGGCTTGGTGATCAGCCAGTTCGCCGAACCCGCCAGCCACTCGTTGCCCGTGACCTCGAACACCTGGTGGCAGAAGGTGCTGAGGTCGTCGATGCACGGCGTCTTGACGGAGGTGAGGACGGGGAGCACGGGGTTCTGTTCATCCTTCCGATCGGGTCGGGCACCCCAACGCCGAGTGGATGTTGGGTCGCGCGGATGTGACACGTCCTGTAACACACGTGCGCTGGGGGCCTGTTCTGTGGTCGACTATGCCTACGCCCCTGGAGGTGGTCGAGTGCCAGACCGACAACCCAGCCCCCGCGGCGCCTCCGGCCAAGCCACGGCCGACGAGGTGCCAGAGGTGGTTCTGCGTGCCTATCCGGGGGGTTCCGCATCCGGCGGAACCGTCCCGGCCGGGCCGGGGACCCGCCCAGGGGGAGTGACCCGCCCGCCCGGACAGCGTAGTAGAGGCCGGGATCCGGCCGCCCCGGCCTGGGGCAGGCGCCGGGTGCTCCTGCTCAACGCCACGTTCGAGCCGCTGACCGCGTTGCCGCTGCGGCGCGCCGTCGTGCTCGTGATGTGCGGCAAGGCCGAAGTGGTCCACGGTGACCCCGGCGGGAACGAGCTGCACTCGGCGAAGGTTTCGCTGCCGGTGCCCTCGGTGATCCGCCTCAGCTCGTACGTGCGCGTACCGTATCGCGCGCAGGTGCCGCTGACCCGCGCGGGGCTGATGCACCGGGACCGGTACCGCTGCGCCTACTGCGGAGGGCGGGCCGAGACGATCGACCACGTCGTTCCGCGCAGCCGGGGTGGCCCCCACAGCTGGACGAACTGCGTCGCCTGCTGCGCCAAGTGCAACCACCGCAAGGCGGACCGGCTGCTCTCGGAGATCGGCTGGCGGCTGCGCATCGTCCCGCGGGCGCCCCACGGCCCGCACTGGCGGCTGCTCGCGCACTCCAAGGAGGCCGACCCGCTTTGGCGGCCGTATCTCGGCTCCGCCGCCTAGCTCTTCCGGTGGGCGGAGCTGCGGACGCCGCTGCCTGACGCGCGGACGAGAGGGCCCGGACAAGCCGGCGCCCCGGCTGCCTGTGCGGCGGCCGGGGCGAGCCGGGTGCTTGCGCGACGTTCAGGTCGGTACGCGCGGCCCTGGAGGAACGGGTCAGGCGGCGAGCGTGTAGTCGCTCTGGCAGGTGACGCGGGTGCCCATGGTGACGCGCGTGCCGCGGGTGACACGCGTGCCACGCGTGACGCGGGTGCCGCAGGTGACTCGCGTGCCGGCCGTCACACGCGTGCCCATCGTGACGCGAGTGCCACGCGTGACTCGGGTCCCTCGGGTGACCCGCGTGCCCGCCGTCACCCGGGTGCCCATCGTGACGCGCGTTCCGGCGGTCACCCGTGTACCGCGAGTGACACGTGTACCCCGGGTAACCCTTGTGCCCGCCGTCACACGCGTTCCGGGGACGGATTCGGTTTCGCTCAGTGACGAGAAGGTCTCGGTGATCGCCTGTGCGGGCGTGTGGACGCTGTTCATGGCAAGGCCTCCTGGGACCGGTGCGTTACCTGCTGGGGCTGGCGGGCGGGGCGCAAGGCCCGTACAGGTGAAAAAGCTACGAGGATTTCAAGGTCCCGACAAGACGACAGCGGCGGGTGCGGCCGCCTGTACGTTGAGTTGCAACCTTTCGGCCCGACGGTCTTCGCCCCAACGTTCCAGTGCCCGCGAGCCAAGCGGCGGACGGCAGTCGGCTTACGACGAACGGTCGAGTGCGCCGCGCGCGGTGGGTGCGGAGGTCATCCGATACGCTCAGCGCCGTGAACGTTGTCGAGACGATCGTGGTCTTCGCCGTGATCCCGCTGGCCATCTACGGCCTCGCCGGGCTGCTGACGCTCCGGCGCAGGTCCGGCGGTGCCCCGCGGCACCGGTCCGGCCAGGCCTGGGAGTACCCGGCCATGTGGTGGAGCGCCAACCCCGAAGGGGCGGGCACCGGACACCGGCACGCCGGCACCGAGAACAGCGCGCCCGAGGGCGCCCCGACCGCGGCTGGAGGCGCTCGTGGCAACTGGTGAGCTGACGAAGCGCGTCGACGAGTCCGAGCTGGGCTACGGCGAGGCCCTGATGGCCACCGGACGCGTGTCCGCGGCCAAGATGTACGAGCCGGCGGCGCCGTCCGGGCCGTTCAACACCCGCCAGCTGGCCCGCCTCGACGAGGCGCTGACGTTCGCTTCGCGGGAGACGGGGCTCGACTTCAGCCTGTACCTCGGCGAGCTGGGCCCGGACAGCCGCGCGGCGGCGGAGAAGCTGCACGCGACGACGGCGGACCCGTTGAACTCGGTGCTGATCGCGGTCTCCCCGGGCGAGCGCCTGATCGAGATCGTCACGGGGAAGGCGGCGCACCTGCGCCTCCCGGACCGTGGCGCCAAGCTGGCGGTGGCGAGCATGGTGGCGTCGTTCAAGGAGGGTGACCTGGTCCGCGGACTGGTCAACGGCCTGGTGAACGCGCTGCGGATGCTGTCCGATCAGGCGGGGCCCGCGCCCCGCTGATCTTTCGGGTTTTCGGAGTGCCCCGCACCTCGGGCTGAGGTGCGGGGCACTTTCGTCTTCGGCCGCTCCCTTTTCAGGCACCCGAACACCTGGTGCGTGGGTAGAACTGCGGGCCCGCGATCCCCGTTCCCGTGTCCAAACTGGCGGGCGGAGACGGGAGTGGCCACGTGCGCGTGTTGTTGTCGACCTACGGGTCGCGCGGGGATGTCGAGCCTCTGGTCGGGCTGGCCGTGCGGGCGCGGGAACTGGGCGCGCAGGTGCGGGTGTGCGCGCCACCCGATTTCGCGGAGCGCCTGGCCGGTGCCGATGTGCAGCTGATCCCGGTCGGCTGGCCGGTGCGCCCGGTGTTGCACGGGGCGATGCCACCGCCGGCCGGCGACCGCTCCCAGCGCGTCGCGGAGCTGATCGCCGCGCAGTTCGACGGGCTGGCCGCGGCGGCGCAGGGGTGTGACGCGCTGGTGGCGGCCGGGCTGATGCCGGTCGCGGCGCGGTCGGTGGCCGAGAAACTGGGTCTGCGCTACCGGTATGCGAGCTACTGCCCGGTCATCCTGCCCTCGCCGCACCATTCGCCGGTGCCGTTCGCGGAACGGCCGTTCCCGCCCGAGGCGACCGACCACGAGGCGCGGTGGGCGCTGGACGCCCGCAACTACAACGAGCTGTTCGGCGCCGCGCTCAACGCCCACCGGGCGGCGATGGGCCTGCCCGCCGTCGACGACGTCCGCCGCCACGTCCTGACCGACCGGCCCTGGCTGGCCGCGGATCCGGTGCTGGCGCCGTGGCCCGAGCCGTCCGGCCTCGACGTCGGGCAGACCGGTGCGTGGATCCTGCCGGACGACCGCCCGCTGCCCGACGAGGTCACGGCGTTCCTCGACGCCGGTGATCCCCCGGTGTACGTGGGGTTCGGCAGCATGCGTGCCCCGGCAGGCGTCGCCGAGGTGGCCATCGAGGCGATTCGGGCCCGGGGGCGCCGGGTGGTCGTCGGGCGGGGCTGGGCCGATCTGTCGCTGATCGACGACGGCGCGGACTGCTGCGCGGTCGGCGAGGTCAACCTGCACGCCCTGTTCGCCCGGATGGCCGCGGTGGTGCACCACGGCGGCGCCGGTACGACGACGGTGGCCGCGCGGGCCGGTGCGCCGCAGGTGGTGGTCGCCCAGATGGTGGACCAGCCGTACTGGGCCGGGCGGGTGGCCGAGCTGGGGATCGGGGTGGCGCACGAGGGTCCGACGCCGACGGTCGAGTCGCTGTCGACCGCGCTCGATCGGGCGTTGGCGCCGGAAACCGCCGCCCGGGCCCGGGCGGTCGCGGCCGTGATGCGGACCGATGGGGCTGCGGTGGCCGCTTCGTGGCTGGTTGATGGGGGGCGTTGAACCGAAGCTGGGGAGGTTCCGGAATGCGGCCTGGCAAGCGTGGTCACAGCTTGTGCACAGGTGGGTCGGGATGTGGACAACCTGGGTGGCTGCGGTGGTTGGCGGCCGGGTTCTGTCGGAGGCCGCCGATACGCTGGAAGCGGGGGCAGCCCCCAGGGAGGGCGGGATGTGTTTTGCCCGGATTTGCGCTCTGCCGGGTGGTTCCCGCCGGCCCGAACGCCGGATTGTTCAACGGCCGCCAGGTCGTGTCAAGGCGGGAAAGCGTGCCTTGACACGACCTGGCGGCCGCTGATGCGGCTGCGTATCGGGTCGGCAGGGGGGTGTGGCCGGAGGTCGGCCGTGCCGGTGGGCTGGGCCGGGCCGAGGGCGGGCTGCGCCGAGGGCGGCTGTGCCGAGGGGTGGGCTGCGCCAGGACAGCCGTGCCGGATGGACCGTGTCCGGCACGGCAGCCCGAGGGCCGGCCATGCGGAGCGGACCAAGGCGGGCGTGCCGTGGCCGGGGGAGCGGGCCGTGCCGGAGCACGAACCCGCCCCCTCGGTGATCATCCGGCCTGGGCGTCGAAGTCCCGGGCCGCCAAGGCTCGCACGATGCCCGCCCGGCCCTCCGAAACCAGGCGGCGGAGGGCCTGCGGGTGCTCGCCCGCCAGCCACTCGTCCGAGGCCGTCACCGTCTCCGGGCCGACCGCCCACGACGGGTACAGGCCGATCGCAATCGGCTGTGCGCGCTCACTCGATCGGCGCTGCCACACCTCGTCGATCACCTCGAAATAGCGAGCCACGTACGAGCCCAGCAGTGCCTTCTGGCCCGGGTGGGAGAAGCCCGAAATCAGCGAGTCGCTGACCGCGTTCGGGAGCTCGTCGTCGTACACCGCGCGCTGCCACGCGTCCGCCTTCGCCTCCGACGTCGGCCTCAACGCCCGCGCCCGCTCCGCCTGGCGGCGGCCCGTGGCCGTGTTGTCCCGCTCCAGCTCGGCGTCGATCTCCGGTGCGGCCGCCTTGCCGTGGGCCACCAGCGCGTGCAGCAGGCGCCAGCGCAGGTCCGTGTCGACGGTCAGGCCTTCCAGCGGCGCGGACCCGTCCAGCCAGCCGGACAGCACCTCCAGCGTGGCGTCGTCGAGCACCGAGCCGGCCAGGGAGTTCACGAACGCCAGCTGGTGGTCCGAACCCGGCTCGGCGCCGCGGACCAGCTCCAGCAGTCGCGCGGTGAACACCGGCCAGCCCGTCGAGGCCGCCCACTCCTGCTCCGCGTACGAGTTCAGCGCCGTCTGTGCCTGCAGCAGGAGCCGCTGGACCACGCCGACCTCGGTCTCCGTGTGGATGCCGCGCTGCACCAGCGTGACGAAGTCGCGGGCCTTCAGCTCGGCCTCGCGGGTCATCTCCCACGCCGCCGACCAGCACAGCGTGCGCGGGAGCGGCTCGGTGATGTCCGCGATGCGGTCGATCAGCGTGGTCAGCGACGCCGGGTCGAGGCGCATCGTGCAGTACGTCAGGTCGTCGTCGTTGACCAGGACCAGCTTGCCCGCGGGCCGGCCGACCAGGTCCGGGACCTCGGTGCGCTCGCCGTCGACGTCCAGCTCGACCCGCTGCGTCCGCACGATCTTGCCGGAAGCGTCCTCGTCGTAGACGCCGACCGCGACGCGGTGCGTGCGCAGCTCGCCGGCCCCCGGCTTGGCGCCGGACTGGACGACGGCGAACGACGTGAACGTCCCGTCCGCGCCGACCTCGTAGCGCGGGCTCAGCGAGTTCAGCCCGGTGGTCTCCAGCCACTGCGCGCTCCACCACGACAGGTCGCGCCCGGACGCCTCCTCCAGCGCGCCCAGCAGGTCCGCCAGGGTCGCGTTGCCCCAGGCGTGCTTGCCGAAGTACACCTTCAGGCCGTCGAGGAAGTGGTCCAGGCCCACGTAGGCGACGAGCTGCTTGAGCACGCTCGCGCCCTTGGCGTAGGTGATGCCGTCGAAGTTGACCTCGACCGCGTGCAGGTCGACGATGTCGGCCGCGATCGGGTGCGTCGAGGGCAGCTGGTCCTGGCGGTAGGCCCACGACTTCTCGATGTTCGCGAAGCTGGTCCACGCGTTCTTGTACTCGGTCGCCTCGGCCTGGGCCAGGACGCTGGCGAAGGTGGCGAACGACTCGTTCAGCCACAGGTCGTCCCACCAGCGCATGGTGACCAGGTCACCGAACCACATGTGCGCCATCTCGTGCAGCAGCGTCTCGGCGCGCCGCTCGTAGGCGTACCGGGTGACGCGGCTGCGGAAGACGTAGTCCTCCAGGAACGTCACCGCGCCGGCGTTCTCCATCGCGCCCGCGTTGAACTCGGGCACGAACAGCTGGTCGTACTTGGAGAACGGGTAGGGCGTGCCGAACTTCTGGTGGTAGAAGCCGAAGCCCTGCTTGGTCTCGGTGAACAGCCGGTCGGCGTCCATGTGCTCGGCCAGCGACGCGCGGCAGTAGATGCCGAGCGGGATGGTCTTGTGCTCGTCGGTGTACTCGTCACGCCATTCGGCGTACGGGCCGGCGACCAGCGCGACGAGGTACGTCGAGATCCGCTCGGACTCCTTGAACACCGTGCGGACGGCGCCTTCCGGCGTCTCCTCGGTGGACTCGGCGATGGCGTTCGAGACGACCTTCCAGTCCTTCGGCGCGACGACCGTGAGCCGGTAGACCGACTTCAGGTCGGGCTGGTCGAAGCAGGCGAACATCCGCTTGGCGTCCGCCGTCTCGAACTGGGTGTACAGGTAGACGCCGTCGTCGACCGGGTCGACGAACCGGTGCAGGCCCTCGCCGGTGTTCATGTACCGGCAGTCGGCGGTCACCGTGAGCTCGTTGGTTTCGGCCAGCCCGGCCAGCGCGATGCCCTTGTCCTCGACATACGCGCTGACGTCGACGTCAGCGCCGTTCAGGGTGGCCGAGTGCACGCGGTCGGCGACGATGTCGACCCACGTCGATTCACCGGCCCGGGCGCTGGAGAACCGGACGGTCGTCGTCGACGCGAAGGTCTTCTCCCCGGGACCGCCGTGGCCGTCGGTCAGATCGAGCTCGATGTCGTAACCGGTGACGTCGAGCAGATCCGCGCGCAGCTTGGCTTGGTCGCGGGTCAGGTTGGGGGCGGGCACAGGCACCTCTGGTCGTTGGTATCGGTTTTCAACTCTCCGCATCCAATCATGGGGACGGGGTGGCGGGCGATAAGGGAACAACCCCGCGTTGCCCGGTGTTGGCCCGTCGTGTGGGGGTCCGCCCACATCGAGACGTGCTTGGAGGAGTACCCCGATGACCGCTGCCGAGCAGCCCACGAAGGTCGATTTCTACTTCGACCCGATCTGCCCGTTCGCGTGGATCACCTCCCGCTGGATCCTGGAGGTGGAGAAGCACCGCAACCTCGACCTGAACTTCCGGATCATGAGCCTGTCGGTGCTCAACGAAGGCCGGGACGAGCTGCCCGAGCAGTACAAGGAGCTGCTGGCGAAGGGCTGGGGCCCGGTGCGCGTGGCCGTCGCGTTGTCGCAGCTCAAGGGCGAAGAGGTGCTGCGCCAGTACTACACCGAGTTCGGCACTCGCTACCACAACCAGGGCGTCAAGGACTACGACACGGTTATCAAGGAGGCCCTGGAGGCGATCGGCGCCCCGGCCGAGCTGGCCGAGGCCGCGCACTCGACCGAGTACGACGAGGCGCTGAAGAAGAGCCACCACGAGGGCATGGACCCGGTCGGCCAGGACGTCGGCACCCCGACGATCCACATCGACGGCGTGGCGTTCTTCGGCCCGGTGCTGAGCTCGATCCCGCGTGGCGAAGACGCGCTGAAGGTGTTCGACGGCGCGGTGGCGCTGGCGGCCTACCCGGACTTCTTCGAGCTCAAGCGCACCCGTACGGGCGAACTGAACTTCAACTGACGCTCCCGAGGGGGCACTTTCACGTGAAAGTGCCCCCTCGTCAGGGGGTCTGCAGCGCGGCCAAGGTGACCTCGCTGGGGTAGCGGGACGCGGCGACGGCGGCGACCTCGGTCGTCTCGCCGCGGCCCAGGCCCGCCTTCAGCGTGATGAGCTCGTGCAGGCCGTCACGGTGGTAGCGGACGAACTCCGCGTCGACCGGCTCGCCGTGACCGGGCACCACGACGCGGGGTGCCAGCGCGAGGATCGCGTCGAGCGCGTCCGGCCAGGCGGTGAGGTCGGTCTCGTCGCTGAACGACCCCGTGGTGAACCCGGACTCGGCGTGTTCGACGACGTCGCCGGCGAAGACGACGGCCTCGTCCGGGACGTGCACCACCACGTCGTGGCCGGTGTGCGCGGGGCCGGGGTGCAGCAGCACCGCTGTGCGGCCACCCAGGTCCAGCTCGACGCGGTCGGTGAACGTGTGGTCCGGTGCCGTGATCCTCGTGCGCGCGATCGCTTCGGCGATCTCGGGTTTGCCCTCGTCGCGGTAGTGAGCCATCCACGCAGAGCGGGCGGCTTCGGTGTCCCCGGACAGCTCGGCCGCGCAGCGCTCGTGCGCCCAGACTTCGCAGGGCAGGAACGCCTCGGTGCCCCACGCGTGGTCGAAGTGCGCGTGCGTGTAGACGACGGCCCAGGGCAGCGGGGTGAGCTCGCGGACGGCGGCGGCCAGCTCGGCGCCCTGTTCGAGGTCGCCGCGGGTGTCGACGACCAGGCACCGTTCGGCGCCCACGATCAGCCCGACGGTCAGGTCCAGCTCCTCGTAGCGGCGGGCGTGGACGCCGTCGGCGACTTCGATCCAGCGGCCGGTCATGCCAGTACTCCTTCGGTCAGGACGGGAGCGGCGTCGCTCACGTCGATTTCCCCGGCCAGCGTCACGTCGCCGCCGTGACCGGATTCGATCAGCTCGCGCCCGGACACGCAGCTCGCCAGGGCCCCGACGTCGACGGAGCGCGCCGCGAGAGCCGCCTCGGCGGACAGCGAGAGCCCGTGCGCGGCCAGTGCGGCGGCGATCGCCCCGGCGCCCACCTGGTCCTCGACGCACGGCCGCAGCGGACCGGACGTTTCGCTCTGGCCGAAAATGTTCACGCCCCAGCGCTCCCCGGCCGCGATCAAGCCGATGGGGCCGCCCAGCTCGTGCGCCTTCGCGGCGACGGCGGAGGCGTTGCGCAGGCAGCCGGCGAGCACCCGCGCGCCAGTCTCCGCCGCGGCGGCGCACAGGGTCGCGCCGTTGGGGGAGGGCAGGGCCAGCAGGGTCCCCGGCGGGATTTCCGGCACAGACGAGGGCCGCAGGGTGAATTCGCCCTCACCCGCGATGACCGCCCCGGCCGCGCGTGCCCGCGCCACCCCGCGCTCGTCGCGCCACCGGACCGGCAGCACCCGGCCGCCGCGGCCGACGACGAGGTCCGTGGTGGTGCCGAACGACAGCACGTCGACCACGACGAGCACCGCGCACTCCCGGCCGAGCGCGGCGACCCCTTCGGCGCCCCAGTCGAGCCGCACGTCGCTGCCGGTCTGCTCCCAGATGCCCACCCCCGGAGCATGCCCGACCGCGGCCGGGGTGGCAGACTCCTGGCCGTGCGTGTCTACTTGGGATCCGACCATGCCGGTTTCGAGCTGAAGAACCACCTGGTGGCTCACCTGGAGAAACAGGGCCACGAGGTGACCGACATCGGTCCGCACGTCTACGACGCGGACGACGACTACCCGGCGTTCTGCGTCGAGACGGCGTTGCGCGTGGTGGCCGACGAGGGCAGCCGCGGCATCGTCGTCGGCGGCTCCGGCAACGGCGAGCAGATCGCCGCCAACAAGGTCCCCGGCGCCCGCGCCGGCCTGGCCTGGAGCGTCGAGACCGCCAAGCTGTGCCGCGAGCACAACCACGCCCAGCTGATCGGCGTCGGCGCCCGGATGCACACCGCCGAGGAGGCCGTCGAGATCGTCGAGGCGTTCCTGGCGACGGAGGTCTCGCCGGAGGAGCGGCACGCCCGCCGCGTGCGGCAACTGCTCGACTACGAGCGCACCGGGACCCCGCCGGCGTTGCCGGAGGCCTGATGCCCGAGGGGCACACGCTCCACCGGCTCGCGCGGCTGCACAGGCGCCGCTTCGCCGGCGCGCCGGTCGCGGTGAGCAGCCCGCAGGGCCGGTTCGCCGCCGAAGCGTCCCGTTTGGACGGTCAGGTGTTCGCCGGCGCCGAGGCGTACGGCAAGCACCTCTTCCACGACTACGGCCCGCACGGCGTCGTGCACATCCACCTCGGGCTGTACGGCGTCTTCGGCGAGTCCCCGCTGCCCGCGCCGGAACCGGTGGGCCAGGTCCGGCTCCGGCTGGCCGGCCGGACACATTGGACAGACCTGCGCGGGCCCACCCGCTGCGAGCTGATCTCCCCGGACCAGGCGGACGCGATCAAGGCCCGGCTCGGCCCGGACCCGCTGCGCCGCGACGCGAAACCGGAGCTGGCCTGGGCGCGGATTTCGCGCTCGAAGACGTCGATCGCGGCGCTGTTGATGGATCAGGCGGTGCTCGCCGGGGTCGGCAACGTCTACCGCGCCGAGGTGCTCTTCCGCCACGGCGTCGCGCCGCTGACGCCGGGGCGCGCGCTGGACCGCGCCTTGTGGGACGACATGTGGGCCGACCTGGTGACCCTGATGCGCGACGGCGTTCGCGCCGGCCGCATCGACACGGTCCGGCCGGAGCACCTGCCGGAGGCGATGGGGCGCGCGGCCCGGGTGGACCGCCACGGCGGCGAGGTCTACGTCTACCGCCGCGCCGGCGAACCGTGCCTGGTGTGCGGGACGCCGGTGGAGCACTCGGAATTGGCCGGGCGGAACCTGTACTGGTGCCCGAAGTGCCAGCTCCCCTGAGTACCGCGCGGTCATGAATGACTCGTTCAGGACCTCCGGGGTCCTGAACGAGTCATCCGAGACGTTCGGACGGGGCTCAGAAGTCGAAGCCGCCGCCGTCGAAGCCGCCGCCGTCGAAGCCCCCGCCGTCGAAACCGCCGCCCCAGTCGCCGCCGCCGTCTCCGCCGAAGTCGCCTCCCGCGTCGCCGCCGTCACCACCCGCGTCGCCGCCCATGTCACCGGACTCGAGCGCGTCCTGCTGGCCCGCGTCGTAGCCCGACTCCCACGCCGAGGCGCTCGCGATACCGCTCATGCCGGAGAACATCGCGCTGAACAGGAACATCGACCCGAGACCCCAGGCGCCGGCGATGAGCGCGGGCTTCCACCACGGCTCGCTGTACCAGCCCTGCGGCACCGGACGGCCCGCGACGCGGCCGCCGGGGTAGTAGTACGGCGTGTCTTGGCCCGGCTCGGGCGACGCGGAGTAGTGCTGGCCCTCGACGTCGACGTCGCGGCGCTCGGTGACCTTGCCGGCGCGCTCGCGCTCGGCCTCCTCCGGCAGTTGCGGCCCGGGGTCCATGCCCATCGCGAGGCGCGCGGCGCGGACGTAGTAGAGGCCCTCGATGGCGGTCTCCTTGACCAGCCGGGCCTGTTCGATCGTGCGCGCCTGCTCCATCTGCGAGCCGGCGGCGTTGTAGCGCTCGGCGGCGTCGGCCATCGCCTGCTGCGATGCGGTGTCCGTGCCGTTCAGGTTGAGGACCTGCCCGCCGAGCCGCTCGACCAGGCGCCGGGCGTCGGCCTTGGCGTCGTCCAGCTCCCGCTGCCGGGCCGCGGCGCGCTGCCGCGAGAAATACAGGCCGCCACCGACGATCACGACGACGAGCACGATCAGGAAGATCGCGGTGCCCATGGACCACTCCCAGAAGTTCGGGGCTCGGTGACCGGTGGTCACCTCTGATTCGGACAACGCGGACGCTACGCGGTGGGTTCCCGCCGAGTGACCGGGCCCACGGCGGGCCTGGCCGAGTAAAATAGAACACGTTATAGTTCGGTCATGAAGTTCACCCTGTCGATCGCGATGAACCCCCTCGATCAGCTGGGCGAGCTCGCCCGGGCCGCCGAAGAGGCCGGCTTCGCCTCCATTGCCCTGCCCGACTCGCTCTTCTACGCCGAGACGGTGGACACGGACTACCCGTACACCCCTGACGGCAGCCGGTTCTGGACCGCGGAGACGCCCTGGGTGGACCCGCTCGTCGCCACCGCGGCGATGGGGGCGGTGACCAGCCGGATCCACTTCTACACTTCGGTGCTGAAACTCGGCTCGCGCAACCCGGTGCTGCTGGCCCGCCAGGTCGGCTCGGCGGCGGTGCTCACCGGCGGCCGGTTCGGCCTCGGGCTCGGTGTCGGCTGGCTGCCGCAGGAGTTCGAGTACTGCGGCGTGCCCTTCGAGCGGCGCGGCAAGCGGGTCGACGAGGCCATCGACGTGCTGCGGCTGATCCTCGGCGGCGGCATGGTCGAGTACCACGGCGAGTTCTACGACTTCGACAAGATCCAGATGAGTCCGGCGCCGCCGAGCCGGGTGCCGTTCTACATCGGCGGCCACACCGAAGTCGCGCTGAAGCGCGCCGCGCGGGTGGCCGACGGCTGGTCGTCGGCGATGATGAAGCTCGACGACCTGCGGTCCACCATCGCGCGGCTGAAGGAGCTGCTCGCCGAGCAGGGCCGCGCCGATGACCCGTTCGAGTACCAGGCGGTCTGCGTCGACGCCTTCGGCCTGGACGGCTACCGCGCGCAGGCCGAAGCCGGCGTCACGGACGTCATCACCATGCCGTGGGTGTTCGACGGCGTCGGGTTCGACGCGCCGGTCGGGCCGAAACTCGAGGCGATCCGCAAGTTCGGGACCGAGATCATCGCGAAGTTCGAGGAGTGACCCCGATGGGCGTGCAGGTCAGCTGGGACACCGAAGCCGAGCAGCCACCCGCGCGGCGAGCGGCGCTCGCGTCGATGACGGCGGTGGCGGCGGGGGACAAGGAGGGCTGGCTGGCCCTGTTCGCCCCGGACGCGGTGGTCGAGGACCCGGTCGGCCCGTCGTTCTTCGACGAGGCGGGCAAGGGGCACCACGGCCGGGAGGGGATCGGCGCGTTCTGGGACAAGACGATCGCCAACGTGGAGCGCTTCGAGTTCACCATCCGCGACTCCCACGCGGGCGGCGACGAGGTGGCCAACGTCGGCACGATCACGACGTTCCTCCCGGGCGGCTACCGCGTCGACACCGACGGGGTGTTCGTCTACCGCGTCGGCGAGGACGGGCTGATCCGCTCGGTGCGCGCGTTCTGGGAGACCGAGCGCGCGATGGCGACCGCGCGGCAGGTGACGGAATAGGGTCCCGGCCGGCGGAACGCCACGGCCTGCCGGGCAGGCCTACCTGGCCGAGCCGCGTTCGTCGTAGGCCTGCCGGGCGGCTTCGACCTTGCCGAGGTTGCCCGACCACTCCGAGAGGGACGCGAACAACGGGCCGAGGCTGCGGCCGAGCTCGCTGATCTCGTACTCGACCCGCGGCGGCACCTCGGCGTGGTAGGTGCGCACGACGAGGCCGTCGCGCTCCAGTTGCCGCAGCCGCTGGGTGAGCACCTTCGGGGTGATCGTGGCGATGCGGCGTTCGAGTTCGACGAACCGCTGGCGCCCGAACTCCTTGAGCGCCCACAGGATCGGCGTCGTCCACCGGCTGAAGACGATGTCGACCACCGGGGCGATCGGGCAGGCCAGCTCGGGTGTGGTCTCGGTCACTTCGGCGCCTCCAGCCAATACTTTCCTCTAGGTACCTACTGTATTCCGGAATGTAGCGTCGTTCCCATGATCATGGTTGTGGGAGCGACGGGAAACGTCGGGAAGCCGCTGGTCCGGATGCTGGCCGAGGCGGGCGAAGAGGTGACGGCGGTATCCCGCCGGATCACGACGGCACCCCCGGGAGTCGTTGTGCGGCAAGGAGATCTGGCCTCGCTGGACTTCGCGGGGGTGTCGGCGGCGTTTCTGATGGTGTCGGGCGCGTTCGTGCCCGTGGACGACGTCTTGCGCCGCGCGAAGGCGGCGGGAGTGCGCCGGGTCGTGGTGCTCTCGTCCCAGGGGGTCGCCACGGGACGGCACCCGGCGGTGCTGGAGGACTCGGTGCGCCGCTCGGGTCTGGAGTGGACGATCCTGCAGCCGGGCGCGTTCGCTTCGAACGCGTTGCAGTGGGCGGAAAGCGTCCGTTCGTCGCGCTCGGTCGTGGCCCCGTTCGAGAACGTGGCCCTGCCCGTGGTGGACCCGGAGGACATAGGGGCGGTGGCGGCGGCGGCCCTGCGCGAAGACGGCCACGCGGGCAAGTCCTACATCTTGACGGGCCCGGCCCCGATCACCCCCCGAGACCAGGTGGCGGCGATCGCCTCGGCGGTGGGCGAACCGGTGCGCTTCGTGCCGCAGACACGCGAGGAGGCGCGTGCCCTCATGGTGGGCTTCATGCCGCCGGAGGTCGTGGACGTGACCCTGGACGTACTGGGCTCGCCGACGCCGGCGAAGCAGGCGGTGAGTCCGGACGTTGAGCGGGTCTTGGGCCGTCCGCCGCGCTCGTTCGCGGAGTGGGCGTCCCGCTTTGCGGGGGCCTTCAAGTGACGGCGCTGGCTTATCGCACCCTGGAGGACCGGCCGGTGGCCTCGGTGAAGTGGTCAGCAACCACGGTCGCGGGCACGCTGCTGGTAGCGGCCTGCGATGACGGCGGTCAATACCTCGGAACGCCGTCATCGGAGACAACAGTGCCCAGCCAGCAGCAGTACGCCGAACTCCTGCGGCGGCCCACGATTGACGAGGCCGTCACCCGCTACGAAGAAGCCCGCAAGACACTGCAAACGAAGTTGACCGAAGCCCTCGGCATCACCGGCTGGGTCGACAAGCATGACGGTCGCCAGTCAGGGTGCACTAATGAATTCCCGGGCGTCGACAGCCGCGACGCCGTGCGCACGTTCCTTAGCTTCGTCACCGCACCCAAAGGTATCTCCGGCGAGCAATGGGCTGACGCGAAGCGCATTGCAACGGAGGTGGGCGCGGGCTACGGGTTCACCAAACCGGGGGTGCAGACGAACCGCCCGCCCACGTTCGAGTTCGAGCTGATGGACCAGTACCGAGGTGTGCTGACGCTGTCGTCGGGCACGACCACGGTCATCTCGATCGAAACGGGCTGCCATCCGACCACTGAGGCGAAGGGGCGGATCGGCGCGGTCGCGACAACGTGAGAAGCCAGTCGCAGCCCGCCGCTCCGGTCCCAGGACTGCCCGCTACTGCCGTCGACCTCGCCCGTCCGGCGAGCGTCTGCTCGCCGGACGTGGTGTGACCAGGCCTACCTGGTCGGGATGACAGGATTTGAACCTGCGACCCTTCGCTCCCAAAGCGAATGCGCTACCAAGCTGCGCCACATCCCGCCGCACCCCCAGGGGGGTGTGTGATCAGCCTAGCGGGTCACGCTAAGCTGGCCACGCACCCGGGTACCTCCGGGGGCACGCGGGTGTAGCTCAATGGTAGAGCCCTAGTCTTCCAAACTAGCTACGCGGGTTCGATTCCCGTCACCCGCTCAACGAAGTTCAGGCCGATGAGGCGGCGTCGCGGGTCGAAGCGGCGTCCGCCTCCAGCGAAGCCGCGATCACGTCCAGCAGCTTGTCCGTGTCCACCGGCTTCGTGATGTAGTCGTCGGCTCCGCTGGCCAACGTCCTTGCCCGGTCCTCCGCCGTCGCCTTGGCTGTGACCGCGATCACCGGCAGGTCCGCGTTGGCCGCCTCGGCTCGGATGGCCGCGATCGTGGCGTTGCCGTCCAGCTCCGGCATCATCACGTCCATCAGGACCAGGGCCGTGTCCTCATTGCGCTCCAGGGCGCGGATGCCGTCCACGCCCGTCTCCGCGTAGATCACCTCCAGGCCCGCCTGCTCCAGGACCGCCGCCAGGGCGAACACGTTCCGCAGGTCGTCGTCGACGATGAGGACCTTCTCGCCGTGGAAGCGCTTCGGGGTGACGTCGGGGGCCGCGACCAGGACCGTGCTCGGCACGGCGGGCAGGCGGGGTGACGACAACGCCGTCACCGGGTCCACCAGGTTGGCCGCCGCCACCGGGAGGTACAGGGTGAACGTCGAACCCACGCCCGGTTCGCTCACCACGCGCAGCTCGCCGCCCAGCAGCTCGGTCAGCTGCTGGCTGATGTTCAACCCCAGGCCCGTGCCGCCGTACTTGCGGCTCGTCGTGCCGTCCGCCTGGCGGAACGCCTCGAAGATGACCGCCAGCTTCTCCTCCGGGATGCCGATACCGGTGTCCTCGACGGCGAAGGCGATGATGCCCGGTGCGTTGCGAAGCGACTCCTGCTCCACCTCCGCCGGGTCCGCCGCCCGGATGTGGAGCCGGACGCCACCTTCGTTGGTGAACTTCGCCGCGTTCGACAGCAGGTTGCGCAGGATCTGCTGGAGGCGGTGCTCGTCGGTGTGGACGCTGCCGGGCACCGGCGGGTCGATGTGGACGGCGAACTCGAGGCCCTTGTCCGCGGTCAGCGGCCGGCACAGCGACTCGACGTAGTCCACCAGCTCCGGCAGCGTGATGTCGGACATCTGCATGTCCAGCCGGCCCGCCTCGACCTTGGCCAGGTCCAGGATGTCGTTGATCAGCTGCTGCAGGTCCGAACCGGCCGCGTAGATCGTCTTCGCGAACTGGATCTGCTTCTCCGTCAGGTTCCCTTCCGGGTTCTCCGACAGCAGCTTCGCCAGGATCAGCGCGCTGTTCAGCGGCGTCCGCAGCTCGTGCGACATGTTCGCCATGAACTCGGTCTTGTACTGCGACGCCACCGTCAGCTGCCCGGCACGCTCCTCGAGCTCCTGACGCGCCTGCTCGATCTCGCTGTTCTTGACCTCGATGTCGCGGTTCTGCTGGGCCAGCAGGGCCGCCTTCTCGGCCAGCTCGGTGTTGGACCGGCGCAGCTCGCCCTGCTGGGCCTGCAGCTGCTCCGAGCGCGCCCGCAGCTCCTGCGCCAGCCGCTGCGACTCCGTCAGCAGCGCCTCGGTCCGCGAGTTCGACAGGATCGTGTTCACGTTGACGCCGATCGTGTGCCGCAGCTGCTCCAGCAGGTCCTGGTGGACCGTGCTGAACTCGTTCACCGAGGCCAGCTCCAGCACCCCGAGCACTTCGCCCTGGAACAGCACCGGCAGCACGATCAGGTTCACCGGCGCGGCCGAGCCGAGCCCGGACGAGATCAGCGCGTACTCCGGCGGCGCGTTGTGCACCAGGATCGTGCGCTGGTCGACGGCGGCCTGGCCGATCAGCGACTCGCCCATGGCGAACCGCAGCCCCGCGCGCGACTGCGCGAGCCCGTAGGCGGCGATGCACTCGAGGACCGTGCCGTCGCGGTCGTCGTCGCGGGCCAGGAAGAACGCCCCCTGCTGGGCCCGGACCAGCGGCGCCAGCTCGGACAGGATCAGCGCGGCGACCGAGACGAGGTCGCGGTGGCCCTGCATCCGCCCGGACAGCTGCGCGAGGTTCGTCTTCAGCCAGTCCTGCTCGCGGTTGGTCCGCGTCGTCTCCTTGAGGTTCGCGATCATCTGGTTGATGTTGTCCTTGAGGTCGGCGACCTCGCCGGACGCGTCGACCGTGATGTGCCGGGTGAGGTCGCCCGCCGTCACCGCCGTCGCCACCTGCGCGATCGCGCGGACCTGGGTGGTGAGGTTCCCGGCCAGCTGGTTCACGCTCTCGGTGAGCCGCTGCCAGGTGCCGGACACGCCGTCGACCTCGGCCTGGCCGCCCAGCTTGCCCTCGGTGCCGACCTCGCGCGCCACGCGGGTGACTTCGGAGGCGAACGCCGAGAGCTGGTCGACCATCGTGTTCATCGTGGTCTTGAGCTCCAGGATCTCGCCGCGGGCGTCGACGTCGATCTTCTTCGTCAGATCGCCCTTCGCGACCGCGGTGGTCACCTGCGAGATGTTGCGCACCTGGCTGGTCAGGTTGTGCGCCATGAAGTTGACGTTCTCGGTCAGGTCCTTCCAGGTCCCGGCGACGCCGGGGACGCGCGCCTGGCCGCCGAGGATGCCTTCGGTGCCGACTTCGCGGGCGACGCGGGTGACCTCGTCGGCGAACGCGCGCAGCGTCTCGACCATCCCGTTCAGCGTCTCGGCCAGCGCCGCGACCTCGCCCTGGGCCTCGATGCGGATCTTCTTCGACAGGTCGCCGTTGGCCACCGCGCTCGCCACCGTGGCGATGTTGCGGACCTGGTCGGTCAGGTTGTCGGCCATGACGTTGACGTTGTCGGTGAGGTCCTTCCAGGTGCCCGCGACGCCGCGGACGCGCGCCTGGCCGCCGAGGATGCCTTCGGTGCCGACTTCGCGCGCCACCCGGGTGACTTCGTCCGCGAACGCGGACAGCTGGTCCACCATCGTGTTCAGCGTCGTCTTGAGCTCGAGGATCTCGCCGCGGGCGTCGACGGTGATCTTCTGCGTCAGGTCGCCCTTCGCCACCGCCGCCGTCACCTGGGCGATGTTGCGGACCTGGTCGGTCAGGTTGTTCGCCATCGAGTTGACGTTGTCGGTCAGGTCCTTCCAGGTGCCGGCGACGCCGGGCACCTGCGCCTGGCCGCCCAGCTTGCCCTCGGTGCCGACCTCGCGCGCCACCCGGGTGACTTCGTCCGCGAACGCGGACAGCTGGTCCACCATCGTGTTCAGCGTGTTCTTCAGTTCCAGGATCTCGCCGCGGGCGTCGACGGCGATCTTCTGGGTCAGGTCGCCGCGCGCGACGGCCGTCGCGACCTGGGCGATGTTGCGGACCTGGGTGGTCAGGTTGTTCGCCATGAAGTTCACCGAGCCGGTGAGGTCGCGCCAGGTGCCGGCCACGCCGGGGACCTGCGCCTGGCCGCCCAGCTGGCCTTCGGTGCCGACCTCGCGCGCCACTCGGGTGACTTCGTCCGCGAACGCGGACAGCTGGTCCACCATCGTGTTCATGGTCGTCTTGAGCTCGAAGAACTCGCCGCGGGCGTCGACGGTGATCTTCTGCGTCAGGTCGCCCTTCGCCACGGCCGTGGTGACGTGCGAGATGTTGCGGACCTGGTCGGTGAGGTTGTCGGCCATCTGGTTGACCGAGTCGGTGAGGCTGCGCCACGTGCCGGCCGCGCCGGGCACCTCGGCCTGCCCGCCCAGCTTGCCCTCGCTGCCGACCTCGCGGGCGACGCGGGTGACTTCGCCGGCGAACGCCGAGAGCTGGTCGACCATCGTGTTCAGCGTGTTCTTCAGCTGCAGGATTTCGCCGCGGGCGTCGACGTCGATCTTCTTCGTCAGGTCGCCGTTGGCCACCGCGGTCGCCACCTGCGAGATCCCGCGGACCTGGTCGGTGAGGTTGTCGGCCATCAGGTTGACCGAGTCGGTGAGGTCGCGCCACGTCCCGGCGACCCCCGGGACCTGGGCCTGGCCGCCGAGCTTGCCGTCGGAACCGACCTCGCGGGAGACGCGGGTGACCTCGTCGGCGAACGCGGACAGCTGGTCGACCATCGTGTTGATGGTGTTCTTGAGCTCGAGGATCTCGCCGCGGGCGTCGACGTTGATCTTCTGCGTCAGGTCGCCGCGGGCGACGGCGGTGGTGACCTGGGCGATGTTGCGGACCTGCTCGGTGAGGTTGTCGGCCATGAAGTTGACCGAGTCGGTGACGTCCCGCCAGGTGCCCGACACGCCCGGGACGACGGCCTGGCCGCCGAGACGTCCCTCACCCGCGATCTCGCGGGAGAGCCGCGTCACTTCGACGGCGAAGCGCGACAGCTGCGCGATGAGGCCGTTGACCGTCTTCGCCAGCGTGGCGTACGCGCCCCGCAGCGGGCGGCCGTCGAGGGTCAGGGTCATGGGCTGCGACAGGTCCCCGTCGGCGACGCCGCCGAGCACGCGCTCCAGCTCGATCGCCGGCCGGGTGAGGTCCTCGACCAGGCCATTCACCGCGTCGACGGCGGTCGTCCAGCCGCCGGGGCCGACCTGGCCCTCGAGCCGCTCGCTGAGCCTGCCTTCCTGCCCGACGGCCGCGCGGACCCGCAGCAGCTCGCTGACCAGCCGCTGGTTGCGCTCGGCGATGTCGTTGAACGCGACCGCGAGCTGCGCCGAGATGCCGTCGCCGTGCGGGACGAGCCGCCGGCGGAAGTTGCCGTCCCCGAGATCCCGCACCGCCACGAGCACCCGCTCCAGCGCGGCCGCTTCGCTCTGGGATTCCGTTGTCATGTGTGCCGACCCTCTCCACCACGCATGCGCCAGCCATGGTCGTCGACCCAGCGTGCCATGCTTCGCCCTACACTTCGAGCCAGTCCGCCCGCTCACGCGGTAGCCGTGCGACAGCAGTCCGGAGGCAGGAGGTCCGTGCATGGTGTCACGTCCGGCCCCGGCTTCGGCGCCCCCGCCGCCGATGACCGGTGACGGCGGGCCGCCGGGCTTCGACGCCTTCGGGCGGGCCGTCCTCGAAGACGTCCGCGACGCGGTGTTCCTGCAGGACGCCGGGGGCGCGGTGCGCTGGGCCAACCCGGCGGCGCGGGCCCTGGCCGGTGACGCCGAGCCGCACCTGCACCCGATCGCCGAGACGGTGACATCCGGGGCTTCGCCCCGGGCCGGGGGCACCCGGGCCCCCGCGGAACCGGGGGCCGGGCACGTCGAGCTGGCCGGCCGCCGCCGCCCGGCGCGGATCCGCGCCCTGCCCGGCGGCTGGCACGCCTGGACCGTCCCCGCCGACGACGTCCCGCAGCGGCGCGTGGGGGACTTCCTGGCCGAGGCCGGTCCCCGGCTGGCCGCCGCGCGCGGGCGGCACGGCACCGCCCGGGTGATCGCCGAGCTGGCCGCGTCCGCGCTGGCCGATACCGTCTTCGTGCTGCTGCCGACCACCCGCGGCCGCTGGGAGTGGTGGAGCTGCGAGCGCCCGGCCGCCCAGGGCCACGGCCGGATCCGGCGGGTGCCGGCCCAGGTCGCGCCGGTGCTGGCGGCGACGTTCGGCGCCACCGGGCCGCCGCAGCAGGCGCCGGTGCCCGCGCCCGAGGTCGCCACGCTGCCGTCGGTCGTCGCGGACCGGTTCGCCGGGCACGCCGACGTCTCGGTCGTCTCGCTCGGGCCGAACGCGAGCGCCGGGGTCACCGGCGCCCTGCTGCTGGGCCGCCGCGGCGACGCCGAGTTCGGCGCCGAGCAGGCCCGCGCGGTGGCCGGGTTCGCCGTCGCGGCCGGGACGGCGCTGGCCAACGCCCAGCGCTACGCCCGGCAGGAAGAGGCCACCCGCGGCCTGGAGACGACGCTGCGCCCGATCGACCCGCCGGAGCTGGACGGGGCCCGGTTCGAAACCTGGTACGAGCCGGCGGGCGGGGTCCTCGCCGTCGGCGGTGACTTCTTCGACGTCCTGCCCCACGACGACGGCAGCGCGTTCCTGGTGCTCGGCGACGTCTGCGGCAAGGGCCCCGAGGCCGCGGCCCTGACCGGCCGGGTCCGGCACGCCCTGACCGCGCTCGCCATGGTCGAACGCGACGGCCGCACGCTGCTGCGGCTGCTCAACGAGCTGCTCATCGCCGGGGGCAGCAGCCGCTTCGCCACCCTCGTGCTCGGCACGGCCAAGCCGTCCGACGGCGGTGTCGGCCTGACCCTGGCCTCCGGCGGCCACCCGGCGCCGCTGATCGTCCGCCGGTCCGGCGTGGTCGAGGAGGTCACGGTCCCGGGCACGCTGGTCGGCATCTCGCCGCAGGCCCGGTTCGCCGAGGCCGAGGTGCGCCTCGAGCGCGGCGACGTCTGCGTCCTCTACACCGACGGCATCACCGAAGCCCGCAACCGGCACGACCAGACGGAACTCTTCGGAGACGACCGGTTGCGCGCCGTGCTCACGGCGGCGGCGGGCCAGCCCGCGCGCGAGGTCGTCCGGAAGCTGCGCCAGGCCGTCCGGGACTGGCTCGGCAGCTCCGCACACGACGATATCGCCGTGCTCGCCGTGGAATGCGCGGACTGATTGCACTGTCCTTTTTGGACTTGGTTTGGCGTCGTGACAGGGGGGTAACCACCCCGGTGCATTCAGGTTTTCCGACGGAGGAGCCCCATGGCGAACGCACTGCAAGGACGCCGGGTCGCGATCCTGGCCGCGGACGGCGTCGAACAGGTCGAGCTGGAGAAGCCACGCCAGGCCGTCCTCGACGAAGGCGCCACGGTCGAGCTGGTTTCCCTGGACACCGGCGAAATCCAGGCGATGAACGGCGACATCGACAAGGGTGACCGGTTCCCGGTGGACCGGAAGGTGGCCGACGTCGAAATCGGCGATTTCGACGCCCTGCTGCTGCCGGGCGGCACGATGAACCCCGACAACCTGCGCACGGACCCCGACGCGGTCGCCTTCGTCGGCGACTTCGTGCGCGCCGGCAAGCCGGTGGGGGTCATCTGCCACGGGCCGTGGACGCTCGTCGAAGCGGACGTCGTCCGTGGCCGCACGCTGACGTCGTACCCGAGCATCCGGACCGACCTGCGTAACGCCGGCGCCACCGTGGTCGACGAAGAGGTAGTAGTGGACAACGGACTGGTCTCCAGCCGGAACCCGGACGACCTGCCTGCCTTCTGCCAGGCGGTCGTGCGGGAGTTCGCGGGCTGATCCGGCCCGCGGGGCGCGGGTGGCTCTGTCCCTTGTGGACTGTCACCCGATCGTGTGTGTTAAGTCCCGCTTAAATGTGTTGGCGTTCGGCGCTGCGGCGGAGGACGCTGTTGGTGTGACGAGGATCGCCCGTGGAGAGGGGGTGGACGCGATGACTGTGCACGCAAGGCGCTACGGCCGCTGGTGCCGTGAACACTTCGACGCGATCGCCGCCGAGGGCGTTCCCGTACCCCGCGGCGGCGAGCCCGCCGAGCAGGCCCTGCCGCGGCCCGAGCCGGAGCCCGTGCAACCGGGTGCCGAACAACCGCAACGCTGATCGAGCACGAAGAAGGCCTCCCCGACACGTCGGGGAGGCCTTCTTCGTGCGGCGGCGCGTCAGCGGTAGCTGCGCCGGTACCAGACGCGCCGCGGACCGGGCACGCCGATGCGGGTGATGACGTCGGTCAGGATGGCGCCGATGAGGAGCCACAGGACCGCGGCGAGACCGTCGTTGAGGAACGTCCGCAGGCCCTCCGAGTTCGGCGTGAAGAGGTTCCGCAGGCCGAGTGACACGCCTGACGACCACTCGGAGATCAGGTGCGCGAAGCCGTTCGCCGCGTTCGCCCCGCCCAGCACCAGCACGATGTGCACGGCCAGGACCAGCGCGAACACCGCGCAGACGAGGTGGATGAGGGCGTTGATCGTGCGCACGGCCCGGATGCGCGGGTGGGTGCGCTCCACGATCTCTTCGGTGGCGGCGGGCTCGTACGGCGTGCCGTACGGCTCCGGGGGCGGGGGATACGGCATCGTCGGCGTCCTTTCGACTGTCCGATGTGGACGTATCTGGGCGAACAGGAACAACACTCGGAAATACCCGTCACCCGGGTGAGCGAACCGCGTACTCCTCAAACTTCCCTATTGTGGGCGTGATAGGGTAATTTGAGGAACGCTGGGAGGGTCATGACGCAGGACGTCTTCTCTGTCGAACAGGTCGCCGCGAAGCTCGGGCTGCACGTCCGGACGGTCCGGAACTACGTGCGGGACGGGCGGTTGAAGGCGGTCCGGATCGGCAAGCAGTACCGGATCGCGGCCGAGGATCTCGCGGCCTTCACCGGGCTGCCGGTGGCCGAGCGGGCTCCGGCGGCGGAGCTTTCGGGGGTCGTCGAGATCGACGGCGTCGACCGGGCGGCGGCCGACCGGATCGCCACCATGGTCGTGGCCTCGGTGAACGGGTCCCGCGACGGCGGCGAGCGGCCGCTGCGCGTCGAAACGATTTACGACGGGGAGCGGTCCACGATGAAGATCATCGTGCTCGGCGACCTGGCCGCGGCGGCCGACCTGCTGCGCTGGATCGCCTCGATCACGGAAAACCTGACGTGACCGCGATCTATCGCTCGGCGGCCGGGGCGGCCGCGGTCCGCGAACGCTACGACACGCTGCTGGACCACTGGCCGGTGCCGGCCGAGCGATGCTCGTTGACCACCCGGCTGGGTGACACGTTCGCTGTGGTGTCCGGCCCGGCGGACGCGCCGCCGGTCATCGCGCTGCAGGGGTCCGGCGGCACCGCGGCGCACTGGCTGCCGGACATCCCGACGCTGGCCGGGTGCCTGCGGGTGCACGCGGTCGACGCGCCCGGCGAGCCGGGCCGGACGGTCGAGGCGAGGCCTCCCTTGGCGGCTTACGCCGAGTGGCTCGACGACGTCCTCGACGAGTTCGGCCTGCCGCGAGCGGCTTTCCTCGGCACCTCACTGGGCGGCTGGTGGACGCTGGACTACGCGCTCCGCCGGCCCGAGCGGGTCACCGCGCTGGCGGTGATCAACCCGGCCGGGATCGGCAGGCGCCGGATCGCGCCGATCGTGAAGTTCGCCGGGTACCGCCTCTTCGGCGCTTGGGGACGGCGCCGCTCCCTGGCGATGGTTGCCCGGGGTGCGCACGGGCCGGTGGACGCGGCGCGTCGTGCGGTCGGCGAGTTCGCTCTTTTGACGTTCGAGCACTTCAGGCCCCGGGTGGAGCCGATCCCGGTGTTCCCGGTGGCGCGCCTGGGCGAGCTGGCGATGCCGGTGCAGGCGCACTTCGGAGCCCGAGACGTCCTCCTCGACCAGCGTGACGCGGCGGCGAAGCTGCGCGCGGCGCTGCCGGGGGCCGACGTTCGCCTGGCCGAGGACGCTGGGCACTTCCTGCCCGGGTGGGTCGGAGCCGCGGCGGACTTCCTGGCCGGGGCACGGTCGTGATGGGGTGGGGCCGTGGCATGGCGGGGTGGGGCGAGTCCGCCGGAGGCGCCGAGCTCTGCTGGCGTGACTTCACGCGGTTGGGTCCGGGCGGATCGGCAGCTGCGGTCGGTCAGCGCTGTGCATGGCGGGGTGGTGCGAGCCCGCCGGAGGGCCGAGTCCTGTCGGCGTGACTTCACCCGGTTGGGTCCGGGCGGATCGGCAGCCGCGGTCGATCAGCGCCGGGGCATCGCGGGATGGCCCCACCCGCCGAAGGCACCGAACCCGACCCCCGGCTGGCCCCACTCCGCTGCGCCGGGCAGCGCAACTCCGCGTGACTCGGCAACCCCCGCCCCGCCCAAGGCGTCAGGTGATCATGAGAACTCCCCGGCGCTGTGCGCTGCTGGTGTCCGTCATCGCCCTCCTGACCGGCTTCGCCTCGCCCGCGACCGCGGCGCCCGTGGTCCCGCCGGGGTTCCAGCCCGCCTCGACGAGCTGGACCGGCCCGGACACCGGCTACGTCCTCGGGTACTCGCCGTGCGGAACAACCTGGTGCCCGGCGCTGCTGGGCACCGGCGACGCCGGGCGGCACTGGCGGCGGCTGGGTGCGCCGCCGATGCCGCTGCCGGACAACCACAACCACGTCGCCTTGCGGGCCTTCGGCGACCGTGTCGCCTACGTCAGCGACGGCGTCCACGTGCGCACGACCCGCGATGGCGGCCAGACCTGGCAGCCGGTCGCGCTGGCCGGGGCGCGAGAGCCGTACTACCTGTCGGAGATCGCCGAGACCGGTGGGCGCGTCTTCGCCCTGCTGACCACCTACGGCGAGGGCCGCGGCTCGACCCGGTTGTACTCGGCGGCCGCCGGGGCGCCGGTGCTGGCTCCGGTGCCCGGGTTCGGCGTCACCGGGGGGCTCACCTACGGCGATCTGGCCGTCGGCGGGGGCCTGCAGGTCGCGCTCGGCGCCGACTACGGCGTCGAGCGGTACTGGACCTCGCTCGACGGTGCCCGGTTCGCGCCGGCGGAGGCGCCTTGCGCGGAGGGGACCGTCGCCTCGCTCGCCGGGGTTCGTGACCGGCAGGTCGTGGCCTTGTGCAGCAGCAGTCCCGGCTCGCCGCAGCCGGGCTCGACCGAGCGGCAGCTGCGGCACGCGCCGCGGCTCGGGGCGCCGTTCAGCGCGGACGGTGCGGCGCCGTTCGCCGGGATCAACCAGGGCTTCGCCGCCTCCTCGCCGACGTCCGCGACGATCGCGGCCATCGGTGGCGGGGTCGGGTTCCTGCACAGCACGGCCGACGGTGGCCGCACCTGGACGACGCTCGAGCTGCCCGATCGCGGCTTCGCGCTGACCGATCTCGACTTCGCCGGCCGCGGCACCGGGTTCGTCGTGGACGGCCAGCCGGACGCCGACGGCGGCTCCGCCGTGTACCGGACCACGGATGGGGGAAAGACGTGGCGCGAGGTGCGTTTCGGGTAGTTGTGCCTGGCAGGCAAGGCCCTTGTGCCCGGTTCACTTGGTGCACCCCATGTCGTAATCTGAGCACTGTCCGTTGCCGGACAGGGTGAGCGAACCCGGGCAGGGGTGTCGTCACCACGCGCAGAGTGGGAGAGCAGCCGATGACGCCTGGCGACCTGCGGTCCGGGACCGAGGGCGGTGCGGCCGCCCTCGATTTCAGCAAGGCGAGCCTGGCCCGGTTGTCCGACGCGCTGCTCGGCGGGCACGACCACTACGAAGTGGACCGCGAAGCGATGCGGCGGCTGCTGGCCATCGCGCCCGGCGCCCGGGAGATGGCCAAGGAGCACCGCGACTGGCTGGTGCGCGCGGTGCGGTTCCTGGCCGGCAAACGCGGCATCGACCAGTTCCTCGACCTGGGTTCCGGCATGCCGACCGCGGAGAACACGCACGAGGTGGCGCAGCGGTACAACCCGGACGCGCAGGTGGTGTACGTCGACAACGACCCGGTCGTGCAGGTGCACGGCCGGGCGCTGCTCGAAGAGAACTACCTGACCCACGTGACCGGCGCCGACCTGACGCGGCCTGCCGAAACCCTCGCCGACGACGTCGTCAAGGAGTACCTCGACTTCACGCGGCCGGTGGCGCTGATCCTCACTTCCATCGTGCACCACATCGACGACTACGACCGCGCGAAGGCGATCGTCGCCGAGTACGTCGACGCGCTCGCGCCCGGCTCGTTCCTCCTGCTCACGCACCACTTCGATCCGGAAGAGGACTCCCCGCGCCAGGAGCTGGCGCGGCTGCTGGAGACCAGCTTCCAGGGCACCGGCCTGGGCAGCGTGCACCGCACGCGCGAACAGATCGCGGGGTTCTTCGAAGGCACCGAGCTGCTCCGGCCGGGGCTGGTCTACCTGCACGAATGGTGGCCGGACGGCCCGCGCCTGCACCCGCTGGGCGAGCTGAACTTCCTGACCCTCGGCGGAGTCGCCCGCAAGCCGTGAGAGAGAAAACCCGGTGAATTGACCCGTTCGGCGGACAAGCGTGCCCGTTTCATGATTGTTTGTGCGCGCACAAGTTCCACCACACAACGGGGGTCAGACAGATGAAGAAGAAGATCGCGGCAGCCGCCGCCGTCATGGGCGCGCTCGTGTCAACGGTCGTGTTCGCGCCGCCGGCCAGCGCGGGGGACAGCCAGCTGTACAAGTACCAGTGGAGCTACCCGGCGGCGTACGAATACGACTGCTATTCGGACGGCCAGTGGTACGTGCAGACCGGCGGGTTCGTCCGGTTCGAGTGCCGGCCCACGACCTGGACGTGGGAGCTCTGGGCCGTCACGCGGTAGCTCGGCGCCTGCGGGCCACCTCGGGGGACTCCACGTCCCCCGAGGTGGCCCGCACGACGGTCATGCGGCGTTGAAGGAATCCGGGTCCGGGCCGGTGCGCTCGCCGCGGTCCAGCGGGGTCAGCGACTCCATCTCCTCCTCCGTGAGGGTGAACCCGAACAGGTCGAAGTTCTCCTCGATCCGGGACGGCGTGACCGACTTCGGGATCACGACGTTGCCCAGCTGCAGGTGCCAGCGCAGGACGATCTGCGCGGGCGTGCGGCTGTGCTTCACGGCCAGTTCGGCGACCACCGGGTCGCCGAGCAGGCTGCCGCCCTTGGCGAGCGGGCTCCACGCCTCGGTCGCGATGCCCTGCTTGGCGTCGAACTCGCGCAGCTCGCGCTGCTGCAGGTACGGGTGCAGCTCGACCTGGTTGACCGCGGGGGCGATCTCGGCGTTGTCGAGCAGGCGCTCGAGGTGCGCGGGCTGGAAGTTCGAGACGCCGATCGCGCGGACCCGGCCGTCGGTGTAGAGCTTCTCGAACGCCTTCCAGGTGTCGAGGTACTTGTCCCGCGCCGGGGTCGGCCAGTGGATCAGGTAGAGGTCGAGCTGCTCCAGGCCGAGCTTGGCCATGCTCGCGTCGAACGCCTTGAGCGTCGAGTCGTAGCCCTGGGCCGAGTTCCACAGCTTGGTGGTGACGAACAGTTCGTCGCGGGCGATGCCGGACTCGGCGATCGCCTGGCCGACACCCTTTTCGTTGCCGTAGACGGCGGCGGTGTCGATGCTGCGGTAGCCCGCTTCGAGGGCGGCCTTCACGGCGGTGGCGGTCTCGTCGTCCGGGACCTGGAACACGCCGTAGCCGAGCTGCGGCATCCGCACGCCGTTGTTGAGTTCGATGTCGGGCACGCTGGTCACGAGGGGTCCTTTCGGTGGGTGGTTCATCGGGCGAGTACCCGTTCCCCGGCCGAGAAACTAGCCGGGGTGCGGCGGTCCAGCAGGCCGGAGACGAGCGCCACGGCGAGGCCCGCCGCGGCGAGCGCGGCGCCGATCCAGCTGGGGGCGGTGTAGCCGAGACCGGCTTCGATGGCCTGGCCGCCGAGCCGCGCGCCGCCGGCGTTGCCGAGGTTGAACGCGGCGATGTTCGCCGCCGACGCCAGGGCCGGGGCGCCCTCGGCCTTGGCCATCACGCGGGCCTGCAAGGGCGGCACGGTGGCGAAGCCGGCCGCGCCGAACAGCGCGATCGTGATCGCCGCGGGCACCTTCGCGTGCGCGGTGAACACGAACGCCACCAGCACGAACGCCAGTGCGGCGAGGATGACGTAGAGGCTGGGCATCAGCTTGCGGTCCGCCGCCTTGCCGCCGAGCAGGTTGCCGGCGAACAGGCCCGCGCCGAAGAGCACGAGCAGCCAGGTGACGGCGCCGCTGGAGAAGCCGGCCACCTCGGTCATCATCGGCGCGATGTAGGTGAAGGACGCGAACACCCCGGCGAAGCCGAGCGCGGTCATCGCCAGGGCGAGCCACACCTGCGGGCGGCGGAACACGGCGAGCTCACGGCGCAGGCCCGCGTCCGGGTCCGGTTCCTGGTGCGGCACGAGCGCGAGGATGCCGGCGGCGCCGGCCACGCCGAGCGCGCTGACCACCCAGAACGTCGAGCGCCAGCCGAAGGCCTGGCCGAGCGCGGTGCCGGCGGGCACGCCGAGCACGTTGGCCACGGTCAGCCCGGTGAACATCAGCGCGATCGCGCCGGCCTGCTTGGCCGGGGCGACCAGCGACGCGGCGACGACCGAGCCGACGCCGAAGAACGCGCCGTGGCTGAGCGCGGCGACGACGCGCCCGGTCAGCAGGCCGTAGCTCGGGGCGAGCGCCGAGAGCACGTTGCCCGCGATGAACAGGCCCATCAGGGAGACCAGCACGGTCTTGCGCGGCACCCGCGACGCCAGCGCGGTGAGCAGGGGAGCGCCGACGACGACGCCGAGCGCGTAGCCGGAGATGAGCAGGCCTGCGGACGGGATCGAGACGCCGAAATCGGCCGCGACCTCGGGCAGCAGGCCCATGATCACGAACTCGGTGGTCCCGATCCCGAACGCGCTGATCGCCAGAGCGAGCAGAGCGGCGGGCATGGACTTCCTTCTTCCCGGAGTAGACTGGTAACTGTCGTTGGCAACTACAAGCGTCCGAGATAGTTGCAGACGCCGTATATTGCACAAGCATGCGGCTTGGTGAGCTGCGCGCGCAAGCCGGGGAGTGGTGAACCGTGTCACTGGACGACGACGCCGTCGAAGCGCGCGCGCAGGGCTGGCGGACGCTGGCCGCGCTCCACGCGCGGATCGAGGACAGGCTGCAGCGGGCGCTCGAGCGCGACCACGAGCTGTCGGTGAGCGAGTACACGGTCCTGGACGTGCTGGCCCGCCAGGACGGCTTCCACTTGCGGATGAACCAGCTCGCGAACGCGGTGGTGCTGAGCCAGTCGGCGACGACGCGGCTGGTGGCGCGGCTGGAGGGCCGCGGGCTGCTGGCCCGCTACCTGTGCGAGGACGACCGCCGCGGGATCTACACGGAGGTGACGCCGGCGGGCCAGGCGCTGTTGACGGCGGCCCGTCCGACGCACGACACGGCCCTGGCGGAGGCGCTGGCGGAGGCGGAGACGCTGCCGGAGCTGGCTCCGCTCGTCGGGGCGCTCGGCGCGCTGAGCTTTCGCGGGGCCGCCTCGGCCTGACCGGTTTCCGGCGATCCGCGGCGACGATTCCGCGGGAGGGCCCGGCTTTGTCCGCCACGCTGTCCGCACGGACGGCCCGGTGTGGGCGTTTCTGCCGGTATCGTGCCAAGAGGGGTGCCGACGACGTCGGCCACGAAGTTCTTACCAGGTAACAGAACTAGTCCGCGTCGCCGAGGTCAAGGACCTCCTGCCGGCGGCCGCCGTTCCCACTGAACGAAAGAGGTTCCTGTGCGGGTGCTGGTGTTCTCCAAGACGGCCGGGTACCGGCACGACTCGATCCCGGCCGGGATCCGGGCGATCCGGGAACTGGGTGCGGCGCACGGTTTCGCCGTCACGGCGACCGAGGACGCGTCGGTGCTCACCGGCTCCTTCGACGCGGTGGTGTTCCTGTCGACCAGCGGTGAGATCCTCGACGCCGCACAGCAGGCAGCCTTCGAGTCCTATGTAGAGGGTGGCGGCGGTTACGTCGGCGTCCACGCGGCAGCCGACACCGAGTACGACTGGCCGTGGTACGGGCAGCTGGTGGGAGCCCGGTTCGAGACCCACCCGGAGATCCAGCAGGCCCGCTTCGTCACCGAAGACGGCGCCCACCCGGCGACCGCCCACCTGCCGCCGGTGTGGACCCGCACCGACGAGCTGTACGACTTCCGCACCAACCCACGTGGTCGCGTGCGGGTGCTGCAGTCACTGGACGAGTCCAGCTACACCGGCGGCGGCATGGGCGCGGACCACCCCATCACGTGGTGTCACCCGCAGGGCCGCGGCCGGGCCTTCTACACCGGGCTCGGCCACACGAGCGAGTCGTACGACGATCCGGCGTTCCGCACGCTCCTGCTGGGCGCGATCCGCTACGCCGCGGGAAGCACTCCCGCGGCGTAGCGGGCCGGCGGTCAGCGCACGCCGAGCAGGTGCTCCAGGGCGAGCTGGTTGAGCCGGGTGAAGTGGTAGCCGCGCGCGGCCGCCGCGTCGAGGTCGAACTCGTCGTTCAGGACGTCGTCGAAGCTCTCGCCCGGGGCCAGGGTCGGCGTCGAGAGGTCCGGGACCCGGGACGCGGCCAGCGCCTCGGCGACCTCCGGGTCGGCCCGGAACGCCGCCGACTTCTCCTTGAGGATCAGGTACGTCCGCATGTTCGCCGCCGCCGACACCCAGACGTCCGAGGCGTCCTCGGTGCGCAGCGGCTTGTAGTCGAAGTGGCGGGGGCCGTCGTAGCCGCCGTTCTCCAGCAGGTCGACCAGGAAGAACGCGCTCTTCAGGTCACCGTGTCCGAAGATCAGGTCCTGGTCGTACTTCGGGCCGTGCTGGCCGTTGAGGTCGATGTGGAACAGCTTGCCCTGCCACAGCGCCTGCGAAATGCCGTGCACGAAGTTCAGCCCGGCCATCTGCTCGTGCCCGACCTCGGGGTTGAGGCCGAACATCTCCGGCCGCGCGAGCTGCGAGATGAAGCCCAGCGCGTGCCCGATCGTCGGCAGCAGGATGTCGCCGCGCGGCTCGTTCGGCTTCGGCTCGAGCGCGAACCGCAGCGAGTAGCCCTTCTCGACGACGTAGTCGGCGAGCAGGTCGAGGCCCTCCTTGTAGCGGTCCAGCGCCGCGCGGACGTCCTTCGCCGCGTCGGACTCGGCGCCTTCGCGGCCGCCCCACACGACGTAGGTCTCCGCGCCCAGCTCGGCCGCCAGGTCGATGTTGCGGCGCACCTTCCGCAGCGCGTACCGCCGGACGTCGCGGTCGTTGCTGGTCAGGCCGCCGTCCTTGAACACCGGGTGGGTGAACAGGTTCGTCGTCGCCATCGGCACCTTGAGGCCGGTCTCGGCGAGCGCCTTGCGGAACCGCTCGATCGCCTTGTCGCGGTCCGGCTCGGTGGCCAGGAGGTCGTCGTCGTGGAAGGTCACGCCGTAGGCGCCCAGCTCCGCGAGCCGGTGCACGCTCTCGACCGGGTCCAGCGCCGCCCGCGTCGCCACCCCGAACGGGTCGTTCGCGGGCCAGCCCACGGTCCAGAGGCCGAAGGTGAACTTGTCGGCCGGCTGGGGAGCGTAGTCGCTCATGACTGTCCCTTCATTTAGTTCATGTTGTAGACTAAATATGCGCCGCCGGATCCCGGGCGTCAAGTGGCCGGGCTACAGTCTTCGCGGGAGGACACGATGACGCAGGCCGTGCGGCACGAGGAGATGCGCGCCCGCAACCTCGAGGTCGTGCTCGGCGCCGTCAGCCGCGGCGGTCCACTGACCCGGGCCGCGCTCGCCGAGGTCACCGGCCTGACCAAGTCGACCGTGAGCAAGCTGGTCGGCGACCTGGTCGACGCGGGCCTGCTCGCCGAGACCGGGCCGGCGCGGGTGGGCGAACGCGGCCGGCCGGGCGTGGCGGTCGTGCTCAGCGGGGCCCGCGTGGCGTCGCTGGGCCTGGAGATCAACGTCGACTACCTCGCGGTGCGCGTGCTCGACCTCACCGGCGAAGTCCGGGTCGCCGCCCGCCGCGAACGCGACAACCGCGGCTCGCGGCCGAAGAAGGTCCTGGGTGAGCTGCAGGAGCTGGCGCTGGACGCGCTGGCCGAGGCCCACCGGCTGGGACTGGAGGCGGCGGGCGCGGTGCTGGCGGTATCCGGCCCGGTCGGCGACGGCGTGCTGTTCAGCGCCCCCAACCTCGGCTGGCAGGACGTCCGCCCGGCCGACCTGCTGCGGCTGCCGGTCCCGGTCGAACTCGACAACGAGGCGAACCTCGCGGCCCTCGGCGAGCTCTGGTACGGCGACGGCGAACGCGATTTCCTCTACGTGTCGGGCGAAATCGGCATCGGCGCCGGCCTGGTCGTGCAGGGCACGCTGTACGCGGGGGCGACGGGCCTGGCCGGCGAGCTGGGACACGTCGTGGTGGCGCCGGAGGGAGCGGCCTGCCGCTGCGGCGGCAGCGGGTGCCTGGAGACCTACGCCGGCCAGGAGGCCTTGCTGGCGGCGGGGAACGCCCCTTCGGTACCGGCGTTGCTGGCGGCCCTCGAAGACGGCGACGAGACGGCGCTGGCGGCGTGCACGGCGGCGGGCCGCGCCCTCGGCATCGCCCTGACGTCGGCGGTGAACCTCCTGGACCTCGACCGCATCGTCCTGGGCGGGGTGTTCACGCAGCTGTACCCGTGGGTGTCCGGGCCGGTGTCGGAGGTCCTGGCCACCCGCCTCGGCGGCCTGCGCGGCACGCCCCCGGTGCTGTCGGCGTCCCGCCTCGGCGGTGACGCGGCCACCCTCGGCGCGGCCGGCCGGGTGATCCACCGCGTGCTGGCGGACCCGGCCCCCTTCGTGACCCGGGCGCAAGAGGCCTGAACGCCGTGAAGGCCGCCCCGAAGAACTCTCGGGACGGCCTCCACGAACCGGGGAACTAGCTCACCGCGTTGATCTGCACCAGCGAGGAGCCGACCGTGACACCGGTGTCGGTCTGCACGGTCAGCTGACCGCGCAGGATCCGGCCCGCGGCCGGGACGGCGGTGGCCGTCACCGTCGCCGGCACGGTCCACGAGCTGCCCGACGCGCGCAGGGCGTTGGCGTCGGTCACCGCGACCGAACCGAACGCCGGGTTGGTGAACACGTCGAGGTAGTCGAACTCCGTGGTGCCTGACGGCACCGCGTAGCCGTCGACCAGCGCGACCCACGTGCCCGCGGCCGGGTTGGCCACGGTCACCGACTCCTCGGAGTCACCGTCCGCGCTCACCGCCGCCTGCACGCAGGACCCGGTGGTGCAGTTGTAGAGCACCAGGTCCAGGTCGGCGCCGACGTCGGACGTCTTGCCGATCGTGACGGTCAGCGACTGCGAGCCCGCCGTCACCGGGATCTGGTACTGCTGCTGCACGCCTTCGGTGATGGACGGCCGCTGCGTCTTGGCGCTGCCCAGCGTGGCTCCGTTGAGCTTGCCGGTGAACGCGCCGAGCGTGTTCTGCACGGTGTAGGACCGCGAGATCGGCGTGTTCAGCGTGGCGGACGCGATGACGTCCGGGTTCGGCGAGATCGCCGTGCCCAGCACCGCGGCCGACAGCTTGTACGGCGCTTCGTCCACATCGGACGTCCGCCGCGCTTCGACGGTGATCTCCCACACGCCCGGCAGCGGGTTGGCGATGGTCCGGCTGGTCGGCGTGCCGCCGGCGCAGCCCGCGCCCGCGTCGGGCAGGTAGCACGCGGTCGTCGCGGTGCTGGCCTCGGCCGGGACACCGGTCGGGTCGTACCGCAGGAACCGCACCTGGCCCTTGCCCGGGGCGCCGGCGCCGGCGTCCAGGTCCACCTTCAGCGCGCTGGCGCCCTGCGGCACCCGCACGAAGTAGCTGGTCGCCTGGTTGCGGGCGGCCTTGCCCGCGACGTCGACCTGGAAACCCTTGCCCGCGACGAACTCCTGCGGCGCGAAGACCGTGTTCAGGGTCTGCACGTCGATGCCGACGGTCAGCGGGTTGTCCAGGTACAGCAGCGCCGAGTGGACGCCGGTGCTCTTCGGGTTCACGGTGACCTTGAACGAAACCGGCGTGTTCAGCGGCAGGGCCACCGTCGAGCCGGAGGAGAACGTGCCGTCGTTGCCGACCCACCGCACGAAGTACGGCACCGGGTGCGCCGCGCCCGTGGTGCGGGTGATCGTGTACGTCCGCGTGTAGGCCTTGCCGACGGTCACGCCCTCGCGGTCGTGGATGCCCACGCCCGTGTTCGGCTTGGCCAGCAGGCCCGACAGCGCGGTGTGCACCTCGACCGACGTCGAAACGGCGTCCGGCTTCGGGTTGAGCGACAGCGCGACGAACGCGGCCGGGACGTTGAACAGACCCGCGCCCTGTGCGTACGCGCCGATGCCCGGCACGAACCGCGCGGTCGACTTGATCGCCGCGCGCAGCTGCGCCACCGGCGGCCGCTGGCCGTTGTGGGTCGCCTTGTACGCGCTCACCAGCAGTGCCGCCGCGCCGGTCGCCTGCGGCGCCGCCATCGACGTGCCCTGCAGCATCGCGTAGCCGGCCGGCAGGGGGTACGTGCCGGCCACCGGGCTCGGCTGCTCCCACCGCGGAACGGTGGCGATGGCCGCGCCGGGCGCGATGATGTCCGGCTTGAAGCCGCCGTCCTCACGCGGGCCGCGCGAAGAGAACGGGTGCATCGACTCGGGGTTCTTGGTGACCGAGCCGTAGTTCGACAGCCAGGTCTCCTTGGTGATGTAGGAGCCGACCGAGATCGCGTCCGTGGCCACCGACGGGTCGCCGACGGTGTTCGCCCCGGCGCCGCTGTTGCCCGCCGAGATGAAGATCTGGACGTTGTACTCGGCGATCGTGCGGTTGTAGAGCTCCGCGCGGGCGTTGTTGCCGTCGTTGAGGGCCGGCAGGCCGCCGATCGAGATGTTGATGACGTCGGCGCCGTGGCTGGCCGCGTAGACGACACCGTCGATCAGGCCGGAGGACGTGCAGCCGGAACTGGTGAGGCACACCTTGACCGCCAGCACCTTCGCACCCGGGGCGGCGCCGTCCATCTTGCCGCCGAACAGGTCGTTGCCGGCGGCGATGCCGGCGACGTGCGAGCCGTGCTCCGCACCGGCGATGCCGATGCCGACGAAGCCCGGCTTGTCGGTCTGGACCACGAAGGCCATCCGCTCGGCGATGTCGGTCGCCGGGTTGTCGGTGCCGAAGAAGCCGACGTCGTACTTCTTGTTGTAGTCGGTCATCGGCTTCTCGTCGGTGAAGTCGCCGTTGCCGTTGAGGTCGACCCGGACCTCCTTGGTGGCGGGGTCGAGCAGCACGCCGAAGGAGTCGGCGCGGTCGCCGTCGCGGTTGACGTCACCGCCGGTCTCGCTGTCCGCGGCGCCCAGATCGCCCGCGGTCTCGCCGAAGAGGCCGAACGTGTACGGACCACCGGTCGCCGGGGCCGTCCACGTCCTGCCGTTCGAGGTGAAGGTGCCGGTGTAGGTCTGGGTCGACTGCTTGACCCAGGTGCCGTCGCCGGAGTTGGTGGCGTTGGCGTTGTACCAGTCGACGATCTTGCGCTCGCCGTGGCTGGTGGTGGCCAGCGCGGGGGAGTCGAGGTCGACGCCGGAGTCGAGCACCGCGACCGTGGCGTCCTTGCCGTCCCAGCTGGGCAGGACCTGGCCGAACTGCGCCGCGTAGGTGTCGCCGGTCGGCAGGTACGGGTTGACGCGCGGGGTGTCCTTGCCCGGGGCCGGCTGCGGCAGCGGGGTCATCGCGCCGTCGGGCTTCGGGTCGTCGCGCACGATGAGCCCGTCGACGTCGACGGCGTTCACCGACTTGAGCTTCGCGGCCTTCTCCGCCTTGGCGGGCGGGATGGTGACCTTGACGTAGTCGAGCTTCGTGTCGGTCGACTGCACGACACCGCCGAGGGCCTTGAGCTCGTTCACGGCGGTGCCGGTCTGGCCCTTTTCCGCGGCGATCAGCAGTGTGACGTCAGGCTTCCCGGCCTTCTCGGCTTCGGCGACGAGCGCGCGGTCGTGCTCGTCGAGGGTCTTGCCGTCGGCGGCGCCGTTGGTCGGCGGCGCCTGCTGGGCGGAAGCCACCGGAACGGCGACGCCGAGGACGGAGGCGCCGAGTGCGGTGGCGAGGACGGTGATCCCGGCCCGCCGTCTCCAGCGCGATCTGTGCTGTGTCACTGAAACGACCCTTCATGAAGAGATGCGTACCGAGCAGTACACAGGGTGGGATGTGCCGCAGCAATCAGACAGTTAGCCCATAGACCGCAATTGGTTGCGAGCCAAATGGCCTAATCGGTTGGTCCGTCACCGGAACCGGCACTTTCACGTGAAAGTGCCGCCTTGCTATACGTGCGTATAGCGCACTACATTCTCGTGTAGTCAGCTACACGTGCGTATAGGACGAGGATGAACGCCGAAGACCTCACCGCCCGGGCCCGGATCCGCGACGCCGCCATCCGGCTCTTCACCGAACGCGGCATGGAGAAGACGTCGATCCTGGACATCGCCCAGGAAGCCGGCGTCTCCGGTGGCCTGATCCGCCACCACTTCGGCTCCAAGGACGGCCTGCGCGAAGCCTGCGACACCTACGTCTTCGACGAACTGCTGAAGTTCAAGGAGGAGGCGCTCGCCAAGGGGCACGCGGACCCGGGCTTCGTGCCGACGTTCGACGCCCGGCAGTTGCTGTTCCGCCGGTACCTGGGCCGCGCGATGGTCGACGGTTCGGAAGCCGCGGCCGCGCAGTTCGTCGGCATCGTCGACGGCACCGAGCGCTACTTCCGCGAAGCGGGGCTCGACGTGCCGGACCCCCGCGGGGTCGGCGCCGCGCTCGCCGCGATGACCGGCGGGCTGATGATCCTGCAGGACCACGTGGCCCGGGCGCTCGGCGAAGAGCCGGGCACGCACGAGGCGATGCTCCGCATGATGAGCGCGGCCGGGTACCTCTTCACCCACCCGCTCGCCGGTTCCGAACTGCTCGACAAGGCCCGCGAAGTGCTGGCCACGGAAAGCGCGAAACGGAAGGGATGACGATGGCCGACGCGATCACCGCCGACGGCCTCACCAAGGCGTTCGGCCGGACACGGGCCCTCGACGGGCTCGACCTGACCGTCCACACCGGCGAGGTGCACGGCTTCCTCGGGCCCAACGGCGCCGGCAAGACCACCACGATCCGCGTCCTGCTGGGGCTGATGCGGGCCGACGGCGGCCGCGCCACCCTGCTCGGCGGCGATCCCTGGACCGACGCGACCGAGCTGCACCGGCGGCTCGCCTACGTCCCGGGCGATGTCACGCTCTGGCCGAACCTGACCGGCGGCGAGGTCATCGACCTGCTCGGCCGCCTGCGCGGCGGCCTCGACACCACCCGCCGCGCGGAGCTGATCGAGCGCTTCGACCTCGACCCGCGCAAGAAGGGCCGGACGTACTCGAAGGGCAACCGGCAGAAGGTCGCGCTCGTCGCCGCGCTGGCGTCCGATGTGGAGCTGCTGGTCCTCGACGAGCCGACGTCCGGGCTCGACCCGCTGATGGAGGAGGTCTTCCGGGAGGTCGTCGCGGAAGAGCGCGAGCGCGGCGACCGGACCGTGCTGCTGTCCTCCCACATCCTTTCGGAGGTCGAGGCGCTGTGCGGCCGCGTCACGATCATCCGGGCCGGCCGCACGGTCGAGTCCGGCACCCTGGACGAGCTGCGGCACCTGGGCCGGATCACGATCGACGCCTCGCTCGCGCACGTGCCGGCGGACCTCGCGGCGCTGCCGGGCGTGCACGACCTGAGCACGTACGGCTCGCACGTCCACCTGTCCGTCGACCAGACGTCACTGGACGACGTGATGCGGCACCTCGCCGGAGCCGGGCTGCGGAGCCTGGTGAGCCGCCCGCCGACGCTCGAGGAGCTGTTCCTGCGCCACTACCGGCAGGACGAGCCGGTCGGAGCGGCGCGGTGACCGGGACGTGGGCGCTGCTGCGGCTGGTGCTGCGCCGCGACCGCCTGCTCATGCCGCTCTGGATCGTGGGTCTCGCGCTCGCACCGGCCGGGTACCTGTCGTCGATCGAGGCGGCGTACCCGGATGCCGCGTCACGGCAGCACTTCTACGACCTCAACGCGTCGAGTGCGACGTTCGTCGTGCGCAACGGCCCGCTCTACGGTGCCGCGCCGGGGAATCTCCTGGCTTGGCAGTGCGGGTTCGTCCCGGTCGTCGTGGGGCTGATCGCGCTGCTCACCGTTGTCCGGCACACCCGGACCGAGGAGGAGGCGGGACGCCGTGAGCTCACCGGCGCCACCGTCGTCGGCCGCCACGCGGGGCTGGTCGCGGCGGTGCTCGCCGCCTGCGGTGCGTGCCTGGTGTTCGGCCTGCTGACCGCGTTCGGCGTCGCCGCCCAGGGTGTGCCCCTGGCCGGTGCGCTGGCCCTCGGGGCGGGATTCGCCTTGGCGGGTTGGGTGTTCGCCGGCGTCGGCGCGGTCGCCGCCCAGCTCACCTGGGGTGCGGGCGGCGCGCGGGGCCACGGCATCGGGGCGCTGGTGCTGGCGTTCGTGCTGCGTGCGGCCGGGGACAGCAGCGGATCGGCGGGCTGGCTCGCCTGGCTGTCACCGATCGGCTGGGCGCACCGGCTGCGGCCGTTCGCGGGGGAGCGGTGGTGGGTGCTCGCGTTGGGCGTCTTCGCGACCGGTTCTTCAGTGGTCGTGGCCGTTGTGCTGGCGGCGCGCCGGGACCTCGGCGCGGCCTTGCTGCCGGTGCGACTGGGCCGTGCGACGGCGAAGGCGTCGCTGCGCTCACCGCTGGCGCTGGCCTGGCGGCTGCAGCGGGGGACGCTGCTGGTCTGGACCCTCTGCCTGGCGCTCGTCGGGCTGCTGATGGGTGGGGTCGCGCAGAACGTCGCCGGCCTGATGCGGGACAACCGGGCGGTCGCGGACGTCTTCTCCCGCATGGGCGGCGGCGGTGCGGTGATGGACGCGTACCTGGCGGGCACGATGACGTTGTTCGGCCTGGCGGCGGCGGGCTACGCGGTGCAGGCGACGCTGAAGCTGCGTGCGGAAGAAGTGGCGGGCCGGGCGGAACCGGTGCTCGCGACGGCGGCCGGCCGCGTCGGCTGGGCGCTGACCCACGTGATGTTCGCGGTGCTGGGCCCGGCGTTCGTGCTGGCGGCGACGGGCTGGGCGACCGGCGCGGCGTACGGCAACGGGCTCGGCCTGGTCCCGGCGGCGCTGGCCCAGCTGCCGGCGGTGTGGGTCCTGACGGGCCTGGCGGTGCTGCTGACCGGCTTCCTGCCGCGGTATTCGGCGGCGGCGTGGGGACTGCTGGCGGGGTTCCTGCTGCTGTCGCTGGTGGGGACGGCGTTGCGGTGGAACGACGTGGTGCTGGGGATTTCGCCGTTCCAGCACTTGCCGCGCCTGCCGGGCGGCACGTTCTCGGCGGGACCGGCGCTCTGGCTGGTGCTGATCGCCGTGGTCGCGGGCGCGAGCGGGGTGTTCGCGTTGCGGCGGCGGGACATACCGGTGGGGTGACAGCCGTGAACGGGCCAGCCACGGTCATCGGCGGCAACCGAGGGAGTCGAACCCTGCGCGGCTTGTGAAGGCGGCGCTCCTGACCGGCCCTGACCCTTCGGCGGGCGACGGCTGCCATCTGTTCCAACGGTAGCCGAATACCCGCCCGTTCCTCATCTCAAGCCGTGCTTCACCCGGACGGGCCGGACTGGCAAGGTGTTCGCATGGATGATCTCCTGCTGCGCCGGGTCCGGCCCGGGCTCGGCGGCGACCTCGCCGACGTCCGGGTGAACGACGGCCGGATCACGTCGATCACCGAACCGGGGTCCACCGGGTTCGCCGCGCGGGTGGTCGACGGGCACGGCGGGACGCTGCTGCCCGGGCTGGTGGACGCGCACGTCCACGTCGTGCAGTGGGCGACGTTCCGGCGTCGCATCCCGCTCGACGCGGCCCGCTCGGCGGGGGAGGCGATCGAGCTGCTGCTCGCGCACCTGCTGGCGACACCCGCGCCGCAGACGGAGCTCGTCGTGGGCGCCGGATTCCGCGACGGGCTGTGGCCGGACAAGCCGCACAAGGACCTGCTGCAGCGGGCGCTGCCCGGGCGCGCGGTCGCGTTGTTCAGCGCGGACCTGCACACGCTGTGGCTGAGCCCGGCGGCGCTGAAACTGATCGGCCGCGACCACCCGACGGGCGTGCTGCTCGAAGGCGACTGCATGAGCGCCACGGCCCAGCTCCCGACGGCGGCGATCGACGTCCAGGACCGGTGGGTGGCGGAAGCGGTTTCCGCGGCGGCCGCGCGGGGCGTGACGCAGATCGTCGACTACGAGTACGCGGACACGGTGGCGGACTGGACGCGCCGGGGCGCCCCGGCCGCGCGGATCTCGTGCGTGATCGCGAAGCACCTGCTGGACCAGACCATCGAGCGCGGCCACCGCACCGGCGACGTCCTGCCCGGCTCCGGCGGGCTGGTGACGGTCGGGCCGTACAAGCTCTTCGTGGACGGCTCCCTCAACACCCGCACGGCCTACTGCCACGACCCGTACCCGGGCGGGGATTCGCCGGGCTCGCTGGAACTGCCGCCGGATGAACTGATCCGGTTGATGCGACGCGCTTTCGACCACGGGCTGCTCCCGGCGGTCCACGCGATCGGCGACCGGGCCAACACGATCGCGCTGGACGCGTTCGAGGAGGTCGGCTGCCCGGGCCGCATCGAACACGCGCAGCTGCTCTCGCCCGCCGACGTCCCGCGGTTCGCCTCTCTCGGCGTGATCGCGGCGGTCCAGCCGTCGCACCAGCCGGACGACCGCGACGTCGCGGACCGCCACTGGCACGGCCGCACGTCGCGCGCGTTCCCCTACCGCTCCCTGCTGGAGTCGGGGGCCCGCCTGGAGTTCGGTTCGGATGCCCCGGTGGCCCCGCTGGACCCGTGGGACGGGATCGCCTCGGCGATCTCCCGCACGGACGACGACCGCCCACCGTGGCACCCGGAGCAGGCCATCCCGTTCGCCGACGCCCTGGCGGCGTCCTCGGGCGGCCGTCGCGAAGTGGCGGTGGGGGACGTCGCGGACCTGATGGTGACGGCGGCGGATCCCTCGGTCCTGTCCCCGGCGGACCTGCGCGCCCTCCCGGTGACGGCGACGATCCTCGACGGGCACGTCACGCATCAGGTCTGAGCCAGGGCTTGATTTGTCCACCGGACAACGGAAAAGATCCCACCGTGCATGTGACAACGTTGTCAGGAGGACACGGATGAGAACGCGGACGCGCGTCCTGGCCACCCTGCTCGCCTCAGCCACGACCATGGCCCTCGCGACCCCCGCTCAGGCCGCGGGGCCGAGATTCGCCGACGACCCCACCACGCTCGTCGACACCTCGATCGGCAACAACGGTGACGGCACCACCTTCCCCGGCGCCACCACGCCCTTCGGGATGGTCCAGCTGAGCCCGGACACCCAGCTCAAGAAGTACGCGTCCTACGACTACGCGCAGGGCACCACGCTCGGCTTCAGCCACACCCACCTCTCCGGCGTCGGCTGCCAGACGATGGGCAACTTCCGCTTCATGCCCACCACCGGCGCCGTCACCACCAGCGACCCCGCGCAGTACGGCGCCGAGTTCAGCCACGCCGACGAGACCCGCCAACCCGGCTACTACGGCGTCAAGCTCGCGAACGGCATCGACGCCGAGCTGACCGCCACCCAGCGCACCGGCCAGCACCGCTACACCTTCCCCAGCGGCGCGACCAGCGAAAACGTGCTCATCGAGGTCGGCGAAAGCAACGGCTACACCTACGCCGGCGACGTCCACGTCGTCGGGGACGACACCGTCGAGGGCTGGCTGCAGGGCGGCAACTTCTGCTGGGAGACGCAGAAGGAGCGGTACAAGGTCTTCTTCAGCGCCAAGTTCGACCGCGAATTCACCGGCTTCGGCACCTGGACCGACGGCAAGCTGACGCCGAACCAGCGTGACGCCAAGCTCGGCACCCAGCGCACCGGCGCCTGGCTCACGTTCGACACCGCGAAGAACCAGGTCGGCGCCTCCGTCGGGCTCTCCTACACCTCGATCGACGGCGCCCGCCTGAACCGGACGGCGGAGCAGCCCAAGTCGTTCGACAAGGCGCGCAAGGCCGCCCACGACACGTGGGAAGCCGAGCTGAACCGGATGCGCGTCGCCGGGGGCACGACCGCCGACCAGCGCACCTACTACAGCGCGCTGTACCGGTCGCTGCTGCACCCGTCCGTCGGGTCCGATGTGGACGGCTCCTACCGCGGCTTCGACGACGCCGTCCACCGCAGCCGCGACACCTACTACCAGATGTTCTCGCTGTGGGACACCTACCGCTCGCAGAACCAGCTGGTCGCGCTGTTGCACCCGGACAAGGCCGCGGACATGACGAAGTCCGTCCTCAAGATCTACCAGGACGGCGGCTGGGTCCCGCGCTGGGCGCTCGCCGGCGGCGAGACGAACGTGATGAGCGGCGACCCCGTCACGCCGTGGGTCGTCGACAACTACCGCCGTGGCCTGCTCGACGACCGGACCGCGCGTCAGCTGTTCGACGCGTTGTGGCGCAACGCCAACGAGGTACCGAAAGACCAGTCGATCTTCCGTGGCCGCGACGGCAACCCGACCTACGTGAAGAACGGCTGGATCGGCTACCAGGACCTGCCGGGCTACACCTACGGTGATACGCGCCAGGCCGGTTCGGCGACCCTCGAGTACGCCCTCGCCGACTGCGCACTGTCCACCATGGCATCCGGGCTGGGGTACGGCGACAAGGCCGCCACCCTGCGGGCGCGGTGCGGCAACTTCGCGCACCTGTGGGACACCGGCGTGGAATCCCACGGCTTCACCGGGTTCCCGCGCACGAAGGCCGCGGACGGCACCGGCGTCGGCGACCCCGACCCGGCGAAGTCCACCGGCTTCCACGAGGGCACGCCGTGGCAGTACCAGTGGCTCGCCCAGCAGGACACCGCGAAGCTGTTCGGCCTGATGGGCGGCCCGGCGCAGGCGGAGAAGCGGCTCGACACGTTCTTCGACGTGCCGCTGCTGCTCACCGACCCGGCGAAGGCGGCCAAGGACTCCTGGGTCCACGGCGCGTACGACTACCACAACAACTTCGCCTTCAACCCGAACAACGAGCCGGACCTGCACGCGCCTTGGATGTACAGCTGGACGGGTGCGCCGTGGAAGACCTCCGCCGTGCTGCGCGCGGCGCGGACGCTGTTCACCGACACGCCGTACGGCATGCCGGGCAACGACGACCTCGGCACCATTTCGTCGTGGCTCGTCTTCGGCATGACCGGCGTCTTCGAAGCCCAGCCCGGTTCCGGGACGTACCTGCTCAGCACGCCGATGTTCGAGAAGGTCGAGATCCGCCCGGCCGGTGGCCGCAAGATCGAGATCGAGGCGCCGGGCGCGAGCGCATCGAAGCTGCAGTACACAAAGGACGTCCGGATCGGACACCGGAGCTACGACCGCAGCTGGCTCTCCCACGCGGATCTGCTCCGCGCGGGCAAGATCCAGTTCCGGCTGAGTGACACCCCCACGGCGTGGGGGACTGCCTCGGCTCCGCCCGCCATGTGACGCCGTGACGGCCTCCCCGGCACCGGGGAGGCCGTCACGTTTTCACGCCCGGCGCAGGGACGGGAGCATCGCGGCCACCCCCAGCGTGGCCACGATGAGCGGCACCACCAGGGCCGCCCGGAGGCTGCCGGTCGCGGTCACCGCCGAAACCACCCCGAGCACCAGGGCCGGGCCGACCTGGAACGCCGTGTTCACCAGCCCGCCGGCCAAGCCCTGGTCGGCGGCCGGGACACTGTCCGCCGCGGCCATCGTGAGCGGGCCGTAGGTGAGCGTGAAGGCCACTCCGACCAACAGGAACGCCGGCAGCATCAGGGTGGCGTAACCGCTCGAGGCGTCCAGGAACTGCAGCAGCGCGTACGCGGCCACCGACGACACGAGTCCCGCCAGCGCGACGCGTCCCGAGCCGTACCGGCCGACCAGCGGCGCGGCGATCCGTGGCGCGAGGACCGCCACGACGAGGCCGCTCGGGCACACCGCCAGCCCGGTTTCCAGCGCCGACCAGCCGCGGACGCCCTGCAGGTACAGCGTGACGATGAACAGCGCGCCGACCCAGCCGCCGAGCAGCGACATCGCCGCGACGTTCGCCCGCACCAGCGGCCCGGAGCGCAGGATCCCCAGCCGCAGCAACGGGTGCGCCACCCGGCGTTCGATCACCACGAACACCGCCAGCAGCACCGCGACGGCGGCCAGCGACCCGAGCGTCCGCGCCGACGCCCAGCCCGCGTTCGGGGCTTCGACCAGGGTGAAGACCAGCAGGAGCATGGCCGCGGTGACGGTCGCGGAGCCGGCGAGGTCGAATCCCCGGCCGGGTGTGGCGGGCGTGCGCGGGACGACGGCGAGCGCGCCGATCAGCGTCGCGACCGCGACGAGCACCGGCGCGTGGAACACCCACCGCCAGCTGACCTCGGTGAGCAGCCCGCCCGCGACGAGCCCGAGCGAGAAGCCGGTCGCGCCGGTGGCGGTGTAGATCGACAGCGCCTTGTTGCGAACCGGGCCCTCGGCGAAGCTGGTCGTGATGATCGAGAAGCCGGCGGGCGCGCTGAACGCGGCGCTGATCCCGGTGACGAACCGGGCGGCGATGAGCAGCGGGCCGCTGGTGGCGAGGCCGCCGAGCGCCGTCGCGACGGCGAACACGACGAGCGCGCCGATCAGCATCCGGCGGCGGCCCAGCAGGTCGGCGGCGCGGCCACCGAGCAGCAGGAAGCCGCCGAAGCCGAGGACGTACCCGCTGACCACCCACTGCAGGGAGCCGGTGGACAGGCCCAGTTCGGCGCCGATCGAGGGCAGCGCGACACCCTTCATCGAGACGTCGAGCGCGTCGAGGAACAGCGCGCCGCAGAGGACGAGCAGCAGCCCGCGGGCACGCGCGGTGAGGCGGTCGTGGACCGCGGCGGGAGAGGCGGAGACGGTCAAAGGAACCCCCAGTTGAGTCGGACCGATCGGTCCGGGACCGACCGGTCCGAATCATGGCGGGCTCGCGGATGTGTTGTCAACGGAGAATTCGCGATGTGGACCATTCGGTCCGGTACGATCGGCTGATGCCGCGCAAACCGATGCCGGACGCCCGTGAGCGCATCCTCGAAACCGCCACCCGGTTGTTCAACCGGTACGGGGTGCACGCGGTCGGGATGCAGCAGATCATCGACGAGTGCGGGTGCGGCAAGAACCTGCTCTACAGCCAGTTCACGAGCAAGGACGAGCTGGTGGTGGCCTACCTGAGGCGCTGCAGCGGCGACTGGGACGACATCGTCGCGGACGCGAAGGCCGCCGCGTCGGACGCCGGGCCGCAGCTGGTGGAGCTGGTGCGCGAGGTGGGGGTGCGGGTCAACGAGCCGGGCTCGCGGGGGTGTCCGCTGCGCACCACGTTCGCGGAGTTCCCGGAGCGGGAGCACCCGGCGCACCAGGTGTCGCTGGACCACTTCGTGCGGGTCCGGACGCAGCTGCGCGAGCTCGCCGGCGAGACGTCGGCGCCCGACCCGGAGCGCCTGGCGGACCGCATCATGTTCATCATCGACGGCCTGTACACGAACGGCCCGATCTTCGGCGCCGAAGGAGCGAAGACGGCGGTCGCCTTCGCCGAGGACGTCGTCCGGACGGAGACGACGCCGGCGCGCTGACCAGGCGCGATGTGCTGCTTTCGCGGGTTGGTGTCAACGCGCTGGGACAGTTTCAATGAGCCGCATGTTGAGGTGGCAGCAAGCGGAGGGGAAGCGCCACGCGCTCGACGGGCCGTTCCCCCCGCGTCCGGACGAACGGTTCGAGGCTTTGTGCGGGGAAGAGGTGACCGTCGCGGTGCGGGACGTCCCGCAGCTCGGCGGTCACTGGTTCGACCCGACCTGCACCGGGTGCGAGTCGGCGTGGCTGGCGCGGTGCTGACCGGGCCCGACCGGGACCATCGGCTGCTGGAGCGCATCCGCGACCTGCACGCGTCGCTCGTCCCCGATCTGGCCTGGCTGGCGAGGACCGTCGGGGACGAGGCACCGCGCCCCGACATCCTCCGCGACCTCGGGGAGCGGCTCGCCGACCTCGGCGCGGACCTGCTGGCCCGGGCCGACGAGCTCGACGCCGAGGTCCGCGCCGCCCTGCCGGACCACGGCTGGCTCCCCGAAGCGGGCGCACGGCGGCGCGCGCTGGCCGTCGCCCACCAGGTCGGCCCGCACCCCCTCCGGTGCGGGCCGATCTTCCTCGCCGTCTGCGGCGCGGCGTGTTTCCCCTTCTACGGGACGGACCCGGCCGGCCGGACAGCGCGCCACGAACGGTGCGAAAAGTGCCTCCACGTGCGCTGACCAGTCATTTCTGCTGAGCTGGAGGCATGTCCCAGCAGAACACCACGGCGACCGAGCGGTTCTTCCGGATCGCGCTCGTCCTCAAGGCCCTCGACGGCGCCCTGCAGGTCATCGGGGCGCTGATCCTCGCGTTCGTCCCGGCGTCGACGGTCAGCGGGTTCACCCACGCCGTGATCACCCGCGACCTGCTCGGCGACCCGTCGGGCACACTGGCCCGCCACCTGTCGTCGGCGACGGAGAACTTCCTGCACGGTGATACGAAGACGTTCGCGGTGGCGTATCTGCTGGCGCACGGCGTGATCAAGCTCGGCTTGGTGTGGGCGCTGGCCCGGAAGATCGTCCGCGCTTACCCGGTGGCCGCTGTCGTTCTCGCGGCTTTCGTGGTTTACGAGGTTTTCCGGGCCGTGCACACGCACTCGATCGCCCTGCCGTTCTTCGCCGCGCTCGACGTGTTGATCATTGTCCTGGTGCTGCGCGAGTATCGGCAGCTGAAGCGCGCCGCCTAGGGTTCACGCGGCGACGGGAAACCGGACCGTCGTGTGGTCGGCCGCCTCCAGGGGTTCGACGTAGAGGGCGGTCGCGTTGTCCGAGCCATCGCGCGCGAGTGCGGCGTCGACGAGTTCGGCCGCACCGGCGCCCGGCTGCGCGAGCACGGCCCGGATCCCGCTGCCCGCCAGGGGTTTGTGCACGCCGTCGCTGGTCAGCAGGAGGCCCGCGCTCGTCGTCTCCGCCGTGCCGATCTCGTGTTCTTCGGCGGTCCGGACGCTGGTCGTGACCACGTGCTCCATCCGCGGCGTCACGGGCTGGTGGTGGGCGCGGAAGTATTCGGCGAGCGTGTGGTCGGTGGTCAGGCGGCTCAGCGTGCTGCCGTCCCAGGCGTAGGCGCGGGCGTCGCCGACCCAGGCGATGCGGTAGCCACCGCGTTCGGCCGGCATGGCCACAACGAGCACGGCATCCCCGTGCGTCTGTTCGCGAACCGCGCGCTGCGCGGCGAGAACCGCCTCGACGGGTCCTTTGTGGACAGGCGTGCGCGCGGCAGCCGCAGCGGCGATCCGGGCGGCCCGCGCGGCGGAGGGGTCGTCCCCGACACCATCGGCGAGAGCGAACGCGATGCCAGGCCCACCGGCGGCGGCGTACGCCCCGACGGCATCGGCGTTGAGTGAGCGCGGCCCCTGCGCGCTCGCGGTGTGCCAGCGCGGGTAACCCGGACGTGTGGTGCTCATCGCGGCCTCCTCATCCCCTCTGACCACCATGATCCGCGCCTAACCTAAGGGGCGGCTGAGACTTTCCCGGTGAGATCGTTTCCGTGGCCGTCAGCGCGCGTTGGTGAACCCAGCTTCCCACTGCAGACCATCGCGGCGAGCCGGTACGAGGGCCACTTCACCCTGGGGTAAGCACGGATGGCAGTTCACGAAGCGCCGCTCGACGGTTGACCTCGTCGGTGACGTCAGGCACCACCTGCGTACGAAGGGGCTCTAAGCGAGCCCCTTCGTACGGTCTTCAGCTCTGCAGGTCGTACACCGTCTGGCCGTCAACCGTGGTGGCGGTGAAGTTCGCCGTCACCCATTCCGTGATCTCCGACGATCCACCGCCCGGCCCACCTCCCCGGCCGCCTTCGATGAAGTACTTGACTTCGCCCGCCGCCACGTACGCCTTGAACTCCGCCAGCGTCGGCGCCGGGTCCGAACCGCTCCAGCCGCCGATGCCGATCACCGCCTTGCCGCTCGCCAGCTCCAGCGAAGCCGCGCTCTGCGAGCCCGTCGTCGCCGCGGCCCACTTCGTCGTCGTCTGCGCCAACAGCGCCCCGACCTCGGTCGAAGACAAGTCGCCGCCGAAGCCGCCCATGGCGCTCGACGTCGGGCCCGAAGTCGGGATCGATCCGCTGTGCGCCACCGAAGCCGTCTCGACGCCGTAAGCCGCGGATGACACCCCGATCGTCAGGACCACCGCCGCCGCCACGACGGCGACCAGCCGGCGTGAAGCGGGAACACCCATGACGAGCACCGTCCCGACGAGCACCCCGAGGACCGCGATGATCCAGCGCAGCGCCGGGAACCACTCCGGCGTCCGGTCGAGCAGGATGAACGACCACACCGCCGTCGCCACGACCATGCCGGCCAGCACGGCCCGCGGTGCCGGGTTCGCCCGGCCCTGCCACAGCGCGCGGCCCGATATCGCGACCAGCGCGGCGATCGCCGGCGCCAGCGCCACCGAGTAGTACGGGTGCACGATTCCGCTCATGAAGCTGAACACCAGCGCGGTCACGACCAGCCAGCCGCCCCACAGGACCAGCGCCAGGCGCGTCCGGTCCGTGCGCGGCGCACGGCGGGTGAACCAGAGGCCGGCGACCAAGCCGATCAGCGCGGCGGGCAGCAGCCACGAGATTTCCGTGCCGAAGCTCGAACCGAACATCCGGTACAGCCCGGACGCGCCCCCGAAGCCGGTGTTCCCGCCGCCCCCGCCACCGCCGGGTCCGCCGCCCTCACCGCCACCGAAGATGCGGCCCAACCCGTTGTAACCCAACGCGAGCTCGAGCAGACTGTCCCCTTCGGACCCACCGATGTACGGCCGCGACGACGTCGGCCACACGTCCACCAGCGCGATGTACCAGCCCGCCGAAACGACCAGCGCCACGACCGCGCCGCCGAGGTGCAGCAATCGCTTTCCCAGCGACGTAGGCGCGGCGATCAGGTACACCAGGCCGAACGCCGGCAGCACCAGAAACGCCTGCATCATCTTCGTGAGGAAGCCGAAGCCGATCGCGACACCGGCCAGCGCGAGCCAGCGCGGGCTCGCCTTTTCCGTGGCCCGCACGACGCAGTACGCGCCCGCGACCATCAGCAGCACCAGCAGCGCGTCCGGGTTGTTGAACCGGAACATCAGCGCCGCGACCGGCGTCACCGCCAGCATCGCGCCGGCCAGCAGCCCGGCGACCGGACCCGACGTCCGCTTCACCGTCAGGTAAAGGAGCCCGACGGACGCGACGCCCATCAGCGCCTGCGGCGCCAGCACGGTGAAACTCGAGAAGCCGAAGATCCGGGCGAACGCCGTGCCGATCCACAGGGCCGCGGGCGGCTTGTCGACGGTCAGCACGTTCCCCGAATCCAGCGATCCGAACAGCCACGCCTTCCAGTTCTGCGTCCCGGACTGTACGGCGGCGGCGTAGAAGGAGTTGCCGTAACCGGACGCGGTGAGGTTCCAGAAGTACAGCGCCGCGGTCGCGGCCAGCAGCCCCAACACCGCCGGGCGGACCCAGCGCGGTGGTGCGTGCGCGGCGGATTCCTTGCGGTGCCGAGGTTCGGAAACCGGGGCGGGCAGGACGGTGGTCATCAGTACTCCTTCTTCGGCGTGGCCTGGCGGCGCGGGTTGAACACCCAGCCGCGCAGGAGCAGGAACCGGAGCACCGTGGCGGCGAGGTTCGCCAGCACCAGCACGACCAGCTCCAGGACGAGGCCGGGGGTGGTGGATCCGTTGAGCAGGGCCAGTGAGCCGCTGGTGAGCGCGAGCCCGAGGCCGAACACGATCAGCCCTTCGAACTGGTGCCGCCCGGCGCCGGCGCGGCCGCGGATGCCGAACGTGAGCCGCCGGTTCAGCGCCGTGTTGCCGATCGCCGTCACCAGCAGCGCGGCGAAGTTGGCCGGCTGCGCGCCGACGACCGTGCGCAGCAGCAGGAACAGCACGAGGTAGGCGAGCGTGCTGCTGACGCCGATCGCGGCGAACCGCACCAGCTGCGTCACCAGCCGCGGCGGCACGCCGGGCGCGTCGACCCCGATCGGCTGCCTGCCGAGCTGCTCGCGCAGCCTGCTGACCGGGATTTCCCCGGTGAAGGTGGCCTTGGTGACGCGGGCGATGCCCTTGAGGTCCTCGGTGGCGGTCCTCAGGATGTTGACCGACGAGTCCGGGTCGTCGACCCAGTCGACGGGCACCTCGTGGATGCGCAACCCGGCGCGCTGGGCCAGGACGAGCAGTTCGGTGTCGAAGAACCAGCCGGTGTCCACGACGTGCGGCAGCAGTTCGCGGGCGACGTCGGCGCGGATGGCCTTGAAGCCGCACTGCGCGTCGCTGAACTTGGCGGCGAGCGTCGAGCGGAGGATCAGGTTGTAGCAGCGGGAAATGAACTCGCGCTTCGGGCCCCGCACGACTCGCGCCCCCCGGGCGAGCCTGCTGCCGATGGCGAGGTCGGAGTGCCCGGACAGCAACGGCGCGACGAGCGGCCCGAGCGCGGCGAGATCGGTGGAGAGATCGACGTCCATGTAGGCGAGCACGGCGGCGTCGGAGGCCTGCCACACGGCGTTGAGCGCGCGGCCGCGGCCCTTCTCGTCGAGGTGGTGGACCGCGACTTCCGGGAATTCGCGGGCGAGTCGTTCGGCCACCTGCAGCGTCGTGTCGGTGCTCGCGTTGTCGGCGACGGTGATCCGGTACGGGTAGGAGACGTGCTCGGCCAGGTGCGCGTGCAGCCGGCGGATGCACGGTTCGAGGTCGGTCTCTTCGTTGTAGACCGGGATGACGACGTCGAGAACGGGCTGCGGGCCGGCCAGGTCGACCGGGACGGTCCCGGGCCGCGATGCGGGGGCGGTGGCTGTCATGCCCCCACGATCGCGGCCGCCGCTTTGGTGATCGTGTGTTCTCTCTGTGCGGTTCCTGTGCGGTGCCCGGCACGCGGCCGGGCACCGGCGGACTCAGCTGTGCGCCCGCAGCGGCACGACCTCACCGGGCGACGCGGCCCGGCTCGGCTCGCGCCTGAACGCGGAGGTGCAGATCGTCAGCGTCACCAGAGCCCCGTACTTCGGGTGGCGGTCGACGTAGATCTCGGCGGCGAAGCAGGCGTCCGCCAAGAGGTCACGCCGGGAGTGGATCTGCTCGAACCCGATGCCCGCCGGGCAGAACAGCGAGACCACGACGTCGCCGTCGACCGGGCGGGTCCAGAGGATCGCCGGCCTGCGGCCGTCCACCGTGCAGATGCGGGCGCCCGCGAAGGCCGAGCGGAGCCGGTGCTGCACGACGATCGCGCGCAGCCGCCCACGCAGGTGACGGCGGGCGGCGCGCCAGTAGAAGATCCAGTTGAACGCCACCACCAGTGCGACGACGGACCAGATCGGCCCCAGCCAGCGGACGAGGCTGATCACGGCGTAGGGCAGGAGGGTCACGGCGAAGATTTCGTAGCGCCAGTGGTAGAGCCGCAGCAGCGGGTTGGGCCGCTTGACGGGGGCCAGCTGCCGGGCCAGTTCTGGGACGTGGTTGTCGTGGGTCATGACCGTGCTCCTTCGCAGCCGTCGGCGACCGGGACGGCGGTCGCGGGCGCCCGGCGGACGACTCCCGTGCCGGCGCAGGCCGGGCAAGCCGCGCCGTCGGTGAGGCTGAGCCCGTGGCCGCCGCACGAGGTGCAGGCGTGCACGGTGTCCCAGCGGGGATCGCGGTAGACGCGGGTGCCTCGGGCCCCGCGGCGAACCTCCCAGCCGCGCGCTTCGGCGCGGGCGTCTTCCTCGGTGGCGAACAGCCAGGCGCCGAGGCGGTCGAGCAGGCGGTCGAACCAACCACGTTGGCCGGACGTAGGTAGGTTGTGGTCTTGCATCGTGACACCCCCGGAGCGAACGCACGGACTCGGACGGCCGACCCGGCAGGGTCGTCCACGGGCGGCTCGGGGAGGCCGCCGGGCACCTTCCGTGGTGCCCCAGCTGCGCGTGGTCGTGACCGATACGGCGAAACGGGTGGGCCACGAGCTGGGGAGGCAACCCGTTCGGGCGAGTCGTGCCAAGTCCGCACCGAGGAAGAGTCAGGGATGAGATAAGGTGCGCTCTGTGTCCACATATTGTCACCTCCCTACGTCTGCCTACCTGAGTAGGTAAGGCTGGTGCCGAATGCTTACCTACATTCTAGAGCGACCGCGCCGCGGCCGATAGGTACTGATGTGGTAACGGTGACGGCCGAGGACGTGGGCGCCGAACTGCGGCGGCTGCGCAAGGTGGCCGGTCAGACCCAGGCGGACGTGGCCCGGATCGTGGGCGTGAGCCGGGCCAACCTGACCCAGTGGGAGACCGGCCGCTACCTGCCGTCGGCGGAGAACGCCCGGCTGCTCGACGACCACTTCCGGGCCGCGAACGCGCTGGTGGAGCTGGCGGAAGCGGCGCGGTCGCCGGGCCAGGCGTCGGCCGGGGTCCTCTCGACGGGCGGGTCCCTGCTCGAAGTCTTCCGGCGGGCGGGGGCCGCGCTCGCGCAGGAGCTGATCCGCGACGAGAACGGTCGCGCGGTCGGCTGGCGGCACAACCTCCAGAAGCGGGGCAAGCACACGACGCTCGCCACCGCCTACGGGATCAGCGCCATGGTCGTGTTGGGTGAGCCCTACATCGACCTACATGCCGTGGTCCGGGACCTCTACGCCAAGCGGACCGTCTTCGGCTGGCAAGGCCGGTCGGAGGGCCGTCGCCCGGAGGTCACGGCGGCGGTCGTGGACGCGCTGTCGCAGACCAGCACCATCCTCTCGGCGGAAGAGGGCCTCGAAAGCCTCGAGCACTCGCTCGACGACTACAGCCGGACACGGCCTTTCCTGCTTGCCGCCGCCTTGCGCACCTCGGTCCGGCTCGCGCCGGACGCCCCGCTGACCCGGCGCCTGACGGACGACCTCCTCGCGGCCCGGCTCGACTTCGGCGGCGTCCCGCTTTGGGGCGAAAAGAAGGAACCTCGCCTGGTGGCGCCCGAGCCCTCGACGGCGCACACCGCCCGGGCCGTCGTGGCCCTGCGGGCTCTCCTGCGCGCCGGCGACGACCGCGCCGACGTCCGGGAGGCCGTCGAGGTCGGCACGAAGTGGCTCGTCGATCGGACCCACCCCGACGACGGGATCATGGAAGACCTGGCCCTGCCCCAGCCCGGGGGGCGGGAACCCGTCCGGGTGAACATCAAGCATTTCACCTCCGCATGGGTCGTCCAGGCACTGGCCGAGGCACCGCAGGTGCCGGCGGCCCGGCTGAGCCGCGCGCTCAGCTCCCTGTGGGAACGCTACGAAGCCGGCGTCGGCTTGTGGGCCTGGGGCAGCGGTGACCTCCCCATCTGGATGACCCTCGACGCCGTGACGGCGCTGCGCTCGGCAGCGCTGGTTTTCGCGGCACCTCCCTTCCTTCCCCCTGCGGCCGCAGAATAGAGAAGCCCCTCCCACGATGAGCACGACACCGAGGGTCGTCGCCGACGACCACGACTTCCCGCGACAGCTCGCGGAAGCACTGCGCGGCACCGGGTCCCAGCCCCGGCTGACCGAGCTCGCCGCGGCGGCCGAGTACGTCCGCACCGCCCGTGACGCGTTCGCCGCGTGGCTGCGCGACCTGGCTGCCGACGACGCGGCGGTCGCCGAGATCGCGAAACGCTCGTACTGGCATCCGAACGGCTTCGCGAAGATCGTCCTCCACACCGGCGTCGAGCCGGAGTTCCGCGTCCGCCTGCACGTCTGGCCACGCAGCGATACGCCGTCCCGTGGCGAGAGCAACCCGCACAGCCACCGCTGGGAGTTCGCCTCGCACGTCCTGGCCGGAACCGGGATGCACATGGTCGAGTTCGAAGAGACGGCCGAGGGCGGCAAGCCCTTCCGGCGGTACCGCTACGGCACCGACCCCGCGAACCCGGCGGCCCTGACCGCCGACGGCGAGGTGCGGCTCAAACGCCGGGCGGTACCGCACGTGCAGGGCGGCGACGTCTACACCTGCGACACCGCGATCGTGCACACGGTGCGGCCCATCGACGCCGGGCTCACCGCGACGGTCGTGGTCCAGGGACCCCGGCGGACACCCACCACGGTCGTCTACTGCGAGCCGGGGGAAAGCGATGACCAGCCCAACTTCGACCTCACGGAGGCCGACTTCCACCAGCTCGTGACCGCCGTGCGGGCGAGCCTGGACAACGGGGGCGCACCATGACGTCCGTGGAGCCGCGGAACCGGGTGGGAGAGCGGAGCCGGCCGGGCATTTTGACCGATCGGGCCATCCGGCGCGCCATCGGCACCGGCGAGCTGCGCGTGGATCCGTTCGATGCCGCGCTGGTGCGGCCGGCCGCACTCAGCCTGCGGCTCGGGCACGAGGCGTTCACGCTGGTGACCTCCGGTCCGGTCGACGTCGCGGACCGCTCGACCCACCCCGAGCTCGTCGCGAAGGAGCCGGACGGACACGGGCGGCTGAGCGTCGAGCCGGGTGAGGTGGTGCTCGCGCCGACGCTGGAGAAGATCGGCCTCTCGGGCAACCTGGCCGGCCTCGTCGACGGCACCAGCGACTACGCGCGGCTCGGGATCAGCGTCGTGCTGTGCGGGCAGGTCAGCCCGGGCTTCGGGCACGAGACGGGCGCAGTGCTCACGCTGGAGATCGTCAACCACCTCCGGCACCCGGTCCTGTTGTATCCCGGCGCGCGCATCTGCAACTTGATGCTGTTCGCTTCGACCGGGAGCGAGCGGCCCTACGGCGCCATGCCGCACAACTATTCGAGCGACCACGCGGTGGTCGCGTCTCGATTGGCGGATCATGTCCGGTACCAGTGAGCTGTGCCTCGGCGACCTGGGTGAGCGCGGCATCCAGGAGCACGTCCTGCGGCCGCGCTACGAAGGCACGGAAGGCTTCGGCGACGACAGCGCCCTGCTCGGTGCGGTGAACGCCCCCAGCGAGCTCGTCGCGACGACCGACAGCTGTCCGACGCCGCTGGTGAACCTCCTGCGCGAGCCCGACCTGTACCACGCGGGCTGGCTGCTGGCGACGATCAACCTCTCCGACCTGGCCGCCGCCGGGGCCGAGCCGCTGGGACTGGTCGCCGGCTACACCCTGCCGAAGACGACCACGGTCACGTCCTTCGAACGGCTGCTCGACGGCGTCGACGATTGCTGCGCGGCGCACGGCACGAAGGTCGTCGGAGGCGACATCCGGGACGGTGCCGTGCCGCAGCTGACCGCCACCGCGATCGGCAGGTGCGTTCCGGGCAGCAGGCTGCGGCGGTCCGGAGCCCGCGCCGGGGACCGCCTGCTGCTGGCCGGATCCCCCGGCTACCTCTGGGCCGCCGCCCTGCTGGAGACCGGGCAGGCGACGCTCCCGGAGCCGGACCGCTCGGAGGTCTGGCACCGCGCCTGCCGTCCGATGGCCCAGCTGAAGGCCGGGCGGGTGCTGGCCGCCACCGGACTCGCGCGGGCGGCGATGGACGTCTCCGACGGCCTGTTCGCCACGGTCCGCTCACTGTGTGAAGCGAACGGCCTCGGCGCGGCGATCACCGAAGAGTTCACCCTCGACGAACGGCCGGCTTCGGTGGCCCGGCAGTGCGGGTTGACGCCGTTCGCCCTCGCCCAGACCTGGGGCGACTGGGGTCTCGTCGTCGCGGTCCGGGCCGAGGACGTCGAGGTGGCCACGAAGGCCCTGCGCGGAGAAGGTGTTGCGGCGCAGGAAATCGGGACACTCACGTCGGACGGCGAGCTCACGAGGGGAACGGCTCCCTGGCGGGGAATCGCCCAGGAGCGGTTCTCGGCCAGTTCCTGGCACGGCGGCGAACTGTCCACATTGATCACCGACGTGCTGGGCGCGGCTTAGCTGTGGGCGCGTAGGGGAACCACGTTGCTCGGGAGCGCCCGGCTCAGTTCTCGCGGGCCGTCGGTCGGGCTGATGGTCAGCGTCACGAAGCTCGCGTACTTCGGGTGGCGGTCGACGTAGACCGCCGGGACAGAGCACGCCGCGGCGAGGGCGGTGCGTTGGCGGTGCAACGGCTCGAACGCCTCGCGGCCGAACAGCGACACGACGATGTCACCCCCGCGCGGCCGCGACCACAGGATCGCCGGACGGCGACCGCCGGGCAGCCGCAGCAGCGGGAACGCCGCGCGCAGCCGGTGCTGGAGCCGGACGGCCCGGATCCGCTCCCGCACCTGGCGCCGCCGCAACACCGCCAGCCCGAGTGCCGCGGCGAGGGCCACCGACGTCCACAGCGGCCCCGACCACAGCGCGAACGCCACCACGGCGTAGGGCAGCAGCGTCACCACCAGGATTTCCCACCGCCAGTGGTAAAGCCGGACGGCGAACGATGCCTGCCTGCTGGTCATTTCCGTGCTCCTTCCGGTGAGCCGGCGACGGAGGACGCCGCCGAAGTGTCGCAAGAGACGTCCGGCGCCGACGCCCAGCACGAGGGTCGTGACGATCGCCAGGCCGGATGTCATGTCGGAATCCGGTTCTTCGGGGTGGGCTGCCGGTCGCGGTCGCGGCCCAGCAGCCAGGTCCAGCGCCACGCCGCCCAGAGCGCGACGACGGATCCCAGCAGGACTATCGCGAAAGCCTGGCCCAGCAAGCCTTCGAGGGGCGCCAGCCGCAACAGCACCAGCAGCGCCCAGACCTGCGAAGCGGTGAACGGGATGACGAGCCAGGCTGCGTAGACGCCCCGGCGCCAGCGGCTGCGGCGTGGTGCTGTCGCGTACGGTTCCATGAGTGCCCTCCTCCTCGGGAATCCAGCAAACCTCCGGCTCGCGCCGGGCTTTGTGTCATCCGGCACAGAGCGCGGGATTCACCGCGCCAGCCGGCGAAGTTCAGCCGGGCGGTGGATCGTCACCCGTCTCCGGCCGGTGCTGATGACCCCGCGCTGCCGGAGTTCCCGGGTCGCACGGGCCCAGGATTCGCGGGACATCGCCGCCGTCATGGCGAGTTCGGCCTGCGTGGCCGGAATGGCGATTTCCACGTGGTCGCCCTGCCGCATGCCGTACTGGACGGCAAGCTGCATCAGCTGCGCCGCGACGCGACGGATCGCGGAGCCGCCCGTCATTTCGAGCCATTGGCGGCCGACGTCGCGCAGACGCGCGGCCAACACCAGCACGAGCGCCCAGGAGATCTGTGCGTCACCTTGGCACAGTGCCGCGAACCGGCTGCCGGAAACCTCGAGGGCTTCGACGTCCACCAACGCCTCGACCGTGGCCGATCGCGAGCGGTCATCGATCGCGGCGAGCTCGCCGACGATGTCACCGGCCCCGCGGACGCCTACGACCACTTCCCGGCCGTCGGGTGTGACCTTCGTGATCCGCACATGTCCGGACAGCAGCATCAGCACGTTCCTCGCCGGATCGCCTTCGCGGCAGAGCCGGTCGGCCCGGCGGAAAGTCCGCGGGGTGGCCAGCGCGTCCAGCGCCTCGCGGCCGTCATCGCCCAGCAGGGCCAGAAATCCGTCGCCGTGCATTCGCGTGCCACCTCCCCAGGGGCTCGGCTATGCGGTCAGGCCTTCTCCGGGTGCTCTCGCCTCGGGCGTGTAGAGCCAGCCGCGCAGCCGTTCTTCGCCGAGCTTGAAGTGGACGGCTTGTGTGAAGGCGCTGCGATCGATGCCGGGATAGCCGTGCCGGACGACCGAGCGGTGAAACTCCTGCGAGACGGCCAGCGCGAGCGGCTCGGCGGTCTCGTGCAGGTGTCGTTTGAGCTCGGGCGAGTCGACCAGCCGGCAGGCGATGTCGACGTCCTCGCCGTAGGAGGTGCGAGCGTCCCGGTGCACCTCACCGGCATGCACGGCGACGCGCAACCGGAAGGCGAGCTCCGGCCGTGATTCGGCGTGCTTGACGAGGAGCTCGGCGAGCCGGGGGACCACAGCGGTGAGCAGGAGCGTCTTGGGGAGCTGATCGTACGGCCGGATCAGGCACAGGGCCCCGTCTCCGCGGTCGACGAACTCATCACGGTGTTTCCGGCCGATCCTGCCGGCGGCGAGGGCTTCGTCGAGCAGCTCGAAGAGAGCGCTCCGGAGCTGGGTACGCACCGAGTTCGTCGTGTGGGTCGACCCTTCGATGTCGACCGCCATGATGGCCCGGTGCCGGGGTATGTCCGCTGAGGTGTCCATGGCCCGCTCCTGGCTTCAGGTCGGAACTGAAGTTCAGTCGACTTGACTGTAGAACTCTGATACCCGTCGGCAGCGGGGGCCATGCGGGTTGTTATCGCTTCGGTGCTTTGGGTGTTCACCGTTCAGGTAGGTTCAGCGCCGACGACGGTGTGTCGGATGTAACTGCACAGGTAGGCAGGGTTAAAGTCCTTGCCCTTACCTACCTGTACTGAACTACACTGAACTTCCCTGAAGGGGGGCCAGTCATGTCCCCAGCGGAGCCGCGGCCTGCGCTCGCGCGTCGTCTGCGCGCGCTGAGGGAGGGCGCGGGCATCACTCAGGCTCAGCTCGCCCAAGCCCTCGGCGAGGGCAGGCCGCTCAGTACCGGGCTCATCTCATCGTGGGAGAACACCCAAAGGCCGGTCACCCCGCCGGTCCATCGGTTGAAGGCATACGCAACACTGTTCGCTCGCCCGTTGAACATGGACGGCGACACCGTCCTCCCTGTCAAACAGCTGACGGACGAAGAGCAAGTAAGCCGCAAGGACCTGCTGGCCGAGTTGCTCTGGCTGCGTGACGGACGAGAGACCATCGAGCCGGCTCCGATCCGGACGGACTTCTGGCAGTTCGGGGCGGACGAGGACATCACCATCGTCTGTGCGCAGCTCCCGGAAGAGTACCGGCAGCATTTGACCTACGCGGACCCCGAGAACGCCGACTACGTCTTGCTGTACACCTACGCCGATCCGGACGCCTTGATCGAACTGTTCGGTCACATTCGGTCACGTAACCCTGACAACAGGGTCAGGTTTTTGACCGCCGGCGAGCTGAAGGCCGACGACTACACGGCGCACCTGGTCCTGCTCGGCGGCGTGGACTGGAACACCGTGACGAAGGACGTGATCGAGCGCGTCGACCTCCCGGTCGAGCAAGTCAGCCGCGAGGCCGAACCGAGGAACAACGGTTTCCGTGTAAAGCGCGGGGGCGAGACGCGGCTGTTCTCGCCACGGCTTGACAAAGGTGGACATCTGCTGGAGGACGTGGCCCACCTTTACCGAGGGGTGAGTCCGTTCAATCCGCGGCGCACCGTTACGGTGTGCAACGGCATGTACGGTCGCGGCACGCTTGGCGCGGTGAGAGCCCTCACCGACGCCCGGTTCCGCGACCAAAACTGGGCATATCTGCAGGATCGCTTCGGCGACGCGGAAACGTTCAGTGTCATCAGCCGTGTGCCCGTCGTCGGCGGGCAAGGGCTCACCCCAGACTGGACTGTCGAGGAGAACAGGTTGCACGAGTGGCCCGAGGCCGGCGCGTAATGCCGGGGCAGCACGTTACGCACCGCCATCTGCTGACTCGGGTGGACCCCCAGAATGCCCCGCGGGCGAAGTTGGATGCGATCGTTGTGCCGAATGGCCGTCCGCCGGTTTACCTGAAACAAGCCATTGACGCGGCGGTTCGTCTGGGTGCGCACCTGTTGTTGCTGTGCAGCCTGCGAGCCAACGCCAATAACGCTGCCATCCAAGCGAGACGTGCCGGCGCTCGGGTCACAGCAATCGATGTGCGGCGATTGCCTGCGTGGGGCATACCCGCGTTCGAGACTGATCAGTTGCTTAGCCGCTCCCGGGAGCACCACCGGAAGGTCGATACCAGCCTGAAGCGGAACTTGGGGTTGTCCATCGCGGCTCTCGCGGGGTGGAAGCGAATCCTCTTCCTCGATGACGACATCGAGTTGCCCGACCTGGAAGATCTCGGGGTGGCGGCGGGGGCGCTCGGCGAACACGCGGTCGTCGGGCTCGAGAACGGTGGCATGCCGGACAACTCCGTGGTGTGTCACGCACTCCGGGACATCGGTGTCGATCAGGCCACCTTCATCGGCGGCGGCGCGCTCGCCGTCGGCGAGGACGCCTTTGATTCGTTCTTTCCCAACATCTACAACGAGGACTGGTTCTTTCTGCTGGACGGGATGGGGTTGCGGCCATCGGCTGTTACCGGCCTGGCGACGCAAAAGCCCTATGATCCCTACCGCGACGCCGATCGCGCCCGTGGTGAAGAACTGGGAGACACCCTCGCCGAAGGGGTGTTCGGCCTACTTGACCGGGGGCTCGGCCTGAATGAGGCCGACGAGAAGTACTGGCGCGGCTTTCTTCCTGACCGGCGGCAGATCATCAAGCACACCGTCGAACGCGTGGAATCGTCGACGATCGAATCGGCCCAGAAGGCGCGGATGATTGTCGCGCTGAAGGCGGCGATCGGGCGCAGCTACCTCATTGAGCCGGAGCTCTGCGTCAAGTACCTGCAGGCTTGGCAGGTGGACAACGTCCGCTGGCGCGATCACATGTCCAAATCCCGCCACGATGTTGTGAGCTTCGAAGATGCGCTTGTGAGCCTCGGCATCGACCCCTCCCGTATCCACTGGGGCGTGGAGCACCGGATCAGAAACGGCGCGAAGCGCCGATCGAACGAATCTCGGCCCTCGGTACGGGCATGACCGGCAGCAAATCCTTGACCAAGACGTGACACAGCTCGGCTTCCTCGTGGATACGGCCGTCCGGCGTGGTCGTCAACGCGTAGCAGACGACCTCGCCGTGGCCCCAGTCCACATAACCCAGCCGGTGGTACAGCCGCGCCGCTCGGGTGTTGTCGGTCCGGACCGCCAATGCGACCCGCCCGTATCCTTCCTCCATCAAGTAACGCTCGACCGTGGCCACCAATGCGCTCCCGATGCCGCGGTTGCGCAGCTCCCTGTGCACCTCCAGATGGGTCAGCAACGGTACGCCGGGCAGGTGCCCGCGGATCGGCTCCTCCTCCGCTCGCTCCAGCCACACGTAGACGTCTCCGGCCGGGCGGTCGCCCAGCCAGGCGACGAACAGGGTGCCCAGGCCGTTCCGCTGCCGGTGTAGCCGGTCGATGAAGAATGCGTGATCGCCCAGGGCTCTCGCGAACGGAAACACATCATCTGCGCGGGCCGGCCTGAAGTCGGGCTCGGTCACGGCAGGCACTCCTGTTCGCCGGGGCACCACCATTTTGCCGGACGCGACAGCCCTTTGACCAGGGAACTTTCGTCGGTCAGCCGGTCGCCGTGAGATCGTAGACCGTGACACCGTCCACAGTAGACGAGGGGAAGTGCGCCGCCACCCACTCGGCGATCTGCTGGGCCGCGTCCGAGCCGCTCGATCCCGGCATCGTCATGCCCTCGCCCAGGAAATAGTGGATTCGGCCCTCCGAAACGTACTGCTGGAACTGCTCCACCGTCGGATACGGATCGGTCCCGTTGAAACCACCCACCGCCATCACCGGCGCTCGGCTCGCCAGCTGGTAACCCGCCGCCGCGTTGGACAGCACCGTTGCCGCCGTCCATGTGTAGCGAGACGCGTCCTGCTGGAGCAACGCCGTGAGCTGAGCGCCCGGTGAAGTCGTCGAAAGCAGCGAACCCGGGCCACGGCCGCCGCCGGGAGCGCGGCCGCCGAAGCCTGATGACGGGCCTGCCGACGGGATTGCGCCGCTGTGCGTTGTGGCCGCCGTGGCCAGCGTGTACGCCCCGGTGCCGGTCAACAAAACCACCAGGGAAGACGCGGCGACAAACGAAGCCGCCCGGTGGGTCAAGTGCGGCGCGAAGAACAGCGCCACCGCCGCCAGGAGGCCACCCACCAACACCGTCGGAGCCAGCCACGGCTGCCATGACGAGCCCAGCAGCAGATACGCCGTGAGCGCCGTCAACGCCACTCCGCCGCTGAGCAGGCCCGAGGCCGCCGGGTGGGCGCGCAGGCGCCACAGCTGGACCGCCGCCGTGCCCACCAGCGCCGCCACCGCCGGGGCCAAAGCCACCGTGTAATACGGGTGGATGATCCCGCTCATGTAACTGAAGACAAGGGCCGTCACCAGCAGCCAGCCGCCCCACAAGACCAGGGCGGCTCGGGAGGCGTCCGTGCGCGGGGCGCGGCGGGTGAACCACAGCCCCGCGCCCAGTGCCAGCAGTGCCGCGGGGAGCAGCCACGCGATCCCGCCCGCCATCTCGCCGCCGAACAGACGGGTCAGGCCGGTCGCACCCCAGCCGCGGCCGGTACCACCGCCCACGCTGCCGACCTCGTCGCCGGTGATGCGCCCGAAGCCGTTGTAGCCGAAGATCAATTCCCACAGTGAGTTCGTCTGTGAACCGCCGATGTAAGGCCGCGAAGCCGCCGGCCACAGCGCGACGACCACGAGGTACCAGCCCGCCGCCACCAAAACCGACACCAACGCGCCGAACAGGTGCAGCAGCCGCTTGCCGAGCGACACCGGGGCAGCGACGAGGTAAGCGAGCGCGAAGGCGGGCAGCACCAGGAACGCCTGCAGCATCTTCGCCAGGAAGCCGAAGCCGATCGCCACGCCGGCCAGCGCCAGCCAGCGCGGGCTCGCCTTCTCGCACGCGCGCACCACGCAGTACGCGCCCGCCACCAGCAGCAGCACCAGCAGCGCGTCCGGGTTGTTGAACCGGAACATCAGCGCCGCCGCGGGTGTCAGGGCCAGCACCAGGCCCGCGACGAGCCCGGCCGCCGGACCGGACGTGCGGCGGACCGTCGCGGACAGCAGCCAGACCGAGCCCACGCCCATCAGCGCCTGCGGCACCAGGATGCTCCACGCGTTGACGCCGAACAGCCGCGCCGACAGGCCCATCACCCACAGCGCGGCCGGGGTCTTGTCGACCGTGATCGCGTTGGCCGCGTCACTCGAGCCGAAGAACAGCGCCTTCCAGCTCTGCGAGCCCGCCTGCGCGGCCGCCGAGTAGAACGCGTTGGCCCAGCCGGAGGCGCCGAGGCCCCACAGGTAGAGCACGGCGGTCCCGAGCAGCAGGACAGCCAAGGCCGGGAGCCAAGACGGGCGAACCGGTGTTGACGGGGGCACAGCGGTTTCGCGGGTCGCGAGAACGGTCATGACGTCAGCTTCCGGTGCCCAGCTGGGGCCGGGTTGTGCCGATGCTGTGCACGCGCTGTGCGGGCACCGCCACGGGGATGCGCACCGCGAACTCCGTCCGGCCCGGCCGGCTGTGCACCTCGATCGTGCCGTGGTGGGCGACGACGACGGCGGACGCGATGGCCATCCCGAGCCCGGTGCTGCCGGCCTGGCGGGAGCGTGACGAGTCGCCGCGGGCGAACCGCTCGAAGACGTCCGGCAGCAGGTCCGGTGCGATGCCCGGGCCGTCGTCGGTCACCGTGAGCACGGCGCTGCCGTCGGCCGACCGGGCCAGCGCCGTCACCACCGTCGTGCCCGGCGGGGTGTGCGTGCGGGCGTTCGCCAGCAGGTTGGCCAGCACCTGGTGCAGGCGCTGGACGTCGCCGTGCACGAGGACCGGGTCCGGCGGCAGCTCCAGCAGCCACCGGTGCCCGCGCCCGGCGACCCGGGCGTCGCCGACGGCGTCGGCGACCAGCCGGGTGAGGTCGACGTCGCGCACGTCCAGGGGGCGGCCCGCGTCGAGCCGGGCCAGCAGCAGCAGGTCCTCGACCAGCGCCGTCATCCGGACGGCCTCGGACTGGATCCGGCCCATCGAGTGCGCGACGTCCGGCGGCACCAGCGCGCTGCCGCGGGCGGCCAGCTCGGCGTACCCGCGGATCGCGGCCAGCGGCGTGCGAAGCTCGTGGCTGGCGTCGGCGACGAACTGCCGGACCCGGATTTCGCTGTCGTGCCGCGCTTCCAGCGCCTGCGCCACGTGGCCGAGCATCAGGTTCAGCGCCGAGCCGACCTGGCCGACCTCGGTGCGCGGGTCGGTGTCGCCCTCGGGGACGCGGATGGACAGCGCGACCTGGCCGCGGTCGAGCGGCAGCTCGGTGACGCGCCCGGCGGTGGCCGCGACCCGCTCGAGCGGGCGCAGCGTGCGGCGGACCGCGAACGCGCCGAGGAAGGCCGCGCCGAGCACGCCCGCGGCGGCCACGCCGAACAGGATCAGCCCGACCGTGAGCAGCGTGTCGGTGACCGGCTTCATCGGCAGGCCGGTGACCACGACGTCGGACGTCCCGGCGACCGGCAGCGCCATCAGGCGGTACTCGCCGAGGTCGTCGAAGGACAGCGTGTGCGGTTTGCCGTCGGCGGGCACCGACAGCATGACGGCCTGCTGATCCGGCGTGAGGTACAGCCGTCCGCCGTGCTCGGAGATGCTGTCGTCGTGGACGAGCTGCCGGCCGGAGAAGGTGCCGCTGACCGTGCCGACGTTCTGCCCGAGCGGGTGCTGGCCCAGGTCCTGCGGCGGCGGGCCGCCGTTCGGCCGGGCGTTGCTCGCGAAGACGAGCGAGCGGCCGGCCGCGGCCGAGAGCTGCTGGTCGATCTGGCGGGTGAGGAAGAGGTCGAGCGCGAGCTCGCTGACCACCCCGACGATCAGGCACACCACGGTGAGCAGCACGACCATCGATCCGGTCAGCTTCGCGCGCAGCGGAAGCCGCCCCCGGCGGGGACGTGGCGGGACGGTTCGCGCGGCCATGGATCCAGCGTCCGTCCGCGCTGTGTGTGCGGCTTGTGCGCTGCCTGTGAAGCGGCTGTGCGGTGACCGGCCGGTGGCGCGATGTCCGGTTTTCCGGTCACAGGAACGGCTGACGGCAGGCACAGTCCGCACACAGCGAGCGCCTCCACCGTGGATCCCACCGAAGGATCACGTTGAGGAGCACCACATGACCACACCGCAGGCACCGTCCACTCCGGACCAGACGTGGGGCGCGCCGTCCCCGAAGCAGGCTTGGTCCCCCGGCAGGAAGATCGCGGCGGGCGCCGTCGCGGCGGTGATCGTGGCCGGCGGGGGAGCGGCGATCTGGGCGGCTTCGTCGTCGGCGGCCACCGACGCGCAGGCCGGGCCGGGCGGACCGACCGGCGGCATGCCGGGCGGTTCGGGACCGGCCCTGCACGGCGAGTACGTGGCGTCCGACGGCAACGGCGCCTACGTCACGAAGATCATGCAGACGGGCGAGGTGACGGAGCTGAGCGCGACGTCCCTGACCGCGAAGAGCGAGGACGGCTTCTCGAAGACGTACACGATCACGTCCGAGCAGGCGACGGGCCTCGCGGCGGGCGACACGGTCACGGTGGTGGCGACGGAGTCGGGCAGCACGGCGACGGCGACCTCCGTGACGGACGGCGAGGCGGGACCGCGAGGTCAGGGCACACCGCCCACCCACACCGGCTGACCGGGGTCAGCGGTGGTCGTAGTCGACCGTGACCGCCGGGGTCGTCGCGCGGGAGCGGCACGTCAGGATCCGGCCCGTCGCCACGTCGTCCTCCGTCAGCGCGTACCGGACGTCCATGTCGACCTGGCCGTGCACCAGTGTCGCCCGGCATGTGCCGCACGCGCCGCCCGTGCACGAGTACGGCACCTCGTACCCCGCCCGCAACGCCGCGTCCAGCACCGTCTCCCCGGCTTCGGCCGTGACGCACGTCGTCGTGCCGCCCAGCGTCACCGCCACCGTCGCCGGGGTGCCCGCCGGGTCGCGCAGGGGCGCGGCGCCGCGGAACAGTTCGAAGTGGACGTTCTCCTCCGGGACGTCGGCGTCGGCCAGGGTGCGGCGGGCCAGCTCCGTCAGGCCGCGGGGCCCGCAGAGGAACCACTCGTCGACCTTCGCCGGGTGCAGCCGGTTCTGCAGCAGCGCGCGCAGGCGCGTGGAGTCGAGCCGCCCGCGCTGGTAGCGCACGTGCGAAATGGCGAGCGCCTCGCCGACCGTGTCGAAGTGCCGCGGCCGGTGCGCGTGCAGGTCCGGGTCGCGCTCGTCGGTGCGGTAGTGGACGACGTGCAGCCGGCCGCCGAAGCCCTCGGCGAGCGCGCTCAGCTCCGCCGCGAACAACGTCGTCGCGCCCGACGTGTTGACGTACAGCAGCGTCGCCCGGCTGTGCGGCTCCGCGCTCAGCGTGCTGACCAGGATGGACAGCACCGGCGTGATGCCGCTGCCCGCGGCCAGCGCCACGTAGTGCGCGGTTCGCGCCGGATCCGGGGCGTGCGTGAACGAGCCGGAGGGCGGCAGGACGTCCAGGGAGTCGCCCGCGGCCAGCGTCGTGGTCGCGAAGCCGGAGAAGGCCCCGCCGGGCCGCCGCTTCACCGCGATCCGCAGCTCGCCCGAGTCCGCCGGCGCGCAGATCGAGTACGTCCGCCGCACGGCCTGGCCGTCGACCACGGCGCGGACCGCCACGTGCTGGCCGGGCGAAAAGCGGAACTCCGGCGCCAGGTGCGGCGGGACGTCGAAGGTGATCGCGACGGCGTCCGCGGTCAGCGGCCGGACTTCCCGCACCCGCAGCCGGTGGAACCGGCTCGGGCGCGCGAGTCCCGGCGGCTCGGGGCACGGCTCGTGGTCGCCGAGGTCGTCGGCCGGCCGCCGCCACGCGCGGTACTCCGCCGGCGTCAGCTCCCGGCCCCATGCCGTGATGATCGGGACGTCGCGGGCGAGGTACGCGTCCCGGTTGTCCCGCCACGCCCGCAGGTAGCGGTAGAACGGCACGGCGGGGTGCAGGTGGTGCACCAGGTGGTAGTTCTGGAACAGCATCATCGGCGTCATCAGCCACTCCAGGCCCACCCGCACCCGCGTGGTGCCGAACTTGTCGCGCGGCTCGGCGGCGGGCAGGCCGTGGTGCGGCAGCCAGTCGAACCACCACGCCAGCACCGCCAGCCCGATCCGCTGCGGGAGCAGGTAACCCAGCAGCAGCTCCCGGCCGTGCCCGAAGGCGATCAGCGTCGCGGCCGCGAAGAACGCCAGCGACAGCAGCACGATCGATTCCGCCCGTTCCGTCGCCGGGCGGGTGCGGGCGCGCGCGGTGTAGAAGCGCGCGTACCAGAAGTCGATGGTGAGCCAGCGGAACGGCAGCGACCACCAGGCTCCCTGCGACGTCCACGCGTCGGGATCGGTGTGCGAGTCCGCGTTCGTGTTCCGGTGGTGTTCACTGTGGATGAACCGGAGCAGCGGAAATGACGCGTACGCCGCGACGAACGGCATCGCCAGCCGCCCGAGCACCTCGTTGACCCATGTCAGCTTTCCTGCGGCGTGGTGGGCGGATTCGTGCACCACGGTGAACATCGTGAAGGTGACGATCGCGTGCAGCGTCACGGTGTAGACCGGCGGCGCGATCCCCGCCAGCAGCAGCCAGGTCGCCGTGGCCCACAGGGCGGCGCCGCCGGCGAACAGCAGGAGCGTCGGCACCGAAAGGCGGGGCAGCGGGATGCGCGGCGAGGGCACCGGGCGCGGGGACGGCACGCCGGCCGCCGCCGAGGGCGTCCGGGAGCCGCGCGGCGGGGTATCGACGACGGGCATCGAGCGGTCTCCTCGGTCGAGAAGCTCCTGGCGAGGCGGGAGTCACCGTAGACAACCCGCCCGGCTTTGTAAACGTTGTGCCACGTCCCGAAAAAAGGTCCCGGCCAGCCGAACGCAAGCGGTGGGTAAGCTGCCCATGTGAAGGCCGTCACCCGTCCTGTCCCGGTGCGCACCCGGGACCGTCTGCTGGACGCGGCCGCCGACCTGATCGCCGTCGACGGCTGGGCCGCGGTGACGATGGGCAAGCTGGCCGCGCACGTCGGCGTCAGCAGGCAGACCGTCTACAACGAACTCGGCTCGAAGGCCGAGCTGGCCGAGGCGCTGGTGCTGCGCGAAACCGAGCGCTTCGCCGAGCGGGTGACCGAGGTCGTCGCCGCCCACCCCGGCCGCCCGGTCGACGGCATCACCGCGGCCTTCCGTCAGACCCTCGAAGCCGCCAGGGCCAACCCGCTCATCCTGATCGCGCTCGGCTGCCCGACGGGCGGCCGCGACGACTTCCTCCCGCTGCTGACCACCCGGCCCGAGGGCGTGCTCGAACGCTCGGTGGACGCCGTGGCGGCCCTGCTGGCGCGGTGCTACCCGGAGGTGGGGCTGACGCTGTCGGAGTGGCGGGTCGCGGTCGAGGCGTTCGTCCGGCTGCTGCTGTCCCACCTCGTGCAGCCCAGCGGCTCGGCGGCGCACGCGAGCGGCCAGATGCGCTGGGTGATCGGCCGGATGCTGGGCGCCTGACGCCGCGGGCGGTTCCGGGGCGCGGAGCGCCGGGTGATCGGCCGGATGCCGGGCGCCTGACCTCGCGGGTGGCCCCCGGCCCGGTGGCGGAGGCCACTGGCCTAGACTCGGACGTCCCGGTCCGAAGCGACCAGGGGCCATTTCCGCAGGATTGTCCACCACAATCGTTACCGCTCGAGGAGAAGACCTTGAAGAGCACCGTCGAGCAGCTCAGCCCGACGCGAGTCAAGATCAATGTCGAGGTGCCGTTCGACGAGCTCAAGCCGAACTTCGACCGCGCCTACCGCAAGATCGCCCAGCAGGTGCGCATCCCGGGCTTCCGGCCCGGCAAGGCGCCCGCTCGCGTCCTGGAAAGCCGGATCGGGCGCGGCCCGGTGCTCGACGAGGTCGTCAACGAGGCCATCCCGGCCAAGTACATCGAGGCCGTCCGCGCGAACGAGGTCCGCACGCTCGGCAACCCCGAGTTCGACGTGACCAAGCTCGAGGACCGCGACGTGCTCGAGTTCACCGCCGAGGTCGACGTGCGCCCGGAGATCGAGCTGCCCGACCTCGACGGCTTCGCGATCACCGTCGACGACGTCGAGCTGACCGACGCGGAGGTCGACGAGCAGCTCGACGAGCTGCGCGCCCGCTTCGGCACGCTGACCGGCGTCGAGCGCCCGGCCGAGACCGGCGACTTCGTCTCGATCGACCTGTCCGCCACCGTCGACGGCGAGGCCGTCGAGGAGGCGAGCACCACCGGCCTGTCCTACGAGATCGGCTCCGGCCAGCTCGTCGACGGCATCGACGAGGCGATCGTCGGGGCCAACGCCGGCGAGACCAAGACGTTCACCACCCAGCTCGTCGCCGGTGAGCACGCCGGCAAGGACGCCGAGGTGACCGTGACCGTCCAGTCGGTCAAGACCCGCGAGCTGCCCGAGGCCGACGACGAGTTCGCCCAGATGGCCAGCGAGTTCGACACGATCGAAGAGCTGAAGAACGACCTGCGCGAGCGGCTCGGCCGCGTCAAGAAGATGCAGCAGGGCGTCCAGGCCCGCGACAAGGTGCTCGACGAGCTCCTGGAGCGCACCGAGGTGCCGATCCCGGAGAAGGTGCTCGACGCCGAGATCGAGAACCGCAAGCACGACGCGATCCACCCGTTCGACCACGACGAGGCCCAGTTCGCGAAGGCCCTCGAGGCCGAAGGCCGCACGCTCGAAGAGTTCGACGCCGAGACCCGCACCGAGTCGGAGAAGGCCGTCCGCACGCAGCTGCTGCTGGACACCATCGCCGACAAGGAAGAGGTGTCGGTCAACGACGGCGAGCTCACCGAGCGGATCATCTACCAGGCCCAGCGCTTCGGGATCAGCCCGGACGAGTACGTCCAGCGCGCCCAGCAGTCCGGCCAGCTGACCGCGATCTACGCCGACGTGCGCCGCGGCAAGGCCCTCGCCTCGGTCGTCCGCAAGGCGACCGTGACCGACGGCTCCGGCGCCGAGGTCGACCTCTCGGAGCTGTTCGGCACCGACGAGCCGGCAACCGAGGAGACGCAGGTCACCGACGAGACGGCGAAGACTCCGGCGGAGTGAAGCTGTGAGCGAACTTGGGCGGTGTCAGGCATTCTGCACCGCCCAAGTTCGTTAGGGTCGGATACAAGATCTCAAGCATCTGAAACGACAGCGGTGGCCGTCAGCATGGGGCCGCCGCCGGCGAAAAGGCAGGCAGACGTGACGCAGCACACGCCCGAGGCGCGGACCGGCACCGCAGGGCTCACCCTCACCGACTCGGTGTTCGAGCGATTGCTCCAGGAGCGCATCGTCGTCCTCGGTTCCGAGGTCAACGACGAGATCGCGAACCGCATCACCGCGCAGCTGTTGCTGCTCGACGCCGACGACGCCGAGTCCGACATCCGCTTCTACATCAACTCGCCGGGTGGCTCGGTCACCGCCGGGTTCGCCATCTACGACACCATGCAGCTCATCCGCCCGGACGTCGCGACGTACGCGATGGGCATGGCGGCCTCGATGGGGCAGTTCCTGCTCTCCTCGGGCACGCCGGGCAAGCGCTACGCGCTCCCGCACGCCCGCATCCTGATGCACCAGCCCTCGGCCGGCGTCGGCGGTACGGCCTCGGACATCGCCATCCAGGCCGACCTGTTCAACAAGTGGAAGCGCGAGCTGGCGCAGATCACCGCGGACCAGACCGGGCAGACGGTCGAGCAGATCATCAAGGACGGCGACCGCGACCGCTGGTTCACCGCGCAGGAGGCGAAGGACTACGGGTTCGTGGACCACGTCCTGACCGCCGACATCGCCCGTCCGGGCTCCCGCTGAGCCGAAGCACCAAGGAGACTTTCGATGAGCAACTTCAGGCTCCCGGGTGATGACTTCCGGGCTCCGAACCTCCCCCAGTCGCGGTACATCCTCCCGTCGTACGTCGAGCGCACCAGCTACGGCGTCAAGGAGTCGAACCCGTACAACAAGCTGTACGAAGAGCGCGTCATCTTCCTCGGCGTGCAGGTGGACGACGCGTCGGCCAACGACGTGATGGCCCAGCTGCTGCACCTCGAGCACGAGGACCCGGACCGCGACATCCTGGTCTACATCAACTCGCCGGGTGGCTCGTTCACCTCGCTGATGGCCATCTACGACACCATGCAGTTCGTCCGCCCGGACATCCAGACGTACTGCCTCGGCCAGGCCGCCTCGGCCGCCGCGGTGCTGCTGTCGGCCGGCACGCCGGGCAAGCGCTACGCGCTGCCGAACTCGCGCGTGCTGATCCACCAGCCGGCCACCGAGGGCACCTACGGCCAGGTCTCCGACCTGGAGATCCAGGCGAACGAGATCCAGCGCGTGCGGCGCCAGATGGAGGTCATCCTGGCGAAGCACACGAACAAGGACCCGGACCAGATCCGGACCGACATCGAGCGCGACAAGATCCTGACGGCCGAGGAGGCCAAGGCGTACGGCATCATCGACGAGGTGCTGCCGTACCGGAAGGCGTCGGCGCTCTAGATCCGCCAGGCCGGTGTGTGTCGAGAAGACGACACACACCGGCATCCTGGTTTAGGGTCGTCCTCTGACGTGCTCCCGGAACTCGCGGGTGTTCCCGCTCGCGGCATCGGACGGGTACCGTCAGTGGCAATGCGTGAGGCTCGCACCCGGTCACCTGTGACCGGCGGGTCGCACCGTCGCAACACAGTCAGGCGCGGAAACCCGCGCCGGAGGGGACGAGGTCAACGGCCATGGCACGGATCGGTGACGGCGGAGACCTGTTGAAGTGTTCTTTCTGTGGGAAGAGCCAGAAGCAGGTGAAGAAGCTCATTGCCGGCCCCGGGGTCTACATCTGCGATGAGTGCATCGACCTCTGCAATGAGATCATCGAGGAGGAGCTGGCCGAAGCCGGCGACGTGAAGCTCGACGAGCTGCCGAAGCCCGCCGACATCCACGAGTTCCTCGAGCAGTACATCATCGGTCAGGAAGACGCCAAGCGGACCCTCGCGGTAGCGGTCTACAACCACTACAAGCGGATCCAGGCGGACGACAAGGCCGGGCCGAAGGACTCCAAGGAGGAGTCGGTCGAGCTCGCCAAGTCCAACATCCTGATGCTCGGTCCCACCGGGTGCGGCAAGACCTACCTGGCGCAGACGCTCGCGAAGCTGCTGAACGTGCCGTTCGCCATCGCGGACGCCACGGCGCTGACCGAGGCGGGCTACGTCGGCGAAGACGTCGAAAACATCCTGCTCAAGCTCATCCAGGCGGCGGACTACGACGTCAAGCGGGCCGAGACCGGGATCATCTACATCGACGAGGTCGACAAGATCGCCCGCAAGAGCGAGAACCCGTCGATCACCCGCGACGTCTCCGGCGAGGGTGTCCAGCAGGCGCTGCTGAAGATCCTCGAGGGCACCACCGCCTCGGTGCCGCCGCAGGGCGGCCGCAAGCACCCGCACCAGGAGTTCATCCAGATCGACACGACGAACGTGCTGTTCATCGTGGCCGGCGCGTTCGCCGGGCTGGAGAAGATCATCAACGAGCGCGTCGGCAAGCGCGGCCTCGGCTTCGGCGCGGAGATCCGCACCAAGTCCGAGATCGAGGAGAGCGACGTCTTCTCCGACACCATGCCGGAGGACCTGATCAAGTTCGGGCTGATCCCGGAGTTCATCGGCCGCCTCCCGGTCGTGGCGACGGTGAACCACCTGGACAAGGACTCGCTGGTCAACATCCTGACCCAGCCGCGCAACGCCCTGGTGAAGCAGTACAAGAAGCTCTTCGAGATGGACAACGTCGAGCTCGAGTTCACCAAGACCGCGCTCGAGGCCATCGCCGACCAGGCGGTCCTGCGCGGGACCGGTGCCCGCGGGCTGCGTGCGATCATGGAAGAAGTGCTCCAGCCGGTGATGTACGACATCCCGAGCCGCGACGACGTGGCGAAGGTCGTCATCACCGAGCAGACCGTCCGGGAGAACGTGAACCCGACGATCGTCGCCCGGCAGCCGACGCGGCGCGCGCGCAGCGAGCGCGGCGAGAAGTCGGCCTGACGCGCCGGGCGTCTCCGGGCCGCCCGGTCCGGAGACCCGACAGGAAAGCTGAATGACTGCTGATTCCTTCCCGGGTTCCGGGGCCGCTCCGGGCGGCGGCGTGCAAGCGCCGGCGCCGCCGGCCCCGGAACCCGCCGGGACCACCCCGGCCGGGCGGGTCCTGGGGTTTCGCGAGCTGAGCGAACGCGTGATCGCGTCCGCCGCCGACCGGTACCCGTGGCTGCCCCGGGTGCTGATGGGCATGCTGGCCGTGTTCACCGGCACGTGCGTCGTCGCCGTCGTGTCCCGGCTGTCGCCCTTGCCGCTGATCCCCGTGCCGTTGTTCGTCGTCGCGGCCTACGGCCTGCGGCAGGCCCGCGGCGTGACCGAGCGGCGTCAGCTGTTCAACTGGGTGCTGCTCTTCGGGGTGGCGACCATGGTCGGGTTCTGGCTGATCGCGGTCGTCGGCCGTTGGGTGGAGTGAAGTACCGGCGTCCGGCGGGTTTGCGGACGTCCGCGGTGGGGTAAGTCAATCCCGTGGTAGATGCCCTCAGACCGTTCCGGCATCCGGCACTTTTCTATCGCGGCGACACCGAGTACCTGGACGGTGTCATTCCGTTCCTGCTCGAAGGACTCGATCGGGGCGAACCTGCGGCCGTCGCCGTTCCCGGCCGCAACCTGCTGCTGATCGAGAAGGCTCTGGAGGACCGGGCGACCGAAGTCCGGCTGATCGACATGCAGCGGGCGGGCCGCAACCCCGGCGCCATCCTGCCCTCGGTGCTGCACGCCTTCGCCGGCGAGCACGACGGCCCGGTGCGCATCGTCGGAGAGCCGATCTGGGCCGGCCGCACGGACTCGGAGTACCCGGCGTGCGTGGAGCACGAAGCCCTCATCAACAACGCCTTCGCCGGCCGTGACCTGGCGATCCTCTGCCCGTACGACGTCGGGGAGCTACTGCCGGCGGTGCTGGCCGACGCCGAGCGCACCCACCCGGAGCTGTGGGGGCTGGCCGGGCCGTTCACCAGCTCGCGCTTCGACCCCGACGGCGTCCGCGCGGACTTCACCCTTCCGCTCGAGCCGCCGCCGGGCGCGGTCGAGCGCGGGTTCGACCTCGGGCAACTGGCGTCGCTGCGCGGCTTCGCGGAGATCTGGGCGGCCCGGCACGGCCTGCGCCGTCCCCGCCGCGACGACTTCGCGCTGGCGATCGCCGAGCTGACGACGAACAGCGTGCTCTACGGCGGCGGCACCGGCGTGCTGCGGCTGTGGGCGGAGCCGTCGCAGGTGGTCGGCGAGGTGAGCGACGACGGCACGATCGCCGAGCCGCTGGCCGGCCGCATCCCGCCCGGGGCGGCCACGCTGGGCGGCCGCGGCCTGCTGCTGGTCAACCGCCTGGCCGACCTAGTCCGCACGTACTGGGTCCCGGGCCGCACCACCACCCGCATCCACTTCACCCGCTGACCCGCACCGCCCGGACGACACGCGCACCTGCCCGGACGACACGGCGGCCGGTGCCGGGCGCAGCCGTGTCGTCCGGCTGAGTACGCGTGTCGTCCGTCGGGGTACGCGTGTCGTCCGGCGGGGTACGGGTCAGTCGGCGCGGGGGACGTGCTTGCCGAGGAAGCTGACCAGGCTGGGGACCACCGTGCGGTTGAACGGGTCGCCGTGCCTGCCGTGGGCGGTGTGCGCCACCGCCGGGCGGGCCGCCTCGATGTAGCGGCGGGCGCCGGTGATGAACGAGTCCTCCGTGCCGCACCAGATGCCGTTGGGCACGCCCTTGGTCTCGTCGATGTGCCGCAGCGGGTCGAGGGCCGCCCAGTCCTGGATGCCGGTGAAGATGTGCCGCTTGGCCATCTCCGGCCACGACGTGATCAGCGCCGGGGCCAGCGTCGCGACGGCGGCGGGCGGCTGGCGCCGCTCGACCCGGCGGCGCGTGTACACCAGCGCCCCGAACCCGCCCATCGACACGCCCGTGCAGGCGAACGGCTGCCCGGTGGGACCGGCGAAGCCGCGGGCGCGCAGCCACTGCGGGACCTCCTCCAGCAGCATCGCCATCGGGTCGTCGCCGGGGTGGACCTGGTGCCAGTAGTTGTCGCCGCCGTCGACGGCCACGAAGCCGAACGCCGGGACGGCCTTGCGGGCGACGTCGCTGGCGAGCTGCTTGAGCGTGCCGGTCGGGGCCGCGCTGCGGGCGTTGCCGTGCAGGCCGTGCAGCATGAGCGACATCGGCAGCCCCTTCGGCGGGGTCTTCGACGGCAGGATGAAGACCAGGTCGACCATCCGGCCGCGGGCCGCGGAGTAGACGCGCTCGACGCGGGTGCTGCCCAGCTGGGTCGTCGGGTTCGACGACGTCACGCCGAGCGTCCGCTGCAGGGCCTGGCTGAACGGCAGCTTGCCGGTCGCGGTGCCGACGGCCAGCCCGGTCACGGCCAGCCCGGACGCGCCCGCGATCAGCACCGACCGGCGGCCGATCCACCGCCGGGCGCCCTGGACCGCTCCGGCGACCGCTCCGGCCGGCTCCGCGTCCCCGTTGTGCTCGTTCACCCTGTCTCCATCCCCCTGGCCCCTCCATAAGGACGCCGCGCACCCGCTCCGCGTTCCCCCGCGCCCTGTTCACCGGGTTATTCGTTATCACCCTGCCCGGCGTTTCCGGTCCTCGCCCGCCAAGCCGCCCGCGCGGCCTCGGCCGAGCGCCCGGCCCGGTCCACAGTGTCCCCGAGACCCACCGCCATGGTGATCCCGAGGGGGATCAAAATGTGGTCTATGCCCTGTTCACCGGGGCCGAAGTGGCCCGACGCCTCCAGTGTGACGAATCCGTGCAGCGCGCTCCAGAGCTGGGCCGCGGCCTGGTACTCGTCAGCGGGCCGGAACCGGCCGGCCGCGATGGCCCGCTCGGTCGCCCGGACGATGTGGGCGAAGGCCTCGAGCCCCTCCTGAGCGGCTTCGCGGCCTTCGGCGGTGGTCAGATCGGACAGCGTCGCCCGCTTGCCGCCGGGCGCGGACTGGCCGAACGTCACGGCGAACAGCTGCGGCTGTTCGGCGACCGCCTGCCGGTAGGTGCGGGCCAGGCTGAAGATGTCCGCCACCGGGTCATCGGTTTCGCCGACCTCGGCCAGGGCGGCCGAGAGCCGCAGGAAGCCGGCCCGCGCGACCTCGTCGACCAGCGCGGCCATCCCGCCGAAGTGCGTGTAGACCGCCATCGTCGAGACGCCGACCTCCGCCGCCAGCTTGCGGGCCTGCAGGGCTTCGGGGCCGTTCTCGTCGAGCAGCCGGATGGCCGCCTCGACGAGCCGGGTCTTCACGTCGTTCGCGCGCGGTCTCGGGCTCATGCTTGCCAGTATCCCATAACCCTGTTATACCTGTTTCTATAACCGAGTTATGGAATCCGTGGAGGGGTCACATGGGCAACAAGTTCCTCGAGGGAAACTTCGCCCCGGTCAGCCGGGAGCACACGATCACCGAGCTCGCGGTCACCGGCCGGATCCCGGAGTTCCTCGACGGCCGGTACCTGCGCAACGGCCCCAACCCCCTGTCCGAAGTGGACCCGGCGGCCTACCACTGGTTCATGGGCGACGGCATGGTCCACGGCGTGCGCCTGCGCGACGGGCAGGCCGAGTGGTACCGCAACCGGTGGGTCCGCAACCCCGCCGTCGCGGCGGCGCTGAACGGCGAGGACGCGAGCCGGTTCTGCGGGCTGGACGCGCTCGGTGCCAACACCAACGTCATCGGCCACGCGGGCAAGACCCTCGCCCTGGTCGAGGCGGGCGCGCCGATCTACGAGCTGACCGACGAGCTCGACACCGTCGGCCGCTGCGACTTCGACGGGACGCTCCCGGGCGGCTACACCGCCCACCCCAAGCGCGACCCGCGCACCGGCGAGCTGCACGCCGTCTCGTACTTCTTCGGCATGGGCAACAAGGTCCAGTACTCGGTGATCGACGTGCACGGCCGGGCCCGCCGCACGGTCGACGTCGAGGTCACCGGCTCACCGATGATGCACGACTTCTCGCTGACCGAAAACCACGTCGTCTTCTACGACCTGCCGGTGACGTTCAGCGCCGAGATGGCGGTCGCCGCCAGCGTGCCGGCCGCGCTGCGCACGCCGGCGAAGCTCGTGGTGTCGGCCATGGTCGGCAAGGTCCGGGTGCCCGACCCGGTGACCGCGATGATGGCGGGCAAGATCGGCGCGAACGGCGGCCTGCCGTACCGCTGGAACCCGAAGTACCCGGCGCGGATCGGCGTCATGCCGCGCGAGGGCGGCAACTCCGACGTCCGCTGGTTCGACGTCGAGCCGTGCTACGTCTTCCACCCGCTCAACGCCTACGACGACGGTGACAGCGTCGTGCTGGACGTCGTCCGCCACGCGCGGATGTTCGACCGCGAGCTGCACGGCCCGGACGAGGGCGGCCCGACCCTGGACCGCTGGACGGTCGACCTGGCGGCGGGCAAGGTGCTGGAGGAGCGCCTCGACGACCGCGGCCAGGAGTTCCCGCGCGTGGACGAGCGCCTCGTCGGCCACCGCCACCGCTACGGCTACGCGATGTCGGCCGAGGGCGGCGCGGCCCCCGGCGGCTCACTGTTCAAGCACGACTTCCACACCGGCTCGCGGGCGGAGCGCGCGTTCGGCGCGGGCCGCCAGCCGGGCGAATTCGTGTTCGTCCCCCGCCACGACGAGGCGGCGGAGGACGCCGGCGTCCTGCTGGGTTTCGTCTTCGACCCGGCGACCCAGCGCAGCGACCTGACGATCCTCGACGCGGAAACGCTGGAGACGGTGGCGGCGATCCACCTGCCGGACCGCGTGCCCCACGGCTTCCACGGCAACTGGGTCCCCACCGCACCCGTGTCGACCCTCTGAACACGCGTGTCGACCGTCCGGACACGACGCTCGGCCCGGTCGGCTAGGTCAGGATGCGGTGGTCGCCGGTGTAGAGGTTCATCGAGTCGCCGCGGAGGAAGCCGACGAGGGTCATGCCGTTCTCCTCGGCCAGCTCCACCGCCAGTGACGACGGGGCCGACACCGCGGCCAGCAGCCCGATGCCCGCCATCGCGGCCTTCTGCACCAGCTCGAACGACGCGCGCCCGGACACCAGGAGGCCGTGGCCGGGTGCCGGCACCCGGCCTTCGAGGACCGCCCAGCCGAGGACCTTGTCGACCGCGTTGTGCCGCCCGACGTCCTCGCGGACGACGTCGAGCGAACCGTCCGGGGTGAACAGGGCCGCCGCGTGGAGGCCGCCGGTGCTGGCGAACACCTTCTGGCGGGCGCGCAGCGCGTCCGGCAGGGCGGCCAGCGTCTCGCTCTTCACCGCGAACTCCGCCGACGCGGGGGAGAAGCGGGTGCGGAGCTTGACCGCGTCGAGCGCCGCCTTCCCGCAGACCCCGCACGACGACGTCGTGTAGAAGTTGCGCTCGACCCCGGTGTCCGGCGGCGGGACGCCGTCGGCCAGCGCGATGTCCAGCACGTTGTAGGTGTTGCGGCCCTGGTCGTCGACGCCGTCGCAGTAGCGGGCGACGGCGATGTCCTCCCGGCCGCCGATCACGCCCTCGGACAGCAGGAAGCCGTGGGCCAGCTCGACGTCGTGCCCCGGCGTGCGCATGGTGACCGCCAGCGCGCGGCCGCCGACCCGCAGCTCCAGGGGCTCTTCGGCCGCCAGCGCGTCGGGGCGGCGCCGGTCCCCGGTCGCGGAAATCCGCCGCACCGGCCTGCGCACGGTCACCCTGCCCATCGGCACACCTTTCCCTGCCCGGAAGTTCGACACTCGTATGGTGCAACGCCGGGAATTTAGTAATACATTCCCACCATCAACCCCCAGAATACGGAGGGAACCGATGGCTCTCGGCTTCCTGGACCGATCTCGGATCGTGGCACCGCCGGGCTGGACGCGCTGGCTGGTGCCGCCGGCGGCCCTCTCGGTACACCTGTCGATCGGGCAGGCCTACGCGTGGAGCGTCTTCAAGACCCCGCTCGAGAAGACGATGCACCTCAACGGCACGCAGAGTTCGCTGCCGTTCCAGCTCGGCATCGTCATGCTGGGGCTGTCGGCCGCGTTCGGCGGCACGCTCGTCGAGCGCAACGGCCCGCGCTGGGCGATGTTCGTGTCGATGTGCTGCTTCGCCAGCGGATTCCTCATCTCCGCGCTCGGCGTGGCGACCGGGCAGTTCTGGCTGGTCGTCCTGGGCTACGGCGGCATCGGCGGCGTCGGCCTGGGCATCGGCTACATCTCGCCGGTGTCGACCCTGATCAAGTGGTTCCCGGACCGGCCGGGCATGGCCACCGGCATCGCGATCATGGGCTTCGGCGGCGGCGCGCTGATCGCCTCGCCGTGGTCGTCGTCCATGCTGGGCTCCGCGCCGACGACGAGCACCATCGCGACGGCGTTCCTGGTCCACGGCCTCGTCTACGCGGCGTTCATGTCGATGGGCTGGCTGCTCGTGCGGGTGCCGGCCGACGGCTGGCAGCCCGACGGCTGGGAGCCGAAGACCGACCACGGCACGGCGATGATCAGCACGGCGAACGTCTCGGCCGCCAACGCGATCAAGACGCCGCAGTTCTGGTGCCTGTGGGTGGTGCTGTGCTTCAACGTGACCGCGGGCATCGGCATCCTGGAGAAGGCGTCGCCGATGATCCAGGACTTCTTCAAGGGCACGCCGACGCCGGTGGGCGTGGCCGCGGCGGCCGGGTTCGTCGCCCTGCTTTCGCTGTGCAACATGCTCGGCCGGTTCGTCTGGTCGTCCACTTCGGACCTGGTCGGCCGCAAGAACATCTACCGCACCTACCTCGGCGTCGGCGCGCTGCTGTACCTGGTGATCGCGCTGACGCAGAACTCGTCGAAGCTCGTGTTCATCCTGTGCGCGATGGTGATCCTGTCCTTCTACGGCGGCGGGTTCGCGACGGTCCCGGCGTACCTCAAGGACCTGTTCGGCACCTACCAGGTGGGCGCGATCCACGGCAGGCTGCTCACGGCGTGGTCGGTGGCGGGCGTGCTCGGCCCGCTGATCGTCAACCGCATCGCCGACGGCGAGAAGGCGGCGGGCAAGTCGGGCCCGGACCTGTACACGACGTCGTTCTACATCATGATCGGCCTGCTCGTGGTCGGCTTCGTGGCCAACGAACTGGTGCGCCCGGTCAAGGAGAAGTTCCACGAGCCGGTCCCCGAGGCCGCGAGGAGTGAGGCGTGATGAGCGAGCCGACGACGAAATCGAACCGCGTGCCGCTGATCGTGCTGGCCTGGGCGTGGGTGGTGCTCCCGTTCGGGTACGGCGTCTACCAGCTGCTGCTGAAGCTGGTCCAGCTGTTCGGATGAGCAGGGGAGTCCTGGTCACCGGCGCGTCCCGCGGCATCGGGCGCGCCGTGGCCACGGCGTTCGCGGCGCGCGGCGACCGGATCGCCGTCCACTATGGACATCGAGCCGCCGACGCCGAGGAGACGCTGAAGGCGCTTCCCGGCGAAGGGCACGTGCTGATCGGTGGTGACCTCGCCGATCCCGAAGCGGCCCGAAAGATCGCCGACGCGGCCGAAGCTGGCCTCGGCGGCGTCGACGTGCTGGTGAACAACGCCGCCGTCGCGACGTCGCCCGAGACCGCGCACCCGGTCGCCGGAGTGTCCTATGCGGACTGGCAGCGGATTTGGCGGCGCACGGTCGACGTCAATCTTCTCGGCGCGGCGAACCTCAGCTACTGCGTCGCCCGGCACCTGATCGGACGCGGGGTGCCGGGCAGGATCGTCAACATCGGGTCGCGCGGGGCGTTCAAGGGCGAGCCCGACCACCCCGCGTACGGCGCCAGCAAGGCCGCGCTGCACGCCCTCGGTCAGTCGCTCGCCGTGTCACTGGCGCCGCACGGGATCTCCGTGACGTCGGTGGCCCCCGGCTTCACCGCCACCGAGCGGGTGGCCGCCCGGATCGACGACGACCTGCGCGCGCAGAGCCCGTTCGGCCGGGTCGGCACCCCCGAGGAGGTCGCCGCGGCCGTCGTCTACCTGGCCTCCGCGGAAGCGACCTGGGCGTCCGGGGCGATCCTCGACCTCAACGGGGCCTCACACCTTCGGATGTGACGCAGCTCTCACCCGTGCAGCGGATCCCGGCGTCCGGGCGTCAAGGGAGGCGTGCGCGCACTGGGGAAGATCGTCGTCGCCGGGCTGGCCCTCGTCGTGTTCGGCGGCACGGCGTACGGCTACGCGAACCTCCGCGCCCTCGACGAGGTGACGCGCGACAGCGTGATCGACGCCGAGGGCGAGACGAAGCCGGGCGAACAGCCCGCCGACGGCTCGCTCGACATCCTGCTGGTCGGCCGGGACTCCCGGAGCGACAACCAGGGCCGGCCGCTGGCGCCGGAAGTGCTGCGTGAACTGCGGGCCGGCGCCAACGGGGACGACCTCACCGACACCCTGATCGTGCTGCGGATCCCGAACGGCACCAAAGAGGTGAAAGCGTTCTCCATCCCCCGGGACAGCTACGTCTCGATGCCGGGCGGGAAGGGCAAGATCAACGCCGCGTTCGGGCGGGCGAAGGCGGCCGAAGCGGGGCGGCTGCGCAAGGCGGGCGAGACCGACAAGGCGAAGATCGACCAGGGTGCGCTCACCGCCGCGCGGCGCGCGACCCGCCAGGCGGTCGAAGACCTCACCGGGGTGAAGATCGACCACTTCGCCGAGGTCAACCTGCTCAGCTTCTACGAGATCAGCAAGGCCGTCGGCGGGGTCGAGGTCTGCCTGAAGGAAGCCACCAAGGACAAGAACTCCGGCGCCGACTTCCCGGCCGGGCCGCAGCGCGTCGCGGGAGCGGACGCGCTCGCCTTCGTCCGGCAGCGCGACGGCCTGCCGGGCACCGACCTCGCCCGCGTCCGGCGCCAGCAGGTGTTCCTCGCCGGGCTGGCCCGGCAGGTGCTGTCGGCGGGCACGCTGGCCGATCCGGGGAAGCTGTCGGACCTGATCGAGGCGGTGAAGCGCTCGGTGGTGCTCGACGCGTCGTGGAACCTCCTCGACTTCGTCGGGCAGATGCGCGGGGTCAGCGGCGGCGGGATCCAGTTCGCGACGATCCCCGTGGTCAACGTCGACTACCGCTACGACTCGGCGAACCCCCGCGCCACGGCGGTCCAGGTCGACCCGGCCGCGGTGAAGGCCTTCGCGGCGAGCCTGATCGGCACCGCCGCGCCCGCCGGACCGACCGGACCGGCCTCGCCGGCCGCCCCGGTCACGGTCGACGTCGCCAACGCGAGCTCGAAGGAGGGCCTCGCGGCCCGCGTGGCGGGCGTGCTGCGGGAGAAGGGGTTCACCGCGAGCCCGGCCGGCAACACCGCCGCCCGGCGGACGTCGCTGGTCCGCTTCCGCCCCGACCTGGCCGGACGCGGCGCCGAGGTGGCGAAGCTGCTCGGCGGGCTGGCGACGCAGCCGTCCGCGTCGGTGCCGGCCGGGCACGTCGAGGTGGTGCTCGGGACGGTCTACTCCGGTCCGGGCGCGGCCGCCGGTGGCGGCGCCCCCGCGGGCGCGGGTGACGAGCCGATCACGTCGAACGGTGTCGTCTGCGTCAATTGACCGGCGAGTGATTGCGAGTACCGGATTTTCCGCCGGATCCCGGAAATGCGCGAGGAATTCCCGCGAACACGGCCCGACTGGACCACAGTGGACCACCGGGGTCAGTGGTCTTGACGTTGCCGCACTGGTGAGGCAGGGTGCGATGACCATCGGCGGGGCAAGACCCGCTCGGGGCCGGAAAGTTCACCCGATCGGGGAGCGATCCGGAAAATCGGTTTCAGGGAATACGGAAAGTCCGGAATTTATGCGCACCAGCGTCACCCGGGGTGGGTGGATCTTGCCCGTCCTCGCTTCAGCCGTTCTCTGCGCCGGGTGTCAGTCGGCGTCCGCATCGGTGCACTACCCGAACGCGATCGACGCCTGCCGGCTGGTCGGGCCGAACGCGCAGGCGCAGCTCGCGCCCGGAACCGTCGAGATCCCCGCCGACTCGGTGAAGGCCGCCGACACCAAGGTCGTTCCCGGCGACCGCGCCACCGAGGACAACGAGGTCACCACGTGCCGCCGCCTGTACGCGCGCGACCTCGGCGGCGGCAAGCCCAACCTGCAGGACTACCGGCTCGTCACGATCGCCGTGGTGCGGTTCACGCAGTCTGACGCCGACGAGGCCGCCGCCAAGGCCAGCCAGCTGATGACCGACGCGCTCGGTGACCACTCCGGCGTCCGGCTCGCCACCGGGGTCGGCGACGAGGCCGGCTTCTCCGAACAGTGGGGTGCGGTCCGGACCGGCAACGTCGTGTGCGGCCTGGCCATCGCCGACGGGGGCACCGAGGCCGCGCTGATCCCGCCCGCGACGCTGGACAGCGTGCAGGCCGTGGTCACGGACATGACCGGCACGCTGCGGAAGGACTTTCAGGGCTGAGGTTCCGCCCGGACCGGTTCGAGCCGCACGACGATGGCCTTCGACACCGGCGTGTTCGACTTGTCCGCCACCGAGTCCAGCGGCACCAGCGCGTTCGCCTCCGGGAAGTAGGCCGCCGCGCAGCCGCGTGCGGTCGGGTACGCCACCACCCGGAACGCCGGCGCCCGGCGGTCACCGTCCCGCCACTCCGAGACGAGGTCGACCAGCGCGCCGTCGGCCAGGCCGAGCGCGGTGAGGTCGGCCGGGTTCACCAGCACCACGCGGCGGGCGTTCTCGATCCCGCGGTAGCGGTCGGAGAGCCCGTAGATCGTGGTGTTGTACTGGTCGTGGCTGCGCATCGTCTGCAGCAGCAGCCGGCCCTCGGGAACGCGCGGGTACTCCAGTTCCGACACCGTGAAGTTGCCCTTGCCGTTCGCGGTCCCGGTGAACTCGCGGGAGTCGCGCGGGGCGTGCGGCAGCACGAAGCCGTCCGGCTCGCGGACGCGGCGGTTGTAGTCCTGGCAGCCCGGCACCACCCGCGAGATCCGGTCGCGGATCAGGTCGTAGTCGGTCTCGAACGTCCGCCACGGCACGGCGTGGCCCGCGCCGAAGAGCTTCTCGGCCAGCCGGCAGACGATGGCGACCTCCGAGAGCAGGTGCTCGCTCGCCGGCTTCAGGCGTCCGCGCGAGGTGTGCACCTGCGACATCGAGTCCTCGACCGTGACGAACTGCTCGCCGCTCGCCTGGACGTCCCGTTCGGTGCGGCCGAGCGTCGGCAGGATCAGCGCGGTGCGGCCGTGCACGACGTGGGAGCGGTTCAGCTTCGTCGACACGTGCACGGTCAGCGAGCACGAGCGCAGCGCCTTCTCGGTCAGCTCCGAGTCCGGCGTCGCCGACGCGAAGTTGCCGCCGACGGCGAAGAACACCTTGCCGCGGCCGTCGCGCATGGCCCGGATCGCGTCGACGGTGTCGAAGCCGTGCTCGCGCGGGACCTCGATGCCGAATTCGCCCGCCAGCGCGTCCATGAACGACTGCGGCATCTTCTCCCAGATGCCCATCGTCCGGTCGCCCTGGACGTTCGAGTGCCCGCGCACCGGGCACAGGCCCGCGCCGGGCTTGCCGATCATCCCGCGCATCAGGGCGAGGTTCGCGATCTCGGAGATCGTCGGCACCGCGTGCTTGTGCTGGGTGAGGCCCATCGCCCAGCAGTAGATCGTCCGCTCGGAAGAGGCGATCATCCGCGCGACGCGCTCGATCTGCTCCCGCGGCAGGCCGGTCGCGCGCTCGATCTCCGGCCAGTCGATCTCCTGCAGGTGCTTGGCGTAGTCGTCGAAGCCTTCGGTGACCCGCTCGACGAACTCGCGGTCGACGATCGCGCCCGGCGCTTCGGCGTCCCAGGCCAGCAGCAGGTGCCCGACGGCCTGGAACAGCGCGAGGTCGCCGCCGAGGCGCACCTGGGCGAACTCGTCGGCCAGCGGGGTGCCCTTGCCGATGACACCGCGGACGTTCTGCGGGTTCTTGAACCGCATCAGCCCGGCCTCGGGCAGCGGGTTGACGGCGATGATCTTCGCGCCGTTCCCCTTGGCCTCCTCGAGCGCCGAGAGCATCCGCGGGTGGTTGGTGCCCGGGTTCTGCCCGACGACGACGATGAGGTCGGCCTGGTGGATGTCGGCGAGGCTCACCGAGCCCTTGCCGACGCCGGTGGTGGCCGACAGCGCCGCGCCCGAGGACTCGTGGCACATGTTGGAGCAGTCGGGCAGGTTGTTGGTCCCGAACGAGCGCACCAGCAGCTGGTAGAGGAACGCGGCCTCGTTGCTGGTGCGGCCGGAGGTGTAGAAGATGGCCTCGTTGGGGTCGGTCAGCGCCTTGAGCTCGCCCGCGACCAGCTCGAACGCGGCGTCCCAGGAGATCGGCTCGTAGTGCGTCGCGCCTTCGCGCAGCACGAACGGCTCGGTGATCCGGCCCTGCTGGCCCAGCCAGTAGTCGGTCCTGGTTTCGAGCTCGCCGATCGGGTGCTTCGCGAAGAACTCGCGGTCGACCCGGCGTTTCGTGGCTTCCTCGGCGACGGCCTTGGCGCCGTTCTCGCAGAACTCGGCCAGCTTGCGCTTCTCGCCGTCGACCTCGCGCGGTTCCGGCCACGCGCAGCCGGGGCAGTCGAAGCCTTCGCGCTGGTTCAGCAGCCGCAGCGCCTTGATCGTCCGGCCGGTGCCCAGCTGTTCGACACTGCGCGCGAGCGACACGGCGACCCCGGGGATCCCGGCCGCCCAGCCTTTCGGCTTGCCCACCTCGAGGCGGGATTCGTCCACGTCCTGCGCCGGTGCTTCACGGGTCATGCGTCCATCGTGCGCCTCGATGATCGCCGCGCGCCACGAGGGTCAGGCCGTTCCGGTGCGCAGCCCCCGGTCGGCCACGGTGACCACGAGCAGCACGCCGCTGATGACGACCAGCGCGACGGCCAGCCGGTGCAGGCCTGCCGAGTCCGCGTGCGGGCCGTAGCAAAGCGCGATGAGCGTCGAGGCCACGATCGCGCCGAGGTACTGGGCGGTGCGGAACAGGCCGCTCGCGGTGCCCATCTGCTCGGCCGGCGCTTCGCGGTACAACGTCGTCTGGTTCGCGACGCTGGTCAGGCCCTGTGCGAGGCCGAACAACGCGGCGAGGGCGAGCAGCGCGCCGGCCCACGTGCCGTCGTGGACGAGCAGCAGCAGGGCCGAACCGCCGGCCAGCGCCACCGCGACCGTCACCAGCCGCGCCTTGACGCCGGACGCGTGCCCGGAGAACGCCGCGGCGCAGACGGCGGTGCCCGACATCGGCAGCAGCATCAGCCCGGCCGCCTCCTCCGACAGCCGCCGCGTGGTTTCCAGCCACTGGACGTACCCGAACATGATCGCGTAGATGGCCATGAAGCTCAGCGCCTGCCGCAGGTACGTCCGCAGGATCGCGCCGTTGGCCGCGAGCATCCGCAGGTCGAGGAAGGGCGCGTCGCGCCGTAGCTCCACCAGCGTGAACGCCGTCCCGAACGCGGCGACGACGGCGAGCAGCCAGACCTCGGCGCCGGGGTCCATCAGGAAGAACAACAGCGCCAGCAGCGTCGCGGAGAACAGCGCGATGCCGAGCACGTCGATCCGGGTGGCGGTGCGCTCGCCGCGGTCGTCCGCCGGCACCCACAGCAGCGCCAGGACCAGCGACAACCCGGCCAGCGGGATGTTCACCGCGAAGATCGCGGGCCAGCCGAAGAACCCGATCAGCAGCCCGCCGAGCGTCGGGCCGATCACCATCACCGTCTGGGCGGACATCGACAGCAGCGACAGCACCCGCGCGGGCACGCCCTGGCCGCTTGCCTCGGCGTGGTGGCGCAGCACGGCCATCGCGGCCGGGAACCCCGCGCACGTGCCCAGGCCGAGGACCACCCGCACGCCGGTCAGCCACCCGACGGAGATCGGGATCATGCCGGCGATCCCGGCGACGATCACCAGGGTCGCGCCGCCGAGCAGGACGCGGCGGGCGCCGTGCCGGTCGACCAGCAGGCCGACCACCGGCTGCCCGACCGCGGTGGCCAGGTACAGCGCGGAGATCAGCCAGGCGGTCTGGCCGGGGCCGGCGCCGAAGCTCTGCCCGATCGGCACGAGCGCGACGGCGATGAGGGTGGAGTTGATCGGGTTGAGCACCGCGCCGGCCACCAGCGGGGTGACCAGGCGGGCGCCGAACCGGGCGGGAGCGGTGACGGTGGTCGTGAGGAACTCCTTCAGTGTTGCGCGACGCGCTGCAGCAGCGGCAGCACGCGGGTGATGGCGTCGAGTTCCGCGGGGGACAGCTCGTCGAGCAGGGCATGGGCCAGCCACTCGTCGCGGTGCTGCTGGATCCCGCGCACGGTGTCGCGCCCGGCGTCGGACAGGCTGATCACCACGCGGCGCCGGTCGGCCGGATCAGGCGTGCGGGCGAGGTAGCCCAGCTCGTCGAGGACGCCGAGGGTGGCGGCCATGGACTGCTGCCGCACGTGCTCGGCGGCAGCGAGTTCACCCTGCGTGGCCGGGCCGTCCCGGAGGAGCCGGTGCAGCACGGCGGACTGCGAGGGCGTCAGGATCCCGGCGTTGTCGACTTGGCGCAGCCGCCGGTGCAGCTGCCCGACGACCCCGCGGATCCAGCCGGCGCTTTCGGCCACGTGCGGAGGTACTTCGCCCATGTACACAGTTTAACTGTGTAGTCTAGACTGTGTATTGGCGAGTGGGCCGGATCTCAGTCCGGGCAGCCGTCGAGCGTGGGGACGGGGTACTTCGGGTCGTAGTAGCCCGGGGCGTCGCGCTCGCCGGTCGGCGGCGCGGCCGACGGGGGGTTCGCGTAGCCCGGGGCCAGGTAGCCGTCCTTCGCCGCCGCGCAGCTCACCGACGAATACGCGCCGGTCGTCTTGTCGAGCCACAGGCCCTGGCTGCTCTCCGCGAAGGACGAACCGCTCCGCAGGATGTACGTCTCGTCGAGGCGCTCGAACGAGACGATCTCGGCGGGGCTCACGAGCTCCCGGGGGTGGGCGTGGTCGAAGGCGTAGGCGACCGAGTACTTCGCGTCGACGACCAGCTCACCGGGCCTGCCGCCGGCGCGCGCGGTGAGCGTGCCGAAAGTGCGGGGGCCCGCGTCGAGCAGGTGGTACCCGTCGGCGATCTCCGTGAGGTACACGGCGAAGCCGCCACTTTCCTTGGTCGGCTTCTTGGCCAGCTCCGCGAGGATCTGGTCGCGGTCGTCGGGAGCGAACAAGGCCGCGAACGCCTTCCCGTCGTGCCCGGTCAGGACGGCCGGGTCGAGGTGGGCGGCGCTGATGGCCTGCTTGACCTTGGCGTAGGCGGCGGCGACCGCGTCGGCCTTGAAGGCGCCGACGGCGGCCGGGGCGGGCGAGGTGATGCCGTCGACGTTCTTCGGCCAGACGTCGGCGGGGGTGTGCGCGTACGGCCGGGCCAGGTCGACCGGGGCGACGTCCGGCACCGACGTCGGGTCCGGCGGCGCGGCGTCCTGGGCGGGGCGGCGGCCGACCAGCACGATCGCCGTCGTGGTCACGGCCAGGATCAGCACGAGCACGGCGAAGATCCACCAGCGGCGGCGCGGGCCGCGCGAGGCGCGTTTCTGCTGCTTGCGGAACTGCTTGCGGTCCTTCTTCGCGCCCAGCCAGGCATCGGTCTGCGCGTGCTTGCGCCAGTCCGGGTTCATCAGGTCCGGGTGCGAGTCGAGCAGGTTGTCCTCGTCCACGTGCGTCCCCCCAAGGTCGATGTCTGATCATCGACAGCGGGGGACGAGCGTTACCCGAAGTACGCGAATTCGTTGACGCCGACGCCCTGGAGCTGGTGCACGATGATCGCCGCCGCGACCAAGCCGACCACGATGAGCAGGGCCAGCACGCCCGGCCAGCGGCTCTGCCCCGGCTGCTGGCCACCCGCCCGGCGCTCGCGCTTCCGGCGCTTCTTCAGGTCCTTCTTCGCGCCCAGCCAAGCGTCCCGCGCCGCGTACTTCTGCCAGTCGGGGTTCATCAGGTCCGGGTGCGTCTCGATGCGCCGGTCGTCCGGATCCTGCGGCTGCTGAGGCTGTGTCATCCCGAGTGCCTTCCCCCTGGGTGACCCGCCGTGACGGGTTCGTAGACTTGTCCATTGTGACCGAGAACGCTCCGCAGCAGACCACCGACCTCCCGGGTGCCTGGGACCCGGCCGCCGAGGAAGCACCGATGTACGACCGCTGGGTAGCGGCCGGGTACTTCACGGCCGACGCCTCGTCGGGGAAGCCGCCGTTCTCGATCGTACTGCCGCCCCCGAACGTAACCGGTTCGCTGCACATGGGCCACGCCCTCAACCACACGCTGATGGACGCGATGAGCCGCCGCCGTCGCATGCAGGGCTACGAGGTGCTGTGGCTGCCGGGCATGGACCACGCGGGCATCGCGACGCAGAACGTCGTCGAGCGCCAGCTGGCCGGCGAGGGGCTTTCGCGCCACGACCTGGGCCGGGAGAAGTTCGTCGAGCGCGTCTGGGAGTGGAAGGCCGAGTACGGCGGCAAGATCCTCGGCCAGATGAAGCGCCTCGGCGACGGCGTCGACTGGTCGCGTGAGCGCTTCACCATGGACGAGAACCTGTCGAAGGCCGTCCAGACGGTGTTCAAGAACTTCTACGACGAGGGCCTGATCTACCGGGCCGAGCGGATCATCAACTGGTGCCCGCGCTGCCAGACGGCGCTGTCGGACATCGAGGTCGACCACAACGACGACGACGGCGAGCTCGTGTCGATCCGCTACGGCGACGGCGACACCGCGATCGTCGTGGCGACGACCCGCGCCGAGACGATGCTGGGCGACACCGCGGTCGCCGTCCACCCGGACGACGAGCGGTACGCGCACCTGGTGGGCACCGAGGTCGAGCTGCCCCTGACCGGCCGCCGCATCCCGATCGTGGCCGACAAGCACGTCGACCCGGAGTTCGGCACGGGTGCGGTGAAGGTCACCCCGGCGCACGACCCGAACGACTTCGAGATCGGCCGCCGCCACGACCTGCCGATGCTGACGATCATGAACGAGCGCGCCGAGATCACCGTCCCCGGGCCGTTCGAGGGGCTCGACCGGTTCGAGGCGCGCCCGGCGGTCGTCGCCGCGCTGCGCGAGGCCGGCCGGATCGTCGCGGAGAAGCGGCCGTACGTCCACGCGGTGGGGCACTGCTCGCGGTGCGACACGGTGGTCGAGCCGCGGCTGTCGCTGCAGTGGTGGGTCAAGGTCGAGGAGCTGGCCAAGCTGGCGGGCGACGCGGTCCGCGACGGCCGGACGAAGATCCACCCGCCGGAGCTGGGCAAGCGCTACTTCGACTGGGTCGACAACATGCACGACTGGACGATCTCGCGCCAGCTGTGGTGGGGTCACCGCATCCCGGTGTACTACGGCCCGGACGGCGAAGTCGTGTGCGTCGGCCCGGACGAGCAGCCGCCGTCGGGCGAGGGCTGGACGCAGGACCCGGACGTGCTGGACACGTGGTTCTCGTCGGGCCTGTGGCCGATGTCGACGCTGGGCTGGCCGTCGGCCACCGAGGACCTCGCTCGCTTCTACCCGACGAGCGTCCTGTCGACCGGTTACGACATCCTGTTCTTCTGGGTCGTCCGGATGATGATGTTCGGCGTGCACCAGATGAAGGGGGCGCAGCCCTTCGACCACGTGTACCTGCACGGCCTGATCCGCGACGCGAACGGCAAGAAGATGTCGAAGTCGCGCGGCAACGTGATCGACCCGCTGGAGTGGATGGACGCGTACGGCGCGGACGCGACCAGGTTCACCCTGGCCCGCGGCGCGAACCCGGGCGCGGACATGGCACTGGCCGACGAGTGGGCGGCGGGCTCCCGCAACTTCTGCACGAAGCTGTGGAACGCGACGAAGTTCGCGATGATGAACGGCGCTTCGTTGGCCGAGCCGCTTCCTGCTCCGGGTGACCTGACGGAGGCCGACCGCTGGATCCTCGGGCGGCTCGCCGCCCTGGTGTCCGAAGTGGACGGCCTGTTCGAGGACTTCCAGTTCGCGAAGGTGGCGGGCGCGCTCTACCAGTTCACCTGGAACGAGCTGTGCGACTGGTACCTGGAGCTGGCGAAGGTCCAGCTGTACCAAGGGGATCCCGCGCGCGTCGCGGCCACCCGCTCGGTCCTCGGGCACGTGCTGGACACGGTCCTGCGGCTGCTGCACCCGTTCGTCCCGTTCATCACGGAGAAGCTCTGGACGGCCCTGACCGGCGGCGAGTCGCTGGTGATCGCCGCGTGGCCGGTCCCGTTCGAGGGCTACGCGGATCCGTCGGCCGACGCCCGGATCGCGGACGTCCAGAAGCTGGTGACGGAGATCCGCCGCTTCCGCGCCGACCAGGGCCTGAAGCCGGGCCAGAAGGTGGCGTCCCGCCTGACGGGGTACACGGGCGGCCACGAGTCGTCGATCCGGTCGCTGGTCCGCCTGACGGAGCCCGCTCCGGAGTTCGCGGCGAGCGCGTCCCTGGAGGTGGCACTGGCGGACGGCGTGGTGACGGTGGAACTGGACCTGTCGGGAACGGTCGACGTGGCAGCCGAGCGCAAGCGGCTCCAGAAGGACCTGGCCGCGGCGGAGAAGGAGCTGTCCCAGACGGAGGCGAAGCTGGGCAACGAGGCCTTCATGGCGAAGGCCCCGGAGCAGGTGGTGGCGAAGATCAAGACCCGCAGGGAGACGGCGGTGGCGGACATCGACCGCATCACGGCCCGGCTGGCGGCTCTCCCGGCTTCCTGAAGTCGTCGGTGAAGCCCGGCACTCCCGCGCGGAGTGCCGGGCCGTGGCCGGCTCACCGGGACTGGGCGAGGATTCCGTCGATGAGGACCCGGAGTTTCCAGGCCGCCCGCGATGCGGAGTCGCCGCTGGTCAGCAGGGGGGCGAGGGCGCGGATCGTCGGGTAGTCCTCGGCGGAGAGCGCAGTGTGGACGGCGTCGAGCTGCGCGGCGACGGCACCGGGAGGCTGTTCGCCGCGCGAGGTCGCCTCCTCGAGGGCTGATGAGGCGATGTACTGGCCGAACAGGTCGGCAGCCCAGGCGCAGGCTTCGTCCGCGATGCCGCCCACTCGCAGCAACCGCAGCACCTCCTCGGTGATGCGCAGCGAGTTCGGGCCCGGGGTGAGATCCGTCAAGCCGACCGCGGCGATGTCTCCGTGGGCCGCGAGGGCGTCCACGGCGCGTTTGACGAGCAGCTCGAGCCGGGTCCGCCAGTTCCCGTCGGCATCGGTCGGCAGCTCGACGCCGGACACCGCCAAGTCGTGCGCCAGCGCCATCAGTTCCTGCCGGTCGGCGACGTAGACGTAGAGCGATGCCGGTGCGGTGTCGACGGCCGTGGCGACGCGGCGCATGCTCACGGCCGCCGATCCGAGCTCATCGACCAGCTCGAGTGCGGCGGCGACGATCGACTCACGGCTCAGTGCCGGTTTGGCGGGACGGGTTCGCGGGCTTCCGGGCATACGCCCAGCCTAACGTTGACGAACGATGTTCGCCACGTACACTGTTCGCCACTAACACTGTTCGACAGATGGGGAGACAAGATGGAGGCCCTGTCGGCCACCGACCGGCGTCCTGGACTGCGCCGGGTGTCTGCCGATCGCGGCGACCCCGGTACAAGGATCGATCCCGTGGGCGTGACGGTGGTGAGTGGCGCGGAGAACGCCGCGACGCCCCCGCGCTTCGGACTCGGCGGTGGCACGGCCGGCCTCGTCGCCATCGTCGCCGGTCTGGCGCCGGTCATCCCGCGCTCGCCGGCCACGGGCGGCGACCGGTGAGCGCCCTGGTCGTGTTCGGGGCGAACGGCGCCACGGGCCGCGTCATCGTCGAGGAAGCACTTCGCGCCGGCCACACCGTCACCGCGGCCGTGCGTGATCCGGCCGCCTTCCGGCCCGTCCTCGACGCACCGCTCGACGTCGTGCGGGCCGACATCCGGGACCCGGACAGCGTTCGCGCCGCCGTGACGGGCCGCGACGCCGTAGTCTCGGCCATCGGACCGGCGGGCCGGAAGGCCGGCGGCCTCTATTCCGCGGGCGCCCGCACGCTCGTCGCGGCCATGGTCGCCGTCGGTGTCGGCCGTCTCGTCGCCCTCTCCTCCAGCGGCGCACGCCAAGACGATCCGAACCATCCGCTTTGGTACCGCGTCGTCGCCGGCACCCTGCTGGGGGACCTCTACGGCGACATGCGCCTGATGGAGGACATCGTGCGGGACAGCCCGCTCGACTGGACTTTCGTCCGGCCCGCACGCATCGTCGACGAGCCGCCGACGGGGGTCTACCGCGTAGCGGACGGCGCCAACCCGAAGGGCGGCACGAGCGTCCCCCGGACCGACCTCGCCCGGTTCGTCGTCCATGCGGTCGACGACGGGCGCTGGTCGCGGAGCTTTCCGACGATCGCCCGATGAGATGGACACTCCGCCTGAACCGGATCCGGCGGGAAACTCGGATTCGGGCCTGCTCGGACCGGAACCGGCCCGAGCAGCCCCCGAATTCCACGCTCCCGCGGGGTACCGGCAGTTTCGGCCGCCGTCAGCGCAACGTCTTGAGCACCACCGCGGCCACGCCGGCCATCCCGGCCTGCAGCGGGTGGTAGGCCGCCGCCGCGAAGAGGTTCTGGTTCCTGCCGTTGACCCACGCCGAGCCGCCGCGCGCGCAGGCGTCGTGGCCGGTCGACGGGCCGAAGGTGTCGACGTACTCCGCGGCGGCGTCCGCGGCCGCGTCCGAGAGGGCCGCGTTGAGGTCGCTCTCGACGCGGTTCAGCCACGCGTAGTCGCCCTCGGCGAACGGGAGGACGTCCGGGCAGTAGCCGCTTTCCGGCGCGATCCGCGGATAGCCCACGACGATCACCCGCGCTCCGGGCGAGCGCTGGTGGATCGTGGTCAGGATGGCCTCGACCCGGGGGTGGATGGCGGTCACGGCCATCTGCACGGTGTCGACGCCGTTGACCGTGAAGTGCTGTTCGCAGGGGTTGCCGGCCGGGGCGCCCGCACGCAACCCCGGGCACGTCGCGAGCAGCCGGCCGAAGAGGCCGAAGTCGTTGCCGCCGATACCGACGGTGACCAGGTCGGTGTCGAGCCGCAGGGCGTCCAGCTGCGGGGGGTTCGTGGCGTTGAAGGTCACGCTCTGCGGCGCGGTCATCGATCCCGTGTCGGCGCCGGCGCAGCTGACGTCGGTGAACACGGCGGGGTGCAGCGCGGCCGCCAGCACCGAGGGGTAGTTCGCCGTCGACCGCGCGCAGCCGAGGGGATCGGACCGCTGGATCGGGATGAACGGCCCGGAAGTGTAGGAGTCGCCGAGGGCGACATAGTGGTGGATGGTCCCGGCCGCCGAAGCGGCGGCCGTGATGGTGGTGGTGAGCAGGATGGCTGCCGAGGTGACGGCGACGAGCAGCCGGGCGGTGCGCATGGAGACCCCCGTTCTGTTCCGGTAGACGCTCCTTCACATGTAGCGAGCACCGGACGGCTCGGGGGCGGACTTCACCCGCCAGTCGGGTCACCCGTCGCCCTGTTCACGGTAAGTGATCAGAGTGCGCCAGAACAGCAACGGCCGGACCGTGCTGCCGGGCAGCAGCCGGGCCGACTCGCGGCGCAGCTCGGCCAGCGTCGGGTAGTCGTCGGCGATCGGGGCCTTCGGGCCTTCGTCGGGGCCGCCGTTCAGCCGTTCGCCGGCGTAGACGACCAGCCGCGCGAGCGCGTTGACCGGGACGGCCGCGAGGGCCAGCGCCCAGTCCGCGGGCGTGCTCGGTCTCGCCAGGCCGAGCACCACGAGCACGCCGCCCGGCACCAGCGCGCGGCGCAGCTTGGCGACCGTCCCGAACGGCATGTGGTGCAGCGACGCCAGGCACGAGATGTAGTCGTAGTGCGCCTCGGGCAGGGTGTCGGTGGTGACGTCGGCCCGCCGGTAGACGATCTCGCCGGGGCCCGGCGACCCCAGTCCGGCCGCGGCCTCGACCATCGCCGCCGAGACGTCGACCGCCTCCACGGCCATGCCGGTCGCGGCCAGCCGGCGGGCGAACCGGCCGGTGCCGCACCCGACGTCCAGCGCGATCCCCGGTCCGGGCGGCAGCAGGTCCAGCAGCAGCGGGTGGTAGTGGTCGTTGTGGTTGAACGGCATGCGTCGAGAGTGCCACCTCCGCCCGCACGTAGACTCGCGTGAGCAAGCCGAAACCCCAGGCCGGAGGAGATTCAGTGCCGCAGGATGAGACAGGTCGCAAGCCGGACCTGTCGGATCTGGACAGCTTCGCGGGCGTCGACGAACTGGGGACGTCGGGGTACGAGGAGTCCGACGACCACGACCCGGAACTGGACGTCCGGGACACCGCGTTCGAAGCCGGCGGCGGCTCGCGCGGCGGGATCGGCGGGGTCGGCCAGCTCGGCGACAACCTCGCCACCGGCCCGGTGCCCGACCTCACCGTGCCCGAGGACGTCGAGCTGCACGAGCTCGACGACCAGGGCGAACAGGTCGAGTACGGCGACCCGGACGGCCCCGAGGCGCGGCGCGAGCTGATGGTCGTCGAGGCCGAGCTGAACCAGCGCTGGCCGGAGACGAAGATCGAGCCGTCGCTGACCCGCATTGCGGCGCTGACGCAGCTGCTGGGCGAGCCGAACCGCGGTTACCCGGTGCTGCACGTGGCCGGCACGAACGGCAAGGGCTCCACGGCCCGGATGATCGACGCGCTGCTGACCCGGATGGGCCTGCGCGTCGGCCGCTACACCAGCCCGCACCTGCAGCTGGTCACCGAGCGGATCGCGCTCGACGGACGGCCGATCTCCGCCGCGCGCTACGCCGAGCTGTGGAACGACATCGCGCCGTACGTGTCCATGGTGGACGGTGCCGCCGCGGACGGCGTCGCGATGAGCAAGTTCGAGATCCTCACCGGGATGGCGTTCGCCGCGTTCGCCGACGCGCCGGTGGAGGCCGCGGTCCTCGAGGCGGGCCTCGGCGGCGCCTGGGACGCCACGAACGTCGCGGACGCCGACGTCGCCGTCATCACCCCGATCGGCCTCGACCACGTCGAGTACCTGGGGCCCGACGCGGTGAGCGCGGCGCGCGAAAAGGCGGGCATCATCAAGCCCGGCTCGGTCGCGGTGATCGGCGAGCAGGACCCCGAGGTGCTGAAGGTGCTGCTGGAGCGCGCGGTCGAGGTCGACGCCGCGGTCGCCCGAGCCGGCAGCGAGTTCGGCGTGCTCGAGAAGGAGATCGCCGTCGGCGGCCAGCTGCTGAAGCTGCAGGGCCTCGGCGGGGTGTACGACGACATCTTCCTCCCGCTGCACGGCGCCCACCAGGCCGCGAACGCCGCGCTGGCGCTGGCCGCGGTCGAGGCGTTCTTCGGCGCGGGCAAGGACAAGCAGCTGGTGGTCGAGGCGGTGCGCGAGGCGTTCGCCGAGGTCGAGACGCCGGGACGGCTCGAGCGCGTCCGCGCGGCCCCGACGGTGCTGCTCGACGCGGCGCACAACCCCCACGGCGCTCGCGCCCTCGCGACGACGGTGTCCGAGGAGTTCGCCTTCCGCCGCCTGGTGGCGGTGGTCGGCGTGATGGCCGAGAAGGACGCCCACGGCATCCTCGACGCGCTGGAGCCGGTGGTGTCGGACATCGTCGTGACGCGCAACTCCTCGCCTCGTTCGATGCCGCTGGAGGAGCTGAACGAGCTGGCGATCTCGGTGTTCGGCGAAGACCGGGTGGTCGCCGAGACGGACCTGGAGACGGCGATCGAGACGGCGATCGCGCTGGTGGAGACCAACGACGACCCGGAGGAGCCCCTGGCGGGCGGCGGCGTGCTGGTCACGGGCTCGGTGGTGACGGTGGGCGAGGCGCGCACGCTGTTCGGGAAGGAGCCGGCGTGAGCCCGGAACCGCCCAAGCCGAAGGACCCGATGAAGGGCTTCCGCGGCGTGATGTCGGGAACGCTGATCATGGAGGCGATCACGGTCGCCCTGGCGCTGCCGGTGGTCAACAAGCTCGGCGGCGGGATTTCCACGGGCACCGGGTGGACGGTCATCGCGGTGGCGGTGCTGCTGATCGTGACCTGCGGGTTCGTCAAGCGCGCGTGGGCGGTGCCGGTGATCCTGGCGTTGCAGGTGGTGCTGATCGCGCTCGTGTTCTGGCTGCCGGCGATCGCGGTGCTGGGCGTGATCTTCCTGGCGGTGTGGCTGTGGCTGCTGTGGCTGCGGCGTGATGTGGCGCGGCGCATGGCGGCCGGGACGTTGGCGAGCCAGCAGCCCCAGCCGTGACACTTCGCCTCCCGCCGGAACTCGCGTGACGGCGGCGGCGACCGCGAACCCGGCCCGGTGACTCCCGGCCACCGGCACCGGGCCCTACCTCAGCGCGAGAACCCTCAGGGTGCGGCGACCTCGTGCAGGTAGTCGCCGTTCGCCACGTCGTCGAGCAGTGCCGGGTGCCGGGGCGACCAGCCGAGCAGTTCCCGCGTGGCCGCGCTGGAGGCGGGCGCGTCCGTGCCGTAGGCCTTGGCGAGGAACGGACTGACGAAGTGCGTGGCGGCTTCGTCGGGGGTCAGGGAGACCACGGGCAGACCCAAGCCGCGTCCGATCGTCTCGGCGATGCTCCGGAACGGGACGTTCTCGGCCGTCGCGTGCAGCACGCTGCCCGCCGGAGCCTCCTCCAGGGCCAGGCGGAACACGACCGCCGCGTCGAGCCGGTGCACCGCGGGCCACCGGTTGGCGCCGTCGCCCACGTACGCCGACTTGCCGGTCTTGCGCGCGGTGTCCACGAGCATGCCGATGAAGCCGTGGTCCCGCGGCCCGTGGACGGTCGGCGCGAGCCGGACGACGCTCGCCCGCACACCTTGCCCGGCGAAGGCCAGGCACGCCCGCTCACCCGCGATCCGGAAGGCGGCGAACCCCGCGGGGTCGGGCTCGTCCCGCTCGGTGCTTTCGCGGCCGGCCGGCATGACCAGCGTGCCGGAGGTGCTCACGAACGGCTTGCCCGAACCGGCCAGGACTCCGCCGAGCGTTTCGATCGCCGTCCGGTCGCGGCGCATCATGTCGTCGAGATCGCTGAAGTCGCCGCCGAACGCCATGTGCAGGACACCTTCGGCGGCTTCGGCGCCCGCGCGCAGGCTGCCGAGATCGTCGAGCGAGCCGGGGTGTGGCGCGGCGCCGAGCGACTCGAGCCGCGCGGCGGCCGCGTCCGATCGCGCCAGGCCGGTGACGGTGTGGCCGGCCGCGATCAGTTCGGCGACGACGGCGGGGCCGGTCAGGCCGGAACCGCCGGTGACGAAGACGTGCATGGACTCTCTCTTCCCCGTAGTGACAGTGACTGACGCTACCGACTGTACCGCGTAGTGTCAGCCACTGTCGCTACGGGTAAGCTGCCGGGGTGCCACGCAGCGGAGAAGAAGCGCGCCGCCGCCTCCAGCAGGCGGCCTTGGAGCTGTACGCGGAGCACGGTTTCGACCGGACCACCACGGCCGAGATCGCCGCACGGGCCGGCGTCACCGAGCGCACGTTCTTCCGGCACTTCCCGGACAAACGCGAAGTGCTCTTCGACGGCGAAGCCGCCCTGCGCGCGGACCTGACCCGATCGGTGGCCGACGCGCCTGACGGCCTGCCGCCGCTGGACGTCCTGATCCGCGCCTTCCGGAAGGCCGGGCGGATCGTCGAGCGCAACCGGCCGTTCGCCGAACCCCGGCTGGCGGTCATCGCCGCGACCCCGGCGCTGCGGGAGCGCGATCTGGCCAAGGCCGCGGCGATGGCCGATGCCCTGGCGGCGGCGCTGCGCGAGCGGGGAGTCGACGACCGGCTCGCCGCCCTGGCCGCCCACGTCGGCTGGATCACCTTCCACCACGCGGCCGGCGCGTGGATCGAAGAAGCCGCGCGCAGCCTGGACGAGCACCTCGACGAGGCCTTCGCCGATCTTCGCGCGCTGTCGGTGGAGACGAGCGGCTGAATGCCCGCCTCCACCGAGGACGTCAGCGCAGCACGACGATCCGCAGCGCGGGCGAGCGCAGGATGTCGCCCTCGCAGAACCGGCCCTTCACCCACTCGCCCCGGCTGTAGAGCTTCGTCTGGTCACTGAAGTACGGCGACGCCGGGTTGGCCGACTGCGAATACGTCAGCAACGTCGAGGTGTCCGGACATCCCCTCCCGCTGAACCCGACCACCTGGATGAAGCTGGAGCCGTGCGCGACCTCGGCGTTGCCGCGTGCCGGGTCCCACACCGGTGTCATCACGTTGAGGACGCCCAAGAATCCCTGTGCCCCGTGGATCGGGATGCGGTCGCCGTTGCGTGTGACGGCTTGGCCGTCGCGCAGCCGTGCGTCCGGTGCCAATCCTGCCGCCCGCAACTCGGCAATGGCGTCACCGAACGCCTTCCGCACGCCCGCGTCACCGACGTTGAGCGTGTTCGGCGTCGTGAGCGGGGCCTTCGGGTCGAACGGCACGGTGAACCGGTCGACCCCGCCGAGCCGCATGCCGAACCGCTGGAACAGCAGCGAGCCGCGGCTGTCGAGCGAGTACGTGTGATCCCAGTTCGCCAGTGCGGCGCACGCCGGGCCGACCGGGACCGGGCCGGACGACGACGGCGCCCGCCCGTCCGGGAACGACGCGCACAACTTCGCCAGGTCCGCCGCCGCCAGGTCGGCGAACAGGCTGTGGTCGGCGAAGAGCATCTTCTTCATCGAGTCCGTGCTGAACTTGTTCGCCTCGGCCGTGAGCAGTGCTTCGCGGGTGCGTGGGGAACGCTCGGTGTCCTGATCGCCGACGATCCGCGGAAACCCGGTGAGCGGAGCGCGGGCGTTCGCGAGCCAGGCGCTGTCGTTGGCGTTCAGCTCGTAGTCGCGGCGCTGCTGCTGCGGCAGCTGTGACGGCGCGAAGATCCCCGGCTCGAGTGCGCCCGGGTCGGAACCCCACTGGCAAGCCGATCGTGAACCGTCCAAAATGGCCAGTCCGTCGCCGGCGAGCGTCTGCTGCCCGATCGGCGTGCTGCAGGTGCGGGCCAGTTCGTCGGTGACGTGCGGGACGACCTGGATGTCGGCGTAGAGCGCGTTGCCCGCCCGGTCGGTCGCGATCGTGTTCACCCACGGCACGCCCTGCGTCCTGCTGATCGCGCGGACGACATCGGCGGTGCTGCGGGCCTGGTCGAGCTCGAACCACGTGTTCAACCCGCGCAAGTTGGTCGCGTTGGCGTCTCGCAACGCGTACGCCGACTTCGCCGTCCACGGCATGGGGATTCCGCCGACGTCGTCGAGGACCGGGCCGTACCGCGTCGACCAGAAGGTCCGGCGGACCGGCTCCAGCGAGCCGTCGGCCTGGCGCACCTGGACCGTGACCTCCCGGGAGGTCATCTTCTCCGGCTTGCCGTCGACCACGTACGTCGTCGGGTCGCCGGCCGCGAGCGGCACCTCGAACAGGCCGAACGTGACCGGGGTGGACACCGTGTGCGTCCAGGCCGCGTCCGCGGTGTGCCCGATCATGACGAACGGCATGCCGAGCAGGCTCGCCCCGGCGACGTCGACCCGGCCGGGGATGGTCAGCTGGCTCTGCCAGAACCGCCGTCCGTCGTGCCACGGGTAGTGCGGGTTGCCGAGCAGCACGCTGCCCTTGCCCGCTGTGGTCCCGTCGGCGCCGACGGCGATGCCGTTGCTGCCGAGCCCGCCCTGGCCGAGCCCGTCGCGCAGGCTCGCCGACAGCTGGGCGGCCGTGCCCGGAGCCGGCGACGGCGCACCGGACGGCGGTGCCGCGAACAGCCCTTCGGTGACGAAACCCAGGCCACCGGTGACGGCGATGGAGTAGAAGTGCCGGTAGAAGTCCTGCTCGGTGATCGGCCGGACCCAGCCGGCGCCGCGGCAGGCCGGGTCGGTGATCCCGGACCGGCCGGTGCGCGCCAGGTAGGCGTTGTACCCCTTGACGTAGCCCGCGACGATCTGCCGGACCTCGGGCCGCGGCCCCTGCGGCGCGGGCTGCGCGACCAGCCTGTCGACCACACCGGAGTCGTTGAGCTGCTGGAAGAACAGGTCGCTGTGCAGGTTGTTCTTCGCCTCGGACAGCGACGGGTAGCCCTCGCCGTCCGGGCCGAAGTACCGCGACCGCTGCGCGCTCACCGTGACGTAGATCTTCGCGAGCTCGCAGACGTTGTCGGTCGCCGCCGCGTAGCCGTACCCGTAGCCGAGGCCCGCGAAGTCCTTGGCGACGATGTGCGGGATGCCGTGTTCGGTGTAGCGCAGGACGGCTTTCGCGCTGTCCTCCCCGGCCGCCGCGACGCCGGTACAGAGCGCGGTGACCGAGAGCGCGGCCGCGAAAACGGCCAGCGCCTTCCGGATGTGCGTCATTCGTACCCCCTTGTCGCCACCAAGCTACCGACGGCGATCACGTCCGGGTATGGGGGAAAACCCCAGTCTTCGTTCACCCGCGCGCAAGCCGCCGTTGGCCGCGGCGGGATAGAAACCCCGCATGACCGAACACTCCCGCCGCACGCTGCTCAAGGCCGGGTTGACCGGCGCCTCCGCGGTCGCCGCCGGCCTCGTCGTGCCGTCCACGGCCTTCGCCGCGGTGCCGCTCGTCCGCGGCGACCGGCCGGTGCTCACCCACGGCGTCCAGTCCGGCGACGTCACGCCGGGCTCGGCGATCGTCTGGTCCCGCGCGGACCGGCCGTCGCGCCTGGTCGTCGAGATCGCGCGGGACCCGTCGTTCCGGCACGCCCGCCGCGTCCCCGGCCCGCTGGTGGGCCCGGACAGCGGCGGCACCGGCCGCGTGCGCGTCGCGGCCCTGCGGCCGGGCACCGAATACCACTACCGCGTCACCGCCGAAGCCCTCGACGGACGCGCCACGAGCGAGCCGCTGACCGGCCGGTTCGCTACCGCACCGGTGGGCCGCCGCGACACGCGGATCGTGTGGTCGGGCGACGTCGTCGGCCAGAACTGGGGGATCAACCCGGCCCTGGGCGGCATGACGATCTTCTCCGCGATGGCCGCCCGCTGCCCGGACCTGTTCCTGCACAGCGGCGACACGGTGTACTCCGACGGCCCGCTGACCGAAACCGTGGCCCTGCCCGGCGGCCGGACCTGGCGCAACGTCGTCACGCCCGAGAAGTCGAAGGTCGCCGAAACCCTGGACGAGTTCCGCGGCCAGCACGCCTACAACCGCCTCGACGACAACTTCAAGCGCTTCGCCGCGCAGGTGCCCGCCTACGTCCAGTGGGACGACCACGAGGTCCTGAACAACTGGTACCCGGGCAAGATCATCGACAACCCCGCCTACACCGAGAAGCGCGTCGACGTCCTCGCGCCGCGGGCGTACCAGGCGTTCCACGAATGGCACCCGATCGACTCGCGCCGGGCCGTCGACGGCCGCGTCTACCGCAGCTTCGGATACGGCTCGCGCGTCGAGGTCTTCGTCCTGGACATGCGGACCTACCGCAACGCCAACACCGCGGACCAGACCAAGCCCGGCTACATCCTCGGTGACGCGCAGGCCCGCTGGCTCGCCGACGCGCTCGGCCGCAGCACGGCGACGTGGAAGATCGTCCAGGCCGACATGCCGCTGGGCCTGGTCGTCCCGGACGGCGCGAACATCGAAGCCGTCGCGAACAACCTGCCGGGCGCGCCGGGCGGCCGGGAGACCGAGCTGGCGTGGGTGCTGCGGGAGATCCAGCGCCGCCGCGTCCGCAACGTCGTCTGGCTGACCGCCGACGTGCACTACACGGCCGCGCACCACTATTCACCCGACCGGGCGGCCTTCCCGGACTTCGACCCCTTCTGGGAGTTCGTGTCCGGGCCGTTGAACGCGGGCGCGTTCGGGCCGAACGCCCTCGACCCGACGTTCGGCCCGCAGGCGGTGTTCGTGCACGCCCCGCCGGCGGCCAACACGTCGCCGATCGACGGCTTCCAGCACTTCGGCGAGCTGAACGTCGACGGCGCGAGCGGCGACCTCACGGTGGACCTGCGCGACGCGACCGGGGCGTCCCTGTGGTCGAAGACGCTGCACCCGGCGGGCCGCTGAGCAGGGTCGGCTAGGCTCGCGCGCACCGAAACCCACCGCACCAACGGCATCCGGGGCTTCGCCCCGAGCCGGGGCGCCGCCGGCCGGACCCCCGAAAACAGCATTAAGGAGAAACACCGTCGTGACTGAACGCACGCTGGTCCTGGTCAAGCCCGATGGCGTCGCGCGCGGCCTCGTCGGCGAGGTCGTCTCGCGGATCGAGCGCAAGGGCCTCAAGCTCGCCGCGCTGGAGCTGCGGACCGTTCCGCAGGCGCTGGCCGAGGAGCACTACGCCGAGCACAAGGAGCGTCCGTTCTTCGGCGACCTGCTGGAGTTCATCACCTCGGGCCCGCTGGTCGCGCTCGCCGTCGAGGGCCCGCGCGCCATCGCCGCGTTCCGCCAGCTGGCCGGCGGCACCGACCCGGTCGAGAAGGCCACCCCGGGCACCATCCGCGGTGACTTCGCGCTGGAGACCCAGTACAACCTGGTCCACGGCTCGGACTCGCCGGAGTCGGCCGAGCGCGAGCTGAAGCTCTGGTTCCCGGACCTGTGATGCTGTGACATCCGGGCCTTCGCCCCGGGCCGGGGGCTCCGCCACCCGGACCCCCGAAAAGCTCCTGAACCGGGGCCACGACCGCGTGGCCCCGGTTCCCCGTTTCCCGGAGATCCCATGACGACGATGCCGTTCGCGCCGCGCGACTACGTCCCGGTGCTGGCCGAGCTGACCGGCGCGTTCGCCGAGACGCTGCGCACGGCCGACCCGGCCGCGGCGGTGCCCGACTGTGCCGGCTGGACCGTCGCCGACCTCGCCACGCACCTGGGCAACGTGCACCGCTGGGCCGCGACGATCGTCCGCACCGGCGAAGTGCACCCGCAGGACTTCGCCGTGGGCGCGGACGCCGACCTGGTGTCGTGGTACGCCGAAAGCGCGCGGATCCTGCTCGGCGAGCTCGACGCCGCCGACCCCGCGGACCCGTGCTGGCACTTCGCCGGCACCGGGAAGACCAAGGCGTTCTGGTTCCGCCGTCAGGTCCACGAGACCGCCATCCACCTCGCCGACCTCGGCAGTGACCACCTGCCCGAGCCGGCCGTGGCCGCGGACGGCGTCGACGAGGTGTTCTCGGCGATGCTGCCGCGCGTGACGCGCTGGCACGCCGTGCCGCGGTTGCCCGGGCCCGTCACCCTGCGGGCCACCGACACCGGCGACGTCTGGACCGTGCACCCCGGCGAGCCGCCCGCGCTCGGGCCGGCCGTGGCGGCGGGGGCGAGCATCGAGGCTCCCGCGCGCGATCTCCTGCTGCGTCTGTGGAAGCGCACTGGACCGGACCCACGCGCCACCGGCGCCGCCGCGGAAACCCTGCTCGCCGCGCCGATGACGCCTTGATGGTGTTCTAGACCATTCAGGCGGCGTTCACCGGGAAGCCTTCCGCCGGCCGTGCCGCTGCGCTGTGCTGGTCCGGCTCACGCTCACTCGATACTGGGGTACCCGGTGAAGAAGTCACGCACGCTGCTGCCGTTCGTCGCCCTGTTCGCCACCGCTTTCGTCGTCCCCGCCGATCGCCTCGATGCTCCGCTCGGCACGCCGCCGGTCGAGGCCGCGCCCGCCGCGTCGTCGGCCCACGAGGGCCCGGCCGCGTTCGCCGCCGCGGACCTCGATGACGGGCTCGTCACCGGCAGCGCGACCACCGAGGTCGCGCCCGGCCTGAGCCTCACCCAGTTCGACCGGTTCGACCCGGCCGGCTGGATCCGCGGCGACACCCTCGCCGTCGACCTCGGCAGCAAGGTGCTGAAGCCGGCGTACCTGAGCCCCGGCACGGTTTCCGCGCGCACGCCGCTGTCGCAGCAGATCGCGCGAGCCGGCGCGGTGGCCGGCGTCAACGGCGACTTCTTCGACATCAACGCCACCGGCGCGCCGATCGGAGTCGGCATCGACCGCGGGCAGCTGCAGACCGCGCCCGCCGCGGGGCACAACCTCACCGCGTCGATCACCGACGCGGGCAAGGCCGCGCTGGCCTCCGTCTTCCTCGAAGCGAGCGTGACCCTGCCCGGCGGTACCGCGCGGGCGACCCACTTCAACAGCCCGGTCCTGGACGCGGACGCGATCGGCGTCTACACGCCGCTGTGGGGCGCTTCGAGCCGCCGGACGTCGGTCGCGGGCGCCTCCCGCGTGCGCGAGGTCGAAGTGCGCGACGGCGTGGTCACCGACGTGCGCGAGCAGCCGGCGGACGGCCCGATCGCGGCGGGAACGACGGTGCTGCTGGCCCGCGAAGCCGGGGCGGACGTGCTCGCCGCGCTGCGACCGGGTGACGCGGTCGGCGTCGGCTACGCGCCGCGTTCGGACGCCGGGAAGATCGCGGTCGCCGTGGGCGGCAACAAGGTCCTCCTCCGCGACGGCGTCGTGCAGCCGGTCGACGACGTGGCCATGCACCCGCGGACCGCGGTCGGCTTCTCCGCCGACGGCCGGAAGCTGTGGCTGGCCACCGTCGACGGGCGGCAGGCCGACAGCCGCGGGATGACCGAGCTCGAACTGGCGCGTCACCTGAAGAGCCTCGGCGCCGACGACGCCATCAACCTCGACGGCGGCGGCTCGTCGACGCTCCTGGCGCGCAACGAGGGCGAAGCCGCGCCGAGCGTCCGGAACTCGCCGTCCGACGGCGGGGAACGCCTGGTGCCCAACGGGATCGGCTTCGCGACCGTGCCGGGCAGCGGCAAGCTCACCGGGTTCGCCCCGGCGCCGTCGGTGGCGGCGGACGGCGCGAACCGCGTTCTCTCCGGCCTGACCCGGCACCTGGTCGCCGACGGCCACGACGAGACCGGCGCCGCGGTGGCCGCCGACCCGCACTGGACGACGTCGGATCCCCGGCGGGCGACCGTGACGCGCGGAGTCGTCACCGGGCACACCGCGGGCGGTGTCGACGTCGTCGCCCGTTCCGGCCGCGCGTCCGGGAAGACGGGGCTTTCGGTGCTGGGCCGGCCGGTCCGGCTCGGCACGAGCACCGAGCAGGTCGCGCTGTCGGGCGTGGGCGCGCGAAGCACCTTCAAGGTCTACGGCTACGACGCCGACGGCTACGGCACCTGGCTGGAGCCCGACGACGTCAAGCTCGACTACGACCACTCGGTCGTGCGGGTCGAGCCGTCCGGCGACGGCTACACGGTGACGGCGCTGACCGCCTCCGGTGCCACGGCGATCACCGCTTCGGCGGCCGGCCTGGCCACGCACCTGGCCGCGTCGGCCGGCACCGTGGCGCAGGTGGCGTCGCCGCTGGACGGCCCGGCGGGCTGGGCGGCGACGGTGTTCCCGGCGGTCGTCGGCGCGGCGCTTTCCGCGGCGCCGGGCCGCGACGGCGGTGCCGGGCTCGCGCTGGACTACCGGCTGACCGGCACGACCGCGACGCGCGCGGCCTACGTGACACCGTCTTCGCCGCTCCCGGTGCCGCCGGGCACGCAGAAGATCGGGCTGTGGGTGAACGGTGACGGCCAGGGCGCGTGGCTGCGGGCCGAACTGCGCGACGCCGCGAACGTGGCGTCCATTGTGGACCTCTCGCTGAGCGTGGACTGGACGGGCTGGCGGTACGTCACGGCCGCGGTCCCGGCCGGGCTGCCCGCGGGACAGCGCCTGACGCGCTTCTACGCCGTCGAGAACGTGCCGGACCAGCAGTACGAAGGCCGGCTGGTGTTCGACGACCTGACCTACGAGGTGGCGCCGACGACGGCCGTGCCCGCCGATCCCGCGCCGCACGACCCGGCGCTGGTCACCGACGGCGTTCTGGCGGGCGGCCTGCGGGTCGCGGTGGTCAGCGACGCCCAGTTCACCGCGGACGACCCGGCGGGGCCGCTGGTCGGCCAGGCGCGGCGGGCGCTGCGCGAAGCCGTCGCGGCGCACCCGGACCTGGTGCTGATCAACGGCGACTTCGTCGACCGCGGCACCGCGCCGGACTTCGTGCTGGCCCGGCAGGTGATCACCGAGGAGCTGGGCGAGCTGGTGCCCTGGTACTACGTGCCGGGCAACCACGAGGCCGAAGGCGGCAACGGCCTCGCGAACTTCCAGGCCGCCTTCGGCGTCACCCACCAGGTCGTCGACGTGCACGGCATCCGGCTGGTGCTGCTGGACTCCTCCCGCGGTTCGCTGCGGGCCGGCGGGTTCGACCAGGTCCGGATGCTGCGGTCGGCGCTCGACGCCGCGGCGGCCGACCGCTCGGTGCGCGGGGTCGTCGTCGCCATGCACCACCCCGTGAAGGACCCCAGCCCGACCGGGAACTCCCAGCTCGGCGACCGGAAGGAGGCCGCGCTGCTGACGCAGTGGCTGACCGGGTTCGAGCAGGCCTCCGGCAAGCCGGCCGCCGCGGTGGCCTCGCACGCGGGCGTGTTCTCGCTGTCCCGCGTCGACGGGGTGCCGTACCTGGTCAACGGCAACTCCGGCAAGGCACCGGCGGCCGCACCGGGTGACGGCGGGTTCGTCGGCTGGACGCTGCTGCGCGTGGACCCGGCCGACCGCGCCCAGCCGGTGCGCTTCGAGACGCGGCCCAACGTCGACTCGCTTTCGCTGAGCGGGCCCTCCGCACTGACGCCGGGGGCTCGCGCGCAGGTGCGTGCTTCGGTCCGGCAAGGGACTCGTGACGTGCCGGTCGCCTACCCGGTGAGTGCGGACTGGACGGTCACCCGGGGCGTCGTCGCGTTCGACCCTTCGACGGGCGTGCTGGCGGCGCTGCGGCCGGGTGTCGCGCGGCTGTCGGTCACGGTCAACGGCGTCACGCGGTCGCTGGTCGTGACGGTCCGCGGCTAATCCGTTCGGTTTTTGTCGGTGGTGGGTCCTATGGTGCGGAGCGTGGACGAATCGGAGGACCGGGAACCGGCACTGGTGCAGGCCAAGGCACTGGTGAAGCGCTTCGGCGAGTTCGAAGCCGTGCGCGGGATCGACGTCGAGGTGCGGCGCGGCGAGGCGTTCGGCTTCCTCGGCCCGAACGGCGCCGGCAAGTCGTCGACCATGCGGATGATCGCGTGCGTGTCGCCCCGCACCGACGGTGAGCTCCGCGTGCTGGGGCTGGACCCGGAGGTCGCCGGGCCGCGGATCCGCGCGCGCCTCGGCGTGGTGCCGCAGCAGGACAACCTGGACGTCGAGCTGACGGTCCGGGAGAACCTGCTGATCTACGGCCGCTACTTCGGCCTGTCGCGCGCGGCGGCGCGGCGGCAGGCGGCCGAGCTGCTGGAGTTCGCGCAGCTGAGTGACCGGGCCGACGACAAGGTCGACTCGCTCTCGGGCGGCATGAAGCGGCGACTGACGATCGCGCGCTCGCTGGTCAACGACCCGGAGCTGCTGCTGCTCGACGAGCCGACGACGGGCCTCGACCCGCAGGCCCGCCACCTGCTGTGGGACCGGCTGTTCCGGCTCAAGGCCCAGGGCACGACGCTGATCGTCACGACGCACTACATGGACGAAGCCGAGCAGCTGTGCGACAGGCTGGTGGTGATGGACCACGGCCGCATCGCGGCGGAGGGCTCGCCCGCGGACCTGATCCGGCGGTATTCGACGCGCGAAGTCGTCGAGCTGCGGTTCGCGCCGGGGGAGCAGGTCGCGGCGGCCCAGCAGGTGGAAGGGCTGGCCGAGCGCGTGGAGGTGCTGCCGGACCGGGTGCTGCTCTACAGCGACACGGGCGAGGACACGCTGGAGCGCGCGCACGCCCGCGGGGTCCGGCCGCTGTCGAGCCTGGTCCGCCGCAGCTCGCTGGAGGACGTGTTCCTCCGGCTGACCGGCCGGACGCTGGTGGACTGATGGCGACGATCTCGACCGGCCGGGTGGTCGGCAAGTGGCACGGCGCCTGGCTGCTGGTCGAGGGGCGCTGGACCTGGTACCGCCGCCACTGGCTGTCCACTTTGTACTCCACCGGCCTGCAGCCGGTGCTCTTCCTGGCCGCGATGGGGCTCGGGTTCGGCTCGCAGGTGCGGCCGGGCGAGGTCACCGGCGGCTTGTCGTACCTGCAGTACATCGCCCCCGCGCTGCTGGCCGCCGGGGCCGCGCAGCAGGCGTTCGGCGAATCGAGCTACCCCGTCCTGTCCGGGTTCAAGTGGCAGAAGGAGTACCTCGCCGTCACGGCCACGCCGGTGTCGCCGGGCCAGGTGTTCGGCGGGCACCTCATCTGGTCGGCCCTGCGGCTGACGCTGGCGGGCGCGATCTACGCGTTCGTCGCGCTGTTCTTCGGCGCGTGGACCGGGCCGGGCGTGCTGACGGCGATCCTCGCCGGCACCGTCACCGGGCTCGCCTGCACCACGCCGATGGCCGCGCTCGCCGCGCGGACCTTCGACGAAGGCCAGCGGTTCGGGCTGATCTTCCGGTTCGTCGTGATACCGATGACGTTGTTCTCCGGCACGTTCTTCCCGATCTCCCAGCTGCCGGGCGCGATCCGGTGGCTGGCCTGGCTCTCGCCGCTGTGGCACGGCACGCAGCTGGCCCGCGGCGTGAGCATCGGCGGCGTCGGTGGCTGGGCGATGCTCGGTCACCTCGCCGTGCTGGCGGCCTTGTTCGCGGCCGGGTGGGTGCTCGCGCACCGGGCCTTCTACCGGAGGCTGGTGGTCTGATGACGGCCGTCGAAACCCGCGCCGGGTTGTTCCTGCGCATCCTGCCGCCGGGCCTGTACGCCGGCCGCGCCCGCACGCTCGTCGAGCGCTCGGTCATGGTCTACCGCGGCAGCTTGCTGATCTTCCTGTCCGGCGCCGTCGAACCGTTCCTGTACCTGCTGGCGTTCCAGCTGGGGTTCGGCAAGCTGGTCACCGAGGTGACGGGCCCGGACGGGCACCCGATGAGCTACGTCGCCTTCGTCGCGCCGGCGCTGCTGGCGACGTCGGCGATGAACGGCGCCGTGTTCGAATCGACGTACAACCTGTTCTTCAAGCTGCGCTACGCGAAGCTGTACGACGCGATGCTGGCCACCCCGATCGGCCCGCTGGACGTGGCGCTGGGCGAGATCGGCTGGGCGATCACCCGCGGCGGCATCTACGCGGTGGCGTTCCTCGCGATCGCGGCGGCGATGGGCCTGCTGGCGTCGTGGTGGGCCCTGCTGATGGTCCCGGCGGCGCTCCTGGTCGGCCTGGCGTTCTCGGCGATCGGCATGGCGCTGGTGACGTTCCTGCGGTCGACGGCCCAGTTCGACTACATCCAGCTGGGCCTGACCCCGATGTTCCTCTTCGCGACGACGTTCTACCCGCTGTCGGTGTACCCGGAGCCCCTGCAGTGGGTGGTCCGCTGCCTCCCGCTCTACCACGCGATCGAGCTGATGCGCGGCCTGGCGACCGGCCTGCTGTCCGGCGGCATGCTGATCAACCTGGCCTACCTGCTCCTCCTCGGCGCGGTGGGCCTCTGGGCCTCAACCCGCCGCATCGCGAAACTCCTCCTAACGTGACGTGTCGTCCCCCCAATCACGCGTGATGCCCACCCAATCACGCGTGATGCCCGCCTGATCACACGTGATGCCCGTCCGATCACGCGAGATCCGGCCCGATCACGCCAGGCCCGGCATCGCGCACGGGCCGCCGGGGTCAGCGGGCCTGCTCGGGCGGCCCGGCCGGCACCCCGGCAGGCGCCGGGACGTGCACCATCCCGTGCCCGTAGAACCCGTTGAACCCCTCGTACCCGGCGCAGTAGGCGTCCTGGAGCCCGTCGCCGGTGAGGTCGTAGTCGGCCGGGCACGGCATCGGCGTCGCCTGCGTCTGCAACGTGCGCCGCAGCTGCCGGGGCCGGGCGTCCGGCTCCGCCGACGCCAGCAGCGCCAGTACCCCGGTGACGTGCGGGGCCGCCATCGACGTTCCACACAGCGGCGCGTACCCGCCCGGCACCGTCGACAGCACGCACTCGCCCGTCTCCCCGCCCGGTGCCGTGACGTCGATCACGCCCAGCCCGTACGAGCTGTACCCCGCCTTCACCCGGTTCGCGCCGACGGCCGACACCGCGACGACGTCCCGCAGCCCGGCCGGCAGCGCTTCGCACCCGCCGCCCGCGCCCCGCGCCCCCGAACGCGCCGACGGCGTGAGGTCCACCGCTTCGTTGGTGGCCGCCGCGACGTTCACCGTGCCCGCCGAGGTGCTGTACTCGACCGCGCGGGCCAGCACCTCGTGCACCACGCCGCGGTCGTTGCCGCGGATGCACGACAGCGTCCACGGGTTGACGAAGAAGCTGCTGTTCGTCACCCGCATGTGCCGTGAGGCAGCCCACATCAGGCCGCAGATCACGGCCTCCGGGTCGGCGTAGCCCCGGTCGTCGATCACCTTCACCGATGCCACACGCACCCCGGGCGCCACACCCGTCACGCCGCGCCCGTCGTCGGCCGCCGCGATGATCCCCGCCACGTGCGTGCCGTGCACCGACGTCGTCGGCGCCCACGCCGACCGCGACCGGTCGGGGGCGCCGGTCAGGCAGCCGGCGGAGTCGTCGCGGTCGAGGGCGTCGCTCAGGTCCGGGTGGTCCGGGTCGATGCCGGAGTCGAGCACGCCGACGACCACGTCACGGCGGCCGGCCGCGCCGCTCCGGGCGTCGATCATCCGCATGTCCCACTGCCTCGGGCCCAGGTCCTCGGTGGGCACGCGAGCGGGGTCGGTCGCGGGCAGCGTGGCCCGCGCGGGCTGCGGCTTGACGTCGGCGGCGCGCTGCGTGGCCAGCCGCTCGGCCTGCGCGCTGAAGGCCCGGTCGAGCCCGATCCGGTCGCCGAACGCCGGGTCGCCCGAGGTGGCGACCGCGACGCCGATCTGCGGGTAGTAGACGGTGGTGGCGCCGCAGGCACCGGCGATCTCCGCGCGGGCGGCGGTCTCGGCGGTGCCGCGCTCGAAGGTGACGACGTAGCGGAGGGCCCGGCCGTGGGCGCAGCCGGACTCGCCTGCCGCCGCGGGACCGGGGGTGACGCAGCCCGAAAGCACCAGGACGGTGCACACGGCCGCCCGCAGCGGCCGCGCCAGCAGGGACACCGGACCTCCCACCGGATGCAGGAACCGCGGGTGGCCGGCGCGCGAGATCCCGGTCACCCCGAGCCGCACCGTAACCACCGCGTGCCCGGCGGACAAGCGCTGCGGCGAAGTTCCCCCGGCCGTGGGGTGCGCGGCGACCGGTTCGGCACGCCCGGGTGCCTGCGGGAGGTACCGAGTACACCGGAGTGGTCACCCGGTGTGGGATACTCGGGGTGGCCGCTGGGCCGCGGGGCGCACGTGAGAGGTGCTGCCTGTGGCGTTGTGGCCCGGTGATGTGCATGAACAGCGTGACGCGCGTCGCCGCCCGCGAACCGGGCGGCTGGACGACGTGGCAGGCGGCCCGGGGGCCGCGAAAGCCTGGCCAGGCACGCCGCCGAGCAGACCTTTGGCCGGGTTGCGCCCCACCGGAAGCGGTGGTGCGGCGCCCGGTTGTCGGGCAAGGATTCCCGCCGCTGGTGACCACCACGGCGGAACGAACAGAAAGGGGCCCCTGCGCGGCCGCGTCCCTGCCGGTGCGAACCGGCAGACGCGCCCGGGGGCGGAGGAGACACATGTCGAACGCGGAAACACCCGCCGAGCAGACCGGCGGGAATCCCGCCACACCCACGGGCGGCCCGCTGGCCGACCTGCCCGCCCGGATCCGGGTCCACGCGCTGGCCAAGCTGTTGGAGTCGCACAGCCGGGACGTCCTCGCGAAGCTCGCCGAGCTGGGCGAAAGCGTGCGCAGCGCGCAGTCGAGCGTGACCAGGGAAGTGGCGCTCAAGGTGGCCGAGGCGTTCGCGCCCGGTGAGACCGAAGACACGCCGGCCGAGCCGGCGGCCCAGGAAGAAGCCCCGAAGCCCGCCGAGACCCGGCCGCCGGTGCCCGAGGTCCCGGAAGTGCCGGTCGCCGAGGCCGAGAAGCCGCGGCCGCGCCAGAAGACCCGCGCGCACCTGCCGGTGTTCGCCGCGCCGTCGCCGGTCTTCCTGCCGCCGGAGCCCGCCGAGCCCGCGGTCAAGCCGGCCCGCAAGCCCGCCGACCCGTTCGCGGAGCCGCCGTCGCGGCCCGAGCCCGAGGTGGCCGAGGAAGAAGACACCGAAGACACCACGCCGGGCATCGACACCGGTGCCGACGAAGACGACGACGCCGGCAGCCGCCGTCGTCGCCGCCGGGGCCGTCGCGGCCGTGGCCGGGGCAAGGGCGCCGAGGGCGGCGACGACATCGCCGAAGCCGACGACGACCAGGCCGAGGAGCAGCCGCGCCGCAAGGGCCGCAACGGCGACGAAAAGCCCGAAGCGGATACCGAAGAGGCCGAGGACGCCGCTGAGTCGGCTTCGGAGTCCGAAAGCGACGCCGACGAGGGCGAAGGCGGCACCCGCCGTCGACGCCGCCGTCGCCGCCGCAAGGGCTCGGACGGCGAAGACGCCGAGGCCACCGGCACCGACGACCCGCCGAACACGGTCACGCACGTCCGCCAGGCCAAGGCCGAGCCGGCCGAGCGCCCGGCGCGCGACGAGGTGCGCAGCGTCCGCGGGTCGACCCGCCTGGAAGCCAAGCGCCAGCGCCGCCGTGACGGCCGCGAGGCGGGCCGCCGCCGCGCCCCGATCCTGTCCGAGGCCGAGTTCCTGGCCCGGCGGGAGTCGGTCGAGCGCACGATGGTCGTCGCCGAGCACGGCGACTCCACCCAGATCGCGGTGCTGGAGGACGGCGTCCTCGTCGAGCACTTCGTGACGCAGTCGGGCTCCGGCTCGATCGTCGGCAACGTCTACCTCGGCCGCGTGCAGAACGTGCTGCCGAGCATGGAGGCCGCGTTCATCGACATCGGCCGCGGCCGCAACGCCGTGCTGTACGCCGGCGAGGTCGACTGGGACGCCGCCGGCCTGGAGGGCAAGGCCCGCAAGATCGAGCAGGCGCTCTCGACCGGCGACTCCGTGCTGGTCCAGGTCACGAAGGACCCGGTCGGGCACAAGGGCGCCCGGCTGACCACGCAGATCTCGCTGCCCGGCCGCTTCCTGGTGTACGTGCCCGCGGGCGGCGCCACCGGCATCTCCCGCAAGCTGCCGGAGAACGAGCGCCGCCGGCTCAAGGACATCCTCAAGCGGATCGTCCCGGAGGACGCGGGGGTCATCATCCGCACCGCCTCCGAGGGCATCGGCGAGGAGGAGCTCGGCCGCGACGTCGACCGCCTCAAGGCCCAGTGGGAAGTCATCAAGGAGAAGGCCGCCGCCGGTTCCGGCAAGAAGGGCGGCGCGCCGACCATGCTCTACGAAGAGCCGGACCTGCTGGTCAAGGTCGTGCGTGACCTCTTCACCGAGGACTTCACGAAGCTGGAGATCCAGGGCAACCGGTCCTGGGAGACCATCAACGACTACGTCCGGCACGTCGCGCCGGAGCTGACCGAGCGCCTCAAGCGCTACACCGGCACCGGCGACGCGTTCGCCGACCACCGGATCGACGAGCAGATCACCAAGGCGCTCGACCGGAAGGTCTGGCTGCCCAGCGGCGGTTACCTGGTCATCGACCGCACCGAGGCGATGACGGTGATCGACGTCAACACCGGCAAGTTCACCGGATCGGGTGGCAACCTCGAGGAGACGGTGACCCGCAACAACCTGGAGTCGGCGGAGGAGATCGTCCGCCAGCTCCGGCTGCGGGACATCGGCGGCATCATCGTCATCGACTTCATCGACATGGTGCTCGAGTCCAACCGCGAGCTGGTGCTGCGCCGCCTCACCGAGTGCCTCGGCCGCGACCGCACGCGTCACCAGGTCGCCGAGGTCACCTCGCTCGGCCTGGTGCAGATGACCCGCAAGAAGATCGGCACCGGCCTGCTGGAGGCGTTCTCGGCGCCGTGCGAACACTGCAAGGGCCGGGGCGTGGTCGTCTCGACCGAGCTGCAGCGCACGGCGAACAACTCGTCCTCGCACGGGGGCGGGAACGCCAACGGCGGTAACGGCGGCAACGGCGGCGGGGAGAAGAGCTCCCGCCGGTCGCGGGGCCGCGGCAAGGGCGAGGAGGCCGCCAAGGAGCAGGCCGAAGCCGCCGCCAAGGCCGAGGTGCACGCGGTTCCGCCGCCCGAGCGGCGGGAGTCGATCGCGTCCGCGGTGGCGGCGGTGGCGAACGCCGCGAAGGCCGCCAAGGAGCACGACCACGGCGCCCTGAACGGCAACGGGCTCGCCCCGGAGCCGGCCAGGGAGGTCGCGGACGTCCCGGCGACCACGGAGGCGGACGAGACGCCGGTGGCGGCCGAGCCGCCCGCCGAGCCCGCCCAGGAGGTCGCCGGCACCCCGGTGACCACCGAGTCGGACGAGACGCCGGTGCCGCAGGACGAGGAGCCCGAGATCGAGCGGTCCCCGGCGCCGGAACCGGCCGAGGAGCCGGTCACCGGGTCCGCGGCCGCCGAGCCGGTCGCCGAGCCCGAGGTCAGCGTGCCCGAACCGGCCGTGCGCTCCACCCGGCGCCGTCCGCGCCGGGCGGCGTCGCGGCCGGCGGGCCCGCCGGTGCACGCCTCCGACCAGAGCAAGTGAACGACTAGGGGGACCCCGGTGGTAACGCACCGGGGCACCCCACGTAACCTGTAGTACGGCCTGCCACCAGAGCAGGTCGCCTGCGCGAGTCCAGGACCGCCGTTCCATCAGGTGGGCCGATCGCGCGGAGCCCCCACCCATTGTCGAGTAATGCAGGAGACTTCCGTGTCGGCGTACGCGATCGTCAAAACCGGCGGCAAGCAGTACAAGGTGGCCGTCGGCGACGTCGTCGAGGTCGAGAAGCTCGAGGGCAAGCCGGGCACCGAGCACATCCTCCCCGCCGTTCTGTACGTCGACGGTGGCGAGGTCACCACGGACGCCGACGCGCTGGCGAAGGTCTCGGTCACCGGCAAGGTCGTCGAGCAGACCAAGGGCCCGAAGATCCGGATCCACAAGTTCAAGAACAAGACGGGCTACCACAAGCGCCAGGGTCACCGGCAGAAGCTGACCCGCGTCGAGGTCACCGCCATCTCCCTGTAAGGGTTTCTCCGGATCTTCGTTCTTCAGAAAGAGGACTGAGCTATGGCTCACAAGAAGGGTGCGTCCAGCTCCCGCAACGGTCGTGACTCGAACGCGCAGCGCCTCGGCGTCAAGCGCTTCGGCGGCCAGGAAGTCAACGCCGGCGAGATCCTCATCCGCCAGCGCGGCACCAAGTTCCACCCCGGCGTGAACGTCGGCCGTGGCGGCGACGACACGCTGTTCGCCCTGGCGGCCGGTTCGGTCCAGTTCGGCGAGAAGCGTGGCCGCAAGACGGTCAACATCGTGCCGGTCGAAGCCTGATTCCTGGCTTCGATCGAGACCTCTGACGAGGGGTGGGGCCGGAATATCCGGTGCCACCCCTCGTTTGTTTTGTTCGTACCTTTCGTTGAGTGTGAAGTGAGGCAAAGTCATGGCGTCCCGGTTCGTGGACCGCGCGGTCATCCACCTGACCGCCGGTGACGGGGGCAACGGCTGCGCCTCGGTGCACCGCGAGAAGTTCAAGCCGCTCGGCGGTCCCGACGGCGGCAACGGCGGCAACGGCGGCGACGTCCTGCTGGTCGTCGACCCCAACGTGCACACCCTGCTCGACTTCCACTTCCGCCCGCACGCCAAGGCGGGCAGCGGCAAGATGGGCCAGGGCGGCAACCGCGCCGGCGCGGCGGGGGAGACGCTGGTGATGAAGGTGCCGTCCGGCACCGTCGTGTTCACCGAAGACGGCGAGATGGTCGCCGACCTGATCGGCCCGGGCACCACGTTCGTCGCCGCCCAGGGCGGCCGCGGCGGGCTCGGCAACGCCGCGCTGTCGTCCAAGGCCCGCAAGGCGCCCGGCTTCGCGCTGCTCGGCGAGCCGGGGGAGACCCGCAACCTGATCCTGGAGCTGCGCTCGGTCGCCGACGTCGGCCTGCTCGGGTTCCCGTCCGCCGGCAAGTCGTCGCTGATCTCGGTGCTGTCCGCGGCCAAGCCGAAGATCGCCGACTACCCGTTCACCACGCTGGTGCCGAACCTCGGCGTCATCACCGGCGGCGACACGGTGTTCACCATGGCCGACGTGCCCGGTCTGATCCCCGGCGCGTCCGAGGGCAAGGGCCTCGGCCTGGACTTCCTCCGCCACATCGAGCGCTGTGCGGTGCTGGTGCACGTCGTCGACTGCGCGACGCTGGAGCCCGGCCGCGACCCGCTGTCCGATGTGGACGCGCTGGAGGCGGAGCTGGCCAAGTACACGCCGAGCCTCGGCGGGAAGCTCGAAGAACGGCCGCGCGTGGTCGTCCTGAACAAGATCGACGTCCCGGAGGCGGCCGAACTCGCCGAGTTCGTGCGCCCGGACTTCGAAGCCCGCGGCCTCCAGGTGTTCGCCGTCTCGACGGCGTCCCGCAAGGGCCTGCGGGAGCTGACCTTCGCGCTCGCCGCGATCGTCGACAAGTACCGCGAGGCGCAGCCGGTGCTGGAGCCGGAGAAGATCGTCCTGCGGCCGCTGGCCGTCGACGACTCCGGCTTCACCGTCGAGCTCGACCCCGAGGAAGAGGGCGCGTTCATCGTCCGCGGCGCACGCCCGGAGCGGTGGATCCGCCAGACCGACTTCGGCAACGACGAGGCCGTCGGCTACCTCGCCGACCGGCTCAACCGCCTCGGCGTCGAGGACGAGCTGGCGAAGCTCGGCGCGCGGCCGGGCAGCCCGGTCACGATCGGCGACGTCCAGTTCGAGTGGGAGCCGTCGACGCCCAGCGTCGCGATGCACCTGTCCGGGCGCGGCACCGACGTGCGGCTGGAGCGCAGCGACCGGATCGGCGCGGCCGAGCGCAAGGAAGCCCGCCGGGTCCGGCGGGCGGGCTCGGACGAGCTGGAGGACGAAGACTCGGACTTCGACGCGTGAGCGGCACGCGCGAGGCCATCGCCGCCGCGCGGCGCCTGGTCGTCAAGGTCGGGTCGTCGGCGCTGACCTCCGCGGGCAGCGGGCTCGACGTGGTCCGGCTGGACGCGCTGGTCGACGCGATCGCCGAGCGGGTCGCCCGGGATACCCAGATCGTGCTGGTGTCTTCCGGCGCGATCGGCGCCGGGCTGGCCCCGCTGTCGCTGGGCAAGCGGCCGCGCGACCTCGCCACCCAGCAGGCCGCGGCGAGCGTCGGGCAGCTGGCGCTGGCGCACGCGTACGCGGAGTCGTTCGGGCGGTACTCGCTGACGGTCGGGCAGGTGCTGCTCACCTCCGACGACGTCGTCCGCCGGTCGCACTACCGCAACGCGCAGCGCACGTTTTCGCGCCTGCTGGCGCTGGGTGCGGTCCCGGTGGTCAACGAGAACGACACAGTGGCGACCGAGGAAATCCGCTTCGGCGACAACGACCGCCTGGCGGCCTTGGTGGCCCACCTGATCGGCGCCGACGCGCTGGTCCTGCTGTCCGATGTGGACGGCCTGTACGACGGCGACCCCCGCGGCGGCGCGACCCGCAAGCTGACGGAGGTGCTGTCCGAGTCCGATGTGGACGGCATCTCGGTCGGCATGTCCAGCTCGGGCCTGGGAACGGGCGGCATGGTGTCCAAGCTGGCGGCCGCCCGCACGGCGGCGGGCGCGGGCATCCCGGTGTTGCTCGCCGCCGCCTCGGAAGCCTCGGCGGCGCTGACTTCCGCCTCCCCGGGAACAGCGTTCGCCCCGGCGGACACGCGCCTGTCGGCCCGCCGGTTCTGGCTGGGCTACGCGGCGGACACCACGGGCACGCTCCGCCTCGACGACGGCGCGGTGACGGCGGTGGTCCGCCGCCGCCGATCCCTCCTGGCCGCCGGCATCACGGGCGTGGCCGGCGACTTCCAGGCCGGCGACGTGGTCGACCTGGTGGACGCCAAGGACCGCCCGGTGGCCCGCGGAGTGGTCGCCTTCGACGCGACGGAACTCCCGGACCTGATCGGCCGCTCCACCCCCGACCTCCCGGCCGAGCAGCGCCGCGAGGTCGTCCACGCCGACGACCTCGTCCCCCTCCGCCGCTGACCCACCCGCGCCCTCACCCGCGCCCCAACGGGCATCACCCGCGAGCCAAGGGGCATCACACGTGCGCCGGGGGGCATCACACGTGACTGGCCGGGCATCTCGCGTGTCTCCCGGGGCATCACCGTGTCGCCCCTCCAATCACGCGAGATGCCCTCCCGATCACGCGAGATGCCTCCCCAATCACGCGAGATGCCCTCCCAATCACGTGTGATGCCTCCCCAATCACGCGAGATGCCCAGCCAATCAGTCCCGACTCACCCGGTGAGGCGGCACTTTCACGTGAAAGTGCCGCGTCCCTCAGCCGAGTGAGACCAGGCGCGCTCCGCCGTCCGCTTCCAGGACCGTGCCGGTCAGGTTCGGGTTCGTCGCCGCCAGCGTCACGACTTCCGCCACGTCGTCCGCCGTGGCGACTCGGCGGGCCGGGACCGCGGCCGCCGTCGACCGCCGGCGGCTTGGTGGCGCTGTTAGCCGGTCACGGCGCCTCGATCGCCGAGATCCGGTAGCGCGCCACCGAGGCGCCGAGAATCTGCGCCGCCTGCTCGTCCGACGGTCCGGACCCGCGGAACCGCTCCAGGTCTTCGTCGGACTCCCAGCGCTCGTACACCGTGACCCGTCCGGGGTCGAGCAGGTCGGCACCCAGCGCGTACTCGAGGCAGCCCGGCGCCGCGCGCGCGAGCCGCACGGCTTCGGCGCAGCCTTCGAGGTAGGCGGCGCGGGCCTCCGGGGCGACCGCGAGCCAGCCGGCCACGATGATCATGCGTGTTCCTTCCGTCAGAGCCGTTCGGGCGCTTCGATGCCGAGCAGTGAAAGCCCAAGCGCGAGAGTTTGCGACGTCAACGCGGTCAACCGCAGCCGGGACGCGCGCAACTCCGGTGAAGACGCCTTCAGCACCGGACATTCTTCGAAGAACCGCGAGAAGGCGACCGCGGTCTCGTAGAGGTACGTACAGAGCTTGTGCGGCACGTAGGCGCTCGTCGTCGCTTTCAGTGCTTCGCCGAACCTGAGCAGCTTCAGCGCCAGCGCCCGCTCCGCCGGCGCTTCGAGTAGGACGTCGGTGCCGTCGGGGAGGCCGCCCGCCTTGCGGAGGATCGACTGCGTCCGCGCGTGCGCGTACTGCAGGTACACCGAGGTGTTGCCCTCCTTGGCCAGCATCCGGTCCCACGCGAAGACGTAGTCGCGCTCGCGGTCCCCGGACAGGTCCGCGTACTTGACCGCGCCGATGCCCACCGCGCGGGCGACTTCGGCCTGCCCCGGCGCGTCGAGCTCACTGCGTTCGGCGACGACCGCGGCGGCTTGTGTCACGGCTTCGGTGAGCAGGTCGGCCAGTTTGACGGTCTCGCCGACCCGGGTCCGCATGGCCTTGCCGTCCGCGCCGAGCACCGTGCCGAAGCCGATGTGCTCGGCGCGCCCGGTCAGCCAGCCCGCCGCGCGGCAGGTGGCGAACAGCATCGCGAAGTGCTGCGCCTGCGGTGTCCCGACGACGTAGAGCAGGTCGGTGGCGCCGCGCTCGGCCGTCCAGTACCGGACGGTCGCCAGGTCCGTGGCGGCGTACCCGTAGCCGCCGTCGCGCTTGCGGACGATCAGCGGCAGCCGGTCGCCTTCGCGGTTGCGGAAGCCTTCGGGGAACACACAGATCGCGCCGTCGCTGACTTCGGTCAAGCCGGCTTCCTCGAGGTCGTCGACGACCGCGGCGAGGTACGGGTTGTAGAAGCTCTCGCCGTAGATGTCCTTGTCGGTCAGGGAAATCCCGAGAAGTGCGTACACCTCGTTGAAGTGCCGGGTCGACTCGTCGACGAGCTCCTGCCAGACGGCGACGGTGTCTTCGTCGCCGCTCTGCAGCTTGACGACACGCGTGCGCGCCCGCGTCGCGAACGATTCGTCGCTGTCGAACTTCCGGCGTGCTTCGCGGTAGAAGGCGTCGAGGTCGGCGATCGCGCGTTGTCCGGCGGAGACGTCGAGAAGGTGCTCGATGAGCATGCCGAACGGCGTGCCCCAGTCGCCGAGGTGGTTGTGCGGCAGCACTTCGTGCCCGGCGAACCGCAGGAGCCGGGCGAGCGCGTCGCCGATCACGGACGAGCGCAGGTGCCCGACGTGCATTTCCTTGGCGACGTTCGGGCTGCTGTAGTCGAGCGCGATCCGCCGGGGCGCCGTGGTTTCCGGCACGCCGAGACGCGGATCGCCGAGCAGGGCGCCGAGGCGGGCTTCGAGCCATTCCGTGCGCAGCGCGAAATTGAGGAAGCCCGGTCCGGAGACTTCCGGCGGATCGGCGATCCCGTCGAGCTCCAGCGCCCCGGCGATCAGCCCGGCGACCTCGCGCGGCGGACGGCCGAGCTGCTTGCCCAGGCTCATCGCGAGGTTGGCCTGGTAGTCGACGCCGTCGCGCGGCGACGCCTGGACCAGCGCCTGCTCCGGCGTCAGGTCGACGTCCAGCGCCCGGCCGGCGGCGGTCACCACGCGGCGCGCCAGCTCCTCGGTAACGTCGGCGGTCTGCTGCACAGTGTCCCTCCTTCGGCTCGGTCTGAAGGCCCGCAGCGTAGCGAGCGTGACCGGTCGATGACGAAGGGTTTACCGCAGCTCGCTGCCCTTGGTCTCCGGGAGCGTGAGGATCACCGCGAACGCGATCGCCGCGCCCACGGCGACGTACCAGAAGTAGAGCGTCTGCGACACCGTGCCGAACAGGGTGATGAGCAGGGGAGCGGTGCCGCCGAAGATCGCGACGGTCAGGTTGTACCAGGCCCCGATGCCCCAGCCCGCGCAGTTCGGTGGGGAACAGTTCGCTCATGATGGCCGGCGCGATCGACGTCATCGCCGTGTACAGCCCGAGCCCCACGCAGAACACGACGAGCAGGCCGCCGACGTCCGGACCGATCAAAGTGGACAGTGGCACGACGGCCACCGCGGTGGCCCCGGACCAGACGAGCAGCTGCGGCTTCCGGCCGAACCGGTCCGCCAGCGCCCCGAGCGGGTACTGCAGGGCGATGAACAACGCTGTGCCGACCGAAAGGGCGAGGAAGACCGCGTCGGCGCCGGCGTGCCGGTTCTTCACCGCGAACGACGTGAGCGCGCTGAAGAACGTGTAGTAGCAGAGGGTCGACAGCATCGTGAAGCCGACGAGCCTGCCCACCGCCTTCGGGTGGTGGGTCAGCGTCGTCAGCAGCGGCCGTTCGATCTTCCGCGCCTTGGTCTTCGTCTGCTCGAACAGCTCCGTTTCGGCGAGGCTGCGGCGCAGCCACAGCCCGACGAGGCCGAAGACGCCACCGAGCAGGAACGGCAGCCGCCAGCCCCACGACGTGAGCTGCGCCTTGTCGAGCGCGCGGGCCAGGACGAAGCCGAGCACGGTCGCGACGAGCACCGCCGAGCCGGTCGAGATGTAGAAGAACGCCGAGTACCGGCCGCGACGCGCCGGCGGCGCGATCTCGCCCAGGTAGGCCGACGCGTTCGACACCTCCCCGCCCAGCGACAGTCCCTGGGCGATGCGGGCGAGCAGCAGCAGGATCGGCGCGAGCCAGCCGACCTGCGCGAACGTCGGCAGCAGCCCGATCGCCACCGACCCGCCGGCCATGAGCAGGATGGTGAGGATCATGGCGGGCTTCCGGCCACGGGTGTCGGCGAACCGCCCGAGCAGGACGCCGCCGAGCGGCCGGAAGAAGAAGGCCAGCGCGTAGGTGGCGAAGGTGTTGATCAGCGCGAGCGTGTCGTTCCCGGCGGGGAAGAACGCACTGGCGAAGTAGATGCTGAACGTCGCGTAGATCGTCCAGTCGAACCACTCCAGCGCGTTCCCGGCACTCGCGGCGAACAGCTTGCGCACCGGCAGCCGGTGGCGCTGCGAAACCTGGACGGCGGATTCGGTCATGGCGGCCTCCACGTCACCCGAAGGTGTCACGGGACTTTGCCACATTCCTTCGCAGTGCGAAAGATCCCCACCATCCGCCCAGGCTGTTCATCCCGGCCCACCCTCCCCAGGTACCCGTGTCGTCCACCTGCGTACGCGTGTCGTCCGTCCAGGTACGCGTGTCGTCCGTCCAGGTACGCGTGTCGTCCGTCCGTATACGTCTCCTCCCTCGCGGACCGCCTTCCCTCAGGCCGTGCTGGCCAGCGCGAACGGCAGCACGGCAGGTGCCCCGGCCCGCCGGAGCAGGCGAGCGGCGAGCGTCATCGTCCAGCCCGTGTCGATGAGGTCGTCCACGAGCAGGATCGGCCCGCCCGGCAGCGTCTCCGCGAGGTCGGCGGGCATGCTCATCCGCCGCCACAGGTCCGCCAGCCGTTGCGCGCTGTTCGCCTGACGCGGCGGCGGCCCCTCGGCGTCGAGCGCGCCGAGGAAGTCCAGCCTGCCGATCTCGGCGAGCCGCGTCGCCAGGCTGTACACCAGCTGCGGCCGCGTCGACGACGGCACCGCCACCACCGCCACCGGCCGTTCCGCCCACTGCCACCCGGCGAGCACCTGCACACACGCCTTGAACACCGAGTCGGGCACTTCGGCGTCCTTCGCCTGCGGCCCGACGAGTTCCCGCAGCCGGTTGCCCCAGCCGACGTCGGTGAGCCGCCCGAGCACCTGGCCGGGCTCGGCCTGGTCGTCGGCCGAGATCCGGCCGGACACCGGTACGTCCAAAGAGGACATCCCGGTCGGCCACTGCTTCCGCGGCGCGACCTCGACACCGGGCCGCTGCAGGCGTTCGCGCGTCGCGTCGACGACCTCGTCCGCGATCGTCGTGTCCCAGTGCCGCCCGGTGCAGTTGTCGCACCGCCCGCACGGCGCCGCGTCGGGGTCGTCGAGCTGGCGGCGCAGGTACTCCATCCGGCAGCCGTCGGTGGCGAGGTAACCGAGCATCGCCTGCTGCTCGCGATCGCGCGCTTCCGCCACCCGCCGGTACCGCCCGCGGTCGTACTGCCATTCCGCGCCCGTGCTCGTCCAGCCGCCCTTGACGCGCCGGACCGCGCCGTCGACGTCCAGCACCTTGAGCACCATCTCCAGCCGGGACCGGGAAAGCTCGACCGACGGCTCGAGCGCGGCCGTCGACAGTGGACGGTCGGCGTACGCGAGGGTGTTGAGCACCTGGGTCACCCGCAGTTCGTCCGGGAAGGCCAGCGACCCGAAGTACGCCCAGATCGCCTTGTCCTCTTCACCGGGCAGCAGCACGACTTCGGCACGCTCCACGCCACGTCCGGCGCGGCCGACCTGCTGGTAGTAGGCGATCGGCGACGACGGCGCGCCGAGGTGCACGACGAACCCGAGGTCCGGCTTGTCGAACCCCATGCCCAGCGCGGACGTCGCGACCAGGGCCTTGACGCGGTTGCCGAGCAGGTCGTCCTCGGCCGCCTGCCGGTCGGCCGGGTCGGTCTTGCCGGTGTAGGCCGCCACCGGGTAGCCGCGGTCCTTCAGTAGCGACGCGACGTCGTGCGCCGCCGCGACGGTCAGGCAGTAGATGATCCCCGACCCGGGCAGCTCGGCCAGGTGCTCGGCGAGCCAGGCCAGCCGCGCCTGCGACGTCGGCAGCCGGCACACCGACAGCCGCAGGCTTTCCCGGTCGAGGCTGCCGCGCAGCACCAGCGTGTCGCCGCCGGTGCCGAGGCCCAGCTGCTCGGCGACGTCGGTGACCACGCGGTCGTTCGCGGTCGCCGTCGTCGCCAGCACGGGCACGCCCTCCGGCAGGTCGCCCAGCAGCGTGCGCAGCCGCCGGTAGTCCGGCCGGAAGTCGTGGCCCCAGTCCGAAATGCAGTGCGCCTCGTCGACCACCAGCAGCCCGGTGCTCGCGGTCAGCTTCGGCAGGACGTTGTCGCGGAAGTCCGGGTTGTTCAGCCGTTCGGGGCTGACCAGCAGGACGTCCACCTCGCCGGCCGCGACCGCCGCCTGGACCTGGTCCCACTCCTGCGGGTTCGCGGAGTTCATCGTCGCCGCGTGAATTCCGGCCCGCGCCGCCGCCGAGATCTGGTTGCGCATCAGCGCCAGCAGGGGCGACACGATGACCGTCGGCCCGCTGCCCTGCTCGCGCAGCAACGCCGTGGCCAGGAAGTACACCGCCGACTTGCCCCACCCGGTGCGCTGCACGACCAGCGCGCGGCGCCGCTGCGCGACCAAGGCCTCGATGGCTGTCCATTGGTCTTCGCGCAGCCTCGCCGCATCGCCGGCGAGTGCCCGCAGGAGGGTCTCGGCGCGGTCGCGGAGGGCTGAGGTGGTGCTGGTCGTGTCCACGTCCCCACGTCTACCCCATGGCACCGACAGACCGGGAACCGGCGGCGTCGCGAACGGGTGGGTTCGCGACGTATCCGGGCCGTATTGTGACCTGAATCACAAGATTCCCCGGTCGGGCCGGGGTGGCGAAGAGCACCGGGCCCGGCGGCGCTCGGCCTTATAGGCTCTCCGGTCATGTCACCACGGCGGATCGGGGTCATGGGCGGCACCTTCGACCCCGTGCACCACGGCCACCTCGTCGCGGCCAGCGAGGTCCAGTCCCGGTTCGAGCTCGACGAGGTGATCTTCGTCCCCACCGGGCAGCCGTGGCAGAAGACCGCCCGCGAGGTGACCAAGGCCGAGGACCGGTACCTGATGACGGTGATCGCGACCGCGTCCAACCCGGTCTTCTCCGTCAGCCGCGTCGACATCGACCGCGGTGGACCGACCTACACCGTCGACACCCTGCGCGACCTGCACGCCGAATACCCCGACGACGAGCTCTTCTTCATCACCGGCGCCGACGCGCTCGAACAGATCCTGACCTGGCACAAGGCCGACGAGCTGTTCGACTTCGCGCACTTCATCGGCGTCACCCGGCCCGGTTACCGGCTCAACTCCCACCACCTGCCCAGCGGCAAGGTGAGCCTCGTCGAGGTCACCGCGATGGCCATTTCGTCCACCGGCTGCCGCGACCGGGTCGAACGCGGGGAGCCGGTCTGGTACCTCGTTCCCGACGGCGTCGTCCGCTACATCGCCAAAAAGGACCTGTACCGGAAGAGCGACTGAACCACTGCCGGTGCCTGCGGGTACCCTTCTCGGGCGAACCCGATCTGGAAAAGGAGCACCGTGGCAGCCACGTCCGAGGCTCGAGAGCTGGCCGTAGCGGCCGCCCACGCGGCGGCGGACAAGAAGGCCAGCGACGTCGTCGTGCTGGACGTGTCCGAACAGCTCGTCATCACCGACGCCTTCGTCATCGCCTCCGCGTCCAACGAGCGGCTGGTCGGCGCGATCGTCGACAACGTCGAAGAGAAGCTGCGGGAGAGCGGCCACAAGCCGGTCCGCCGCGAAGGAGCCCGTGAAGGGCGCTGGGTGCTGCTCGACTACGTCGACGTCGTCGTGCACGTCCAGCACGTCGAAGAGCGCACGTTCTACGGCCTCGAGCGGCTGTGGAAGGACTGTCCGCGCATCGAGGTGGCCGGACTCGAGGAGCCACCCGCCGACGAGGACCCGGACGTCCCGTGAGCCCGCGGCGGCTGGTGCTCTGGCGTCACGGCGAGACGGACTACAACGCCGCCGGGCGGATGCAGGGTCACCTCGACTCGGCGCTGACCCCGCGCGGCTGGAACCAGGCCCGGTTCGCGGTGCCCGCACTGGCGCGCTTCTCCCCGGACCTCGTCATCGCCTCCGACCTGCGCCGGGCCACCGACACCGCCACCGTGCTCACCGACGCCATCGGCGTCCCGCTGCGCATCGACAAGCGGTTGCGCGAGACGCACCTGGGCGAGTGGCAGGGACTCACCGGCGAGCAGGTCGACCAGGCCTACCCCGGTGAACGCGACCGCTGGCGCACCGACGCGACCTGGGCCCCGCCGGGCGGCGAGAGCCGGGTCGACGTCGCCGACCGCGCCGGCGAGGTCGTCACGGACCTGCAGCAGGCCAATTCCGCGGCGGGCGACACCGTGCTGCTGGCCGCGCACGGCGGGCTGATCATCGCGCTGACCGCACGGCTGCTGGCCCTGCCGGTGGCGACCTGGCCGTCGCTGGGCGGCATCTCGAACTGCCACTGGGTCGAGCTGGGCCGTCGCGACGGGAAGTGGCGGCTGCACGCCTACAACGCGGGGATGCACGGCTAGCCGATGGGGCCGCGCCTGCTCGTGTTCGGCGATTCGCTGAGCTTCCACGGTCCCGAGGGGCCCTGCGCCGCGGACGAGCCGCGGCTGTGGCCCAATGTCGCGGCCGCCGCCCTCGGTGGCACCGCCGACCTCGTCGCGGGCATCGGCTGGAACGCCCGCGACGCCTGGTGGTCGCTGACCGGTGACCCGCGCGTGTGGGCCGACCTGCACCACGTCGACGCGGTCGTGTTCGCGATCGGCAGCATGGACACGCTGCCTTCGCCGTTGCCGACCTACCTGCGCACCGGGCTGCGCTACCTGCGGCCCGATCCGGTGCGGCGCGTGGTGCGCAAAGCCTATCTCGCCGCGCAGCCGCGGCTGGCCGTCGCGCTGCGCGGCCGTCCTGCGGTGCTGCCCGCCAAGCTCACCGTGCAGTACCTCGACACCGCGGTGGGCGCGTTGCGCGTCCTGCGGCCGGAGCTGCCGATCTTCGGCTGGCTGCCGTCGGTCCACCGTGCCGCGGCCTACGGCGGCGTACACACCGCGCGCCCGGCCGCGGCGGCGGCGATGGCGGCCTGGAGTTCCCGCGCGGGCGTGCCGTTGCTGGACCTCGAAGCCGTCGTAGGGGAGCACGTGCTCAGCGGCGCGGGCAACCCGGACGGCATGCACTGGGGCTGGCCGGGCCACGCCGCGGTGGGCGAGGCGATGTCCATGTTGATGGCGCCGGTGCTGGCCCGCGGCCACGTAGGCTGACGGCGTGTCGGTCGCCGTAGTCACGGATTCCACCGCCCATCTGCCGGAGGGCTTCGCCGAACGGCACGCGGTCCGGGTGGTGCCCCTGCACGTCCTGGTCGACGGCGTGGTTTCCCTGGACGGCGTCGAAACCGGACCGGCGGCGGTCGCGGAGGCGATGAAGCAGCGGAAGATCGTCACGACGTCACGGCCGACACCCACCGAGTTCGCGGCGGTGTACCGGGAGGCGTTCGCCGAAGGCGCGGACGCGATCGTGTCGGTGCACCTGTCGCGCGAGCTGTCGGGAACGTGGGAGGCGGCGGTGCTCGCGGCGCAGGAGGTCGGGCCGGACCGGGTCCGCGTCGTCGACTCGCGGACCACTGCGATGGGGCTCGGGTTCGCCGCGCTGCACGCCGCTTCGGCCGCTTCCGCCGGAGCTTCGGCGGCCGACGTCGAGGCCGCCGCGATGACGGCGGCCGGCTGCTCGTCGACGTTGTTCGTCGTGGAAACCCTGGACCACCTGCGCCGCGGCGGCCGGATCGGCCCGGCGGCGGCGCTGCTGGGCACGGCGCTGGCGGTCAAGCCGGTGCTGCACATGTCCGACGGCCGGATCCTGCCGCTGGAGAAGGTCCGCACGATGAACCGGGCGATCGCCCGCCTGGTCGAGCTCGCGGCCCAGGCGGCGGCCGAGGACGACGTCGAGCTCGCGGTCCACCACCTCGCGTCGCCGGAGCGCGCGGTCGAGCTGGCGAACCGGCTGGAAGAGGCCGTACCGCGCTCGGCGGGCTGTGTGGTTTCCGAGCTGGGCGCGGTGATCGGGGCACACACGGGCCCCGGGGTGCTGGGGGTCGTCGTCCAGCGGACGGTCCCGTCCCGGAGCTAGCCGACGGGCTCCGCTCGGCAATCCATCCACAACACCCCGGTTGTCCACAGGACGCGACGCCGCCCCTGTCGGACACTCCCCGCGCCCCCTAACGTCGATCGTGTGTTCGAGCAGTCCGCCCGGGAACCGGGCTCTCCCGTCAACGACCGGCTTTCCTGGCTGGCCGACCAGCTCTCGCCCGACGCGAGCACGGTCGGCCCGGGCGGCCGGCTCATCCGGCGCTGGCTGCCGGGCGGAGCGGCCGGTACGGGCCGCCGCCGCTGGGCACTGGCCGGCGTTCTCGCCGCGGTCGTGGCGATCATCCTCGGCGCGGTCGCGCTGGCCGGCGGCGGCCCGGCGCCCGAGCCACCGCCGGCGCTGCCCAGCGCCAAACCGGCGGCGGAGGCGCGCGCCGCGCCGCCGCCGGGCCTGGTGGTGAGCGTGATCGGCCGGGTCCGCTCGCCGGGCCTGGTGACGGTGCCTCAGGGCGCCCGGGTGGCGGACGTCCTGCGTGCGGCCGGCGGCCCCGAGCCGGGAGCGGACATCCGCGCACTGAACCTGGCCCGCAAGGTCGCGGACGGCGAGCAGCTGGCGGTCGGCATCCCGGCACCCGCGGCGGCCCCGGACCCCGGCTCCCCGGCGGCCGGAGGAAAGCTCGACCTCAACACGGCAACGGCCGACCAGCTGGACACGCTCCCGGGAGTCGGCGAGGTGACGGCCAAGCGCATCGTCCAGTGGCGCGCCGATCACGGCGGCTTCACGAAGGTCGAGCAGCTGCGCGATGTCGACGGCATCGGCGAGAGCCGCTTCGAGAAGTTGCGGGAGCAGGTGACGGTCGGATGAGCCCTCATCCGGCGGTGACCAGCCGGCCGCCCGCGACCGGTCCCGGTTCGCCTCGCGGTGCCCGCGGATGGCGCTCGACGGACGCGTCAGCTCGGCATCACCAGCGTCGCCGGCCTCGCACTTTCCGCACCGACCGCTCGGCCCTGCACCGGCGACGGCGAGCTCACGCGGTCGCCGGCGGCGTGACCGAGCCGGCTCGGTCACCGAAGCAGGTGGTGGTCGGCTCAGTTCGCTCGACGGCCGCGGCCCTTTCCCGCGCGGCCCGCTCGGCCAGGCCTCAGCGAAGGCGAGTTCGCCGGTTGCCACCGTCGTGGGCAACCGGCTCAGTCACCGAAGCAGGTGGTAGCCGGATGAGCAATGACCCAGCGGCTGCTCGGCCGGCAGCGGCGGGTGCCGACGGTGCGGGCGACAGCGGTTCGTCGGTTCGCGGAAGCGGGGAAACCTCGGATGAGCACATCCCCTTCGATCGGCACCAGCCCGGATCCGGCCGGCTCAATTCGCAGCGCCCGCGGACGGCGCCCGACGACCGCGGCCCGCACGGACCGCTCCGCCGCAAACCAGCGGAGGCGACCTCGCATGGTCGCCGACGGCGTGGACAAACCGGAAAGCAGGTGACGGCCGAATGACCACCATCCCCGTAGCCGACACCAGGCAGGACATGCGTCTGGTCCCGGCAGCGGCAACGTGCTGGCTGGCCGCGTTGGCCGGCCTGCTCCTCGGCTGGTGGACAGCCGTCGCCACCGGCCTGGCCTCTGCGGTGCTCGCCGCAATCGTGCTGTGGCGTGCCCGCAGCCACCCCCGGGCGCGCGACACGGCGGCGGCCCTGCTGATCCTCGGCCTTCTCGCCGCCGGCCCGGTCTCATGGCGAATCCGAGACGCCCAACGCGACCAGCTCCGCACCTCCGCCACCGAAGGCCTGCCGGCGGCATTGCGGGTCGTCGTCGCCGAACGTCCGAAGCCCGTGCGCGGCGCCGGGTACGCCGACCAGCAAGCCGGCGCCCGCTCGGTCGTCCTGGCCGTCGACGTGCGCACTGCGACAGTCGACGGACGGGCGGTCCCTTCGTCCGGCCGCGTCCTGCTGCTGGCGCCGGTCGCGCAGTGGGCGTCGCTGCTGCCGGGCCAAGAGGTGAGCGCGGCGGGCCGGCTGATGCCGCCGCGTGGCGATGACCTGACCGTCGCCGTGCTGTCGGTGCGTGGCCCGCCGGGCGAGCCCGGGCCGGTGCCGGGGTGGCAGCGGGCGGCGGCCGGGCTGCGCAGCGGTCTGCACGACCTGTGCCAGGCCCTGCCGGACGAACCCGGGGGTCTCCTTCCGGGCTTGGTGCTGGGCGACACGAGCGCGTTGCCGCCGCGCGTCGAGCAGGAGTTCGTCTCCGCGGGCCTCGCGCACCTCACCGCGGTCAGCGGCGGCAACCTCGCGGTCGTCTGCGGGGCGGTCCTGCTCCTGCTGCGCCTGCTCCGGCTCGGACCCCGGCTGTCGGCCGCGGCGGCCGGGACGTGCCTGGCCGGGTTCCTCGTCCTCGTCGGGCCGGAGCCGAGCGTGCTGCGCGCGGGCGTCATGGCGGCCGTGGCGCTGCTGGCCCTCGCGCTGGGACGCCGTGGTTCGGCGCTGCCCGCGCTGGCCTTCGCCGTGTGCCTGCTGGTCGTGGCGGACCCGGCGATGGCCACGGACTTCGGCTTCGCGTTGTCGGTGTGCGCCACCGGCGGGCTCGTCCTGCTCGCGCCCCGCTGGGCCGGCGCTCTCGTCCGCCGCGGGATCCCGCCGGGGTTCGCGGAAGGGCTGGCGATCCCGCTGGCCGCCTTCCTGGTGACGGCGCCGGTGCTGGCGGGCATGGCGGGTTCGGTGAGCCTGGTCTCGGTGCTGACCAACGTGCTCGCCGCGCCGGTCGTGGCTCCGGCGACCGTGCTCGGCGTGCTCGCGACGGTCACCGGCCCGTGGTGGCCGGGCGCCGGGAAGGTCCTGGTGCACCTGGCCGACCCCGAGGCCCGGTGGCTGATCACGGTGGCCCGGCACGGCGCGCGGGCCCCGGGCGCGGTCATCGCCTGGCCCGGCGGCTGGCTGGGTGGCTTCCTCGCCGCCGCGGTCCTCGTGGTGCTCGTGCTCGCGGTCTGGCTCCGGCGGGTGCGGGTGCTGATGGCGCTGCTCGTCGTCGGCTCGCTCCTGGTCTTCGTGCCGGTCCGGGTGCTGGCGCCGGCGTGGCCGCCGCGGAACTGGGCGATGGTCGAATGCGACGTCGGCCAGGGTGACGCGGTCGTGCTGGCGACCGCCGAGCCGGGACGCGCGGTCGTCGTCGACGCCGGGCCCGAGCCGGGTCCGGTCGACGAGTGCCTGCACCGGCTGGCCGTCGACCGGATTCCGCTGCTGGTGCTGAGCCACCTGCACGCCGACCACATCGGCGGCCTCACCTCGGTCTTCGAGGGACGCACGGTCGGCGCGATCGCCGTCGGCCCGGGGCGGTCGCCGGGGTGGGCCTGGCGCCAGGTCGCCGCCGAGGCCGCTCGGCGGTCCGTGCCGCTGGTGGAACTGACCACGGGCGAGCGGCTGGACTGGCCCGGCCTGGCGCTCGAGGTCCTGGGCCCGCGCTACGTACCGGCCCGCTCGGCCGAGCGGCAGGACGGCACGGCGATCAACAACAGCTCGGTGGTGCTGCGAGCGGACACCACGGCGGGCCGGGTCCTGCTGACCGGCGACGTCGAACTGGCCGCGCAGGCGGACCTGCTGGCCGACATCGGAAATCTGAAGGCGGAGGTGTTGAAGGTGCCCCACCACGGCAGCCGCTACTCGCTGCCGCCGTTCCTCGCGGCCGTCGCCCCGCGGGTGGCGATGGTCAGTGTGGGCGCGGGGAACACGTACGGGCACCCCAGTAAATCCACAATGGACACGTTGACCGCCCTGGGCGCGCGAGTCACCCGCACGGATGTCGACGGCGACACCGCGGTGATCACCGGAACGGCGATAGCCCGCCGCGGTGAGCCGCGCGGGCCGCCTCGCCGGTGAGCACCGGTGAGCACCCGGGACGGGCCGGTGAGCCCGCCCCGGGCGGCGCTCAGTAGCCGAGGGCCTTGTTCACGGCCGCGGCCGAGGGCGGCAGGGTCGCCTTCGGGCCGACGTGGTTCTCGATCGCGTCGAGGGTCTTGAGGCCGTCGCCGGTGATCAGCAGCACCGTCTCGGCGTCCGGGTCCAGCTTGCCCGTCTCGACCAGCTTCTTGGCCGTGGCGACGGTGACCCCGCCCGCCGTCTCGGTGAAGATGCCTTCGGTGCGGGCCAGCAGGCGGATGCCCTCGACGACCTCTTCGTCGGAGACGTCCTCGATCGCGCCGCCGGTGCGGTTGACGATGTCGAGCACGTACGGGCCGTCGGCGGGGTTGCCGATCGCCAGCGAGCGGGCGATCGTGTCCGGCTTCACCGGCTGGACCACGTCGTGGCCTTCGCGGAACGCGGCCGACACCGGCGAGCAGCCGGTGGCCTGCGCGCCGAAGACCTTGTACGGGCTGGCGTCCACGAGACCGAGCTGGCCCAGCTCGCGGAAACCCTTGTCCACCTTGGTCAGCTGCGAACCGGAGGCGATCGGCACGACGATCTGCGGCGGGATGCGCCAGCCGAGCTGCTCGGCGACCTCGAAGGCCAGCGTCTTCGAGCCCTCCGAGTAGTACGGCCGGACGTTCACGTTGACGAACGCCCACTTCGGGTGCTCGCCGGCGAGTTCGGTGGCGAGGCGGTTGACGTCGTCGTAGTTGCCGTCGATGGCGAGCAGGTCGCCGTCGTACACCGCGGTGGTGAGGATCTTGGCGCGCTCGAGGGTCTTGGGGATCAGCACGACCGACCGCCAGCCGGCGCGGGCCGCGGCGGCGGCCGTCGCGTTGGCCAGGTTGCCGGTCGACGGACACGCGAGCACCTCGAAGCCGAACTCGCGGGCCGCGGCCAGCGCGACGGCGACGACGCGGTCCTTGAACGAGTGCGTCGGGTTGCCGGTGTCGTCCTTGACCCACACGCGCTTGAGACCGAGCTCTTTGGCGAGGCGGTCGGCGCGGACCAGCCGCGTCGCGCCCGGCTCGGTGTTCGGGATCTCTTCGACGTTGGACGGAACCGGAAGGAGCTTCTTGTAGCGCCAGATGTTCTTCGGGCCGGCCTCGATGTCTTCGCGGCGGACGCGGCCGAAGTCGTAGGCGACCTCGAGCGGCGAGAAGTCTTCGGCGGAGACGAATTCGGGGGCGAGCGGCTGCCGGTGGCCCTCTTCCTTCGACACCAGTTCGACGGCGGGTCCGAGATCCGGGGTCTTCGTGGTGGAGGTCGTGCCGAGGGTGGCGGTCATCGCGAGGTTCCTTTCCTCATCTGCCCCGCCTGAGCGGGCCGGAATTGGCACCGTGGTCGTCAGCTATCCCGCGATCGCGGGATGACAGGCTGTACGCCGGTTGCCGGGGCTTCGTCGGGCCGTTCCCTCTGCCCCTCTGGATGAGCGGTATTCGGTTGTCGGTGCCGCGCACGCCGGATCTTCCGGGGCGGGCTGCCTCGGCTACACCGTACGACATCGCGCTCGAGCCGTGCCACGGTGGCCGCTCGACATCACCGGAGCGGGCGCACGGGAGCGCAAGTGAGAGGATTCCCGGGTGACCGCGCAAGCCACCGCCCCGGCCCCGCTGCACCTGGTGCTCGGGGAGGAAGAACTGCTGATCGAGCGGGCTGTCCGCGAGACGCTCGCCGCCGCCCGCGCGGTGGACTCCACCGCCGAGCTGACCCGGGCCCGGGTGTCCGATCTCACAGCGCCCGAGCTGGCCGAACTGGTCAGCCCGTCGCTGTTCAGCGAGGGCCGGGTGATCGTCCTCGAGTCGGCGCAGGACATCTCGCAGGAGCTGGCGGACGCCGTTACGTCCTACCTGAAGGACCCGGCCGACGGGGTCGTGCTCGTCGTCGTGCACACCGGCGGCGGCCGCAGCAAGGCCGGCAAGTCGCTGCCGGCGGTGCTGAAGAAGGCCGGCGCCGAGGTCACCGAGTGCCCGAAGCTGACCAAGCCGGCCGAGCGGGAGCAGTTCGTGCGCCACGAGGTGCGCCGGGTGGGCGGCAAGATCGACCCGGCGGGAGTCGCCGCCCTTCTCGACGCCGTGGGCTCTGACCTGCGGGAACTTTCCTCGGCGGCGACGCAGCTGGTCGCGGACACGGACGGCGCCGTCGACGCCGACGCGGTCCGCCGCTACCACCGCGGCCGCGCCGACGTGACCGGGTTCGCCGTCGCGGAGAAGGCGGTCGGCGGCGACCGCGCGGCGGCCCTGGAGTCGCTGCGCTGGGCGATGCAGCTGGGCGTTCCGCACGTCCTGGTCGCCGACGCGCTGGCCGACGCGGTCCGCACGATCGCGCGGGTCTCGGGGGCCGGACGGGGCAACCCGAACCAGCTGGCGGGCGAGCTGGGCATGCCGCCGTGGAAGATCCGCAAGGCGCAGGGGCAGTCCCGCGGCTGGAACCCCGACGGCCTGGCGATGGCGATGCGCGTGGTCGCGCGGCTGAACGCCGAGGTCAAGGGCGTGGCGGCGGACCCGGGCTACGCGCTGGAGCGAGCGGTCCTCGAGGTGGCCGCGGCGAAGGGCGACCGCTGACCGTTGCCGGGCAGGCCCCGGACATGAAGAAGGCCCCGGCCGAAGCCGGGGCCTTCCCAGAAATCAACCAGCTCAGAGCGCGTTGACGCGCTTCGCCAGCGCCGACTTCTTGTTGGCGGCCTGGTTGGCGTGGATGACGCCCTTCGAGACGGCCTTGTCCAGCTTCTGGGCGGCGTCGCGCTGCAGCTCGACGGCCTTGGCCTTGTCGCCGGCCTCGGCGGCTTCGCGGACCTTGCGGATCGCGGTCTTCACCGAGGACCGGATCGCCTGGTTGCGCTGACGCGCCTTCTCGTTCGTCGTGATGCGCTTGATCTGCGACTTGATGTTGGCCATAGGGCAACTCCTGTTTCACTCGGTGAGATTCGCCGCCGCGCTGAAGTGGCCCCGCTCGGAACGAGCCGGTTTCCTCCATGACGGAATGCCGCACGGGCAGCGAGCGACAACTTTAACAGCCGGGCCCGCGGCGCCCGGAGCCGGGAGTACCGTGGACGGCGGTAGTGCCTAGGGTTCCGTCGCCGGCCGAGCAGCCCGCACCACACAACCAGGACCGGCGGGTCTGGTCCGAGCGGCACCATCGGCGGGCTCGGACGGCCGGTCGTTCATCTGACGGGGCAAAAGCCTGGAGGACCCGGTTTCGCGCGCGCGAAACGGAAGGGGTCCCGTGAACGCCACCGCCTTGTCCCTCGTCCTCATCGCCGCCGTCGTGCACGCCGCCTGGAACCTCGCCGCCAAGCGGGTCACCTCCGGGGGCACCCAGTTCGTCTGGCTGTACTACACCGCCGGCGCCGTTCTGCTGCTCCCGGTGACGATCGTGCTGCTCGTCGCGGAGCACCACCGTCCACAGTGGAGCTGGCTGCTCGCCGCCGCGGTCACCGCCGTCCTGCACATCGCCTACGGCATCGTCCTCCAGCGCGGGTACCGCGTCGGTGACCTCTCCGTCGTCTACCCCGTCGCGCGCGGCACCGGGCCGCTGCTGTCGGTGCTGGCCGCCGTCCTGGTGCTCGGCGAGCGGCCCGGTTGGCTCGGCCTGCTCGGCGCGTTCCTGGTCGTCGCCGGGGTGCTGGTGATCAGCACCGGCCGCAAAGCGGAGGACCCCCGGGCGGTCAAGGCGGGGATCCTCTACGGCCTGCTGACCGGCGCCGTCATCGCCGGCTACACGCTCTGGGACGCGCACTCGGTGACCGGCCTCGGCGTGCCGCCGGTCGTCTACTTCGGCCTCGGCTCGATCCTGCAGAGCGTGCTGGTGGTCCCCGGCGCTCTGGCCGATCGCGGCGAGGTGACGCGGATCTGGCGCGAACAGCGCCGCGAAGTCCTCCTCGTCGCGGTCCTGTCGCCGATCGCCTACATCCTCGTGCTGTTCGCCCTCACCATGGCGCCGGTCAGCCTGGTCGCCCCCGCCCGGGAGCTGAGCATCGTGCTCGGCGGCCTCGCCGCCTGGCTGGTCCTGGGTGAGCGTGACGCCGTGCGGCGGCTCGCCGGGTCGGCCATCGTGCTCTCCGGCATCGCCGCGATTGCGGCCGCCTGAGCCCGTCCGGTAGGGATGGTCGGATGGAGATCCTGAAGAGCCGGCTGCTGATCCGCCCGCGCGACGCGGCCGCGTCCACGGCGTTCTACCGCGACACCCTCGGCCTGGCCGTGGAGCGGGAATTCCCCGGTGGCACCGTGTTCTTCCTCGGCCACGGCTCCCTGGAGGTCTCCGGCGCGGGCGAGACGGGCTCGTCGCCCGATCTGGTGCTCTGGCTGCAGGTGCGTGACCTCGCCGGCACCCTGGCCGAGCTCAAGGCGAAGGGGCTGAAGCCGGTGCGCGACGCCCGGCGTGAGCCGTGGGGCCTCGACGAAGCCTGGATCGCCGATCCGGACGGCACGCGCATCGTGCTGGTCGAGGTGCCCGAGGGCCACCCGATCCGCACGGACACCCGCTAGGCGGGCTTGACGGCGCGCAGCTGCGCGGCGAGCGCGGCGAACCCGGGCGGCTCCCAGGTCCAGGTCTGCAGGTCGGCGAAGCCCGCGGCGGCGGCTTCGTCGGCGAGGACGTGCCTGCTCACGGGCAGCCACTTCTCGTGCGCGGACAGCAGCAGCCGACCGCCGGGGCGCAGCACCCGGAGGAGTTCGGCGAAGCCGGCCGCCCGGTCGTCCCACAGCATGACGTTGTTCACGCTCACGACGACGTCGACGGACCCGGCCGGCTCGCCGGTGTGCGCCGCCGACCCTTCGCGCAGCTCGGCCCGGTCGCCGCAGCGCTCGTGGCACAGCGACAACATCTCGGGGGAGGGATCGACGCCGATGACGCGCCCGGCCAGCCGGGCGGCCGCCTCGAGGCCGACGCCGGGGCCGGGGCCGACGACCAGGACGGTCTCGTGTGGCTCGATCTTCGCCAGGTCGACGACGCGGTGTTCGGTGGCGGCGTTGCCCCGGGCCATGACCCAGCCGCCGAGGCGGCCGAGCGCGCCGGAGGGGTGACCGAACGTCCGGTCGAGGACGCGGGCGAAGCCGCTGGTCTCCGGCTGGGGAGGGGGTGCCGGCTGGTGCGGAGTACTCATACTTCGAGGGCACCACGGATCGCGGAACCCCGCATCGGGGATGACCCCCACCCGCACCCGGAGGGCCATGGGAACATAGAGGTGGCCATCCCCGACTTTCCGAGGACTCATTCGAGTGACGACGTTCGCCGACACCACCTTCACGCCGCCGGAGCTGATCCGGAACTTCTGCATCATCGCGCACATCGACCACGGCAAGTCGACCCTGGCCGACCGCATGCTGCAGCTCACCGGCGTGGTCGAAGAGCGCGCCATGCGGGCCCAGTACCTCGACCGGATGGACATCGAGCGCGAGCGCGGGATCACCATCAAGGCGCAGAACGTCCGGCTGCCCTGGCAGGTCGAGGGGCAGGACCACGTCCTGCACATGATCGACACGCCCGGCCACGTCGACTTCACCTACGAGGTCTCCCGGGCCCTGGAGGCGTGCGAAGGCGCGATCCTGCTGGTCGACGCCGCGCAGGGGATCGAGGCCCAGACGCTGGCCAACCTGTACCTGGCCCTGGAGAACAACCTCCAGATCATCCCGGTGCTCAACAAGATCGACCTGCCCTCGGCCGACCCCGACAAGTACGCGGGTGAGCTGGCTCACATCATCGGCTGCGAGCCGGAGGACGTGCTGCGGGTCTCGGCCAAGACCGGCATGGGCGTCGGCGCGCTGCTCGACGAGGTCGTCAAACAGGTCCCCGCGCCGCAGGGCGACGCCGACGCGCCCGCCCGCGCGATGATCTTCGACTCGGTGTACGACACCTACCGCGGCGTCGTCACCTACATCCGCGTCGTCGACGGCAAGATCACGCCGCGCGAAAAGATCAAGATGATGTCCACCGGCGCCACCCACGAGCTGCTCGAGGTCGGGATCATCTCGCCCGAGCCCAAGCCCAGCAAGGGGCTCGGCGTCGGCGAGGTCGGCTACCTGATCACCGGCGTGAAGGACGTCCGGCAATCGAAGGTCGGCGACACCGTGACGTCCGAGCGCCACGGCGCCAAGGAGGCGCTGGCGGGTTACCGCGAGCCGAAGCCGATGGTGTACTCCGGCCTGTACCCGGTGGACGGCTCGGACTACCCGGAGCTGCGCGAGGCCCTGGACAAGCTCCAGCTGAACGACGCCGCGCTCGACTACGAGCCGGAGACGTCGGTGGCGCTGGGCTTCGGCTTCCGCTGCGGCTTCCTCGGCCTGCTGCACCTGGAGATCACCCGCGACCGGCTCGAGCGCGAGTTCGGCCTCGACCTGATCTCGACGGCCCCGAACGTCATCTACCGCGTGGTGCTCGAAGACCGCAGCGAGGTCGTCGTGACGAACCCGTCCGACTGGCCGACCGGGCTGAAGATCGCCGAGGTGCACGAGCCGGTGTCGAAGGTGAGCATCCTCGCGCCGTCGGAGTTCGTCGGCACGATCATGGAGCTGTGCCAGACCAAGCGCGGCACCCTGCTCGGCATGGACTACCTGTCCGAGGACCGCGTCGAGCTGCGCTACAACATTCCGCTGGCGGAAATCATCTTTGATTTCTTCGACACGCTGAAGTCGCGTACGCGCGGCTACGCGTCGCTCGATTACGAAGAGGCCGGCGAGCAGATCGCGGACCTGGTGAAGGTGGACATCCTGCTGCAGGGCGAAACCGTGGACGCGTTCTCGGCGATCGTGCACAAGGACGCGGCCTACGGCTACGGCAACCGGATGGCGACGCGGCTGCGCGAGCTGATCCCGCGCCAGCAGTTCGAGGTCCCGATCCAGGCGGCGGTCGGCTCCCGGATCATCGCCCGCGAGACGATCCGCGCGATCCGCAAGGACGTTCTGGCCAAGTGCTACGGCGGTGACATCTCGCGGAAGCGGAAGCTGCTGGAAAAGCAGAAGGAAGGCAAGAAGCGGATGAAGACCGTCGGCCGGGTCGAGGTTCCGCAGGAGGCCTTCGTCGCCGCACTGTCCACTGAGGACTCCGGCAAGAACAAGAAGTAAGTGTTCCGCTGATGTGACACGGGCGCCCATATTCACGCGGTGGCGTGAATATGGGCGCCGAACCCGTGTTCGACGTGGTTTCTGTCGGTGCTCTCTGGTTTCCTCTGGTGCGAAGAGCGAAAGGAGAGCACCATGACGGTCATGGCAGACATCGAGCATCCCGCCGATTCGGGCCCCCTGACGGTGCACGACCTCGAGGGGATGCCGGACGATGGCCGACGCCGCGAACTCATCGACGGGGTGCTCATCGTGAGCCCCGCGCCGGGACTGAGACACCAGACCATCGGGTATCGGCTGTACGGTGTGCTCGAGGTCGTGTGCCCGGCTGAGTTCTACGTCGTCGGAGCACCGTTTGCGGTGCATCAAGGTGACACGATCGAGCTCCAGCCCGATGTCCTGGTCGGCCGGAAAGAAGACTTCACTGAGAAGGATCTCCCGGCGCCACCGGTGCTGGCGGTCGAGGTGCTGTCGCCCAGCACGGCGATCTACGACCTGAACCTCAAGAAAGCGGTCTACGAACGGTTCGGAACCGGCAGCTACTGGGTGGTCGACCCGGCGGAGCCCGCGCTGACGGTGTTCGAGCTGGACGCGGACGGCCACTACCAGCAGGTGGCCAAGGCGGCGGGCGACGAGGCGGTCGAGCTCGAGTGGCCGTTCCCGGTACGGATCGTGCCACGGGAGCTGCTGGGCCGGCTCGGCTGAGCCTGGTCGTCGCCGGGCTTGCCGGGGCGCCGTGTCGGTGTTCGCGGGTGGCGTCCCCGGTCAGCGGGGCCGGAAGCGGGGTGTGCCGCGGAGCTGGGCGTGCAGCTGCCGGTGGCGCAGTTCCTTCCTTAGCCGGTCGAGCACCGCGTCGAACAGGGCCGGGGTGAGGATCGCCGTCTGCTCGAACTGTCTTCGCTCGGGCGGTGCCGGTTGGAGTTTGCTTCGCGGCGCGTAGCGCTGCACCGAACTCTCGACGCCACCGCCGGTGACCAGGTCGACCCAGAGGGCGTCACGCAGGTAGCCGTCGCCGAAGCGGGCCGAACGGCGGACGGTGACCTCCGCGATCTCCGGCCAGGGGACCACGCGCGTGCTGAGCGTGCCGGCGGGCAGGCGGAGGCCCTCGTCGCTGACGGTGAGGTCCCGCAGGGCTTCGAACCCGCGTTTGAGATCGCGGGCGCGCGAGACGCGGTAGGCGACGACAGCGGCGAGCACGGTCGCCGCGTAGGCGCCGCCGATCAGCCACGGCGAGAGGCCGCGCACCAGCCCGCCGGCGAGTGCCGCACCGAACCCGGCGTCGGCGACGACGAGCAAGCCGACGAGGACCTTGACCGGCGTGGTCACGCGGGGCGGGGACTCGGACAACGGGACGACTCCTGGGGCCGGCGGGTCAGGGATTGCCGATTATCCGGTCTGCCCGGATGAACACCGCAACCCGCCGCTCTTCGGCCATGACCCGGTCGTACTCGTCCCAGTCGTCATGCGTCCCGGTGGCGGCGATGAAGACGTCACGCAGCAGCTGCGGCAGGCCGGCGGGGTCGAAGGCGGGGTCGGGATCATCGGGCCCGATGAGGTGGACGGCGCCGGTGACGGACAGCCAGTTCCACCCGCGCCGGAAGGTGACGGTGGCGTGCCCGGCCCGCCTCAGCAAGGCAAGCTTGTGCGCCTTCCCGACGGCAACGTAGGCGACACCGGCGGCCCCGGTGACCGGATCGTCGAAGACACCGGCGTTGACGACGGAGGAATGGACGGTGCCGTCCGCGCGGGTGGTGGCCACGGTGGCGAGGCCGTGCTCCTGCAGCGACAGCGTGCGAACCTGCTCCAGATCAGCGCTCATGCCTCAACTTAGCCCGCCGGACGCCCCGGATGTCCGACATTCACCGGCCGAAGTACGGCGATAACCGTCCGCACAGGAGGTCGACGTCCTCGCGAGGCGCCCCGGGCCAGTCGACATCCATCCACCCGAGCTCGGCGGGAGTCCCGCGGTGCCGCACGAAGACGTGCTGGTGAAAGTGAGCGCCGGCGAGCCCCCGCCCGGCGATGGCGGAGTGGACGGACTCAGGATCGAGTTCGGCCCGCAAGGCGCGGGCGGCGACCCAGGCCGCCCGCGCGACGGCGAGGGCTTCGCCTTCGGTGAGACCGTCGAGGTTCGCCACGTGCCGCCGGGTCTCGACGAAGAGGTACCCGGGAAAGCTCCCCGGCCGATGACTGACGACGACCAGATCATCGGCCCAGACCACGGGACTCACGAGCGGCCCGGTACCGCGGTGCTTGGCACAGACAGGGCAGGGCATGACCTCAGGCTAACTGGCGGAGCCGGCCGCCCGCGGCGGCCGACGACGTGATGGACGGCGTCACCAAATGTCTGCGCGCACTCTCGACGCGGAGTGGCGAAGGGCCGGGCCCACCACGCCGGTGGGCCCGGCCCTCACCTCAGCAAACCCCGTTGTCGGTCCAAACGCCCCACTGCCCCGTCGTTCCCGGTTCCTCTCCCTGCGTCCACCAGTTCGCCGTCCACTTGTGGCCGTTGTGGGACACCACGTTCCCGCCCGTGTACACCTGCGAAGCGCTCCACGCCGGATCCACGCATGTCCCCGGGTTCGTCGTTCCGCCCGTGTCCCAGGACACCTGCGACGACCGGTAGAAGTTGATCGACTGCGCCACCCAGCGCGGGGCCTGGGCTCCCAAGCGGGTCCGGAACGCCGTCCAGTCGTGGGTCGGCCACGGTGACCAGCCCAGCTCCGCGTGTGCGGCCAACCGCGGGAACGCCAGGTAGTCGATGTCCGACGGCGTCGCCACCGTCTCCGTCCACAAGGGAGACTCGACGCCGCGGACCGCTGACTCCGGCACGCCCGACAGGTACGCCCCTGGGTTCCAGTCGTACGCGTCCTGGACCTCGATGTAGCCCGCCCACGACAAGCCGATCGGGGTCGAGCTGTTGTACTTCATGTCCAGGTACGCCTTGTTCGCCGGCGACAGGATCACCTTGCTGCCGCGGGAAACCGCCGTCGAGACGCCCGCGTCCGACGTCGAAGTGCCCCAGAACTGCGGTGTGGCCGAGGCCGGCAGGGTTGCCTTGGCGATGTCGTGCCAGCCCACCACCGACTTGCCCGTGGCCGCCACCAGTGGCAGGACCTTGTTCATGAACGTCAGGTAGTCGGCCTGGGAGGTCGCCGAAGCTTCGTCTCCGCCGATGTGCAGGTACGGGCCCGGGGTCAGGGCCGCCAGCTCGCGCAGGACGTCCGCGACGAACGTGTACGTGATGTCCTTCGAAATGCACAACGAGCTGTAGCCGACCGCCGTGTCCGTCCTCAACGCGGGGGCCACGCCGTTGCAGTTCAGCTCCGCGTACGACGCCAGGGCCGCGTTCACGTGCCCCGGCATGTCGATCTCCGGGATGATCGTGATGTGGCGGGAAGCCGCGTAGTTCACGATGTCCGTGTACTGCGCCTTCGTGTAGTAACCACCCGCGCCGCCGCCGACCTGGGTGCTGCCGCCGTACGTCGTCAGGCGGGGCCAGCTGTCGATCTGGATGCGCCAGCCCTGGTCGTCCGCCAGGTGCAGGTGCAGATTGTTGATCTTGTACTGGGCCAGCTGGTCGAGGTACCTCTTGACCGTGGACACCGGGTGGAAGTGGCGGGCGACGTCGAGCATCGCGCCGCGGTAGGCGAAGCGTGGGTAGTCCAGGATCGTCGCGCCCGGCACGCTCCACGGGCCCGGCTGCGCGGAGGGACTCTCGACGCGGCCCGGCAGCAGCTGCCGCAACGTCTGGACGCCCGCGAACAGCCCGTCGGCCGTCGTGGCTCGCACGGTGACCGACGACGCCGTCGACACGAGCTGGTAGCCCTGCGTGCCGACCGACGCGGGCGCGCCGCTCAGCAGCAGCGCGATGCTGTCGGACGGCACCGACGCCGGTGCGTCGGACACCGGCAGCGCGAAGCCGGTCGACGGCCGCAGGACGCCGGCCAGGTAGTCGCCGACCTGGCGGGCCGGTGCCGAACCGGCTTCGGTGACGATCTTCGTGGTCGAGACCAGCGGGAACGCGACGCCGGTCGCCGGGGTCACCGACACCGGGACCGGGACGATCGACGGCAACGCCGGCGTGGCCGCCGCGGCCGGCGTGAGCTGGGTGCCGGCGCCGACGAGCGCCAGCACCGCGAGCGCGCGGCCGAGCCGCCGCGCGAAGGAGTTCTTCACCGGGGGACCTCCTGGCGGGAAGGGCGCGACCTCGCCGTCGCGCCTGCCCGGATCGTCGCACTTCCGGCGGCGATGGTCTAGACCAGTTTGGGTGGTTAAGCTCGCTCGGTGACGCGGGACTTCGCACCGGGGTCGCCGTTCGCGCTGCTGTCGAGCGCCGAGACGGCCGCCTGGTACGCCTACATGAAGGTGCACCTCCGCCTGGAGTACGAGCTGAACCGGCAGCTCCGCGCGGACAGCGGGCTTTCGCTCGCCGACTACCACGTGCTGGTCGCGCTGACCAGCGCGGCCGGCGGCCGGATGCGGGTCACCGACCTGGCGATCCGCATCGGCTGGGAGCGCAGCCGGCTCTCGCACCACCTCAAGCGCATGCGGGACCGCGGGCTGGTCGGGACCGGGACGGCCGCCGAGGATCGCCGGGTCACCGAGGTGACGCTGTCCGAAACGGGCTGGGAATCGCTGCGGCAGGCCGCGCCGGACCACGTGGGGTTCGTGCGGCAGGCGTTCCTGGACGCCCTCGAGCCCGCCGAGCTGGCGCAGCTGGCGACCCTGCTCGACCGCGTCTACGACACCCTGGTCGAGCACGGCACCCTGCCGCGGCCGGAGGATCATCCCTGACGGTTACGTGACATGTCACGTAATATGGCGGTCGAACCTAGGAGGGTGCGACATGGCGACGGTGGCCGAGCTGATGGAAGCCAACCTGCTCAGGGTGTTCAACGAGCGTGACGACGAACGGCGGGCGAAGGCGATCGCCGAGACGTACGCGCCCGACGTCACCTTCGCCGATCCCGAAGGGGTCGCGACCGGGCACGAGGAGCTGAACGCCAAGGCGAGGGCGCTGCTGGCGCAGTCCCCGGGCTTCGTGTTCTCGGCGGCGGGCCCGGCCCTGGTCAACCACGACCTCGGCCACCTCGCCTGGGCGTTCGGCCCGGACGGCGAGCCGCCGGTCGTGCGGGGGATCGACGTCGCGCTCGTCGAGGACGGGGTGATCAAGAAGCTCTACACGATGTTGCTGCCCGCCTGAGTACTACGCTCGGTGGCATGTTCGACGAGCTGACGTTCCCGGTCGTCGCCGCGCCGATGGCCGGTGGCCCGACCACGCCGGAGCTGGTCGCCGCGGTGACCGAGGCCGGCGGCTACGGCTTCCTCTCGGCCGGCATGCTCACCCCCGCGGCACTGGCGGCCCAGATCGACCGGACGCGGGAGCTGACCGGCGGCGAGTTCGGCGTCAACCTCTTCGTCCCGCAGCCGGACACCGGCGCCGACGTCACCGCGCACCGCGAGCGGCTCGAGGAGTTCGCCCGCGAGTACGACGTCGAGCTCGGCGAACCGAAGTGGGACGACGACGCCTACCCCGCGAAGCTGGACGTCGTGCTCGAGAAGCGCGTCCCCGTCGTGTCGTTCACCTTCGGCCCGCCGTCGCCGTCGGACGTCCTCCGGCTCCGCGACGCCGGGACCAAGATCGTCGTCACCGTGACCACGCCCGAGGCCGCCCACCGGGCCGCCGACCTCGGCGCCGACGCGCTCGTCGTCCAGGGGTTCGAAGCCGGCGGGCACCGGAGCCTGTTCACCGACGACCCGCGCCTGCCCGGCGGCGGCGCCGAATACGGCGTCCTCGCGCTCCTGCGGCTCGTTGCCGCCCGGGTCGACCTGCCGCTCATCGCCGCCGGCGGGCTGGTGCACGGGGCCGACGTCGCGGCCGTGCTCGCCGCCGGGGCCGTGGCCGCCCAGCTGGGCACCGTCTTCCTGCGCGCCGACGAAGCCGGGACGTCCGAGGCCCACCGCAAGGCCCTCGCCCTCGCCGAGCGCGAGACCGCGTTCACCCGGGCCTTCAGCGGACGCCCGGCGCGAGGCCTGGTCAACAAGTTCATGGACGCCCTGTCCGAGGGCGCCCCGGCCGCGTATCCGCAGCTGAACCACCTGGCCGGCCCGGTGCGCAAGGCGTCGGCGAAGGCCGGTGACCCCGAGGCGATCTCGCTGTGGGCGGGCCAGACCTACCCGCTCGCGTACGACGCCTCGGCCGCCGTGATCATCGAGCGGCTGAAGGTCGAGGCGCGCGAAGCCGCCGCGCGCCTCGACCGGATCCGCTAGCCGCCGGTGCGGTTCAGCACCGAGTGCCGGCGGCTGTAGAGGAAGTAGACAAATAGGCCGAGGACGAACCAGACGGCGAACCGCAGCCAGGTGGCCGGCTGCAGGAACGTGATCAGCCAGATCGAGAACACGACGCCGATCGCGGGCACCACCGGCATGCCCGGCGTCTTGAACGTCCGCGGCAGGTCCGGCTGCTTGTAGCGCAGCACGATCACCGCGACGCAGACGACGACGAACGCGAGCAGGATGCCGATGTTCGTCAGCTCGGCCGCCTCGCCGATCGGCAGCAGGCCGGCGATGATCGCGGACGCGCCGCCGAGGATCCACGTCATCCGGCTCGGTACCTGCCGCGTCGGGTGGGTCTTGCCCAGCCACGGCGGCAGGAGGCCGTCGCGGCTCATCGAGTAGCCGACGCGGGTGGCGCCCATCAGGAACGTGAACAGCACGGTGAGGATGCCGACGATCGCGCCGATCGCGATCACCGTGGCCAGCCCGTCGAGGCCGACCGACTTGAACGCCGTCGAGAACCCGCTCTTCGGGTCGATCTCGGTGTACTTCTGCATGCCCGTCAGCACCAGGCAGGCGAGCACGTACAGCACCATCGAGATGGCCAGCGAGTACAGGATCGCCTTCGGCATGTGCCGCTGCGCGTCCTTCGACTCCTCCGCCGCGGTGCTCATGGCGTCGTAGCCGAAGACGGCGAAGAACACCGTCGCGGCGCCGGTCACCGCGCCGCCGAAGCCCGCGGGCGCGAACGGCGTGTAGTTGCCGGTCTTGACGTAGAAGAAGCCGACCAGGATGACGACCAGCACGATGAGGACCTTGATCCCGACCATCGCCGTCTCGAACCGGGCGGCGCTGCGGATGCCGCGGTTGAGCAGGTACGCGATCAGCAGGCACAGCAGCGCGGCGAACAGGTCGACCTTGTGGCCCGGCCCGGTCCCGGGCGCGCCGAGCATCCACGCGGGCAGGTCGAGGCCGAGCTGGCCGAGCAGGAAGCTGAAGTAGCCGGAGATGCCGATCGCCACCACCGCCACGATCGCGGTGTACTCCAGCAGCAGGTCCCAGCCGATGAACCAGCCGACGATCTCGCCGAGCACCGCGTAGCCGTAGGTGTAGGCCGAGCCGGCCTTCGGGATCAGGCCGGCGAACTCCGCGTAGGAGAACGCCGCCGCGGCGCTCGCGACCCCGGCGATGAGGAACGAGATCAGCACGGCCGGGCCGACACCGGGGATGCCCGCCGCGTCGTCGCCGTGCGCGACACTGCCGGCGAGGGCGAAGATGCCGGCGCCGATGATGCCGCCGATGCCGATGGCGGTCAGCTGCCACAACCCCAGCGTGCGTTGCAGGCCGCCGCCGCCGTCGGTGGGGTCCTGGATCTGGTCGATCGGCTTGCGCCGGAAGATGCCGGAGCTCGTGCCTCCTGGAGCGGACATCATCGTCTCCCGAAACGGTCGGTGGAAGGCCCGGATCACGGGCCCTCGCGGAACCTACCGCCAACTCCGCGCGCTGACAGCCTGAGCGCGTCAGCCCGCCGCGGTGTCCTCGCTCACGGCCTTCGGCGCCGTCGCGACGGCCCGCTTGGCCTGGGTGGTCCGGACCGCGCCGGCGGCGAAGTAGGTGAGCAGCTCCGCGATCTCGACCGGGTCGTCCAGCTGCGGGCAGTGGCCCCAGTCCTCGCGGACCAGCAGCCTGCTGTGCGGCACCAGCGTGTGCAGCTGCCGCCCGGACGCGGCGGTGACGAGCTTGTCCTTGCCGCACGCGACGACCAGCAGCGGGACCTGCACCGAATCCAGGCGGTAGGCGTCGGCGAGCTCCGCGACGAGCTGCCGGGCCTGCTCCAGCCGGCTCTTCGTCGCGCGGTAGTCCGGGAACAGCGCGGTGAAGCGCTGCACCTGGGTCGCGTCGGCCGCGCCCGAGTCGGCGTACAGCAGCCGCGGGACGACCTGCTCGGCGACCTTGCGCACCAGGAAACCCGGCACCGGAAGGGGCAGGGACGAGTACAGCCGCAGCGGCAGCGGGTAGCGCGCCACCGTGCGGATCAGCCACGAGTCGACGAACCCCGGCGCGGCGATGGAGACGACGCCGGAGAGCGGCAGACGGCTGTTCTGGGCCGCGCGCAGGCTCATGGTGCCGCCGAGGGAGTTCCCGGCCAGCACGACCGAGCCGAGCACCGCCTGCTCGCGGACGACGGCGGCGGCGAACGCGTCGAGCTGCGGCAGCATCGGGCCGGGCCGCAGCGGCTGGGCGTCGCCGAACCCGGGCAGATCGACCGCGACCGCCGGGATCCCGGCGGCCGCGAGCTGCTCCAGAGCGGGGCGCCAGGTGTCGGCGCTGTCGCAGTAGCCGTGCAGGAGCACCAGCCGCGGCGCGGTGGGCCGGACGTGCGGCGCCGCGGATCGGCGACGGAGTGCGCGGCGGGGGACCTCCGGCTCGGGGGCGGTGTCGCCGACCTCGAGGACACGGGTGCGGACACCGGCGTAGCGCCGGAAGGAGACCCGGATCGGGTCCGGATCAGTGCTGGGCCGGCCGTCCGGTCCAGCCGGAGTGGGCCGCTTCGTCGCGGTCATGACTCCAGATTAACCGGCCGAGCTTGGGTTTAGGTGGAATTTCGGCGCTAACGACCAGGTCTCGAAGTGAAGACGTCGAAAAATTACCGGATGCCGGAACGATTCCGTCGCCGGGCGGATCCGGGGATCCGCCCAGCTCACGACGGGTTCAGCGGGTGAAGACGATCTTGCCGGCGGTGTCGCCATCGAGCATCGCCTGGAAACCCTTGGCAGCCTCGGAAAAAGAAAGTTCCGCACCGATCTGCGGCCGGATACCGGTCAGATCGAGGTAGGCGAGCAGATCCGCGAGCTCGTCGCGGGTGCCCATGGTCGAGCCGGCGACGCGCAGCTGGAGGAAGAAGACGCGCTGGAGCTCGGCGTGCGCGTCCGGGCCGCTGGTCGAGCCGGAGACCACGATGATCCCGCCCGGCTTGAGCGACTTGACCGAATGCGACCAGGTCGCCTTGCCGACGGTCTCGAACACGGCGTCGACGCGCTCGGGCAGCCGCGCGCCGCTTTCGAACGCCTGGTGCGCGCCGAGGCTGGTGGCGAGCGCGCGCTTCTCCTCGGTGCGGCCGGTGACCCAGACCCGGAACCCGGCCGCGCGGCCGAGCTGGACCAGCGCTGTCGAGACGCCGCCGGAGGCACCCTGAACGAGCATCGTCTGCCCCGGCCGCAGCCCGGACTTCACGAACAGCATCCGGTACGCCGTCAGCCAGGCCGTGCCCATGGTGGCGGCTTCGGCGAAGCTGAGCGCCGCGGGCTTCGGGACGACGTTGCGGGCCGGCACGACGACCTGGTCGGCGAAGGTGCCCTGGTGCTTCTCGGTGAGCAGCGTGCGCTTCGGGTCCAGGGTGTCGTCGCCCTGCCAGCCCGGCGCGTTGATCACCGAGTGGATGACGACCTCGGAGCCGTCGTCGAGGGTGCCCGCGCCGTCGCAGCCGAGGATCATCGGGAACTGCTCCGGCTTGATGCCGACCCCGCGCAGTGTCCACAGGTCGTGCATGTTGAGGCTGGCCGCCTTGACGTGCACGCGGACCCAGCCGTCGGGCACTTCGGGTTCGGGGCGCTCGCCGACGACGAGCGAGTCCAGCGGGCTGTCGGCGTTGGGTTCCTGCGCGTACACGGCGAACATGTCCAGCAACGTACCTCCCCAGCGGCGCGGTGGCAGCAGGGCGCGCGTAGGCTCACACCGTGTTCAACGGGCTGGCCGACTGGTGGGACGGGGTCGAGCTGTGGCTCGCCCAGGCCTGGTTCCCGGTGCAGTTCGTGCTGGTCATGGTGGTCGTCGTGCCGCTGTGCCTGGCCGCCGCGTGGGTGCTCGACAAGGTCGTCGGGCTGTTCGCCCGCCGGCTGGCTCCGGGGCGTGACGACGACTCCGACTCCTCGGCATAGGCTCGCGCACCATGTTCAACCGAAGGCGGATCACCGCCGCGCTGATCGGGCTCCTCGTGCTGGTGCTGGGGGGCTGGCTGGTCAAGGACAACCTCGGCGGCGGCTCGCCGTCACCGAGCCCTTCGCCCAGCGTGACGAGCACGCCCGCCAAGGGCGGCGCCGCCGTGCCGGGCGCGGATTCCGGCCTGCCGGTGAAGGCGCTTTCCGCGCTGCCGCCCCAGGCGTCGGACACGTGGAAGCTGATCGAGGCCGGCGGCCCGTACCCCTACCCGCGCAACGACGACGTCGTGTTCGAGAACCGCGAGAAGAGATTGCCCCGCAAGCAGTCCGGCTACTACCACGAGTACACGGTGAAGACCCCCGGCAGCGCCGACCGCGGCGCCCGGCGCCTGATCACCGGGCAGGCGCACGAGCTGTACTACACCGGCGACCACTACGCGTCGTTCGTCGTCGTGGACCCGGCCCGATGAGCGCCGGCGAGCAGGCGAAGGCCGCCGCGGAAGAGGCGTTCGCCCGGGGCGCGTACCCGCACCTGGTGAACTCGCGGCCGACCGTCGACAAGGCCAGCACGCTCACCGCCTTCGCCGATGCACTGTCCTTTCCGGACTACTTCGGGCACAACCTCGACGCGCTCTACGACTGCCTGACCGACCTGTCGTGGCTGCCGCCGGGGGAGCACGTGCTGATCTGGCCGGGCTCGGACGCGTTGCGCAAGGCCGAACCCAAGACGTACCTGGCCATCCGCAGCGTGCTGTCGGACGCCCAGCGCGCCCTCGGCCCGAGCGGCCGCGGCGCCGGTTCGTGGCGGCTCACGGTCGTGCTGCCGGACGCCTGAGCGGCGGGCCTGCTCCCGCGAGCAGGCCCGCGTCCCGGCTCAGTCCTGCGGGACCCAGCTCGGCTTGCGTTTCTGGGCGAAGGCCAGGATGCCTTCTTGGCCTTCCTCTCCGGCGAAGAACTTCGCCGACAGGCCGAGCATCTCCTCGAAGCCGTCCGACGGGGTCGCCGGGCGGGGACGGCTCAGCAGCGCCTTCGTCTCGGCCAGCGCCTTCGGACCACCCGCCGCCAGCGCCTTGACGTACCGCGTGACCTCGGCGTCCAGGTCGTCCGCCGGGACCGCCGAGTTCAGCAGGCCGATCTCGACGGCGCGGCGCGCGTCGAAGGTGTCGCCCGTCAGGAACAGCTCGTGCGCCGCGCGCGGGTTGAGGCGCGGGAGGACCGTCAGCGAGATGATCGCCGGCACCACGCCGATGCGGACTTCGGAGAAGGCGAACGTCGCTTCCGGCACCGCCACGGCGATGTCGCACGCCGCGACCATGCCGATGCCGCCCGCCCGCGCCGGGCCGGCCAGGCGCGCCACCACGGGTTTCGGGCTGGTCCACAGCTGCTCGAGAATGCGCGGGAACTCGTTCACGCCCTGGTCGCCCGCGCCGGCGCCGCGCGCCTCCTTGAGGTCCATCCCCGCGCAGAACACCGGCCCGGTGTGGGTCAGCACGATCACGCGCACGGCGTCGTCGGCGGCCGCCTTCGTGAGCGAGTCCGAGAGTTCGCGGCGCAGCTGCGCTGACAGCGCGTTGCGGTTGTGCGGGGAGTCCAGGGTGATCGTGGCGGTGCCGCCCACCACGTCGTAGTGCACCAGTTCGTCAGCCATGCCCGTCACCTTCGCACATCCGCCGCGCGCGGCCGGTGTTACGCGGGGCACAGCCGGCCGGGATCACCCTCGCGTAGGCGGCCGGGTGAGCCGCAGGCCACCCCGGCGGTCAGGCGTACTGCCGCAGCAGGCCGCTCACCGCGGTCGCGTACCGCGCGACGACGACGTCGGCGACGCGCGGGTCGTCCGCCAGCGGTTCCGCGACGAACGCGTCCGGGTCGGCTTCGCGGGCCAGCCGGGCGATCCGGTCCGGCAGCAGCCCCGGGGCCAGGAACCACGACGCCACGGCCAGCCGCCGCGCGCCCCGCGCCCGCAACGCCGCCGCGGCCGCCGGGATGTCCGGCTGGGCGGCGGAGGCGAACGCCTCGCTCACCGGGACTCCCAGCCGCTCTTCCCACCGCGAAGCCAGCGAGGCGACAACGGCGTTGGCGGAAGCGTTCGACGAGCCGACCGCGCTGACGATCACACCGGTGCCTTCGCGGCGGGGCGCGGCCGCCAGCCGGTCGAGGGCGACGGCTTCCAGGGCCCGGTCGGCGCCCAGCACGTCGGACGTGCGCACGACGAAGCCCGGGCAATCCCCGGTGACCTCGTCGATCAGCGCCGGCAGGTCGACGCGGGCGTGGAACGCGCTGCCCAGCAGCAGCGGCACCACGACCGCCGTCCGGTGGCCGGAGTCGTACAGCCCTCGCAGCACGTCGGTCACCAACGGCGCGGAAAGGTCCAGAAAGGTTTCGTACACCGGAAGGCCCGGGGCCTGGGCGCGCACGACGTCGACGAGCGCCCGCACGGTCGCCGCCGAGCGGGGGTCGCGGCTGCCGTGCGCGACGGCGACCAGGGGTGGCGTCACGAGAAGCGCTCACCCACCAGGCCCGCGGCCAGCGTGTCGCCGTCCTTCGGGTCGATGATTAGGAACGCGCCGGTGCGCGGGCTGACGCCGTAGTCGTCGACGCCCAGTTCCCCGGCCAGCCGCAGCGTGACGCGGCCGATGTCGTTGAGCTCCAGCGACGCCGGCGAGTCCACACTGGACAGGGTCTGCTCGTCGAAGCGGGCGTGCAGCTCGTCCACCAGCGCCTGCACCGTGCGGGTGCCGTGCTTGACCAGCACCCGCGCGCCCGGCTTCAGCGGCTTGGACGACAGCCAGCACAGCGTGCCGGTGATCTCGTCGGTGACGCGCGGCGGGGCGTCCGCGGCCGCGATCAGGTCGCCGCGGGAGATGTCGATGTCGTCGGTGAGCAGGAGCGTCACCGACGTCCCGGCACCGGCTTCCGCGAGCGAGCCGTCCGCGGTGTCGATCCGCTCGACGCGGCTGCGGATGCCTTGCGGCAGCACGACGATCTCGTCACCCGGGCGGACCGTGCCCGCCGCGATCTGGCCCGCGTAACCGCGGTAGTCCGGGTACTCGGGCGTGCGCGGGCGGATCACGTACTGCACCGGGAACCGCAGCGCCGAGTCGTGCGGGTCGGGCGCGACCGGCACGTCCTCGAGGTGCTCCAGCAGGCTGGGCCCGGTGTACCAGGGCGTCCGCTCCGAACGCGTCGCGACGTTGTCGCCCTCCAGGGCCGACACCGGGATCGCGAGCACGGATCCCCGCGCGTAGCCCAGCGAGAGAGCGTGCGCGGCGAACTCCTCGGCGATGACCGTGAACGTGGCTTCGTCGTAGCCGACCAGGTCGATCTTGTTCACCGCCAGCACCAGCTGCGGCACGCCGAGCAGCGCCAGCACGGCCGCGTGCCGCCGGGTCTGCTCGATCACGCCCTTGCGCGCGTCGACGAGCAGCACGGCCAGCTGCGCGGTGGACGCGCCGGTCACCGTGTTGCGCGTGTACTGCACGTGCCCCGGCGTGTCGGCCAGCACGAACGACCGCTTCGGCGTCGCGAAGTAGCGGTAGGCGACGTCGATGGTGATGCCCTGCTCGCGTTCCGAGCGCAGGCCGTCGACCAGCAGGGACAGGTCCGGTGTGGACAGTCCCTTGTCGACGGACGCGCGGGTGACCGCGTCGAGCTGGTCGGCCAGCACCGACTTCGTGTCGTACAGCAGCCGGCCGACGAGGGTGGACTTGCCGTCGTCGACGCTCCCGGCGGTGGCCAGGCGCAGCAGCGAACTCATCAGAAGTACCCCTCACGCTTGCGGTCTTCCATGGCCGCCTCGGACATGCGGTCGTCGGCCCGGGTCGCGCCGCGCTCGGTGAGCCGCGAGGCGGACACCTCGGCGATGACCTCTTCGACGGTGGCCGCGGTGGATTCGATGGCGCCGGTGCACGAGCCGTCGCCGACGGTCCGGTAGCGGACGGTCAGCTCGCGGACCTCTTCGCCCGGCCGCGGTCCGCCCCACGGGCCTTCGGCGAGCAGCATCCCGTCGCGCAGGTACACCTCGCGCTTGTGCGCGTAGTAGATCGAGGGCAGCTCGACCTTCTCGCGGGCGATGTAGTTCCAGACGTCGGCCTCGGTCCAGTTGGACAGCGGGAAGACGCGGACCTGCTCACCCGGGCGGTGCCTGCCGTTGTAGAGATTCCACAGTTCGGGCCGCTGCCGGCGCGGTTCCCACTGGCCGAAGGCGTTGCGGAGGCTGAAGATCCGCTCCTTCGCCCGGGCGCGTTCCTCGTCGCGGCGGCCGCCGCCGAAGACGGCGTCGAACTTGTGCTCGGCGATCGTGTCGAGCAGCGGCGTGGTCTGCAGCGGGTTGCGCATCCCGTCGGCCCGCTCTTCGAGCCGCCCGTCGTCGATCCAGTCCTGCACCTTCGCGACGACCAGGCGCAGCCCGTGGCGCTCGACGACGCGGTCGCGGAATTCGATGACCTCGTCGAAGTTGTGCCCGGTGTCCACGTGCAGCAGCGGGAACGGCACCGGCGCCGGCCAGAACGCCTTGATCGCCAGGTGCAGCAGCAGGGTCGAGTCCTTGCCGCCGGAGAACAGGATCACCGGCCGGTCGAACTCGCCCGCCACCTCCCGGAAGATGTGGATGGCCTCGGACTCCAAGGCCGCCAAATTGTCCTGTGCCGCATCGGTCGCGGGCTCCAAGGTCGTCATGCGTCCCTTCCTCAGCCGTGCAGTCCGCACTCGGTCTTGCTCTGGCCCGCCCACCGGCCGCTGCGCGGGTCCTGGCCCGGCTCGACGCGCGCCGTGCAGGGCGCGCAGCCGATCGAGAGGTAGCCGATCGACACCAGCGGGTTCTCGAGGATCCCGTGCTCGCGGATGTAGCCGTTGAACTCGTCGTCGGTCCACGCCGCGATCGGGTTGATCTTGACGAGGCCGTTGCGGTCGTCCCAGGTGACGATCGGGGTGTTCGCGCGGGTCGGCGCGTCCACGCGGCGGACGCCGGTGACCCACGCGGAGTAGTTCGCCAGCGTCTTGCGCAGCGGCACGACCTTGCGCAGGTTGCAGCAGAGCGTGGCGTCGCGGGCGTGCAGCTTCTCGCCGTACTCGGCGTCCTGCTCGGCGACGCTCTGCTCGGCCTGGGCGTTGACGATCTTCACGTCCGGGTAGACCGCCTGCACCGCGTCACGCGTGCCGATCGTCTCCGGGAAGTGGTAGCCGGTCTCGAGGAACAGAACGTCCACATCGGACTTCACCTTGGTGGCGAGGTCGATGAGCACGGCGTCCTGCATGTTGGACGCGACGATGAAGTCGTCGCCGAACGTGTCGACGGTCCAGCGCAGCGCCTCTTCGGCGGTGGCGTCGGCGAGCTCCCGCGAAGCGCGCTCGGCGAGGGTCTTGTAGTCGGCGGTGGCGGTCATCGGGAAACCTCCGGAAGGGACAGGCCGAGGAACTTGACCGAGAAAACCCGGCGACAACCGGAACACAGCCAGCCGCCGTTCTCTTCCGGCCGCAGATCCTCGTCGCCGCAATAGGGGCAGTAGAACGGCGTCGCTCGTTCGGTCACTGGAGGGCACTTTCCTCGGCGCGCGCGGCCCACTGCGGGAACCGTTCGCCCGGTTCGCGCCCGGCGACGTAGTTGCGGACGACCCGCTCGACGTAGCCGGTCAGCTCACCCGAAGTCACCTTGTGCCCGCGCAGCTTGCGGCCGAACCCGGCGTCGAGGCCGAGGCCGCCGCCGAGGTGCACCTGGAAGCCTTCGACCTGGTTGCCGTCGGCGTCGGTGACGATCTGGCCCTTGAGGCCGATGTCCGCGGTCTGGATCCGCGCGCAGGAGTTGGGGCAGCCGTTGAGGTGCACGGTCACCGGTGTCTCGAGGCCGTCCTGGATGTCGGCGAGGGACTTCTCGAGGTCCGCGACGAGCTGCTGCGCGCGGGCCTTCGTTTCGACGATCGCGAGCTTGCAGAACTCCAGCCCGGTGCAGGCCATCACCCCGCGCCGCCACGGCGACGGCTTCGTCTCCAGCCCCAGCTCGGCCAGTTCGGCTTCGAGCGTGGCCACTTGGGCCCGGGGGACGTCGAGCACGACGACCTTCTGCTGCGGGGTCAGCCGCACGCGGTTCGAGCCGGCCCGCTCGGCGGCCTTGGCGACGGCGACGAGCGTGCCGCCGCTCGACCGGCCGGCGATCGGCGCCGCGCCGACGTAGAACTTGCCGTCGACCTGCGGGTGCACGCCGACGTGGTCGATCGGGACGGCGGGGTCCACCGGTGGCGGGCCGTCGAGCAGCTCGCGCTTGAGGTACTCGTCCTGCAGCACCTGCCGGAACTTCTCCGCGCCCCAGTCCTTGACCAGGAACTTCAGCCGGGCGCGCGAGCGCAGCCGCCGGTAGCCGTAGTCGCGGAAGATCGAGATGACGCCTTCCCAGACGTCCGGGACCTCGGCCAGCGGCACCCAGGCGCCGAGGCGCTGCCCGAGCATCGGGTTGGTCGACAGGCCGCCGCCGACCCAGACGTCGAAGCCGGGCCCGTGCTCGGGGTGGTCGACGCCGACGAAGGCGACGTCGTGGATCTCGTGGGCGACGTCGGGCTGGCCCGAGATGGCGGTCTTGAACTTGCGCGGCAGGTTGGCGAACTCCGGCTTGCCGATGTACCGGCGCTTGATCTCGTCCAGCGCGGGCGTCCCGTCGATCACCTCGTCGGCCGAGATGCCGGCGACCGGCGAGCCGAGCATGACGCGCGGGCTGTCGCCGCAGGCCTCCATCGTGGTCATGCCGGCGTTTTCGAGCTTGGCCCAGATCGCCGGGACGTCCTCGATCCGGATCCAGTGGTACTGGATGTTCTGCCGGTCGGTGATGTCGGCGGTGTCGCGCGCGTACGCCTGCGAAATCTCGCCGAGCACGGTGAGCTGCGCGGTGGTCAAGGCACCGCCGTCGATGCGGACCCGCAGCATGAAGTAGCGGTCGTCGAGCTCTTCGGGCTCGAGCGCCGCCGTACGGCCGCCGTCGATCCCCGGCTTGCGCTGGGTGTAGAGGCCGAACCAGCGGAACCGGCCGCGCAGGTCGCCCGGGTCGATCGCGTCGAACCCGCGGTGGGCGTAGATGTTCTCGATGCGCGCCCGCACGTTGAGGGGGTGGTCGTCCTTCTTGGACCGCTCGTTCGGGTTCAGCGGCTCCCGGTAACCGAGCGCCCACTGCCCTTCGCCGCGCTTCTGCTTGGCGCGCGCGGGGCGGGCTGGGGTCTGGGGCGTGGCCATGGCGGCGTCCTCCGAGAGGCTTTCGTGGCGGCGGAGGACCACCGGCTCGCGCGGGGTTCCCTCCGGCGCCGGCTGTCCGAAATTCGTGGCAGGTGGTGGCGGTCGGGGAGTCAGCGAACGGGTACGCAGAGAGCGCTGGCGACCCGCAGGAGATCGACGTGGCGGCGGGCCACGAGCAGAACACCGGCATGAGTCACGGCGTCAGCGTGCCACGCGTCCACAATGTGGTCCAGGCCTGCCCAGATGGTGGGAGAAGGGTCACGTACCTGCGGAAACCGTGTCAACCGCCGTGTGCGGGCGGTCTTTCGGACTCGACCCACTCCATGCGAAGTACTTCAGATGTACTGGTTTGCCGAGGGGAACCGGGGTAGCGGCCAAACTCCCGGTGACGTGAACAGGGGTTGACCCGATCGGCCCCTCGAGGCGACCGGCCGTGACCGGGTGGACAATTCACCCCGTGCCCGAGCTGCGTTCCGACCCCGCCACCCCGACCGATCCGGCGTTGCCGGAAAGCGCGCTGAAGGGGCTCGGCAGCAGAGCGTTCGGGGTGTACGTGCACGTCCCGTTCTGCGCCACGCGCTGCGGGTACTGCGACTTCAACACCTACACCGCCGGCGAGCTGGAGACCGGTTCGTCGCCGCAGTCCTGGCTCGAAGGACTGCGGCGCGAGCTGGAGCTCGCCGCGCGGGTGCTCGTCGTGCCGCCCGCCGCCGACACCGTGTTCGTCGGCGGCGGCACGCCGTCGCTGCTGGGTGCGGACGGGCTGCGCTCGGTGCTCGACGCCGTCCGCGACGTCTTCGGGCTGGCGCCCGGGGCCGAGGTGACCACGGAGTCGAACCCGGAGTCGACGTCGCCGGAGTTCTTCGCCGGGATCCGCGAAGCCGGCTACACGCGCGTGTCGCTGGGCATGCAGTCGGCCGCGTCGCACGTGCTGAAGATCCTCGACCGCGTGCACACCCCGGGGCGTCCCGGGCAGGCCGCCGCCGAAGCCCGCGCGGCCGGGTTCGAGCACGTGAACCTCGACGTGATCTACGGCACGCCGGGGGAGCGCGCCGACGACCTGCGCGCGACGCTCGACGCCGTGCTCGCCGCCGGCGTCGACCACGTCTCGGCGTACGCGCTGATCGTCGAGGAGGGCACGGCGCTCGCTCGCCGCGTGCGCCGCGGCGAGCTGCCCGCGCCGGACGACGACGTGCTGGCGGCGGACTACGAGATGATCGACGCCACGCTGTCCGCAGCGGGGCTGCGCTGGTACGAGGTGTCGAACTGGGCGGCCTCGGACGCGGCCCGCTGCCGCCACAACCTCGGCTACTGGCGGGGCGACGACTGGTGGGGCGCCGGTCCGGGCGCGCACAGCCACGTCGGCGGGGTGCGCTGGTGGAACGTCAAGCACCCGGCGCGCTACGCCGCGCTGCTGGCCGAAGGAAACTCGCCGGCGGGCGGGCGCGAGGTGCTCACCGAAGACGACCAGCACCTCGAGCGGATCATGCTCGAACTGCGCGTCGCCGAGGGACTGCCGCTCGACGTGCTCGACGAGCCCGGGCTGGCCGAGGCCCGCGCGGCCGCGGCCGAGGGCCTGCTCGATCCGTCCGCTTTGGACTCCCGGGGCCGGGCCGTGCTCACCGACCGCGGCCGGCTGCTGGCCGACGGGGTAGTCCGCCGCCTCGCCGGCTAGGGATTAAAACCAGGGACCCGCTCGTTGCTTGTATTCAGCAACGACTTTGAGGAGGCCCCATGGCGCGCGCGGTCAGGTTCGACGAGTACGGCGACGTGGAGGTTCTCCGGGTCGAGGACGTCCCCCGGCCGGTGCCGGGACCGGGTCAGGTGCTCGTCGAGGTGCGGGCCGCCGGGATCAACCCGGGCGAAGCCGCCATTCGCCAGGGTTCCTTGCACTCGCGTTTTCCCGCGACGTTCCCTTCGGGGCAGGGCAGCGACTTCGCCGGGGTTGTCGCTTCGCTCGGCGAAGGCGTCTCGGACGTCGTCGTCGGCGACGAGGTGATCGGGTTCGTCGACACGCGGTCGAGCCACGCCGAGTTCGTCGTCGCGGAGGCCGCGAACCTCACGCCGCGGCCCGACGGGGTGCCGTGGGAGGTCGCCGGCTCGCTGTTCGTCGCCGGCACCACCGCGTACGCGGTGGTGAGCGCAGTGTGCCCGCGCGAAGGGGAGACCGTCGTCATCTCGGGAGCGGCGGGCGGGGTGGGCTCGCTCGCGGTCCAGCTGGCGAAGCTGGCCGGCGCCACAGTGATCGGCCTGGCCGGCGAGGCGAACCACGACTGGCTGCGCGAGCTCGGCGTCATCCCGGTCTCCTACGGCGAGGACGTGCTGTCGCGGATTCGCGACACCGCGCCGGACGGCGTGCACGCGTTCGTCGACACCTTCGGCTCCGGGTACGTGGAACTGGCCCTGCACCTGGGCATCCACCCCGGGCGGATCAACACGATCATCGACTTCGCGGCGGCGGAGAAGTACAACGTGAAGACCGACGGCAACGGGGCCGCGGCGTCCGCCGACGTGCTGCGCGAGCTGGGCCTGCTGCTGGACAAGGGCCTGCTGACGCTGCCGATCGCCCGCGTGTACCCGCTGGACGAGGTCCGGGACGCCTACCGGGAGCTGGAGCAGCGGCACACGCGCGGCAAGATCGTGCTGCGGCCCTAGTTTTTCTTCGCGAGCGCCCTCAACCCGGCGAGGAACGTCTCGAGGGCGAACTCGAGGCGTTCCTTCGCCGTCTCCGCGGAGAAGAACTCGCCGATGTGCAGCATGTTGGGGAACGCCTCGGCGGGCAGTGACCGCATGTACGCCACCATCTGCTCGCCGCGTTCGCCGGCCTTCGCCTGGTCGATCTCGCCCCAGGTCCAGCCGCTGGCTTCGTAGGCGTACGCCTTCGCGTAGAGGGAAAGCGCGTCGCTCGCGTACGCCGCCTGCTTGAGCGTCAATCCGCCCGCGCGGAGCAGGGCGAGCATCGCCTCGCCCAGCTTCAGCGTGTTGGGCGTGACCGGCACGGCGATCTCCCACGCGATCCGCGCGAAGCCGCGGTGCGCGGCCAGCGCGTGGATCTGGTCGCGGAGGAGCTCCTTGACCTGCTCGTCCCAGCGCGCCGGGTCCGGCTCGGGGAGCAGCACGTCGGCGAGCACGGTGTCGAGCATCAGCTCCGCCAGTTCTTCCTTGCCGGAGACGTGCGCGTAGAGCGACGCGGGCCCGGTCTCCAGTTCCTGGGCGATCCGCCGCATGGTGACCGCGTCGAACCCTTCGTCGTCCAAGACGATCAAGGCCGCTCGCACGATCGAGGCCTGGGAGAGGGCGGGTTTCGCGGCGCGGCGGCGGGGGGCGCTGCGCCACGGCGGTGGGGGAACAGTCACCCGAACACTGTACTTGACGCGAACAGCGTTCGAGAGTAGAACGGTGTTTGTAGGACGAACGGCGTTCGAGGGGGATGCGATGAGTGCTACTGCCGAAGCTGATGTCCGTGATGTGCTCGGTCGGCTTGTCGACGCGTGGAACTCCGGTGATGCCGCCGCGTACGGGCGGCTGTTCACCGAGGACGCGGACTACGTCACCTACTTCGGAAGGAACCTGCCCGGCCGGGAGACGATCGAGGGCTCGCACCGGGCTCTGTTCGAGGGGCCGCTGAAGGGGTCGAAGCTCACGGGGTCGCTGGGCGGCGAGGCGAAGGTGCGGTTCGTCCGGCCGGACGTCGCCGTGGTCGTCGTCGGCGGCGGTTCGTCGCTGACCGGGTCGGAGGTCGCCGACGCGGGGCGCGAGTCGACCGTTTCGTTCGTGCTCGTCCGGGAGGAGGGCGAGTGGCTGATCACGGCGTTCCAGAACACGCGGGTTTCGGATCCACGCGGGTGAAAACGCTTGCGGAGGCGTCGGGGGTGGTGGCCCGGCCGCCCGCGGAGGTGTTCGAGCGGCTGCGGCGGAAGCTGGGTGGCGGCCACCCGATGCGGATGGAGGTCGACCGGGAGCGGGGGTTCGTCGCGGTGCAGGGCGGCTGGTGGTACCGCGGCGAGTACCGCGTCACGGCCGATCCGGCGGGGGCGCGCGTCGAGCACCGGGTGATCAACGCGGCTTCGCGCGGGCGGTGGGGCGTGCCGCTGGCGAACCGGTTCTTCGTCGGCTTTCGGAGGGAGGTGACGGCCGGGTTCGGGAGGTTGCTCGCGGAACTGGGTACACCTGAGTAGCCGCGTGCCGATTTTGGCGCGTAGGGTGACTTAGGTAAGCCTTACTGATGGTTGGAGTGGCCGATGGCTGAAGCACCCCGGCGGTCCGGGCGTCCCGCGGCGCGGCTGCGGGTGCTGCGGACCGAGCGGCTGACCCCGCACATGATCCGGATCGTCGCGGGCGGCGAGGGGATCGCGCAGTTCACGCCGAACGAGTTCACCGACGCCTACGTGAAGGTGCTGTTCAAGGTGCCCGGCGTCGAGTACCCGGAGCCGTTCGACGTCCAGGAGTGCCGGGCGACCATGCCGCGCGAGCACTGGCCGCGGCAGCGCTCCTACACCGTCCGCGCGTTCGACCCCCAGGCCGGCGAGCTCGTCCTCGACTTCGTCCACCACGGCGACGAGGGCATCGCGGGCCCGTGGGCGGCCTCGGCCCAGCCGGGTGACGAGCTGCTGGTGCTCGGTCCGGGCGGCGCGTACGCGCCCGGCACCGAAGCGGACTGGCACCTGCTGGCCGGAGACGAAAGCGCGTTGCCGGCGATCGCGGCGTCGCTCGAAGCGCTGCCCGCGGGAGTCCCGGCGCACGCGGTGATCCTGGTCGAAAACGAAGACGAGCAGCAGCCCCTGGTCACGAAGGCGGACGCGCAGATCACCTGGCTGCACCGGGCCTCCGGCGGCGACGTCGCGGCCGCGGTGCGCGAGCTGCCGTGGCGCGAAGGCGTCGTCCAGGCGTTCGTCCACGGCGAGGCGGGGTTCGTGCGCGAGCTGCGGCGGTATCTGCTCGACGAGCGCGGGGTGCGGCGCGAGCTGCTGTCGATTTCCGGCTACTGGCGCTACGGGAAGAACGACGAAGCGTGGCGTGAGGAGAAGGCGGCCGAGCGGGCGCGGGAGAAGTAGCCTCGCGGCATGGCGGATTTCGAGGTGGACGTCGACCCGGCCGAGGCCGGCTTCGACGCGGCGCGGTTGTCCCGGATCGACGCGCATTGCGACCGGTATGTCGAGGACGGCCGGTTGCCGGGCTGGCTCGCGGTGGTGAGCAGGCACGGCCGGATCGTCCACGTGGGCCGAGGCGGCTGCCGGGACGTCGAAGGGTCGCTGCCGGTCGAGACGGACACGCTGTGGCGGATCTTCTCGATGACGAAGCCGATCACCTCGGTCGCGGCGATGATGCTCGCCGAAGAGGGCCTGCTGGAGCTGGACGACCCGATCTCGCGCTGGCTGCCGGAGTTCGCTTCGCCGCGGGTGTACGTCAAGGGGTCGGCGTTGGCCCCGTCGACCGAACCCGCCACCGAGCCGATCCGCGTGTGGCACCTGCTGACGCACACGGCCGGCCTGACGTACGGTTTCCACCACGGCCACCCGGTGGACGCGATCTACCGCGCGGCGGGCTTCGAGTGGGGCACGCCGCCCGGCCTCGACCTGGCTTCCTGCTGCGAACGGTGGGCATCGCTGCCCCTGCTGTTCCAGCCCGGAACGGAGTGGAACTACTCGATCGCCACCGACGTCCTCGGCCGGCTCGTCGAGGTGGTGTCGGGCCTGCCGCTGGACGAGTTCTTCGCGACGCGGATCTTCACGCCGCTGGGCATGACGGACACGGGCTTCTTGGCGTCTTCGCCTGCCCGCCTGGCGGCGATGTACGTCCGCGACCCGGCCTCGGGCCGCGCGGTCCGCAACGACGCGTTCGGCCGCTTGGGAACGGTCACCCCGGACTGCCTCTCGGGCGGCGGCGGCCTGGTGTCCTCGGCACCCGACTACTGGCGTTTCACGGAGATGCTCCTGCGCGGCGGCGAACTGGACGGCGTCCGCTTGCTGTCCCCGCGCACGGTGACGTTGATGGCGAGCAACCACCTCCCGGGCCACGTGGACCTGGAGCAGTTCGGCCGCCCCCTGTTCGCCGAGATGCCCTTCGACGGCCACGGCTTCGGCCTGGGCTTCTCAGTCCTGGAAGACCCGGTAAAGGCCCGCACGTTGTCATCAGCAGGCGAGTTCGCCTGGGGCGGCGCAGCTTCGACGGCGTTCTGGGTGGACCCGGACGAGGACCTGACGGTGGGCTTCTACACGCAGCTGCTGCCGTCGAGCACCTACCGCCTGCGGCCCCAGCTGAGGCAGCTGGTCTACCAGGCGCTGGTGGCCTGAGCGGCCGCAACGGGTTCGGCCCCCTGCCCGCGACCGGTGGCGAGGTACCTCGCCACCGTGCCGCGCAGGTGATCGGCGTGCTGGTAGATGTCCTCGACCGCGGCGATCGGCAAGCGGGTCTCGACCTTGTTCTCGTCGAACACGCCGAGGTACTTCTTCGACCGGTTGAACCACAGCCGCGCGATCGGCTTCCGGTTGTTGTCGTCCAAGAGCACGCCGAAGTAGGTCTTGGTGTCACGCGCGGCGACCCGCGCCGCGGGCACCTCGCCACAAACGATGGCGCGAACGATCCGGTACCCCTCGAGTTCCTCCTCGGTGGTGACCACCCGTTCGTTGTCATCGCTCGAGGCCGCTTCGCCGGCCGGCTCCTGCGGCGGCTGGTCGGGTTGCGCGGTGCTGCCGCTCGAGACGCTCACGTAGGAGTCGGGCCCGCCGAGCGCGTTCTTCAGCCGGTCGTTGACCTGCTCGTTCAGGAACTGCCGCGTCGCCTTGCTCACCAGCGGGCCGAACTGGTCGCGAACCCGCTGGGTGAACGCGCCTTCGTACACCCGTGTCGTCAGGAACTTCACCCACTCGTCCTCGGGCTCCTTGAACTGCGCCGCGAGGATGCGCTTGAGCTGCCCGATGTACTTCAGTTCGCCCGCTGCGCTGATGACCGAGTCGAGGTCGAAGGACTCCTTCGTGAGCTTGGCCAGTTCGGGCAGCAAGGTGTCGTCGATGTCGGCGAAGTCCAGCACCAGAAACGGCTTGGCATCCATCCGGTTCGGGGCGTCGAGGTCGGTGTAGAACTCGTACACTTGCCCGTTCGTCAGGATGGCGATCCTGGCGTTCGTCACGGCGAAGTACCGGAACAGCTGGGAGGCGTGCTCGATCCGGAGCGGGTCGTTGATCTTCTTGGCCTCGACGAGCACCTGCACCTGACCGTTGTGCACGATCGCGTAGTCGATCTTCTCGCCTCGCTTGGTGCCCACATCGGCGGTGAACTCGGGAATGACTTCGGCCGGGTTGAACACGTCGTAACCGAGGACGGTGCTGATGAACGGCATCACGAAGGCGTTCTTGGTCGCCTCTTCGGTCTCGATGCCTTCCTTGTGCTTGCGGATCTTCAAGGCAAGTGCCTGCGCGCGCTCGGCGATATCCATGACGGTGCCGTCCTGTTCGGAAATCAGTCCTGATCTCGAAGATGAAGATCGTCCGGTTACGGGGATGCCTTGCCTAGATCGGTTGTTCACTTCCGTCCGTTACGAGCTGCCCGAACGAAATTCCGTTGATCGTTCACGTGCCGTCACGGCGGGTGGAAATCTTCTTCGCTTCCACCGGGTTCTCGGTCTGCAACCGCAGCTCCTCGCCGGACTCGCGGACTCCGCCGGGAGGGCGAGGGAGCCAGCGAGGACTTCCGTCCCTGCACCGAGGACCAACAGCCCTTCACGCCGTCCGGCCGTCTGCGGAAGATCGCAGTGTAAGCCCCTTTCGATGGAGGAACGGACATGACGGTCGACAGCCCGGTGACGAAGAAGACCGAGAACTTCCGCGGCCAGGAACTGGTTGCACGGGTCAAGGAGCTCATCCACCAAGGCAACGTGCGCCGCATCCGGATCAAGAACGACGAAGGGCACATCGTTCTGGAGATTCCGGTGACGGCGGGGGTCGTGGCCGCCATTGCGGCTCCGGTCGTGACGGCTATCGGCGCGATCGCCGCGCTGGCCAAGGAATGGACCATCGAGGTCGACCACGTGGCCGCGCCCGTGGAGACGAAACCCGAAGAGGCTGACCGGAACTGATCCGGCAGTGCCGTGGGGCAGGGGCCGCCTGCCCCACGGCGATCGCGGCGTCGCGGTCCAGGGCACTACTGTCAGTCCGGCGCGCACAGCGTGCCGGGGGCCGGCACCGCACCGGTGACGAAGTAGCGATCCAGCCACCCGTCGATGCAGGCGCTTCTTCCTCGGGAACCATGGCCGTACGTGTCCAGGCTCAGCAGGCGTGCGTTGGCCAGGAGGCCTTCCGTCCGCTGAGCGCCGGCATACGGTGTCTCCAGGTCGCCCTGGCGGTTGGCCAGCAGCAGGATCGGGGCCGTCGGGTGGTTCCACGGGCCCGCGTAGCGGCCCGTGTCCGAGACCTCCCAGGTCGCGCACGGCAGCGTCTTGTAGACGTCGTACCGGCCGAAGCCGCGGCTCACCTGGTCGGCGCGCTGGGCGTAGTCCCACCACACCGCGGGATCGCGCGGATTCGCCGCGTCCGAGCACAGTGTGGCGCCGCCGCCCAGGAGGGAGTCGATGTCCGGTGGGCCGGCCGGGGATGCCGGAGCCGGGGATGCCGGGTTGGCCAGTGCCCGGAGGAACGCCTCGAGGGCGGGCGCGGACCGGGCGTCGGTCAGGTAGTCGTGGATGCGGGCGATCGCGCCCTGGTACGTGACGACGACCTGACGTCCGGTCGTGTCCGTCACCGTGATCGGGCCGGCCGTCAAGCGGTCCAGGATCGCGGAGTAGTCGAAGTCGCAGCGGGACGCGCACGTGTCCAAAAAGGACTGCAGGGCCCGTGGGGCGTCCGCGAAGCCGCGCAGGCGGTAGCTCATCGGGCCCGGGCCGGTCGACCAGCGCACCGGGTCGTCCACCGCGTCGAGGGCCAGTGCGCCGACGTGGTTCGGGAACAGGTTCGCGTACGTCTCGCCGAGGTACGTGCCGTACGACTTGCCGTAGTACCGCAACTTCGGCTCGCCGAACGCCGTGCGCAGCCTGTCCAGGTCGCGGGCGATCGTCCCGGTCGACAGGTGGTTCGCCAACGGGCCCGCGTTCTGCTCGCACAGGTCGGTGACCGTGCGCGTGTCCGCGATCTGCTGCTGCTCGGCCGTGTGGGTCAGCGGGAACGTGCCGAGGGCGCGTTGCAGCACTTCGAGCTGGGACGGGTCGGTGAAGCAGTGGATCTTCGAACTCGCCCCGACGCCGCGTGGGTCGAAGCCGACGATGTCGTAGCGGGCGTGCAGCGCAGGGGTCAACGCCGGCGCGAACCGGCCGGATGAGCCGGGTCCGCCGGGGTTGTAGAAGATCGTGCCCAGCTTGTGGGCCTGGTCGGTGGCGGGCAGCCGCGCGATCGCCAGCCGCACGGTACCCAGGGATGAGTCCTGATAGGACAGGGGGACATCGAGGTGGCCGCATTCGTAACCGGGCGTGCAGGAGACTTCCCAGACGACTCCGGCCGGGCTCGCCGCGGCCGCGGGCGCGAGTGCGCCGACCGCGAGAGTGGCCGTCCCCAAGGCCAAGGCAACACGAAGGTTCATCGCCCGATCGTCCCGGTGCCGGGACCGGGAGCGCGCTGGTGCGCGCCCCCGGAACCGGGGTAGGGCGAGCCCTACGCGGTGAGCTTCGGGATGATCTGCGACCCGTAGGACGCCAGCGTCGCCTCGCGGTCGTCGTGCATCAGGTACAGCGAGAACTGGTCCACACCCAGCTCGGCCAGTTCCTGCAACCGCGAGACGTGGGCGGACGCCGGCCCGAGCAGGCAGAACCGGTCGACGATCTCGTCCGGCACGAACTCCGTCGACGGGTTGCCCGCCTTGCCGTGGTGGCGGTAGTCGTAGTCTTCCCGCTCGCGGATGTAGTCCGTCAGCTCCCGCGGAACCGCCCCCGACGAGCCGTACCGCGCTACCAGGTCCGCGACGTGGTTGCCGACCATCCCGCCGAACCAGCGCAGCTGTTCGCGCTGGTGCGCCACGTCGTCGCCGACGTACGCGGGCGCCGCGACGCAGATCGTGATGCCGCCGGGATCGCGTCCGGCCGCCCGGGCCGCGTCGCGGACCGCGCCGATCGTCCAGCGGGCGATGGCCGGGTCCGCGCACTGCAGGATGAAGCCGTCGGCGTGCTCGCCGACCGTCTGCAGCGCCTTCGGCCCGTACCCGGCCATCCACATCTCGAGCTGCCCGTTCGAGATCCACGGGATCTGCACGGTCTTGTCGTTCATGGTCACCGAGCGGCCCTCGGCCAGGTCCTTGACCACGCGCATGCAGTCGCGGACGGTGGCCAAAGTGGACGGTGGCTTGCCGACCACCCGGTGCGCCGAGTCGCCGCGGCCGATGCCGCACACCGTCCGGTTGCCGTACATGTCGTTCAGCGTGGCGAACGTCGACGCCAGCACCGACCAGTCCCGCGTGCCCGGGCTGGTCACCATCGGCCCCACGACCATCGACGACGTCGCCGCCAGGATCGCCGAGTAGATGACGAACGGTTCCTGCCACAGCACGCAGGAGTCGAACGTCCAGCCGTAGCGGAACCCGCAGTCCTCGGCGTCCTTCATCAGCCGCACGACGTCCCGCGCCGGCGGGTCGGTCTGCAGCACGATCCCGAAGTCCATCGCGCGCTCCTAGTTCACGTACTGGTTCAACGAGCGCGACAGGAACTTCCCGTGCGACGTCGACCCGGTGAAGCCGTCCGGCGACACGACGACACGCCCACGGGACAGCACGGTGTGCACGCGGCCGGTGATCTCGAACCCCTCGTACGCCGAGTAGTCCACGTTCATGTGGTGCGTCGCGGCCGACAACGTCTGCGTCGCCGAAGGGTCGTAGATCACGATGTCGGCGTCCGAACCCGCGGCGATGACGCCCTTGCGCGGGTACAGCCCGAACATGCGCGCCGGTGTCGCCGAGCACGTCTCCACCCACCGGCCGAGTGTCAGCTGACCGGCGACGACGCCCTGGTGCAGCAGGTCCATCCGGTGCTCGACACCCGGCATCCCGTTGGGGATGGCCCGGAAGTCGCCACGGCCCATCTCCTTCTGGTCCTTGAAGCAGAACGGGCAGTGGTCGGTGGACACCACGGACAGGTCGTTGGTCCGCAGCCCGCGCCACAGGTCGGCCTGGTGCGACTTCTCCCGCAGCGGCGGCGAAGCGACGTACTTCGCGCCCTCGAAATCCGGCTTCGCCAGGTCTTCAATGGACAGATAGAGGTACTGCGGGCACGTCTCCGCGAACACGTTCTGACCGTTGTTGCGTGCTTCCGCCACCGCCGCAAGCGCTTGCGACGCCGACAGGTGCACGATGTACAACGGCGAACCGGTGACCTTCGCCAGCTGAATCGCTCGTGAGGTGGCTTCTCCTTCCAGTTCCGGCGGCCGGGTGAGGCCGTGTTGCACAGGGTCGACGTTGCCCGCGGCGAACGCCTGCGCCGCCAGCTGGTCGATCGCGATGCCGTTCTCCGCGTGCATCATGATCGTAGCGCCGATTTCGCGCGCTTTCTGCATCGCGAGCAGGATTTCCCCGTCCGTGGAGTAGAACACCCCCGGATAGGCCATGAACATCTTGAAGCTGCCGACCCCGCCGTCGACGCAGGCTTCCATCTCCTTCAGCGACTGGTCGTTGACGTCGGAGACGATCATGTGGAAGCCGTAGTCGATCGCGCAGTTGCCGTCGGCCTTGGCGTGCCACTTGTCCAGTGTGGACAACAGGGACGTGCCCTTGGCCTGCACGGCGAAGTCGATGATCGTGGTCGTGCCGCCCCACGCGGCCGCCGTCGTCCCGGTCGCGAACGTGTCGGCCGAATGCGTTCCGCCGAACGGCATCTCCATGTGGGTGTGGGCGTCGATGCCGCCGGGCAGCACGTACTTCCCGGTGGCGTCGATCGTCTCGTCGCCGGACAGCGTCCCGGGCGCCCCGACGGCGGCGATGGTCTCGCCGTCGACGAGGACGTCCGCGGAAAGAGCGCCCGACGGCGAGACGACCTGGCCACCGCTGATGAGCGTGGTCATCAGGCCTCCGCGAGGGGGCCGTAGGTGTCCGGACGGCGGTCGCGGTAGAACGCCCACGTGTTCCGGACTTCCTCGAGCAGCGAGAGGTCGAGGTCGCGCACCACGACCTCGTCGTCGGTGTCGGACGCGGCGTCGCCGACCAGCTGGCCGCGCGGGTCGACGAAGTACGTCTGGCCGTAGAAGTCGTTGTCGCCCAGCGGTTCCACGCCCACCCGGTTGATCGCGCCGACGAAGTACTCGTTCGCCACCGCGGCCGCCGGCTGCTCCAGCTTCCACAGGTACTGCGACAGGCTGCGGCTGGTCGCCGACGGGTTGAACACGATCTTCGCCCCGGCCAGGCCGAGTGCGCGCCAGCCCTCCGGGAAGTGCCGCTCGTAGCAGATGTAGACGCCGATGCGGCCCACCGCCGTGTCGAACACCGGGTAGCCGAGGTTGCCGGGGCGGAAGTAGAACTTCTCCCAGAACCCCTTGACCTGCGGGATGTGGTTCTTGCGGTACTTGCCGAGGTAGGTGCCGTCGGCGTCGATCACCGCGGCCGTGTTGTAGTAGACGCCGGGCTGCTCGACCTCGTACATCGGCACGATCAGCACGACGCCGTGGCGCTCGGCCACCTCCTGCATGAGCTTCGTGGTGGGCCCGTCCGGGATGGCCTCGGTGTAAGAGTAGTAGTCGGCGTCCTGCACCTGACAGAAGTACGGCCCGTAGAACAGTTCCTGGAGGCAGACGACCTGGGCGCCCTGCGAGGCGGCGGTGGCGATGTGGTCGACCGCCGCCTTGATCATGGACTCCTTGTCACCCGTCCACCGCTGCTGGATCAGGCCGGCTCGAACCACGCTCACTGATTTCCTCCTTCGTTGTGGACAAGGGCATGGACAGGGCGGCGAAGACGACGAAGGCGCCGACCAGGCCGATCACCCAGTTGTAGTCGTAGAGCGGCTTGAGGAACGGGATCAGCCCGGCGTCGGGGAACGGGCCGCCGTACGCGCCACCGACGGCCAACAGGGCGCCCACCAGCGTGGCGACCAGCGCGCGCCAGTTCCAGCCGCCGGTGAACCAATACACCCCATCGGGTGTGTAGAGGTCCTTCAGCCTCAGCTTCGTGCGGTTGACGACCCAGTAGCCGGCGACGAGCACCCCGGCGACCGCGCCGAGCAGGCCGCCGTAGAAGCCGAGCCAGGCGAAGATGTAGATGTTCGGGTCGGAGTACAGCCGCCACGGCTGGATGAGGATGCCGATGACGCCGGTGATCCCGCCGCCGACGGCGAAGGTGATCTTCTTCGGGAACGCGTTCGAGAAGTCGTAGGACGGGCTGACGACGTTGGCCGCCAGGTTCGCCGAGATCGTCGCCAGCACCAGCGCGATCAGGGCCACGACGACCACGACCGGGCTGGAGAACTTGTCCGCGAGCTTCGACGGGTCCCACAGCTCCTCGCCGTAGAGCAGCTTGCCGCCCGACGTCGTCAGGATGGCCACGATCGCGATGAACGTCATCGTCGTCGGCAGGCCGAGGATCTGGCCGCGGACCTGCTTGCGCTGGCTGCCGCCGAAGCGGGTGAAGTCCGGCATGTTCAGCGACAGCGTCGACCAGAACGCGATCATCGCCATCAGGGCCGGCGCGAACACCTTCCAGAAGTCCGGGCCCCAGCCGAGCTTGCCGCCGTCGGACAGGATCGGGCCGAGGCCGCCCGCCTTGACCAGCACGTACCCGAGCATGATCAGGAAGCCGACGGACACCAGCGGCGCCGTCCAGTTCTCGAACCGGCGGACCGCCTCCATGCCGCGCCAGATGATCAGCATCTGGCCGATCCAGAAGACCACGAACGACAGCCAGAGCGTCCAGTGCTGCCCGGCGACGACGGCGGAGTCACGCCACCAGGCGCCGAGCAGCCGGCCGAGGATGACGTAGATGGCCTCGCCGCCGACCCAGGTCTGGATGCCGAACCAGCCGCACGCGATGAACGCGCGCAGCAGGGCGGCGAGGTTCGCGCCGCGCAGACCGTAGAACGCGCGGGCGAACACCGGGAACGGGATGCCGTACTTCGTGCCGGCGTGGCTGTTGAGCAGCATCGGCGCGAGCACGACGAGGTTGCCGATGGTGATGGTGATCAGCGCCTGCACCCAGTTCATGCCGAGCGCGATGAGCGACGCGGCCAGGGCGTAGCTGGGGATGTTGTGCGCCATCCCCATCCAGAGCGCGAAGTAGTTGTACGTGGTCCAGGTTCGTTTTTCGATCGCGACGGGGGCCAGTTCGGAGTTGAAGAACCGGCTGCCTTCGAGAGACCGGACGTCGGCGGGGTCGAGCTCGACCCGGCCGTCGTCGTGCACGCGCTGGTCTGCGGGTGTCGGCGCCATTGCGGAATCCTGCGCGCCAGGTCAGGGCCGGGGCAACGGCAGTCTGTTCACTCTTCGCTGATCAGGAGTGCAGTCTGTCGATTGCGCGGAGGGGCCCCGGAGTGCATGACCTGCGTCACACATCCGGCCGTCATCAACCGGCAAAGAGGGTGAAACGTCTCCACAGGATCTTCACACTTCACGCGAACCGTCTCCACCGGGGGTGCCTAGGGTCGTGGTCATGGAACTGGGTGGGCGGCGGGTGCTCGTCGTCGAGGACGACGTCACGATCGCCGCGTCGATCGCGGCCCGGCTGCGGGCCGAGGGGTTCGGGGTGGACGTCGTCCACGACGGTCCGGCCGCCGTCGAGGCGGACGCGGCTGCCGAGCCGGATCTGGTGGTGCTCGACGTGATGCTGCCGGGGTTCGACGGACTGGAGGTCTGCCGGCGGATCCAGGGGCGGCGGCCGGTGCCGGTGCTGATGCTGACCGCGCGCGCCGACGAGACGGACATGCTGGTCGGGCTGGGCGTCGGCGCCGACGACTACCTGACGAAGCCGTTCTCGATGCGGGTGCTGACCGCGCGGGTGCACGCGCTGCTGCGGCGGGTCGAGCGGTCGTCCCGGCCGGATTCGGCCCGGATCGTGCTCGGCGACCTCGAGATCGACGTCGACCAGCGGCGCGTCGCCCGGGCCGGGGTCGCGGCGCAGCTGACGCCGATCGAGTTCGACCTGCTGGTGCACTTCGCGCGGCGGCCGCGGGTGGTGCAGCCGCGGGAACGGCTGCTGTCGGAGGTGTGGGACTGGGACGTCCACGGCACCTCGGCGGGGACGCGGGCGGTGGACAGCCACATCAAGGCGCTGCGGCGGAAGCTCGGGGCGGACCTGATCCGGACGGTGCACGGCGTCGGCTACGCGTTGGAGGCGGGATCGTGAACTTCGTTCCGCGGCCGCTGGACCGGATCCGGTCGATCAAGCTGAAGCTGGCGATCCTGATGGTCGCTTCCGGCGGGGTGGCCTTCGCGTTCTTCAACTGGCAGATCGGCTGGCTGCCGCCGAAGACGACGATCACCGCGATGGTGCTCGCCCTGGTGCTGTCGCAGGTGCTGGCGCACGGCATGACCCGGCCGTTGCGGGAGATGACCGCGGCGGCGCGGGCGATGGCGAAGGGCGACTACACGCGCCGGATCCGCGCCACCACGCGGGACGAGGTCGGGGTGCTGGCCCAGGCGTTCAACCAGATGGCGGGCGACCTCGGCGACGCCGACCGGCAGCGCCGGGAGCTGATCGCGAACGTGTCCCACGAGCTGCGGACGCCGATCACGGCGTTGAACGGCGTGCTGGAGAACCTCGTCGACGGCGTCGAAGACCCCGATCCCGCCACGTTGAAGACGGCGTTGCAGCAGACCGAGCGCCTGGCGACGCTGGTCGACGAGCTGCTCGACCTGTCGCGGCTGGATGCGGGTGCTTCTTCGCTCCACCTGACGTCGTTTTCGCTCTGGTCGCTGTTGTCGGAGGTGGTCGGGGAGGCGGCGTTCGCCGGCCGCGGGGTGACGTTCGAGGTGTCGGTGTCCCCGGAGGGAGCCGTGGTGACGGCGGACCGCGGGCGCCTGTTCCAGGTGGTGGCCAACCTGCTGGAGAACGCGGCCCGCCACGGGCCGGCCGGTGGGCAGGTCCGGGTGGTGGCGCAGGTGCGGCCGGGTGAAGTGCGCATCGACGTGTGCGACGAGGGGCCGGGCATCGCGCCGGCGGACCGGGAGCGGGTGTTCGAGCGGTTCACCCGGGGCGAGCGGCCGTCCGGCGGGGGGACGGGGCTGGGGCTGGCGATCGCCCGGTGGGCGGTGGAGCTGCACGGGGGGACGATCGGGGTGGTGGATCCGTCGCCGGGGACGGGGAGCCGGATCCGGGTGACGCTGCCGGCTTAGTCCGTGCGCCGGCTCCGGGTGTCTTGGGGCGGGCGGTCAAATTTGCGAACGCGAAGGCGACGGGAGTCGAGATGCCGAAGAACAGGCTTGGTGGGCCCGGGGACCCGGGGGCGGCGAAGGTGCCGCGGGGGAAGCGGACGGCGGGGATGGTGACGGACGCCAGGAGGCCGGACGGGGATGGCGGGCGCTCGGGTGGTGTCGGGGGTGGCGGGGTGGCTGCCGGCGCGGAGG
>NZ_JMQI01000015.1 GCF_000695625.1 Amycolatopsis rifamycinica
CGACCGAGCCGTTGTCCTGTGGAACACCGTTGCCGGGGTGCCACAGACCGCCGCGCCCGGCTCGGGTGCGCCGTCCCTGCCGCCGGGTGGACGGTGCTACAAGCGCTGCAGCACGAGTGTTGCGGCCTCCGAGTCCTGCACGCTGTCCGCGTTGATCCAGACCTGCTGGGCGCCGTCACCCTCCAGTTTGGACTGGAAGGTGGCCCCGCCGCTCGTCTCGATCGTGAACATCTTCTCGGCCTCACCGATGCCCTGGATCCGGTGGGCCGGATCGCTGATCTTGTTGACCACCGTCACCTGGGCGAACGACTCGGTGAAGCGGATGCAGGTGAACTCGTCGACATCGGATCTGATGGTGGTGGAGTACCAGCGCGCGGCCGGGACGCAGTAGAACCGCGTGAGCCGCTGGAACCGCTGCGCCTTGCCGTTGTCCGGCAGTTGCTGGTTGTGCAGACCGCCGCCGTCGATCGGCAGCTTGACACTGCAGATGAAGGCGGTGACCTGTGCTCGCGGGTTGTCCTGACCGACGGCGACGGAGATGTAGGCGGCATCGCCGCCGGAGAGGAAGCGGACCACCGCCGGGCCCTGATCCTGGGTGGTACCCGGGACCGTGACGGTCACCGGCTCGTGCCGGGGGTCGTTCGACCAGGTGACCGTGACTTCGGCGTCGCCGTCGGACATCGCCGAGTTGTAGAGGAAAACGCCGTACAGCTGGGTGTCGTCCAGCTCGCCGAGGGTGGCGGTGTCCCCTTGGCGAAGCGTGACGACCTGTCCCGCGGACCAGTCGATCGACATGGCTCTCCTTCGTTCGGACATCGGGGTTTTCACGACCGGCGGTGTGCTCCCACCGCCGTTGACCTTCGTCTTCGAGGCTATGGAGGTGGGGCGAGCACCTCATCAGGGAAATCCCTACAGCAACCCCGCGTCTTCCCGGCCCGGGCACAGATCCGTCACGCCGCCGCCCGGTCCGTCGATCATCCGATGTGGACGGTCGCTTCCCCGGTGCCCGGTTCAGTTCCAGAGACCCGCGGCGGCGGTTTCGGTGACGTAGTCCTCGAACGGCCTGGCGGCGCGGCCGAGGGCCCGTTCCACGTCGTCGGTGGCCTCGGCGGCCAAGCCGTCGCGGATCGCGACGAGGATGCCGGTGAGCAGCCGGGCGATCCCGGCCGGGATGCCGGCGGCGACCTGGTGCTCGATGTGGGCCTCGGGGGCGATGTCGGCATAGCGGATCGGGCGTCCGGTGGCCTTCCCGATGAGGTCCGCCGCCTCGGCGAAGCTGACGGCCCGCGGTCCGGTCAGCTGGTAGATTCGGCCCCGGTGGTGGTCTTCGGTGAGCGCCGCCGCGGCGACTTCGGCGATGTCCTCGGCGTCGACGAACGGCGTGCGCCCGGCCCCGGCAGGCAGGGACAGCGTCCCGGCGAGGATCCCCGGCAGCCAGGGGCCCTCGCTGAAGTTCTGCGCGAACCAGTCCGGTCGCAGGATGGTCCAGTCGAGTCCGGAGGCGCGCACGGCCTGTTCGGCGGCCTTGAGCGGATGGCGGTCATCGGCCTCGCCGACGCCACCGGCCGACAGGAGCACCAGCCGCCGCACCCCCGCGGCGACCGCTTCGGCCACGAACCTCGGAATGCGGTCCCCGCTCGCCCGCAGGTCCGGTTCCACGACGTAGGCGGCGTCGACGCCCTCGAGTGCCGGTGCCCAGGTCGGCGGATCCGCGAGGTCGAACGCGATGTCCCCGCCGGTGCGGGAAGCCGCGCGCACCGGCCGGCCGGCGGCGCGGAGGCGCCGGGTGATGCGGCGACCGGTCTTCCCGGTGCCGCCGACGATGAGGATGTTCTGCATGCCGGACAGCCAACTCCCCGGCTCGCGGACGATCCATGGGAGTTCGTCGAGGATGGCTTTGCGATCGTCTACGGTGGGCGGGTGGACGTGCTGAGCGATCTGCTGGTCCGGGCCCGCGCCGGCAACACGCGGGTCCGGCAGCTGATCCAGCGGCCACCGTGGTCGGTGACCTATGCCGATCCGCCGCCGCTGACCGTCGTGGCCACGCTCGGCGGGTCCGCTTCGGCCCGGTTCGACGACGCCGGTGCCGCGGCGGTGCGGCTGGCCCCGGCAGACATCGCCCTCGTCAAAGGACCCGGCCGGCACACGATCGCCGACGACCCGTCCACGCCGCCCGGGTTCGTGATCCACCGGGGGAGGAAGCACTTCCCCGGCGGAGGCGAGGTGGCGGCGCAGGCCCAACGGATTTCGGCACCCCGCACCTACGGCGACAGCTTGCCCGGGGCGACCGTCATGCTGCGCGGCGCCTACGAACTCCACGGCGACGCCGGTTCCCGGCTGCTGGACATGCTCCCACCGCTGGCGGTCGTGCCCGCCGGGCCGCGGACCCAGCCGGCACTGGATCTGCTCGCCGCCGAGATCGCGCGCGACGAACCCGGCCAGGACGCCGTCCTCGCCCGATTGCTGGACCTGGTGCTCGTCCTGGCCTTGCGCGCCTGGTGCGCCGGACCGCAGGCAGTGCTCCCCGCCTGGTACCGGGCGGCGGAAGATCCCGCCGTCGGCGACGCGCTGCGCCTGATGCACGACGATCCCGCCCGCCGGTGGACAGTCGCCGCGCTGGCCACCGAGGTCGGCATGTCCCGCGCCGCCTTCGCGGCCCGCTTCACCAGCTTGGCCGGCCAGCCACCGCTCACCTACCTCACCGGCTGGCGGATGACGTTGGCGGCGGATCTGCTCCGGGACACCGACGCGACCGTCGCCACCGTGGCCCGCACGGTCGGCTACGACGACGCCTTCGCGTTCAGCGTCGCCTTCAAACGCGCCCGCGGCACCAGCCCTTCGGTCTGGCGCCGCAAGTGCGTTGACACCTCCGCACCACGGGCCACGCGTCCCGGCTCGGAGCCGGGATAGCGACGATGGCCCCACCCAGCCGGCGAGCTCCCCCGTTCGCCGGCCTTACGCGGCGGCGTATTCCGCGGGGGAAGGCGTGCGGCCGTCGCCGGCGGTGATCGGTCGGGACCGCCACAGGGAGATGCCCAAGCCGATCAAGGCCACTCCGGTCGGAACGGCCAACGGGCGGTTGAACCATTCCGGCAGCACCGCGAGCGCGAGCGTGGCGACGGTGCCCGCCGCAAGGAGCGCCGAGGCCCACCGGGCGAGCACGCGCGCCCGGAACAGCGCGATGCCGAACAGGCATCCGCCCGCGAGGTAACCGACGGAGCTGACGACGATGACGGCCTGCATGGCGCCGATGCCGTGGGTCGCGGTGCCACCAAAAGCGACGGCGAGGACGTCGGCGACGTAGCCGGGCGCCGTACGCGCCAGAGCGGGCAGCACGGCGGCGGCGATGACCTCGGTGCTCATCATGAGCAGATAGCCGGCGGCGAACACCACGTAGCCGAGGAAGCCGAGGATTCCCGTCTGCCGGATCTGACGCAGGTACATGCCCGTGATGCCGGCGAGGGCCAGCGCGGCCATGAGCGCTTTCGCGGAGCTGCGCACGACCCAATCGGTGGTGGCGACCGCCGAGACGTCCATGGCCGGGTGGCCGATCTGGACCCCGATGAACAGCGTCCCCGCGATCGCGGCCGAGATCCCGGCGGCCCGCGAAAGCCACCCTGCTGTGGGCGTCAGGGGGAATCGGGTTCTGACGGGTTCTGGCGTCGCACTCATGCGCTGCTCCTTCGAGCGGTCCGGATGGTAGGTGTACGACGTACACCTTTACCCCGGCCAGTAAAGGCGTACTATGTACACCTGTCAAGACCGGACCGTCGGCCAGGAGGTGGAGCGCCCCCATGCCGGACACCGCCGAGACCACCGGCCGGGACCGGCTCAACCGCGCCAAGGTGCTGCGCGCCGCCGTCGAGCTGGCGGATGAGGGCGGCTTCGAGGCGCTGACGATGCGCAGGCTGGCGGCCGGGCTCGGGGTCGTGCCCATGGCGCTCTACAAGCACGTGGCCGACAAGCGCGAGCTCCTCGACGGCATGGTCGACCTGGTCTTCGCCGAAGCCGAGGTGCCCGTCGACGTCGACTGGCGCACCGCCATGCGAACACGCGCCTCGTCGATGCGGCAGGCGCTGCTCCGCCACCCGTGGGCGGTCGGCCGGATGGAGACGGGGACACCCGGGCCGGCGAACCTGCACCACCACAACGCCGTGATGCGGTGCCTCCGCCGTGACGCCGGCTTTCCCTTCCGCATGGCCGTGCACGCCTACAACCTGATGGACGCCTACGTCTACGGGTTCGCCCTCCAGGAGAAGACCCTGGCCGGCGACATCCCGGCCGAGGCGGCGCGCCGACGGGACACCGTCGTCGACCGGCAACCGTCGGGACTCGAGGACTACCCCTACCTGGCCGAGGTGGTCACGGAACTGGCGCAGACGGGATTCGCCTTCGCCGACGAGTTCGAATTCGGGCTCGACCTCATCCTCGACGGCCTCGACCGCCTGCGCCGGCACGCTCCGGCGTCCACCTCACCCACGCCCGAGGTCGAGCCGGACGCGGCACGCGGGGGGTAGGAGATCGGCAACCGCGGATCACCGGGGCGTCGCGTGGTCCCGGGTACCGGGATCGTCTTCACCGGTGTCCTCGGCGGCGCCGCGCGGCGTGTTGCGCGCCGACCGGGATCCCACCACGCCGAGCAGGACGGCGGCCGCGAGCAGGATGCCGCCACGCAACCAGACGCCGGCCTCGATCCGGGTGGCCAGCAGCACGCAAGACGCCAAACCGAGCACGGGGAGCACGGTGGGCGCGCGGAAGTGCGGGAGCGCTTGCCGGTCCCGTCGCAGCACCAGGACCGCGGTGTTCACCGCGGCGAACACGATGAGCAGCAGCAACACCAGCGTCGAGGCGAGGACGTCGATTTCACCGGTCAACGCGAGGACGAGCGAGAGCCCGCTGGTCACCACGATCGCGACCCAGGGCGTGCGCCGGCGGGGCAGCACCTTCGCCAGCACGGACGGCAGCAGGCGGTCACGGGCCATGCCGTACGCCAGCCGTGAAGACATGATGCCGGTGAGCAGAGCGCCGTTGGTCACCGCCACCAGTGCCACCACGCCGAACACCCACTGCGGTACCCCGCCGGCCACCCGCACGACCTCCAGGAGCGGGCCGCTGGAGGCCACCAGCCGTTCAAGGGGCACCACCGCCCCGGCGACCACGCCGACCAACAGGTACAACACCCCCGCGGTGGCCATCGCCCCGAACAAAGCACGGGGATAAGACCGGCGGGGGTCCTTCGTTTCCTCGGCCACGTTGACCGAGGTCTCGAAGCCCACGAACGCGTAGTACGCCAGCACGACCCCGGCGAGCACCGCGGCGACCGGACCGTGCTGGGCGGTGCCGATATCGGTCAGCCGGTCGAGATCGGCGTCCCCACGCAGGATCACCCACGCGCCGAGCCCGACCACCAGTACCAGACCGCCCGCCTCGACCAAGGTGGCCAGCATGTTGGCCCGCAGCGAGTCCTTGATACCGCGAGCGTTGAGCAGGCCCAGCGCGAGCAGGAAGACGACGACCACCAGCACGGTCGGCAACTGGACGAACTGCCGCAGGTAGTCACCGGCGAAGCCGCGGGCCAACGCGGCCACCGAGACGATCCCGGCCGCCAGCATGCAGAACCCGACCACGAATCCGGCGAACGGGCCGAACGCGCGGTGGGCATAGTGTGCTGCGCCGCCCGCTCGCGGATATTTCGTCGCCAGCTCAGCGTACGAAGCCGCGGTGAGCACGGCCAGTACCAGCGCAACGATCAGTGGCAGCCACACCGCGCTGCCGGACGCGCCGGCGATCTGCCCGATCAGTACGTAGATCCCCGCGCCGAGCACATCACCCACGATGAACAAGTACAGCAACGGAGTGGTGACCTCGCGCGCCAACGGTTCGCTCATGGCTCAAGTGTCCGGTGACGTCGGTTCCCGCGCTGGCTGGCGCCACGCCGCTCGGGAAACAGAGCTCCTTCGACCAGTTTTCTCCTTGGCGTCCGCTGATCGCGCTGCCCGTCGCTGGTGCTCCATACGGTGTAGCCGGCAAGCGCTGTCACGCGGCTCGGGTGAAGAGAAGAAAACGGGACTGCGAGGGGAGAACGGGCGGCTTGGGTGATCGGGCTGCGCGAGGCCGCGATCCGGCTGAGTGTGCACCAGCTCGGGCAACACCGTCGCCGGCGCGTGAGCACGCTGGTGGCGCTTTCGCTGGCCGCCGGGTTCAACGTGGGCAGGGCCCCGCACCGCCGGCGTGCCGCACCGTGCGCCTGAGCAGACCCGGCGCTCGCGCTCACCGTCCATCGGGCTGATGCTCCTCCCCGCCGGGTCGCCACCAGCCGGGGTGACCGCCGACGCGGCGTCCCGGCCGCTCCCGGTGTTGCCGGACATCCGCACCTGCCGCCGGTCGCGCACCCACGCCCGGTCATGCCGACGACCGGGGAACGGATCGGCCCTTCCTCATCCGCAGGATCATGGCGACCGCCTCCTCCGAAAGAGCTGCCGGCGTCAGCACCTCCTGCAGGAGCAGGCCACGCATCGCGGCCACGGTGACGGTGGCCAAAGTCAGCGCCTCCTCGGCGCCGAGTCCTTCGCGTTCCGCGAGCGAGGCCAGCATCTTGGTCAGGTCGTCGAGCGAGTCGATGAACTCGCGGAAGTCCTCCGGGCTGTACGCGGCCAGTCCTACGACATGGAAGAAGCCACGGACCCGCGACAGCTGCTCCGGGCGGGTGTAGGTCCGCCAGATCGCCACGACGAGGTCGTCGAAGGTGCCTTGCCCGGCGGCCTCGAGCAGTGCCTCGTTGTCGCGGGATCGCTGCGCCTTGAGCATGGCCGCCAGGACGCCCGGGAGCGACCCGAAGTGGTACCGCAGGAGGGCGTGGCTGGTCTCGGCCCTGGCGGCGATCTCGCGGAGCGATACCTCCGGTGCGGGCAGGACTTCCCCGAAGGCGTCGAGGAGCCGGGCCAGGAGACGCTCGCGGGCGTCGCCGTTGCGTTCCGTGCTTGACAGGATCACTCCCACAGTTTATCCATTGGAAAAGAGCTGGCTACGCCGTGTCGCTCACATGGTCGCAGCCGGCCCCAGTGGAGGGAACGACTCGTGGAACGGTTCCAGGTGGTCGGCGCGACGGTCGTCGACGGATCGGGTCGCGACCCGGCCGACGTCGACGTCGGCGTCGAAGACGGGCGGATCACCCGGATCGGTGCCTCCGGCGCACGCGGCGAGCGCCTCGATGCCGGCGGCCTGACGATGACGCCCGGCCTGATCGACGCGCACGTCCACTTAGGCCTGTCCAGCCCGATCCAGCCACAGTTTTCGTTCCGGATCAGCGCCGCCGAGCTCGCGGCGGACATCTTCGCCGCGGCCGGCGCGACGCTCGACGCCGGCTTCACCACCGTCCGGGACACCGGCGGGGTGGACGGCGGCCTCGTCACCACGATCGCGAAGGGCAAGGTCCGGGGCCCTCGCGTGCTGTCGTGCGGGCCGGTTCAGTGCCAGATCGGCGGGCACGGCTACTACGGAGCCGACTGGGAACCCACCGAGCTGTGGAACAGCCACCACCTGCCCGGCCTGTGCGCCCTGTCCATGATGTCCGGCAACGCGGACGAGCTGCGGCGCAATGTGCGCGAGGCCTTCCGCCGCGGAGCCTCCTTCCTGAAGCTCTGCGTGACCGGTGGCGTGGTCGGCGCGCACGACCGGCTGACCGACACGCAGTTCACCGTCGAGGAAATCGCCGTCGCCGTCCAGGAAGCCACGGCGCGCGGCACCTACGTGACGGTGCACGCCCACAACAACGACGGCATCCGGAACGCGGTCGAGGCCGGAGCGCGCTGTGTCGAGCACGGCACCGACCTCGACGAATCCACGGCCACCCTGATGGCCGGTCGCGACGTCGCCCTCGTGCCCACGTTCGCCGTCGTCGAGCAACTGCTGCACGACACCGCCGGAGCGGGCCTCGACGCATCGACCCGCGACCGGGTGCTGGGGGTTCGCGAGCGGATGACCGAGGCGCTCGCTGTCGCCAAGGAGGCCGGGGTGCGGATCGGGCTGGGTTCCGATCTCATCGGCCCGGCGCAGGACCGCCGAGGCGAAGAGCTCAGGCTGCGCGCGAAGCTCGAAACACCGATGGACGCCCTCGTGGCGGCCACTAAGACCAACGCCGGGATCCTCGGCCTGTCCGGGCAAGCCGGGGTCATCGCTCCCGGCGCGCAGGCCGACCTCGTGCTGTGGAACGGCAACCCGGTCGAAGACCCGGAGCTGTTCGCCGATCCCGCCAACGCCGTCCTCGTTCTCCAGGCCGGCCGAATCGTGAAGGACCTCCGATGAGCACCATGTGGCAGGGCTGCCTCGCCGACACCGGCTACTTCGAGCTGCGTTCCGGCAGCGGGCACGACTACGGCGTCTGGGTCACCGCACCACCGGGCTACGACCCCGCTACCACGCCAGCGCCTGCCGTCTACGTGCTCGACGGCAACTGGGCCGTGGGCATGACGGCTCCGCTCATCGTCACCCAGAACGACCCCATGCAGCAGATCCGGCCCTACATCCAGGTCAGCGTCGGCTACGCGGGCGAGGACGCCCAGCACTGGGCCCGGCTGCGCAACCGGGACCTCGTGCCACCCGGCGAGCCCATCGCCCGGGAGTTCGTCGACGCCGTGGAGACGGGAGTCCGCTCGGGCGCGATGACCCGCGAGGAAGCCGACGCCTACCTCGCCGAATTGAAGGAAACCCACGCCGACGCGTTCCTGGCCTTCCTCACCGCGGAGCTGCACCCGCGGATCGAACGCGACTACGGCACGGCCGCGAGCGGCCACGGCCTCTTCGGCTACTCCTACGGCGGGCTCTTCGCCCTCTACACCTGGCTCACCGGCAGCACGCTCTTCGAAAGCATCGGAGCGGGCAGCCCCGGTGTCGTCGGTGAGGACAGCCGGATCTTCGCGATGCTCGAAGAGAGGGAGGACAACCTGCCTGCCGCCAAGCTCCACCTGACGCTCAACGACCGGGAGCTGCTCGGAAACCTGCCCGTCTACCAGAACCTCACGAAGAACGCGGCCACCGTCCTGCACCGCCTGACCGCCCGCGGCGGCGCCGTCACCAGCGCGGTCCTGCGCGAAACGCACGTCACCGGCCTGCAGGCCTCGTTCCTCAGCTACCTCAGGACCTGCCGTGCCCGGTAAGCGCTCGGGTGCCGGCGTGGTGGTCGTGATCGGAGCGGGGGTGATCGGTTCGTCGATCGCCCTCGAGCTCGCCCGGGCGGGCCACCGGGTGATCGTGCTCGATCGGGCTCCGGGAGCGGGACAGGGGTCGACCTCGGCGTCGAGTGCGATCGTCCGGTTCAACTTCTCCACCACCGCCGGGGTGGCGACGGCGTGGGAGGCGCACTTCGGCTGGCTCGACTGGGCCGGCCACCTCGGCCGCGATGTCGGCGACCTCGCGGAGTTCCGCAGGAGCGGGCTGGTCATGCTGGACGTCGAGGCGGCTCCGCGTGCGTCGTGGCTTCCGTTGTTCGACGAGATCGGTGTCCCCTACGAAGAATGGGACAGCGCCGCCTTGGCCGAGCGCGTTCCCGGTATCGACACCGGCCGCTATTGGCCGCCGAAGCGGCTCGACGACGAGGAATTCTGGGAGGACGCCGAGCACGCGCTCGGTGGCGTGTACACCCCGGACGCCGGTTACGTCTCGGACCCGGGCCTCGCCGCCGTGAACCTCGCCGCCGCGGCGTCGGCGTGCGGGGCGGACTTCCGGTTCCGCAGCACGGTGGCAGCGGTGGAGAAGACCGGCGGGCGCGTGACGTCGGTGCGGCTGCCGGACGGCACCCGGATTCCGTGCGCCGTCGTGGTCAACGCGGCCGGTCCGTGGTCGGGCGCGGTGAACCGGCTGGCCGGCGTGGGTTCCGGCTTCACGGTCGGCGTGCGGCCGATGCGGCAGGAAGTGGCGCACGTGCCGGTCCGGGAGGGCTACGGCGGGCCGGTGGTGGCGGACATGGATCTGGGCACCTACTTCCGCGGTGAGGCGGGAGGGGATCTGCTCGTCGGCGGAACGGAGCCGGAGTGTGATCCGCTGCAGTGGACCGACGACCCGGACACCGTCGGCATCCACCCGACGGCCGCGGTCTTCGAGGCCCAGGTGACGCGGGCCGCGCGGCGGTTGCCCGCGCTGGCGGTGCCCAACCGGCCGCGCGGCGTGGTCGGCGTTTACGACGTCGCCGACGATTGGACGCCGATCTACGACCGCACCGAACTCGACGGCTTCTACGTCGCGATCGGCACGAGCGGCAACCAGTTCAAGAACGCACCGGTCGTGGGGCAGCTGATGACGGAACTGATCAACCAGGTGGAGAACGGCGCCGACCACGACGCGGCGCCGGTCCGGTTCCGGGCCCCGCGCACCGGCCTGGAGATCGACCTGGGCGCGTTCTCCCGCAGGCGCAAGCGAAACACCGCGAACTCGGGCACGGTGCTGGGCTGAGCGGAACCTCGGCCGCGAGCACGACGCCTACGTCGACCACCGCCCCCGTGCTCCAACCAGGATCCAACCGGGCCCCGCGATACTCGCCCTCAAGTGCAGCCGCCACGGGGAAAGCAGGGGTGCTATGACTCAGACCAAGTTCGATGTGCCGGTGAGCGTCGGGCTGACGGCTTTCGCGGCCTGTTCGGCGCGGGCCGTCGAGGGGAGCCGGCCGGACCGGTTGATGGAGGACCCGTTCGCCGCCGCCTTCATCCACGGCGCGAAACTCGATACCGGGCTTCCCTTGACGGTCGGCGAGGTCGACCAGGAGTCGATGCTCTCGTCGCGCTTCGCCGGGGTGCGGACCCGGGTGTTCGACGATTTCCTGCGCGAAGCCGTCGACGACGGTGCCGACCAGGTCGTGATCCTCGCGGCCGGCCTCGACGCGCGGGCGTTCCGGATGCCGTGGACCGGCGGGATCGACGTCTACGAGGTCGACCACCCCGACGTCCTCGACTTCAAGGACGCGGTGCTCGGCGACCTCGGGGCCGAGCCGCCGTGCCGGCGGCACGTGGTGCGGGCCGATCTGGCCGGGGACTGGGGTTCGGCGCTGGCCGCCGCGGGGTTCGACCCGCGGCGCCGGACGGCGTGGACGGCCGAAGGCCTGCTGCCGTACCTGGGCGCCCGCGAGGAAGGGCACCTGCTGCGGACCATCGGCGCCCGCTCGCTGCCGGGCAGCCGGGTGTGCCTCGAGTACATGCCGCCGGACGTCGTCGCGACTTTCCGCGACCACCCGCGGCTGGAGGCCACGAGCGACACCCTCGGCGTGCCGATCCGGGAAATGTGGAACGCCGAACCGCGGGAGGACACCGCCGGGCTGCTGCGCGCGTCCGGCTGGCGCGTCGGCTTCCGGTCGCTCGGCGACTGCGCGCTTTCGCTGGGCACGCCGCTGGGGGACGAGTTCGCGACCCCCGGCGACGACTTCACCGACGGCATGGCGCGCTGCGGCTACCTGACCGGCGAGCTGACCCGCTGACGCGGCTCACGGAAGTGCGGGGCGTGGCCGGGGTTCCCGGCCACGCCCCACCGTCCCGTCTGTCCAAAATGGACACGTACTGTGACGGGCTTCACAGCGCGGGACGCGAGTTGCTCGCCCCGTCGCGGTGCTGCTACTGTTCGTGGCATGACGACTCCCGTGCACGCAGCAGTCATACTCTGACGCTGGTTCGCCGCCTTCCGGCGCAAGCGATCGGCTGACCACCCGCCGTCCTTGCCTTTTGTCGTACCCCGGAATCCGCGAACCATTCGTGCCTGTTCCGTCGATCGTGAACCAGTGCTTTCCGAAGACTCGTTCCTGTTCGCCGCGGCGCGTGGTTCCTTCATGCTCCCGTAGGAACGGACCTCATGCCTCACTCTGGACCCTCCGCGTCCGGCGACGTCACCGGCGCCGGCAAACTCGATCGCGACGTGCTCAAGGTCGCCGCCGTCGTCGTGCTCGGCTCGATCATGGCGATCCTCGACACGACCGTCGTCAACGTCGCCCTGCAAGAACTCACCGTCCGGTTCCAAACCTCCTTCGCCACCATCCAGTGGGTCTCCACCGGGTACATGCTCGCGCTGGCCGCGGTGATCCCGGTGACCGGCTGGGCGTCGGACCGCTTCGGCACCAAGCGCCTCTACCTCGTCGCGCTGTCGGTGTTCCTGCTCGGCTCGGTGCTCGCCGGGCTGTCGTGGAACATCGAGACCCTGATCGGCTTCCGTGTCCTGCAGGGGCTCGGCGGCGGCATGCTGATGCCCGCCGGGATGACTCTGCTCACCAGGGCGGCCGGGCCGCAGCGCGTCGGCCAGGTGATGGCGCTGCTCGGCGTGCCGATGCTGCTCGGCCCGATCGGCGGCCCGATCCTCGGCGGCTGGCTCGTCGACACCGTGTCCTGGCGCTGGATCTTCTTCATCAACGTCCCCATCGGACTGGTCGCGCTCGTGGCGACCACCGTGTTCCTCCCCCAGGACGAGCCGGAGCGGGCCGACCGCTTCGACTTCCCCGGCATGCTCATGCTTTCGCCCGGGTTGGCCCTCCTGCTCTACGGCGTGGCGAACGTGCCGGGCGCGGGCGGCGTGAGCCGGCCGGAGGTGTGGCTGCCCGCCGGGCTGGGCGCCGTCCTGGTCGCCGGGTTCGTCCTGCGGGCCACCCGGATCCCGAACCCCCTGATCGACCTGGGCCTGTTCCGCGACCGGACGTTCTCGGTGGCCGTGCTGGCGATGGCGTTCTTCTCGGTGTCGTTCTTCGGCGTGATGCTGCTGTTCCCCAGCTACTTCTTGCTGGTGCGCGGCGAATCGGCCCTCTCCGCGGGGCTTTTGATGGCGCCGCAGGGAATCGGCGCGATGCTCACCATGCCCGTCGCCGGCAAGCTCGCCGACCGGATCGGCCCCGGCAGGGTGATCCTGCCCGGCATCGTCGCCATCGCCGCGGGCCTGGCGCTGTTCGCCGGCGTCGGCGCCGGGACGGCGTACTGGCAGCTGCTGGCCGCGTTGTTCGTCGTGGGCCTCGGCGTGGGGGCCGCCATGATGCCGATCATGGTCGCCGCGCTGCGGACGTTGCGGCACCGGGAGGTCGCCCGGGCTTCCACGGCGACGAACATCATCCAGCAGATGTCCGGGGCCATCGGCTCGGCGGTCATGTCGATCATCCTCGCCGGCGTGCTCGCGGCGAAGTTCGGCGTGCCGACCAGCCAGGGACAGCTGGCCGCGGGCGCCGCGCTCGCCGATCCGGCGACCCACGACGCCGCCGCGGCGGCCGCCGCCGACTCCTTCGGCACGGCGTTCACCTGGGGGCTCGTCTTCATGGTGGTCTCGGCGGTTCCGGCCGCCCTGCTCCTGCGGAAGGCGCCGCTCCGTGATGAACTCGTTCCCGACGTGGTGGACGTGCCCGTCGGGAAAACCGTGGTCTAGGGAGAAATCATGTTCGTCCGCTGGGTCGAGGGCGGCGAGGAGCTGACCGCCGAGTGGCGGTCGGAGAACAACGCGCCGCCGCCGGCCGAGATCGTCGTCGCCGACGACGACCTCGCCGCCGACGAGGCCTACCGCCTGGCCGTCGACGGCAAGGCCGTGTTGTGGCGCGGGGACTTCCAGAACGCGCGGCAGCTGCTGAAGGCGGTCGACCGGAGGATCCAGCGGGCGGGCAAGCGACGTCCGGCCAAGAACGCCACCGAGGCGTTCCACCTGCACCGCCAGCGGCAGGCCCGGCAGGCCCAGCTGCTGGGCAGGCTGCTCGTGCCCGTCGACCCCGGGCACGTCGTCCCCCTGCGCCGGGCGCCCGACGTGCGGGAGGCGTGCGCGGAGGCCTACGGCCCGGCGGAGGGACCGTCGGTCGTGTCGCTGCGCGAGCTGCTCGGCGTGATCGGCGCGCACGAGTGGCGGCGCAAGGGTGTCGAGGTGCCCGGGCTCGGCGCCCGGATCCACCCGCACTACGGGGTGTTCTCCCCGGCCCGCGGCGAGTACGTCGACCTCGTGGCGGCGGCGCCGCTCCCCTCGACCCGGCTCGCCTTCGACATCGGGACCGGCTCCGGCGTGCTCGCCGCGGTGCTGCTCGCCCGCGGGGTGCAGTCCGTCGTGGCCACGGACCTGGACCAGCGGGCACTGGACTGCGCGCGGGACAACCTCGACCGGCTGGGGTTCGCCGATCGCGTGCGGTTCGTGCGGACGGACCTGTTCCCGCCCGGCGAAGCACCCCTGGTCGTCTGCAACCCGCCGTGGCTGCCGGCCAAGCCGACCTCGCCGATCGAGCACGCGGTGTACGACCCGGGCAGCCGGATGCTCCGGGGCTACCTGGACCGGCTGCGCAAGCACCTCGAGCCCGGCGGCGAGGGGTGGCTGGTGCTGTCGGACCTGGCCGAGCACCTCGGGTTGCGGTCCCGCGCCGAACTCCTCGAGGCGATCGACGCGGCCGGGCTGACGGTGGCCGGGAAAACGGACACGCGGCCGCGCCACCCGCGTGCGTCCGATCCGGACGATCCGCTGCACGCCGCACGCGCGGCCGAAGTCACCTCACTCTGGCGGCTCACCGTTCACCACTGAACGGCAACACGAGGACCACCGAAATCGACGCGCTTACCCGGCCACGACAAAGAAAGGCGGGTGTGACACCCGACAATAACCTGCTGCACCTCGAGCCGAGTTGGTTCACCCCATCGGGCGATGGCACGCGAATGGTTACCGCGTAACGTTGAAACAGACGGCGCGGTGGGGGAATTACGTTCGCGCGGATCTCCTCCTACGCGTTAATCGCAGCGATGGGGGTATATTCGTCATGCAAAAAAGTTTTGCCACTAGCGTTTGCCGGACGTATTCGGCCGCGCGCGGGCGAGGCCGAACCATTCTGCCCGGTCCACAGTCGACAGACGCGTCCCCGGCCGGTGCCTCCGCACGCGCTCCTCGGACACTGCGCTTCGAACTGCTCGGTCCGCTCGCCCTGAAAGTGGGCGACGTCGACTTCACCCCGACCGCGCCGCGCCTGCGTGCGGTGCTGTCACTGCTGGTGCTCAACGCCAACCGGGTCGTCCCGACCTCGGTGTTCCTCGACGAACTCTGGGACGGCGCGGCGCCGCCGAGTGCGCGGGGCACCCTCCAGACGTACGTGTTCCACCTGCGCAAGCTGTTCGAGCAGGCGCTGGGCGAGTCGTCCAAGCACGTGATGAGTGAAGTGCTCGTCACGCACATGGACGGCTACCTGATCCGCGTCGGGGACGGCCAGTTCGACGTGCACGAGTTCGAGTGCCTCGTCGACCGGGGCGCCTTCGAGCTGGCCGACGGCGCGCCGGAGGAGGCGTCGGCCACGCTGCGGCGCGCGCTCGACCTGTGGCGCGGTCCGATCAGCGTCGACTGGTCGGCCGGGACCAAGGCCCGCGCGCACGCCGCCCGGCTCGACGAGCTGCACTACCGCGCCCAGCTGCTGTTCATCGAGGCCAACCTCTGCGCGGGCCGGCACCGCGAGGTGGTCGGCGAACTCGCGTCCCTGCAGGTGGAAGAGCCGTCGCAGCAGACCGTCCACGCGATGTTCATGATCGCCCTGCACCGCAGCGACCGCACGTCCGGGGCGCTGTCGGTGTTCCGCCGGCTCGCCGAGCGGATGCGGGAGGACCTCGGGCTCCGGCCGTCCGGGCGGCTGCAGTCGCTGCACCGGGCACTGCTCGCCGAAGACCCGCTGCTCGACGACCGGCGCCTGCGGATCGAGCCACTCCTCGATCAGCTCGCCGCGAAGTGGTGAGCCGCGGCTCCTCGCTGCCGCGGGTGGGCAAGGTGGTGCTCGTCGACGTCGGGCTCCCGTACGCGGTCTACCTGGCGCTCAGCCGGCTGGGGGTCTCCCCCGTGCTCGCCCTCGTCGTCGCGGGCGGGGTGTCCCTGGTCCGGGTCGCGGTCGGCTACGTCGCCGAGCGCACGGTCAGCGCGCTGTCCGTGCTGGTCCTGGTGCGCTTCGGGCTGGGCGTGCTGCTGGGTCTCCTGTCCGGGGACGCGCGCGTCGTGCTGATCAAGGATTCCCTGGTGACCGCGTCGGTGGGGCTGGCCGCGCTGGTCTCCCTGTTCCTGGCCCGCCCGCTGACCTATTACATCCGGCGCGATTTCAATGGCGACAGAAATGCCGGAGAAGAATCCTGGACACACTCCACCGAATTCCGCCGGACGAACCGGGTGACCACCGGGGCGTGGACAGCGGGATTGCTGGCCGAGTCGGCGGCCAGAATCGGCGTGGCGTTCTGGACGCCGCTCGACATAGCCACACTGGCGTGCCCGGCAATCGGGGCGTGCTCGATTCTCGTGCTCATCGCGTGGACCCAGTGGTACGGCCACGCGGCGCGGCCCACCGTCGACGCCGAGCTCGCCGCCGTCCGGTCCTGACCGTTTCCCGCGGTCGCGAACCGCGAACCATGGAGTTGATCATGACGTATGAGGAAACCCCCGTGCTGATCGTCGGTGGCGGGCTGACCGGCCTCGCCGCGGCGTTGTTCCTCGCCCAGCAGGGCGTCGGTTCGTACCTGGTCGAGAAGCACGAGACGACCACCGTGCTGACCCGGGCTTCCGGGATCAGCCCGCGCACGATGGAACTGCTCCGCAACGCGGGCCTGGCGCAGGTCGTCGCCGACCGCGGGCCCAAGCTCGTCCAGGGCGACCGCTGGCGCGAGCTGGGCCAGCCGAGCGACCAGATCCCGTGGGTCGTGCTGCGCGCCACGAGCGTCGCGGACATGGAGAACGCGGTCGTGATCGAGGAGCCGTCGCTCGACTTCGACGGGATCAGTCCCATGAAACCGCACTGGTGCGGGCAGGACCGGCTGGAGCCCATCCTGCGTGACGCGGCGGCCGCCCGGGGCGCCCGTATCCGGTTCGGGACACTGCTCGAATCGCTGGACCAGGACGACGACGGGGTCACGGCGGTGGTCGTCGAACGCGCCACGGGCGAACGCACGACGGTCCGGGCGAGGTACGCGATCGCGGCCGACGGCGTGGGCGGCGGCCTGCGCGAGCAGCTCGGCATCGGGCTCGAAGGGCACGGCGTCGTCGGCGCGGCGATGAGCGTGCTGTTCAAGGCCGACCTGAACCCGGCGATCCAGGGGCGCCGGTTCGTCATCTGCTACCTCGCCAACGAGCAGGCGCCCGGCGTGCTGCAGCTGTTCGACGAGGAGCGCTGGGTGTACGGGTTCTTCTACGACCCGCGCACGACCGATCCGGCCGGCCTCACCGAGCAGCGGTGCACCGAGCAGCTGCGGACCGCGCTCGGCCTGCCGGACCTCGAGATCGAGGTGGAGATGACGATGCCGTGGGTGATGTCCCACAACGTCGCCCGCGCCTACCGGTCCGGCCGGGTGTTCCTGGCCGGGGACGCGGCGCACGTCCACCCGCCGGCCGGGGCGTTCGGCGCCAACGGCGGCATCCAGGACGTGCACAACCTCGCGTGGAAGATCTCCGCCGTGCTGAGCGGCTGGGCCGGCGCCGGCCTGCTCGACACCTACGAGCGGGAACGCCGGCCGGTCGGCGCGGCCGTCGCGCGGCAAGCGTTGCTGCGGCACACCTTCCGCCTCGACAGCGGCGCCGGCGGCGAAGAACTGATCGACGCGGCCGTGGTGGGCAACGGTTACCGCTACACCTCCGCCGCGATCGAGGGCGACGAACACCCGTCCGCGGTCCCGCGCGAGTTCGACCTCACCGGCCGGCCCGGTTACCGGGTGCCCCACGTCTGGGTGCGCCCCGGCGTGTCCACAGTGGATCTCGCCGTGGACTCGTACGCGCTCCTGACCGGTCCCGGCGGCGCCGCCTGGACGGAGGCCGTGGACTCCCTGCCGGGCACCGTGCCGCTGAGCGTGCACGTCCTCGACAGCACCTTCACCGAGGCCGCGGAGCTCGCCACTGATGGCGCGCTGCTGGTGCGGCCGGACGGGTTCGTGGCCTGGCGCGGGGAGAACGCCCAGTCCGCGGGCAAGCTCGGGGACGTGCTGGCCCACACCCTCGACCGCGGCGAGAAGCCGGCCGGAAAGTACTGAGAGGACAGGACATGGGAAGCATCACCGCACCTTCGAACGTCTACACGCTGATCAACGTCTTCCCGGTCGAGCCCGATCGGCGGACCGAACTGTACGAGCACCTGGTCGAGGCGACCGAGAAACTGATCAAGCACCTGCCCGGCTTCGTTTCGGCGAACTTCCACCTGAGCCACGACGGCAAGCACGTCGTCAACTACGCCCAGTGGGAAAGCGAGCGGCACTTCCGGGCCATGCACGCGGATCCGCGGCTGAAGGCGCACTTCGACTTCTGCCGCGCCCTCTCGACCCCCCACTCGATCCCCTGCGACGTTTCGTCGGTGCACGAAACGACCTGATCGCGGGCGTACTCCCGGAAGCCGGTGCGCGGACCTGTGTCCGCGCACCGGCTTCTGTCCGTTGTGGACGGACCAGGCGGAAACCCGCTTACAACCGGACTCCAAGGACAAGAAGGGAAAGTAGAACCGGAGAGCAGCAGCCGACGCGAGGAGGAGCAGTGGCCTACCGGGCTCTGATGGTCCTGCGCATGGACCCCGACGACGCGGACCAAGTGGCCGCGGCGTTCGCCGAACACGACCGGACCAGCCTGCCGGGCGAACTCGGCGTCACCCGCCGGACGCTGTTCCGGTTCCACGACCTCTACTTCCACCTCATCGAGGCCGAGGACGACATCATGCCTTCCCTCCACGCCGCCCGCGGCAACCCGCACTTCCGGAAGGTCAACGACGAAGTCGGCCAGTACCTCACGCCGTACTCGGCCGACTGGAGCGAGCTCAAGGATTCGCAGGCGGAAGTCTTCTACAGCTGGGAGAACCCGCGGTGAACACACCCAAGGTGGCCCTCGCCGACGTCGCACCGAACCGCCGGCAGGGCGGGAGCACCCGCGCCCTGCTCACCCCGGTCTCGGTCGGGGCGACGTCCGGCTTCCTGGGCACGATCGACCTCGCCCCCGGCGAGTTCGTCGCCGAGCACTACCACCCGTACTCGGACAAGTACCTGTACCTGACCCGCGGCACGGTCCTCGTGGTGCTCAACGGCGAGGAGATCGAGCTGCGGGCGGACGAGGCGCTCCTGGTCACCCGGGGCACGCGCAACCGCATCGTCAACACCGGCGACGTCCCCGCGCGGGCGGTGTTCCAGATCTCCCCGCTGGCCCCGAAACCGGAGCTCGGGCACGTCGACACCGAGCCGGTCCCGTACCCGGACGCGGGTCCGCCCCGGGTCGGTGGGCTGTGACGGGCCGCCGGGTGGTGATCACCGGCATCGGCGTCCGCGCGCCGGGCGGCGTCGGCACGCCGGCCTTCTGGGACCTGCTGACCTCCGGCCGCACGGCGACGCGGACGATCTCGTCGTTCGACCCGGCGCCGTTCCGGTCGCGGATCGCCGCCGAGATCGACTTCGACCCGGTCGCCGAGGGGTTCACCGCCGAGCAGGCGGCCACCGCGGACCGCGCGGCACTGCTCGCCATCGCATCCGCCCGGGAGGCGCTGGCCGACAGCGGCGCCGGCCCGCTCGACCCCGAACGGACCGGGGTCAGCGTCGGCACCGCGGTCGGGGCGACGACGAGCCTGGACCGCGAGTACGCGCGGGTCAGCTCCCGCGGGGCGACGTGGCTCGTCGACCACACGCTCGCGGCGCGGAACCTGTTCGACCACTACGTCCCGAGCTCGATGGCCCGCGACGTCGCGTGGGAGGTCGGCGCCGAAGGGCCGGTGGCCGTGGTGTCGACCGGGTGCACGTCCGGTCTGGACGCCGTGGGCCACGCCGTGGAGCAGATCCGCGACGGCCGGGCCGAAGTGATGCTCGGCGGGGCGACGGAGGCCCCGATCTCCCCGATCACCGTGGCCTGTTTCGACGCCATCAAGGCCACCTCGGCGAACAACGCCGACCCGGCCGGCGCCTCACGGCCGTTCGACCGGGGCCGGGACGGGTTCGTGCTCGGCGAAGGCGCGGCCATGTTCGTCCTGGAGGAGCTGACCGCGGCCCGCCGCCGGGGCGCGCACGTCTACGCGGAGGTGTCCGGGTTCGCGACCCGGTGCAACGCCCACCACATGACCGGGCTGCGGCCGGACGGGCGGGAGCTGGCGAAAGCCGTCACCGTGGCGCTCGGCCAGGCGAAGCGGACGCCGGACGCGGTCGGCTACGTGAACGCGCACGGCTCGGGCACCAAGCAGAACGACCGGCACGAGACCGCCGCGTTCAAGCGGAGCCTCGGCGACCACGCCTACCGGGTCCCGGTCAGCTCCATCAAGTCCATGATCGGCCATTCGCTCGGCGCGATCGGCGCGATCGAGCTGGCCGCCTGCGCCCTGGCCATCGAGCACGGAGTCGTGCCGCCCACGGCGAACTACGCCGAGCCGGACCCCGACTGCGACCTCGACTACGTGCCGAACACCGCCCGGGCGGTGGCGCTGGACACCGTGCTCAGCGTGGGCAGCGGGTTCGGCGGCTTCCAGAGCGCCGCCGTGCTGACGAGGGCGGCCTCATGACGGCGGTGGTGACCGGCCTGGACGTCATCGCGGCCAACGGGACCGGTGTGGCGGAGTACTGGGAGGCGACGCTGGCCGGCCGCTCGGGGCTGGGGGTGATCAGCCGCTTCGACCCGGCCGGCTACCCGGTCCGGGTCGGCGGCGAGGTACGGGCGTTCGAGCCGCGGGACCACCTGCCCAGCCGGTTGCTCACGCAGACCGACCGGATGACCCAGCACGCGCTCGCGGTGACCGGCTGGGCGCTCGCGGACGCGGGCGTCGACCCGGCCGAGCTCGACGAGTACGCCATGGGCGTGGTGACCGCGAGCGGCTCCGGCGGGTTCGAGTTCGGCCAGCACGAACTGCAGAAGCTGTGGGGAACCGGGCCGGAGCGGGTCAGCGCCTACCAGTCGTTCGCCTGGTTCTACGCGGTGAACACGGGACAGCTCTCGATCCGCCACGGCATGCGGGGCCACAGCTCGGTCGTCGTCACCGAACAGGCGGGCGGGATCGACGCCGCCGCGCAGGGCGCGCGTCTGGTGGACGCGGGAACGCTGCGGCTCGCGGTCACCGGGGGCTTCGAGGCGTCCCTGTGCCCGTGGGGCCTGGTCGCGCAGATCCCCAGCGGGCTGCTCAGCACCGAGCCGGATCCGGCCCGGGCCTACCGGCCCTTCGACGGCGATGCGTCGGGGTGGGTGGCCGGCGAAGGAGGCGCGATCCTGGTCGTCGAAGAGGCCGGCGCCGCCCGGGCACGCGGCGTCGACCGCGTCTACGGCCGGATCGCCGGGTACACGGCCACGTTCGACCCGAAACCGGGGTCCGGCCGTCCGCCGGGGCTCGCCCGCGCCATCCGCGGCGCGCTGCGGCAGGCCGAGGTCGAGCCGTCGGAGGTGGACGTGGTGTTCGCCGACGCCGCCGGCATCCCGGCGTGGGACGAGGCCGAGGCGGCCGCACTGGCCGAGGTCTTCGGGCCCCGCGCGGTTCCGGTGACCGCGCCCAAGACGATGACCGGGCGGCTGTCCGCGGGCGCCGCGCTCGACGTGGCGACCGCGTTCCTCGCCCTCCGCGACGACGTGGTGCCGCCGTCGGTCGGCACCCGCGGATCGTCCGAAGTGGACCTCGTGGTGGACCGGCCGCGGGAACTGCCCGTGCGCACCGCGCTCGTCGTGGCCCGCGGGGCCGGCGGCTTCAATTCCGCGCTCGTCCTGTGCGAGCACTGACAACTCATCGCTCCGACCGGAGGTGGCACATGACACTGGCCGAATTCGTCGACGTGATCCGCGCGTGCGCGGGTGACCCGGACGAGTACGACCTGAACGGCGACATCCTGGACGTCCCGTTCGAGGAACTGGGGTACGACTCGCTCGCGCTGATCGAGGTGTCGGCGCGGCTCAAGCAGGACCACGGCGTCGACGTGGACGGGTTCGCCGAGCTGGCCAGCCCGCGGGCCGCGCTGGAGCTCATCAACGGCGCGCGCGAACGTGAGGTGGCGTGACGTGGCGGCCGAGACCGAGAACTCCGTGACCATCGACGCGCCCCTCGAAGTGGTGTGGAAGTTCACCAACGACGTCGAGGCGTGGCCGGAGTACTTCGACGAGTACGCCGCGGTCGAGGTGCTCCGCCGGGACGGCGACACGATCGACTTCCGGCTCACCACCCGGCCCGACGACCAGGGCCAGGCGTGGTCGTGGGTCTCGCGCCGGACCGCCGACCCGGCGACCCGCACGGTGCGGGCGCACCGGCTGGAGACGGGGCCGTTCGAGTACATGCGGCTGCGGTGGTTCTACACCGAGTCCGGCGGCCGCACGACCATGCGCTGGGTCCAGGAGTTCGAGGTGCGCGCCGACGCCCCGTTCGACGAGGCGGCGATGGTCGAGCGGCTGAACTCCGGTTCCCGCAGGAACATGGCGCGCATCAAGCAGATCCTCGAAACGTCGTCCTGAACGGTACGCGGGAAGGATTTCGAATGACCACAGTAGACAATCCGGCGGCGGCCGGCCCGCTGCCGTCCCTGGACGACCTCCACGCCCGGCAGCTGTTCCTGCTGGCCAGTGCGGGCCGGCTCGCCAAGGTCGTGCACGTGCTGGTGGAGCTGCGGATCGCCGACCTCGTCGGGGACGGCGTGCGCACGGCCGAGGACCTGGCCGCGGCGACCGGGACGCACCCCGACGCGCTCCTGCGGGTGCTGCGGGCGGCCGCCTCGGTCGGCGTCTTCGCCGAAGGGCCCGACCGGGCGTTCTCCGGGACACCGGTCTCCGACGCGCTGCGGGCGGACAACCCGCGAGGCCTGCTGCCGCTGGTGAAGTACAACCACCTGGACCTCACCTGGAAGCCGTACGAGCGGATCATGCACAGCGTGCGAACCGGCGAGCCCGCCTTCGACCAGGTGCACGGCCGGTCGTTCTTCGAGCACCTGGAGAACGAACCCGAGTCAGGGGCGTTCTTCGAACGCTTCATGATGCACTTCAGCCGGGTGATCGTCGGCCGTGAGCTGCCCGGCTACCGGCTGCACCGGTTCTCGCGGATCGCGGATCTCGGCGGCGGCGACGGCTGGTTCATCGCGCAGGTCCTGCTGGCCAACCCGGCGGGCACCGGGGTGCTGATGGACCTGCCCAGGGTCGCGTCCTCGGCGCCCCCGGTGCTGGCCGAACACGGGGTCGCCGACCGCGTCACCGTGGTGCCCGGCGACTTCTTCACCGATCCGATCCCGGGTGGCTGCGACGCCTACCTGTTCAAGGGCGTGCTGCACAACTGGTCGGACGAGGACGTCCGCCGGGTGCTGCGCCGGGTGCGCGCGGCCATCGGGGACAGCGGGGCCCGGCTGCTCGTCTGGGACCAGGTCGTCGCGGCCGGGAACGTCTGGGACCACGCGAAGTTCCTCGACATCGACATGCTCGTGCTGTTCGGCGGGCGGGAGCGGACCCTGGCCGAGTGGCGGACGCTGTTCGCCGAAGCCGGTTTCGCCCTCACGACCACGGCGGCGAGCCGGTGGTCCATGCTCGAATGCGTCCCGGCGTGACCACGGTGGAGGAACACCCGATGACCCCGGACAACGCCGGCGGGCCCGGCAGGATCCTGGAACTGATCATGGCGTTCTACGGCTCGCGCGCGGTGCTCTCCGCGGTCGAGCTCGGACTGTTCAGCACCCTCGCGGGCCGGTCGATGACCGCCGCCGAGCTGAGCGACCAGGCCGGCCTGCACCCCCGCGGCGCCACCGACTTCCTCGACGCGCTGGTGTCGCTGGGACTTCTCGAGCGCACCGGCGACAGCTACGCCAACACCCCCGACGCGGAGCGGCACCTCGTCGCCGGGAAGCCCGGGTACGTCGGGGGGTACGCCCGCATGGCCGCCGGAATGCTGTTCCCGGTGTGGGGCAAGCTGACCGAGGCCCTGCGCACCGGACAGGCCCAGGTCCCCAGCGGCCGGGGCATTTTCGACGGCTACCGCGACGACGACGCCACCCGCGGGTTCCTCGGGGCGATGGACGCCGTGAACAGCGGCGTCGGAGCAGCATTGGTGTCGGTCTTCGACTGGAGCCGGTACTCGTCGGTGGTGGACCTCGGTGGCGCACGCGGCAACCTCGCGGCGACGCTCCTGCGCGAGCACCCGCACCTCGACGCGACCTGCTTCGACCTCCCACCGGTGGAACGGTTCTTCGCCGAGCACACGGCCGAGCTCGGCCTGGCCGGCCGGATCCGGTTCGTGGCCGGCGACTTCTTCGCCGACCCGCTGCCGGCGGCGGATGTCTTCGTCGCCGGGCACATCCTGCACTACTTCGACCTGCCCGCCCGGCAGCGGCTGCTCGCCCGGGTCCACGAGGCGGTCAAGCCGGGGGGCGCGGTGCTGGTGTACGACCGGATGATCGACGCCGACCGCCGGGGACGGCCGCTGAGCCTGCTGGGCAGCCTCAACATGCTGCTGACGTCACCGGGAGGTTCGGAATACACGCCGGTCGAAGCGCGGAAGTGGCTGACCGAAGCGGGTTTCGGGACGGTCGAGGTCGCGAGCGTGGGCGCACTGGACACATTGGTCATCGGACACAAGGACTGAGGGCACCGCGGTGGAACAGATTCGCTTGACCGGCGCGCAGGAGACCCTGCTCGCCACGTTGTACGCCAAGGCGCTCGACAACCGCTCGCCCCGGCCGGTGCTGGGCGACGGGAGTGCGGAGCGGCTGATGGGCCGGCTCGACTACGACTTCCGCAAGATGAAGTTCATCGGCCGCGACCGGCGCACGGTGACGTTCCGGGCCAAGAAGCTCGACGAGTGGACGACGGAGTTCGTGGCGCGCCATCCCGACGCGCTGGTGCTGCACCTGGCGTGCGGCCTCGACAGCCGCGCGTTCCGGCTGCCGCTGCCGGACGGCGTGCAGTGGATCGACGTCGATCAGCCCGACGTCGTCGAGCTGCGGGAGAAGCTGTACGAACCGCGCGACGGCTACCGCGTGCTCGCCACGTCGGTCACCGAGCAGGCGTGGCTGGAGTCCGTTCCGGCGGACCGGCCGACGCTCGTGATCGCCGAAGGCCTGACGCCGTACCTGCAGCAGGCCGACGGCCTGACGATGCTGCGCCGGCTGGTGACGCACCTCCCGCACGGCGAGATGACGTTCGACGCGGTCCTCCCCTGGACGCTGCGGATCGCCCGGTACTCCCGGCTGGTCCGCACGACCGGCGCGCCGTTCGGCTGGGCCGTCGGCGATCCTCGCTCACTCGAGGAGCTGGTGCCCGGCCTGCGGTTGCTGGAGGAGTGGTCCCTGCTGGACTCGCCCCACCTGGCCGACGCGCGGGCGCAGGACCGCGTCACCGCGTCGATCATGAAGCTGGCCCGGCCACTGCGGTACGCGCACCGCCTGCTGCGCTACCGGTTCTGACTCGGGTGGGGTGGTTCCCCAGGCCGCCCCACCCGTTCCCGCTCGATCGACGCGAAACGGGCGCGGGCGAAGCGCCCGGCGCTCCGGCCGTCCGCTCACCCGGCCGCGGTGGGCCGGGTGAGGGTTTCGACCGGGAAAGGCGCCGCCGGGGTGTCGGTCAGGCCCGCGAGTTCCAGGATGCGCAGGACCGCGGACCCCGCGCTCACGCGGGTGGCGAAGCCGATGTGCCGGCGTCGGGTCGCCGCGGCGACGTCCAGCAGCAGGGCGATACCGCAACTGCTCAGGTACCGCAGCTCGCTCAGATCGACCACCACCCGCCCGGACGCCGTGGCCTCGACCCGGCCCAGGACGGCCGGCCGCACCTGGCCGACCGTTTCCAGGTCCAGATCGCCGGTCAGCTTCAAAGTCACCAGGCCCGGCGCCGTCTCCTCGACCGAGACGTTGGGCGACGCCGCGCCCTCGGGCACCACCGGCTTGTCCTCCGGCGCGGCGGCCGGATCCGGGCGGATGCGGAACCGGACGGCGGTGCCACGATCGTCGTGGTCGATGCCGAACTCCGCCGAGAGTGCCTTCATGATGCCGATGCCGCGCCCGCGGTGGCTGTTCTCGGCCGGCTCCGGCCGCCAGCGGCCGTCGTCACGCACGACGACCTCCAGCTGACCGTCCGCGGCGCGGGTCACCGAGTACTCGACCTCGCCGGTCGACCCCGGGAAGGCGTGCTCGACGGAGTTGGCGGCGGCTTCGCCGAGCGCGAGGCTCAGGTCCTGGTGCAGTTCCTGGGACAGCCCGGCCGACGCCGACCAGCCGGCGAGGTCGCGACGCAGCCGCCGCAGCAGTCCGGTTTCGGCGGCCGCCCGCCGTCGCAGGGGCGGCGGCAGCAGCCGGACCGCCAGGACCGCGACGTCGTCTTCCCGGCCGTCCAGGAGGGCGCTGGTGATCGCGGTGACGAGCTGTTCCGGTGCCAGGGCGTGCGCGCGGCTCGCCGCGTCGCACAACCGTCGCAGCCCGTCGTCGATCGGCTCGTCGCGCCGCTCGACGAGGCCGTCGGTGTACAGCAGCACCGAGGCGCCGGGCGCGAGGACCGCGGCGTTCTCGCGGTGGTGCGTCCGGTCCGGGCCGCCGAGCACCGCGCCGCGACCGGGCAGCAGCCGGGCGGCACCGTCTTCGACGACGACGGGCGGCGGGTGGCCGGCCACGGCCCACCGCAGTTCGCCGGTCTCCCAGTCGAGGGTGAGGCAGGCGCAGGTCGTGCCGGCCGCGCCGTCGGTGCGGGCGGCGAAGGCGTCAAGGCGGTCCAGGGCCGCGGCCGGGCCGTGCCCGTCGAGCAGGCTGCCGGCCAGCGCGCTGCGCAGCTGCCCCATCACCGCCGCCGCCTGCGCTCCCTTGCCCACGACGTCGCCGACCGAGAAGGCGACCACGGAGCCGCCGAGGGCGATCAGCTCGTACCAGTCGCCGCCGGTCTGGGCGTGCACGGCGGCCGGCTGGTAGCGGGCCGCGGCGGCGATCCGGGAAAGGCGGGGCAGCTCGCGCGGCAGCAGGCTGCGCTGCAGCGTCTCGGCGATCTCGTGCTCGCGCTGCAGCAGCAGGTCGCGCTCGGCTTCGCGGCGGCGTCGCTCGGTGACGTCGCGGCCGATCGCCTGCACCCCCGACGGGGTGGCCTGGATGCTCAGCTCCAGCGCCACCTCGGTGCCGTCGGCGCGGCGGAGGTGGTGGACTTCGCTGGTCTCGCGCACGGTGCCCGGCCCGGCGATCAGCTGCCGCCACCGGTCGCTGCCGCCGTCGTCGAGCAGGCCGGTGATCGGCGTCCCGATCAGCTCCTCGCGCGCGTAACCGAGCAGCGCGCAGGCCGCGGGGTTGACCTCGGCGAAGCGCAGGTCGCGGTCGAGCACCCAGATGGCGTCGGTGGCGCGTTCCACGAGCAGCCGGTGCCGTTGTTCGCTGTCGCGCAGGGCCCGGCCGGCGTGGGTGCGCTGGATGGACTCCCAGCACCGGGCGACGATGAGCTCGACCAGGTCGACCTCCGCGTCCGTCCAGTGCCGGACCGTGGCCTGGTGCACGGCCATCGCCGCGACGAACCGGCCGCCGCGCAGCAGCGGCACGCAGATGACGGCCCGGATCCCCGTCACCCGGTAGGCGTTCAGGTCCGCCGGGGCGAGGCGGTCGTCGCCGAAGCTGTCGGCGACCACCCACGACTTCCCGGCGCGCATCGCCCGCATGCACCCGTCACCGAACGCCGACATGGCGAAGCGGCCGGGCAGCGGTGGCAGGCCGGTGGCGTGGTCCCCGCTCATCAGGAAGTGGTCTTCGTCCTCTTCCGCCTCGGCGTAGGCGCACCGGTCGGCACCGAGGTACTCCCCCAGGCTGCGGGCGGCGTAGACCATGACCTCTTCGGCGTCGTCCAGCTCCTGCAGCCCCCGCTCGAACCCGGCGAGGAACCGCTGCCGTTCCACTTCCGACCGCCGCCCGGACGCCTCCAGCAACACGCCCGAGGCCGTGCCGCCGGGCCGCACCCGGCCCAGCTCCTGCAGCCACACCACCCGGCCGTCCGCGGCCACGGCGCGGTAGGTGATCTCGTAGTCGCCGCGGGCCCAGCCCTCGGCCCGGGCGCGGGCGCAGCCGTCGCGGTCCTGCGGGTGCACCACCGACAGCGCGAACGCCGGATCGGCCAGCCACCGGCCGGGCGCGTGCCCCAGCAACGCGCGGGAGGCATCGGAGACGAAGCTGAACGCGCCGCTGCGGACATCGGCCTCCCACACGACGACCGGCAGACCTCCGACGAGATCCCGCAGTTCTTCCGGTCCCATGCTCCCGACTTCCCACGAACGCCGCCCCCTCGTGCGACTCGGCTCACCCTAGCCGATCCACCGGAAACGATCCGGGTGCGACGAACGGCTCGACGAGCGGCCCGCACTTCGCGTCGGCCGCGACGGTCAGCTGCCTGCTTCCGTCCGCAGCCGGGCTGGGGAGTCGCGGTCCGGTTCCGGACCGAACCAGTCGAGGCAGACGACCATGGCGTCGTCGACGGTCCAGGCGGCTTCGCGCCGGGCCGCCAGGTCGGCCAGCACGGCGTTGGGGACCTGCGCCGCCGGCAGGACGGCGGAGTCGACGACGGCCCGGCCGAGGTCGCCCTCGCCGTAGAGGTCGCCGGACGGGCCGAGGGTGTCGTGGACGCCGTCGCTGACGAAGACCAGCCGGTCGCCGGGACGGGCTTGCAGGCGTTCGGTGCCGTACTCGGTGTCCCCGAACGCGCCCAGGGGCAGTTGCTCGGCCAAGGAGATCCGCCGCGCTTCTCCGTCACGCAGGAGCCACAACCGTGGTGCCCCGGCGTCGAGGACGTCGATCGCCCCCGTTGCCAGGTCCAGGGTCAGCAGCAGGCCCGTCACGTGTTCGCGCCCGTCGTAGTGAGCGTGCAGGGCCTGATCGGCCAGCTCGGCCTGGGCCGTCAGGGGCACACCGGCGCGGCGGGCGTTGCGCAGGGCGTTGACCGCCAGGTGGGTCACCATGGCCGCGTCGACGCCGTCTCCCATGCCGTTGACCAGCGTGACGGTCAGCGAGGTGGCCGTCGCCGACCAGTCGAAGCTGTCGCCGCGGACGGCGTAGGCGGGTTCGAGCTGACCGCCCAGTGCGAAGCCGGGCCGGGCACACGACCGTCCGGGCAGCAGCTGCCACTGCATCTCGGCGGCCAGGGTGAGCCGGCTGGTTCGCCGCGCCTGCAGGTACAGGTCGGTGTCCCGGCCGGCAACGAGGAGTTCGTGCGCGAGCGCTTCGGCGATCCGGGACAGTTCCAGCCGGGCACCCGCGTCGGGGACGGTGGCCATGCTGACGGCCAGCACGCCCAGCCGGTCGCCGCGCACCGACACCGGGACGTGGGCCGTGACCGTGCCGCCGTCCGGTTCGACCAGCAGCCGCTGGCCGGCGAACGCGGCCCCCGCCACGGTGCCGAGCACCGGACGCGACTCGCCGGTGTACGGCGAGTCCGTGACCGGCTGCAGCTCGGTCATGCCGTAGTCGGCGAGCAGCAGCTCGACCGTCCGGGCGGCGAACCCGGCGGTCAGCACGGCTCGCAGCACCACGAGCAGCTCGTGCGGTGCGGCTTCCCGCAGCAGCCGTTCGACCGCCGTTGTCTCCACCGCGCTGCCTCCTGACGCGAGCCGCCTCGCCGGTGCCGGACCGCCACGACGCTCCCTTCCCGACCACGTCGGTACCGTACGACAATAGTTGTCACATGACAAAGGTGTTCTGGCGGCTCATCCGGACGTGGGTCACCCGCCCGCGCGCGCGGTACGCTTCCGGCGACGGCTCGACATAGGGATGCCACAGTGAACGCCGCGAACCGATCCCGCAGGACGCGCGCCACCGACCCGGTGGCCGCCGCCGTGGCCGACACCGCCGAGCTGCTCGAGATCCTCTTCGAGCGGGCACGCGAGGCCTCCTCGAGACCCCTGTCGGTGTCACAGGTCCGCGCGGTCGTCGCCCTCGACCGCTACGACGGGCTCAACCTGCGCACGCTGGCGGAACTGCTCGGCTCCACCCCGCCGCTGACGAGCCGGCTGTGCGACCGGCTCGAGGCCGTCGGCTTCCTGGAACGGCTGCCCCATTCCCGGAACCGCCGCGAACTGGTGCTGCGGCTCAGCGACAGCGGGCGCGCCTACCTACAGGACCTGCGCGCGCGGCGCCGGGAGCGCCTGCACGCCGTCCTCGCCGGGTTGACCGCCGGGGAAAGGGACGCTCTCGCCGGCGGGTTGCGCGCGTTCCAGGAGGCGGCGACCCGGAACCTCGCCGAGGGTGACAACCCGGCACTGGCGCAGTAGAGTACTGTTGTCATACGACAACGATCTTGGCGGCCGTCCGCGCGCCGGGTCTTCTGTGGTCGCGGTTCAGCCGTCAGCCGTGGCCGGGCAGCGTGTCGCCTTCCTCTCCGGTCGACCCAACCGGCATCCGATCGGAGCGCAGCTCATGAACCGAGCATCCCCGCCCGTGCTGTCCACCGCCGCGACGTCCGTCGGCGACATCGGAGTCGTCACCGTGAGCGGAGACGTGGACCACGTCGTCCGGACGACGTTCCAGGAGGCCATGGCTGCGGCTCTCGCCCGTCGCCCGCGCGGGCTGGTCGTCGACCTGACCCCGGTGCGGTTCTTCGGTTCGACGGGTTTGTCGGTGCTCGCTTGGCTGTACCAGGCCGCCGCCGACGCCGGGATCGCGGTCACGCTGGTGGCCACGCAGCACAGTGTGCTGACGCCGATGGCGATCACCCGGGTCGACGAGCTGTTCGCCATCCACCCCACGGTCGAGCAGGCCGTCGCACACCACGGAAAGCCACCGGCGACGGCGGCACCCCTCGAGCACGTGACCGGGTAGAGACGGGAAGCACCGGCGGAGCCGCGTCCCTCCCCCGCCGGCGCGGGCCGTCGTGTCGGCCTCGAGGTCAGCCCGTCGGGGGGTGCTCCTCGCGGGTGGTTCCTTCCTCGACGATCTCCGCGATGTGGACCACGTCGTCCGGGTCGAGGTCGGCACGCTCCGCGGTCACGGTGACGTCGACCGTCTCCAGGTGGTGTTTCTCGCGCAGGAACCGCTCGCGGTAAAGCTGCTCGGCGTCCTCGGTGAGGTTGTGCAGCAGCCGTGCGTTGAGCCCGGCGCCGATCACGATGCCGAGCACCGGCACGGCCTGTCCGAGCTTCTTCTTCGTCAGCTGCGCCGCGGATCGCTCGTAGAACGCTCTGACGATCCGCGTGACGCCGTTCTTGTTCAGCTGATCCCACGTCGCCTTGCGGGCGAGGTCGTTCACGAGCTTGTTCAACTGGACGTACGCGATGCCCTTGCTGGTCTGCTGGGCCATGCCGAAGCTGAGGACGCCGAGGGCGAAGACCCGCTCCTGCGGCAGCTCGGTGTCGTAGCCGTAGTACGCGGCGGTGTGCGCGACCGCCCTCGTCATCGCACCCAGTACGAGCACGGCGTCGGCCGCCATCGCCGCGGCGACCGTGCCCACCCCGGGTACCGCACCGGCGCCCGCGCCGACGACACCACCGGCCGTGGTGAGCAGTTCGCCGCCGGAAACCGCCAGGCCCGCGCCCGCGCCTTCGACCGCGCTGAAGGCCGTGTAGCGCAGTCCCAGCCGAGGCTTGGCCTTGTCGATGTCGGCCAGGTCCAGCCGGTGGATGTCGCTCAGCTCGCTGACAGCGTGCCCGCGCTTGGCATAGGCCGCCACGACCGCCTTGCGCCGCAGCGTCGCTTCGCTGGCCTTGTTCACCAACTTCAGCAATCCGTCGATCGAGTTGTGGACGATCGCGGTCAGCTGTTCCGCGCCGGGCACTTGCTCGATTCGCCCCTTCGCGACCTGGCCGCCCTTGGCCAGGCGATCCCGAACGCCCGGCAGCAGCCGGCGCTCGTTGACGGCCAGCCGCTCGTCACGCCAGCGCTCGATGTCCTGCCACGCGGCACGCTCATACGGGCTCATCTGCTCGACGCCCACGGCCACCCCCTCGATGCGAAGACCACCCCGCCCGCGGCGGAGAGCTCATGGGGCATCGTAAGCGGTTCCGTTGCCGGCAGCGCGGGCAACGGCTGCGGCGCGCGCTTTCTCACCGCGTGGGCTTTCACCGCCCGGCGGCGGACTCCCGGCCCGCGCGGAAGAACCCGACCACCGCGTCCGCACCGCCGAGCTCGGCCATCGTGCGGGCCGCGCCGAAGGCGGCGTTCCAGAATTCCCCCTCCCGAGGTTCGTGCGGGCCGACGTAGGCATAGGGCTCGGCGAAGTACCGGTCCCCCGGCGAAACGCCGTAGTTCACCTCGTCGAGAGAGATCGCGACGTCGAAGTGCTCCGGCCACAGCACCGGCACCAGCTCAGGGGCGAACTCACGCAGTGCCCGATCCCCCTCGGCGAACGCCCGCATCAGCGTCTTCACGGCATCCGCGGCCAGGGTGATCACCTCGTCGGTCCGCACACCCGGCCCGCCGCCGTACACCCCGGCCGGTTCTCCGGCTTCGAGCCCCGCGGCCGCCGCGACTTCGTCGTAGGAACGGCCGTTCAGCGGCACCCGGCCGGAGCCGGTGCGGAGTTCGCCACCTTCGACCCGCAGGTCGGGCGCGGCCGCCGTGGCGAAATATCCATCGAGGACTCGGTGTGCGGACGGCGCGCTGATCCCGCTGGACCCGCACCAGGCCCTCGCCCGCTGGAAGACTCAGCTTCCGAGGACCTGCGCCAAAGGTCGTTGCGGGTCGTACGCGGCCCAGCCAGGGTCTCCCGTGCCGGCGAACGCGACCCAGGCGGCGTGCACCCGGGCAGCGAGGCCGTCCGGGGCGGGATCGGGGCCGAGCAGGCCGGTGTCACCGTGCAGCCACGGCTTGTCGGCGATGTCGAAGACGAAAGGCAGTTCGACGGTGTGGGTGGCGCCGAGCCGTCCGTTCAGTGCCGTCGAGCGGTACCCGAACGAGTAGACGTGGGTGCGGCCGCCCGAGATCCGGGCGTGGGCTTGGGCCAGGTGGGCCGTACCGGCGCCGAACAGGGCCTTCCCGAGGACCGCGGAGCGCAGCTCACCCGGCGTCGCGTTCGGCCGGGCCGCGCGGTGCGCGGCGACCTCGGTCTCCGGGTCCGTGCACACGCCGGCGGCGAGGGCGAGTACGTCCGCCCACGTCGAGGACTCCAGGCGGCCCTGCGGCACGAGGTAGAGGTGCCCCTCTTCGGTGTTGGTGCCGATCAGCAGGTCGACGTCGCGGGCCGGGCCGTTGCCGAGGGCGTCGGCCGGCTGGACCGGGAGGACCAGGCTGAACGGGCTGAGGCCGGCCAGCGGGTCGGTCGCGGTGCTGGTGCGCAGCTCGAGGCCGGCCAGTGCGGGCAGGATTTCCAGGAAGCGCTCGTCGGGGATCCCGGCGAACGCCTCGGCGGCCGGTTCGACGCCGAGCGCGGCGGCGGCCGCGGTGGTGACTCGTCGCGCCTGTTCCGGGGTGAAGGCGCCGGTGCCGCTGCCGCTCTGGATGATCGCCCGCCGGAACAGGCCCTTGGCCTCCGGCGTCGCGAGCAGCGCTCCGGTGAGCGTGGCGCCCGCGGACTGGCCGAAGACCGTGACGTTGCCCGGGTCGCCGCCGAACGCCGCGATGGTGGCGCGCACCCAGTGGAGTGCGGCGAGCACGTCGAGCAGCCCGCGGTTGGGCGGAGCGCCTTCCAGGTCGAGGAAGCCGGGGATGCCGAGGCGGTAGTTCACCGTGACGAGGACGATGCCGTCGCGGGCGAACGCGCTGCCGTCGTAGAGCGCGGCGCGGGTCGAGCCGGTGACGAATCCGCCGCCGTGCACGAAGACCATGACGGGTCGCTTGCCGCTGTCGGCGGCCGGTGTGCGGACGTCGACGGTGAGGTACTCCTCGCCCCGGACCCAGCCCGGCCCGAAGTAGGGGGTCATGTCGAGCCCGCCGAAGTCGCGGACCGGTTGGGGAGCCGTGGGCGAGGGTCGCGTGCCGTCACGGACGCCGGACCAGCCCGGGTGGGGCGCGGGTGAGGTGAACCGGCGGGCCCCGATCGGCGCGGCCGCGTAGGGGATGGCACGGTAGAACTCGCCGGAGTCGTCGCGGACGCCGCGCACGGCGCCCGCCGGGGTGTCGACGACCGGGTCTGCGTACTGGGTCACGGGAAAGCTTCCTTCCGGGTTTTCAGGAAATGCGGGAGAAGGGCGCCCACTCCTTGATCGCGAACTTCGACCCGTGGCGCTCGACCTCCAGAGCCCCCGAGCCACCGAAGTGCGCGGGAAAGACGAGTGCGTTGTTCTCGGACGCCTGGCCGAGCAGCTTGTGCCGGGTGGCCCGGGACTCGGCTGGATCCTCGCAGAAGCAGGAATTGGTCTCCGGCTCCACGATCTGCAGCGCGGTGTGCACCAGGTCCCCGACGAACAGGGCCCGGTCGCCGCCGGACTCCAGGCTGAGCACGGACGAGCCGGGGGTGTGCCCGGCGGCGAGGCCGAGCCGCAGGTTCTTGTCGATCCGGTACGTCCCCTCCCACAGGTGGGTCAGGCCGGCCTGGTGGACCGGCGTGACGCTGTCTTCGAAGACGTTCTGGTTGCCGCGGCCCAGCACGGACCGGTTCTCGTTGGCCGGGTCCCAGAACTCGAAGTCCCGCCGCGTCATCAGGTACGTCGCGTTCGGGAAGGTCGGCACCCAGCTGCGGCCGTCCAGGCGGGTGTTCCAGCCGACGTGGTCGACGTGCAGATGCGTGTTGACCACGACGTCGACGTCCTCGGGCCGCACCCCGGCGGCGGCGAGGTTGTCGAGGTAGCCGGTGTCCAGACGGCTCCACACCGGCGAGTACGGCCGGTCCTTGTGGTTGCCGACGCCGGTGTCGACGAGGATCGTGCGCCCTTCGCTGCGCAGCAGCCAGGACTGGATCGCCGAGTGGCACTCGCCGGTCTCGGGCCTCCAGAAGTCGGGCGCCAGCCAGCCGCGGTGCTCGTCCCACGAGCCGTCGGGACTGTCCGGGAAGAACTCGGCCGGGGTCAGCTCGACCGAGCCGTAGAACTCCTTGACGCGGGTGACGGTGACGTCGCCCAAGATGATCTGCTCCATGGCGTCGAGCCTGGGCGCGGAAGCGCGCCCGAACCACTCCCGCGTTTTCCTACCCCTCGCGGGGTGTGGCTGGGATCGGGCCGCGCCGCGGATACTGGGGACATGGACGGACCTGGCCCACTCGGCGATTTCCTGCAGGCCAGACGGGCGCTGCTGCGGCCGGAAGACGTCGGTCTGCGCGACCTCGGGCCGCGACGGCGGGTCGCCGGGCTCCGGCGCGAGGAACTGGCCCGGCTGGCGGGCGTCAGCGTTTCGTACTACACGAGGCTGGAGCAGGGCCTGTCCCGCGGGGCTTCGGCCGAGGTGCTCGAGGCGATCGCCAGCGCCCTGCGCCTCGACGGCCACGAGCGCGAACACCTCAACCGGCTCGCCGGGGCCGCCCGGCGCACTCCCCGCGCGCGCCGTCCCCGGCCCGAGCGGCTCGCCGACGAGACGCGGGACCTCCTGCGCGCCGTGGACGGTGTCCCGGCGCTGGTGCTCGGCCGGCGCACGGACGTGCTGGCGTGGAACACCCTCGGGCACGCTCTGCTGGCCGGCCACCTGGACTTCGCCAGCCCGGACAACCCGGCCGAGCGACCGAACACGAGCCGGATGCTGTTCCTGGACCCGCACTGCCGGGAGCTGTACACGGACTGGGACCGCAAGGCCCGCGCAGTGGTCGGCAACCTGCGGATCACCGTCGGCAGGCACCCGCAGGACCCCCTGCTCGCGGAACTGATCGGCGAACTGACGATGAAGAGCCCGGAGTTCGTCAAGCTCTGGGGCGACCACCGCGTGGCACCCTGCGACGCCGCCTCCTACGAACTGCACCATCCCGTCGTCGGCCCGGTGACCGTGACCCAGCAGACCCTGTCGATCGCCCGCTCGCCGGAACAGGTGCTGATCGTGTGCACCACCCCCACGGGCTCTCCCGCCGAGGAGGCTCTCGCGCTGCTCCGCCAGACGAGCAACGGCCAGGTGCGTGGCGCGGACAACGTCGGTTCTCCCGTGCGGACACTCCGCTAGGCGGGATCCGCGCCCGCAACCGGCCCTCCGACGGGCCAGTCGGCTTCAGTCTCTGCCCGACGGTTGCGCTCGCGAGCGCCGCAGTGCCGGCCGGAGTGGGATTCCGGCCCGTTTCGGGGTAGGAGACTCGCCATGGGTGGGCAAGATCGGACGAGGTTCCTGTTCGTACTGGTAGGTGGCTGGCCTGGGGCGGGCAAGAGCACGCTGGCGGCCGCGCTCGGTCCGCGGCTGGGGTTGCCGGTGCTGGCCAAGGACGAGATCAAGGAAGCCCTCGTCGAGGAGCTCGGGCTTCCCCGCACGGTGGACGAGTCGCGGCGGCTGGGCCGGGCGGCGGTGCTGGCGGCGCTGCGCGTGGCGCGTCGCTGCCCCGGTGCGGTCCTGGACAGCACCTGGTTCGGCTACACCCGGCCCCTCGTGGCGCGGTTACCGGGCCAGGTGGTCGAAGTGCGTTGTGTGGTGCCCCGCGAGATCGCCCGGGCGCGCTACTACGCGCGTGCCGCCCATCGGCACGCGGGCCATTTCGATCTGGCCCGCCAGGAGACCGAACTGTGGGGCGACCCCGTCCGCCCGCTCGGCGCCGGCCCCCTGGTGGAGGTCGACACCACCACTGAACCGGACATCCTCGCGGTCGTCGCCGACGTCCTCCGCGCGGCCGGCAGGTAGCCCAGCCGCTTGAGGCCGAAATCGCCCCGTGCCCGGGAGGGCCGAGATGATCCCGGCCCTCCCGGAACAGTCCCGTACGAGGATCAGATCTTGCCCGCGGCCACGTCGGCGAGGGTCACGCGGGCGGCCTTGTAGTTCACCACGTAGCGCTTGGACGGTTCCGCCGAGGTGATCTCCTCCCGGATCGGCAGGCCGTTGTCGGCGTTGATGGTGAGGACGTCCGCACCGCCGCCCAGGATGGCGGGAGGCGCCGTGAGGGTCAGCGCGGGCTGGCCGTCGACGGTGGTCTTGCCGACGACCATGTCCGGGATGGTCGCGTACAGCTTCAGCACGCCCGCGCGGACCTCCGCGTCGGCGGCGTTGGCGAACAGCGCGTGTTCGGCGTTGCTCCACAGGTGGTTGTTGATGAGGTTTTCCAGGTCCTTGCCCGTCGGACGCGGTCGGGAGGCGGGGACCGGCTTGCCGACCTTGCGGAACACCTCCGCGGTCTCCGCCTGGGCGGCCGCCCAGGCCTTGTCCGCCTCGGCGGGGCTCAGGCCGACTCCCAGGGCATTGTTGGCCGCGGTGATCATCGCGGTCCTGGCCTGGTCCACGTCGCCGTTCGCGGCGAGACGGGCCGCCGCCATCACCTTCCCGTCGTATGGCGTCGCCGGCTCGGCGTGGCCCTTGGCGACCGCGTCCACCAGGGTCTTCGCCGAATCGCCCGTGAACTGCCGGCCCTGGTCGGTGTAAAGGGTGTAGTAGAGGTCCGGTTCGTTGTCCGGCCCGAACTTCGTGTTGATGATCAGCGACGCGTCTCCTGGCTGGGTGCCGGCCGCCTTGACCGCGGCGGCCAGCTTCACCAGGGGTGCCTCGACCGCCGACGGGGCCGCGTCGGACGGGCCGGCCGGGACGCCGCCGCCCGAGGTACCGATCACCACAGCGGCCGCGACGGCGGCCGCGCCCGCGGCGACGACGCCGGCCTGGGGCCAGGAGAACCAGCGCCTCGGCCGCACGACCGTGGCCACGGGTTCCTCCATCGCCGTCCGCAGTGCCGCGCGGGCACGGTCATAGGCCTCGGGACCGGGGGACGGCACGTCACGCAGCTTCTTCATGAGATCCATTTCGTCCATGGGGCTGTCTTTCACGTTGTCGGGACTTGCAGCAGCGCGACTACTTCGGGGGCTTCACGCAATGCCTTGCGCGCCTGGTGCAGCAGGCGGCGGGCCGTGCCGGCCGGGATGCCGAGCACCCGCCCGGCCTCGGCGACGGTCAGGTCCTCCCAGGCGACCAGGCCCAGCACTTCCCGCTCTTCCGGTTTGAGCCGGGCCAGTGCCCGGCTCAGCAGGGCCTGCGTGTCCACGCGGGCTTCCACCGCCGGCCAGGGATCCCAGTCACTCGCCACGCCGGTCAGGTCCGGCGCCGGCTCCTCGGCCGGCGCGGACCGCCAGTGCCGGCGCAGCCTGTTCAGCGCGACGCCGTACAACCAGGGCCTGGCTTCGGGGTACGAAAGGTCATAGTTCGCACGGGACTCGTAAGCCGCCACCCACACATCGCCGAGCACGTCTTCGGCGGCCTGCCGCCCCACTCTGCGCGCCAGGTAGTTCCCGAGCGCGGTCTCGTGCCGGCTGATCACTTCCACGAAGGCATCGGTGTCTCCGCGCAGCGACCTGCCGATCAGTTCCGCGTCTGTCGACATCAAGCTCCTCGGGTTTCGCTTCGCCCTGACACGGCGTCTTTGCCAACGCGCACCCAAAGCGTTCAGGCCATCTCATCCCACGACGGACATCGCTGGTCAGGCGCCGTGCGCGGCAAGGAGCGCCGTCGTCACAACCGGGCCCTCCCATCCCGGGGAAGCGGCTCACGTGTCATTGTCCCGTGGCAGGGACGCGGCGCCTCGGAAGCCGCACGGAGGAGAGGGAGCGGGGCATGCAAGGACCGGCGCTGCTGGGTCGCGAGACGGAGCGCCGCGCACTGGCCGCACTGGTCGAGCGGGCCGCCTCCGGGGCGGGCGGCGCGGTGGTCGTCCTCGGCGCGCCCGGGATCGGCAAGTCGACACTCGTCGCCGAGGCGGCGGCGCGGGCCGCGGGGCACGGGGTCCGGGTGCTCACGGCGGTGGGCGTGGAGTCGGAGGAGGACGTCGCCTGCGCCGGCCTCCACCAGCTGGTCCACCAGCTGCGAGACGGCATCGACGACCTGCCCGGACCGCAGCGGGCCGCCCTGCGCGCCGCCGTCGGGCTCGCCGACGAGGCCGTGCCCGATCTCTACCTCGTCGGACTGGCCGCGCTGACCCTGCTGTCGGACGCGGCGGTGAAGGCACCGCTGCTGGTGGTCGTCGAGGACGCCCACTGGATGGACCGGGCCAGTCTCGACGTGCTCGGGTTCGTCGCGCGGCGGATCGAGTCCGACCCCCTCGCCCTGGTCGTCGTCACCCGCGGCCTCGACGACCGGCTCGGCGGTGCCGGGCTGCCCGTGCTGGCCCTGGACCCGCTGACGGACGAGGTGTCGGGCGAGCTGCTCGACGCGGTGGCCCCCGGCCTGGGGCCGCAGGTCAGGCGGCGGCTGCTGGAGGAAGCTGCCGGGAACCCGCTGGCGTTGACGGAGCTGCCGGTCGCGCTGCGGTCGGTCGGCGGGGCGTACGCGCTCACGCCGGGTCCGCTGCCGTTGACCGAGCGGCTGGAGCGGACCTTCACGGCCCGCGTCTCCCGGCTTCCGGTGGACACCCGGGCGGTGCTGCTCCTGGCGGCCCTCAACGGCGACGGAACGCTCGACGAGTGCCTCGCCGCCGCGGCGCGGATGCTCGGGACGGCGGTCGGCGTCGCCGCCCTCGGGCCCGCGGTCGACGCGGGCCTGGTGGCGGGGTGGGGGATGGTCTTCCGGCACCCGCTCGTCCGCTCGGCGCTGCACCACGCCGCGACCGCCGCGGAACGACAGGCCGCGCACGCCGCGCTCGCCGCCGAGCTCCAGGGGCAGCCGGACCGGCAGGCGTGGCACCGCGCCGCCGCCACCGCCGGTCCCGACGAGCACGCGGCGCGAGACCTGGACTCCACCGCCGGCCGGGCCCTGCGGCGGGGCGGGGTCGCCGCGGCACTGGGCGCGCTGCGGCGGGCGGCGGAGCTGACCGCGGACCCGTCCGCTCGCGCGGACCGGCTGCTGCGCGCGGCCGAGCTCGCCCTGGAGTCGGGACAGCCGGCCGTCGCGGCGCACCTGCTGGCCCAGGCGCGGTCGCTGGACCTCTCGGTCCGGGACCAGGGCCGGGCCGCCTGGGTCGGCATCGCCCTGGTCGAAGGCTCGGCGCAGGGCGAGGGCACGGCGACCGCCGAGCTAGCCGAGCTGGCCGTCGGGCTCGCCGCCGGCGAGCCCGTGCTGGGGCTGCGCATGCTGTGGGGCGCGGTCCTGCACTGCTTCTGGGGAGAGCCGGGGCCGGACGCCCGCCGCCGGGTCGCCGCCGCCGTCGACCGGATGCCCGTGGACGCGGACAACGCCGACCTGGTGGCCCTGCGGGCGTACTGCGCGCCGGTCGAGCGGGGGCGAGCCGTCCTCGAGTCACTGGCCGGTCAGCTGGAGCGTTCGGCCGAGGACCCCGAGGGGGATCAGCTCCTGGGCGGCGCCGCGGTGACGGTGGGTGCTCCCGCGCTGGCGAGCCGGCTGACCGCGAGATCACTGGACGCCCTGCGCGCCCAGGGCCGGCTGTCGATGCTGGCCCGCGCGCTCTGCGTCCAGGCGGGGAGCGCCGCGCGGCTCGGTGACGTGCGCGCCGGTCACCTCGCCGCCGAGGAGGCCGCCGAGCTGGCCCGCGAGACCGGTCAGCCCCTCGTGCACGCGATGGTGCACGCCATCCGCGCCCAGCTCGCCGCCGTCTGCGGCGACCCGGAGGCGGAGGCGTGGGCGGCGGAGGCGGAGCGCACCGCCCTCCCCGGCGGCGCCCGCCCGGCGCTGGCCATCGTCCAGATGGCCCGCGGGCAGGCCGCCCTCTGCCAGGGGCGCTACGGCGACGCCTTCGGGCACCTGCGCCGCGTCTTCGACCCGGCCGACCCGGCGTTCCACCCTTGGCTGCGCTTCTACGGGGTCGCCGAACTGGTCGAGGCGGCCGTGCGCAGCGACTCCGCCGAGGCCGCGCGGGTCCTCCTGGAGGAGCTGACCCCACTCGGCGAGCCGACGCCCTCCCCCGCGCTGCTCTGCGGGCTGCGCCTCGGCCACGCCCTGCTCAGCCCGCCGTCCGCCGCCGAGCCGCGCTACCGGGAGGCCCTCGACGCCGTTCCCGTCGACTGGCCGTTCGAGCGGGCGCGGGTGCACCTCGCCCTGGGCGAGTGGCTGCGGCGGCACCGCCGCCCCGCGGAGTCCCGCGTCGTCCTGCAGGCCGCGCGGGAGGTCTTCGACGCGCTCGGCGCCTCGGCCTGGGCGGAGCGGGCACGCCAGGAGCTGCGCGCCGCGGGCGCGTCCTCTCCCCGCCGGGACCTGGCCGCGGTCGACCGGCTCACCTCGACCGAGCTCCACGTCGCCCAGCTCGCCGCCCAGGGGCTGACGAACCGCGAGATCGGCGAGCGGCTGTACGTTTCCCCCAGGACGGTGAGCACCCACCTCCAGCGGATGTTCCCCAAGCTGGGGGTGACCTCCCGCGGTGAGCTCGCGGCGGTGCTCGGCGCCGCGATGACGTATGCCGAAGACGTCGTCTGACGGACGCGGCCAACCCGGTCCGGTCCCTAGGTTCGTGCCCATGCCCGGTCCGCACACGGCGGACGGGCGGGAAGGCACAACACACCATGGGCACCATCACCGTCGGCACCGAGGGCTCGACCAGCGTCGAGCTCTCCTACGAGGACCACGGCTCCGGCCGGCCGGTCGTCCTCATCCACGGCTACCCGCTGGACGGGCGGTCGTGGGAGAAGCAGACCGAGGCGCTGGTCGAGGCCGGCCACCGCGTCATCACCTACGACCGCCGGGGCTTCGGCCGGTCGAGCCAGACGATGACGGGCTACGACTACGACACCTTCGCCGGCGACCTGGACCGCGTCCTGACCGAGCTCGACCTGCGCGACGTCGTCCTCGTCGGCTTCTCGATGGGCTCGGGTGAGGTCGCCCGCTACCTCGGTACCCACGGCTCGGAGCGGGTCGCGAAGGCGGCGTTCCTCAGCGGGCTCCCGCCGTTCCTGCTGCAGACCGAAGACAACCCCACGGGCGTGCCGCAGTCGGTCTTCGACGGCATCGCCGAGCAGGCCAAGGCCGACCGCTACGCCTGGTACGAGAACTTCTTCGTCGACTTCTTCAACACCGATGAGACCCTCGGCTCCCGGCTCAGCGAGGCCGCGCTCCGGGCGAACTGGGTCACCGCCATCGGCTCGGCGCCGGTGGCGGCGTACGCGTGCGTTCCGACGTGGCTGACGGACTTCCGGGCCGACCTGGAGCGCATCGACGTGCCGTCGCTGATCCTGCACGGCACCGCCGACCGCATCCTGCCGATCGACGCCACCGCGCGCGAGTTCCGCCGCCGCCTGCCCGGCGCGCGCTACGTCGAGATCGACGGTGCTCCGCACGGCCTGCTGCTCACCCACGCGGCCGAGGTCAACGCCGCCCTGATCGCCTTCATCGCAGACTGAGAGCCGGACATGCGCAAACTCACCGTACGCCTCACCGTCCTGCTGACCCTGCTCGCCGTGGTCACCGGAATCGGCGCGTCCAACGCGGTAGCCGCCCACCCGTCAGGCGGACCGAAGCCCACGATCGTCCTCGTCCACGGCGCGTTCGCGGACGGCGCCAGCTGGACCCCCGTCATCGAACAGCTGCAGCAGCGCGGCTTCACCGCCGTCGCCGTGGCGAATCCCCTGCGCGGAGTGCGCTCCGACGTCGAAGCGCTCGACGCGCGTCTCGCAAGCATCGACGGGCCCGTGGTGCTCGTCGGCCACTCCTACGGCGGTGCGGTCATCACCAACTCGAAGGCCCGTTCCCCGATGGTGAAGGCGCTGGTGTACGTCGCCGCTTTCGCCCCCGCCAAGGGGGAAGCCGCGGCCGACCTCGCCGGGAAGTACCCCGGCAGCACGCTGGGCGAGACGCTGGCCCCGGTCCCGCTGCCCGGCGGCTCGCAGGACCTCTACATCAAGCCCTCGCTCTTCCGGCAGCAGTTCGCCGCCGACGTGCCGGCGCGGCAGGCCGCCGTCATGGCAGGCACCCAGCGCCCCATCTTGGACGCCGCCCTGGCGGAGGCGTCCGGTGAACCCGCCTGGGCGAGCGTCCCCTCGTGGTTCGTGCTGGCCGGCGCCGACAAGAACATCCCCGTAAAGGCACAGCGGTTCATGGCCGACCGGGCCGGCGCCCGCGCCACCGTGACCGTCGAGGGTGCTTCGCACTCCGTGGCGGTCTCCCGTCCGGACACCGTCGTCAGGCTCATCGTGCGTGCCGCGGGCTGACCCACTCCCCCGGCGGCCTCCGTGGAGGCCGCCGGGGATCGCGCGGCGCCCCGATCCCCTGCCGTTCCGACGAAGGAAAGTCATGCGCTCCAACCCGTCTACCGTGCTGTCCCGGATCATCGAGAGCACGCTCGTGCTGCTGGGCGTGCCCATCTTCGTGTCGGACGACCTCAGATGGATCGCGTTGTGGGACCTCATCGCCGTCGTCTACGTCGCGATCCGCGTCGTCCGCCTCAGCCGCGGCAAGCGGGCGGGCGACGATCGGGGCGCGTGGGTCAGGACCGCGCTGGGCCGCCGCAGCGGCACCCTGTTCACCCTGTGCACCAGCTTCATCGGGATCATGTCCGGTTTGACCATCGTGCTCACCGAGGAAGGCACCCCGGCCGCGCAGCTCGGCAACGCCGCGGGCGTGCCCGCCGTGCTGCTGGCCTGGGCGATCCTGCATTTCGGTTACGCCGACCGCTACGCACAGGCCTACTACGGCGCCCTGCCCGAGAAGCTGCTGGTGTTCCCCGGCACCGAGCACCCGACGTTCATCGACTTCGCGTATTTCTCGTTCACCGTCGGCACCACGTTCGCGGTTTCCGACGTCGAGTCCCGCACCTCCGCAATGCGGCTGCGCATCCTCGCGCACGGCGTGCTTTCGTTCCTCTACAACACCGCGATGCTGGGCATCGCCATCGGCGTGCTCAGCGGCTGACCACCCGGGATCCTCCAGGGGTCAGCACCCGACAACGCGGATAAGCCCAGGACATTGGCCTGGGCTTATCCTCTGGAAGCTTCCCGCCCGGTTCGACAGCCCTGCCGGTGGCGCGGCGACCTATACCGGTCACGTACACGACGGAACCGCACGGCGGAGCCACTGCCAGAACCGACCTGCACGGGCCGCTGACCGCGGCCGCAGAGCCTCCACGGCCCACTATGGGCCATCGCCGACGAGTCCCTGGAGCACGGCGAGGCCGGTTTGTTCGGCAGTCAGATAGGGACGGACATCGTGGGCCTTGGCACCGTTGTGGACCGAGACGTCCTGGACTCCCGGCCCGAACAACGGAGCCAAGGTCTTGGTCAAGGCCACGACATCGCCGTCATCCGCGACATTCGTCCAGCGGCGGATTCCAGCGGGCCAGCGGCCACGGCCCTCCCTTGGCCGAGGAAGGAGCCGATCGAAGATCAGATTGGGCACGCCGAGCGGCGAGCCGAGCGTCACAAACGTGCTCACCCCCTGGTCCGGCATCGCACACAGCGCCTCGTACGCGACGACGGAACCCAAAGAGTGGCCCACGACGACCTGAGTTTCCGCCGTCACGGCGGCGAGGACTCGATGTTGGATCCGCTCCCGTATTGCCGAGTCCGCGAAATAGGCGTGGACCTGCTTGAGGCTTCCGATCAAGACACGTTCGGCCAACCCGCCGAAGAACGCCGATCCACTAAGGGCGTGAAGGGCCCGTTGCACCCATCGGGGCGTACGCCCTCGCGTGCCTGAGGCCGAATCGTCTACTTCCTGCTCCGTTCGCGCGGCTTCGTGCCACCAAGCGCGCAGGAGATCCCGCTCGAACGGGTCAGCCAGATCGGTCACGTCGTAGTCCGGAAAGTCGAGGCCACGGGACCCTGGGGGCCGGAACAGATCGCCGTAGAAGGCGACCGCCACGTCGGCCACCTCCAGCCGTCCGCCGGCGAGCACGACTCCATCGCAGAGCGCGGGAGCGCAGGCGGCTCGCAGCGACTCGGGGCCCCGGTACTGCTGGGCGATGCCGTGGACCAGCAGCACCTTGCTCATGCGCGGGCTTCCGGGGCCCAGTCGCGGAGGTGCATGGCGACGATGCCCATGCTCGTCGACACGCAGATGTCACCTTTCGGAAGCACCACGACGTCGGTCGGGGTCACGTTGAGCTGCACGTTGGCGACCGTCTGTTCCCCGGCCTGGCACCAGACACGGAGAGTCCCGTCGCCTCCGCCGACGACGAGGACGGAATGACCATGCATCTCAGTGGCCGCGAGACAGCTCACCCACTTGTCCATTCGCGGCACCTTAGTGCTGACCTCCCGAGCGTCCGTGGGGTTCCAGGCCCGGATGACGCCATCGTGGTCGCCTGTGAAAACGAGAGCCTGATCACCTCGGACGCCGAGCACCGCGGCGTGCACGGAGCCTTCATGCCCGGCGAGGGGCGGCCCGAGCGGTTCGAGGGTTTCCAGGTTCCACAATCGCGCTGTCGAGTCCAAGCTTGCGGTCAGCAAAATCGGGACGCCCGCGAGGTCGGCCGCGACCACCGAATTGATCCGCCCGGTATGACCGGTCAGCTCGGCCAGGAGCGAATGCGACTCCAGGTCCCATACCTGCAGATCGGCGCCGGCCGCGGTAGCTACGACCGCCCGGCCACCACGTCTCGCCGTGGCGAGGATCCTCGACTCGTCAAAGACCACGCTCGGAGGCTGGTGCCGCGACCACTTGACCCTTTCCCGGCGCTCCGCCAGATCCCAGATCTTGGCCGTCCCGTCGACCATGCCGGCGGTGACCGCGACCGGACCGCCAGAGTCGATGAACCCCACTCCACCGACGTAGCGGCGATGTCCGCTGAGCACCGGATCGACCACCGCACCGGAGTGGACATCCCGGATCCGCAAGGTGCCGTCATCCCCGACCGAGAACAAGACCGTCCGGCCGTCCACCGCGCCGACCGTCAAAGCGAATGTGTCGTTGTCCGCCCCGTGCAGCGCATCGCCTATTTGGCGGAAACTGCCCAGCGACCAGAGCCGGACTTGCTCCCAGCCGCACGATACGGCGACGGTGTCCGTGTCGAGCGAAGCGGCGTCGACCGCTTTCAGCCGGAAACTGTCACCGGAAAGCGGGGGTCCCAGCTGACGATATTCGTTCAGGTCCCAGACGCGGACCTCGGTGTCCGAGCTTCCGGTGACGGCGATCGGCTTGCCCGCCCGCTCGGCGAACGCCGCGTAGGCGATCCGATCCGTGTGCCCGATCATCTCCTGACCGACCTTCTGCCCGGCGCCAAGGTCCCAAAGCATCAGACTGTTGTCTTTCCCGGCGAACAAGGCGATCGCCTTGGCCTCGATGGAGCCGACGGCGATCACTCCCCACCGCTCCAAGGTCGGCTGCACGGTCGAGATCTCCCTGCGCTCGAAGAGGTCCCACATCGTCGCATGGCCTTCGGTGGTCGCCGCGATCACGGCGGCGCGGCCGTCCACCTCCGTGAAGGCAAGCAGGTCGACGTTCGCGTTGTGTCCCGACAGGGGCTCGCACCGCAGTGCGCCGTTCCGGGGATCCCACAGCCGGACCATGCCGTCCTCGCTCCCCGTGGCAAGCACCGGCTCCCCACCCACCCGGGCCAGGCGGATCGCCCGCACGGGACCCGTGTGCCCGGCGAGCGGTGGCCCGACTGCCCGCCTCGTCCGGAGGTCCCAGATCCGGACGACGGCATCTTCGTCACCGGTGACGGCCACCGGCATGCCAGCACTCTCCCCCAGCGCCACAGCGCTCACGGTGGCCCGGTGCCCCGACAGCGGAGGCCCGTCCTGCCGGCCGCCGGCGTCGAGGTTCCAAACCACGGCGGCGGTGTCCTCACCGCCGGTCAAGGCGAGGTTGCGTCCGTTCACCCGGCCGAGGGTCACGCTGGCCACCTCGCCGGTGTGACCGATGAGCGGTTGATCCGCGGTGAGGTCCCAGATGCGAACAGTCCGGTCGGCTCCGCCCGTGATGGCAATGGGCCGACGATCGACGGCGCCGAGCACGACGGCGTCGATCACGCCGTCGTGGCCTGCGAGCGGCTGTCCGAGTTGCTGCCGCGAAGCAAGGTTCCACACCCGACACGAATCGTAGACACAGCTGATGGCGATCGGGATGTTGTCCAGAACACCCGCAGTCAGTGACCTGATCGCCATGTACGGATGCGCGATTAGCGGCTCCCCGACCTGCTGCCGAGTTTCCAGGTCCCACAGGCCAATCGTTCCGTCAGCACTGCCAGTCACCACGGCCGTGCGGCCCTCCAGCGTGGTCAAGGCGACGGCGGTGACAGGCTGCCGGTGACCGATCAGCGGCTCACCGAGCTGACGCTGGGTCTCGACGTCCCAGACCCGCACGCGACGGTCGCTGCCGGCGGTGAGCGCGATCCGCTTCCCGTCGAGGTCGGTCCAGGTGACGGCGTTGACCGGCCTGCAGTGCTCCATGAACGGCTCGCCGATCTGCCAGCCAGTGTCCAGGTCCCACACCCGGGCCGTTCCGTCCTTGCTGGCGCTGACGGCGATGGTCCGCTCCCCGCCGGCGCCGAAGACCACGGAAGTGATCTCGTTCGTGTGCCCGCGGAGCGGCTCGCCGAGTGGCCGTCCCGACGAGATGTCCCAGATGCGGAGCCGGCCGTCGTCTCCACCGGTCAGCGCGACCGAATACTCACCGAGCTCGCCGACCGCCAGCGCCGTGACCGACCTGCTGCCGTGCGGCAGCGGCTCCCCGAGAGGCCGCTGGGTGATGAGATCCCACATCCGGGCAGTGCCGTCGTCCGCGCCCGTCAGCACGACCGGCCGCCCGTCGAGCTCTCCGGCGGCCAGTGCGCGGATGTCGCGCTCGTGGCCGACCAGCTGACGGTGCACCCCGGTCGGCGACCACCATGCCCAGCGCGTCCGCCACGGCATCGGCAGCGCGAGCCGGTCGATGCCTTCGGCCAGTTGGATAGCGCCACAACGGCGCGCCGAGAGCTGGAGGTAGGCGGCGCGTTCGCCCACTGACAGGGTGTCGCCCAGCTGGTGGGCCGCCTGCTCGTAGGAATTCCTGGCTTGCTGCGCCGGCGGAGAGACGACCTGGGGGAACGCCCTCAGCAGGGCCAGTTGCTCCGCGACCAGCAGGAAACTGGGGTCGTGCACGAGTTCGTCGAGCCGGCCGGCCGCCGCGGCGGCGTGGGTCGCCAGGTGGGCGCGCAAGTACTGGTGCGCGGAGAACCAGTCCGGCCGGCCGTCGGCGTTCAGGGAAACGGTGGCGAGCAGAGCGCTGACGATACGATCTTGGGCGACCGCCACTCCCGCCCGGTAGACCGCGCGAAGGTGTTCGGCCAGCGCCTGGTGGTAGAGCCGGTACACCGAGCGCCCCTGGTCGGTCACCTCCGCGACGTACGCGGCGGCCTTGTCCAGGAGCCAATCGATGTCGTCGTCGCCGAAGGACCGCCGCCACAGCGTTTCCGCGATGGCGATCCAGAGCAGCCCTCGCGGGAGCCCCTGTCCTTCGGCAAAGGCCAGTGGTGTGAGCAACGCACGGACCCGGCTTTCGTCCGGACCAAACCTCGACAGGTAGTCCTCGAACGCCTCGCCGATCTCACTGGGCAGGTCGTCTTCCCAGTTCGGCCGGCTGACGTCGATGACGTCGTTGCCCGAGCGGAGACCGCGTGCCGTCATGCGAGCCACCAGAAAGACGCCCGCCGCCCGGCCGGCCACCGCGTCGCCCACCTTCCGTGCCAGCTCGATGCGCCCACGGTAGGGCGTCGTCAACTCTGGTTCGTTTTCCGCCAGAAGCAGCTTCGTCACGTACTCGGCGATGTCGTCCTCGCCCAGATAACCTTCGTGGTCCAGGTTCAGCACCTGGAACGAAGCACCCAGGCTGCTCACGAGTTCCGCGCGCGTACCGACGAGCAATCGCACGCCCGGTATCTCCGACATCGGCCGCAGCAGCTCGCGAGCGATCCTCCGCGGCTCACCCTTCCCACCCGCGTCCGCGGCCGTGCCGGAGCCAGCTTCGTCCAGCGCGTCGACCACGATCACCAGCGGACCGCCCTCCCGCGCGCGGAGGCTGATCTCGCGCAGCAACTGCCCGGGACCATCCACCTCCGCGCCGATCGCGGAGGCGATCTGCTGGACGATCTCCGGGAGGAGCTTGTGCCGCGAATGCACCGCCGCCTGGACGATGCCCGGCGGCACCCGTGTGCCAGCGGGATTTGTCTCGTGCAGCAGGCTTCGCCGGTACGCGGGATCGGACATGGCGACGATGCGCCCGACCACCGCGGACTTCCCGCACCCGGGACTGCCGGTGACGACCCGCCCCTTGCCATCGGGGCTGTCAGCCACGAGCCAGGCCACGAGCTCCTCGAGGATCCGTCGCCGACCATGGAAGTACAGACCCGGTTCGGAGTCGAACTCCACGCCGCGCGCCCGGGGGCCGAAGTGGTCGTGGAGGTCCCGCTTGGCGAGCAGCCGCTGCAGCTCCAGATCGGTGTCCTCGGCGGGAAGGTTGTGACGGAAACCCGCATTGTCGAGAAAGGGCGCGAGGCCGGTGACCATCCCGGCCGCGAGTTCGGCCCGTTGCCGCAAGCCTAGCTTCCGGAACCGTTGGTTGACCGAGTCGACGACGTCGATTAGATCCAGGAAACGCTGCCGCTGCCCGGTCCGCTCGCGAACCTCGTGCAGAGCGGGAAGCAATGACTCCATGAAAGTGCCATCGCCAGCCTCGTCCTTGGCGCGCGCGGACGACAGCAACCAGACCCCGCCCGAACCGTCATTGTTGAGCTGCCGGGAAATCGTCCGGAGAACCAGCTGGGCACCGTCGGCCGCGCCGGTTCCGCCATAACAGGTGTCGAGGACGACGAGGAGATTCCGCAGTCCGGTCCGGGTCAGGATCCGGACCAGGTCCTCGGTGGCCAGGGCGGTCGCCGCCGGATCATCGTCGGTGCTGTCCCAGCACAGGAGGTAATGGCGGTCGCGCTCGGCAACCAACCCGTGGCCGGCGAAGTAGAACACGACCACGTCGTCGGCGCCCAGCGCGGCGTCCTTCGACCACCCGCTCAACGACGAACGCACGTGCTCCGCGGTCCAGTAGTTCCCCATCCCCTGGAGAGCGCGTTCGTACCCGAATGTCGCCAGAAGGCCGGCCAAGCATTCGGCGTCGCTCGACGACCTCGTCAACTGCTCGTCCGGAGGTAGTTCCTTGTGCCGGTCCACGGCCATACTGACGAAGTAGCGCCTTCCCCGTCCCGGTTCGGCAGCGCCACCAGCCATGGACACCCTCCGTTCGCCGACCACTCGAAGGGACCAGTCAACACGACGAGGGCTCGGTTTCAAAGGGAAACCTCTCCAGGTCGCTCGACCAGATCAAGATCGTCGGAACAGCGATGCGTACTGTAATGTCAATATGACGCCAAATAGTCCGTTATACACTCGGTAACAGTAGGTGCCCGACACTCGCCACCGGGTCATGGCTACCCGGAATCGGCTGTGCATTGTCGGATCAGCCGGACATTTCCGCGCGCCTGGCTGTTTGAAAACCTGAGGAAAGCATCGCTGCCACCCGTTCGCCTGCCGTCTGACCGGTCGTGAATCCCACGACACGCACAACCGACGGCGGTCCGTCGCCGTGGCGCCGGAAATCCAGCCGACATCTACTACGTCATGCTCGAGCGGGTTGTGAAGGATGCCGCCGAACGTGTTCACCCTGACGACGTAGGGGGATGTCGCGGCTTTCGAAGCGATCGGACCGTTGTTGTCCCGGGGGCCGAACAGGTTCAACAGCAACTCGTCTTCCAGGGTCACCCGCCGAGGTCCATTGCGACCGTGGCCGACCCCTTTGCACGGCAGGCGTTCGGTGTTGTGGACCATGCCGCTCGCGGCGGTCATCAATGCTTCGGCGCTAAGCGGCTTGAAATCCGAAACCGAGCCGACGAACGTCGTCTTCCTCCCCCGAACCCGCCGGCCACCACAGCCATTCGCACGCGATCCGGCAGAGGGCGATTCCTTCGGTGAGGTGCGCCAAGCCGCACGCGACCGCGGCCGGCTGATCGGCGCGGTCTCACGGCAGCGTGCTGGACGAGGCGATGAGCAGGCCGTCGGAGAACACCACGACGCCGTGCGTGACGCCGAGGACGCGCTCCACGACGCAGTTGAGCAGCCAGTTGACCTTCCCACACCCGAAGCGCTACGCGGATCCCTGGTGCCTCGCGACGAGCGGCCGGAAGATGTCGTCGACGATCGACTTGATCCGCTGCGGGGACACCGGCCGCATCGCCATGAGCAGGTCGTGGCGCAGGAGCTGGAACGGCAGTTCGAGCACGTCCTGCGGGATCCGGGCGAGGTCGAGCTCGCCCCGCTCGTGCGCCCGGTGGAACACCGCATCGGATAGCCGGGGGCCGTCGCCGAGCACGCTGAGCGCGACGTCCGCCGGGGTGAGTCCGGCGGTGTCGTGGAGTCCTGCGAACGTCGCGCCGACGAGTGTCGCGAATTCCTTCCGCCGCACGTTGATGGCCTGTAGCAGGGCGAGGAGATCGTCGCGCAGGGTGCCGGTGTCCGGGATCTCGACCGGATGGAGTTCGCGGTAGTGGCGGATCGCGGCGAGCATGAGGTCGCTCTTGTCCGCCCACCGCCGGTAGAGCACCGCGACGCCGGTCTTCGCGCGGTCCGCCACGGACTCCATCGTCAGCTTGGCGAAGCCGGTCTCGGTCAGCTCGTCCCACGCCGCAGCCAGGAGGGCTTTCTCCAGTTCGGTGCCTCGACGGCGGCGTTTGACCGCACTCTGTTCGACGGAGCTCATGGTCCCCACCATAAGAGATGTTTGCCTTCCTTGACAGACCTCCGTACGGTGGCATTAAGGAATGAATCCAACTCTTAAGGACTTCATGATGTTCGATGTCGTCATCGTCGGCGGCGGCCCCGTCGGGCTCTTCCTGGCCTGCGAGCTCAAACTCGCCGGGATCGACCCCGTGGTGCTGGAGCGGTTGCCGTCGGCCAACCAGGCCGACAAAGCGCACGGCCTCACCGGCCAGGTGGTCCGCCTGCTGGACCACCGCGGTCTGTTCGAGCGGTGCGGCGGCACCGGCTCGCCGACGCCCGCCCCCGCCTTCTACTTCGGGGCGATGCCGTTGCCGTTGGCCGTCCTCGGGCCGGACAATCCGATGTACTTCCTGCAGATCAACCAGCGCGACCTCGAGCGCGTCTTCGGCGAGCGAGCCGCCGAACTCGGCGTCGACGTGCGCCGGGAACACGAAGTCAGTTCCCTCGCGCAGACCGAGGATCACGTCGAGCTCGTCACCGTGGCTCCCGGCGGCAGGCGGGACGAACTCCGCGCCCGCTTCGTCGTCGGCTGCGACGGCGGACACAGCCTGGTGCGCAAGCAGGCCGGCATCGCGTTCCCGGGCATCGTCAACGAACACGTCGTGTCCCGGACCGCCCTCATCGCCCCGACCCGGCAGTTCAGCCGTGCCTCGGGCGGGCAGTCCCGGCACACGCTGGGCGGGCGGGTGCTGATCGATGGGTTCGGCGAAATCGACGGCAGCTTCCACCGCACGGAACGCGGAGTCGTCTCGATCGGGCTCTTCGACCCCGAACACCCCCTCGTCAACACGATCGAATGGGAGGACCACCCCGAAGGCGACTTCCCCGGCCCGGGCACCCCCATGACGCTGGCCGAGCTGGAGGCCAGCGTCGAGCGCGTCCTCGGCGCCCGGGTTTCCCTGGCCCCGCCACCGGACGGCTCGCCGACCCTGCTGCGCCGCCTCTGCGGTCGCAACACCCGCCTGGCGCAGCGTTATCGCGATCGCCGGGTGTTCCTCGCCGGCGATGCCGCCCACGTGCACGCGGCCTCGGGCGGACCCGGCCTCAACCTCGGACTGCAGGACGCCGCGAACCTCGCGTGGAAGCTCGCGGCCGAGCTGCACGACTGGGCGCCCGGCCCGCTGCTCGACAGCTACGAACCCGAAAGCCGGGCCCTCGGCGAGCGGGTCTTCCTGCAGTCACAGGCCCAGACCGCGCTCATGGCGCCGGGCAGCGCCGTGACCGCCCTGCGGGAGCTGTTCGCCGCGATGCTGGCGAACCGGGAGAACGTGCGGCTGATCGCCGCTCTGCTGGCCGGCGCCGATGTCCGGTACGACATGGGGGAACCGGATCCGGTCGCACCGACCGGGTGGTTCGCGCCGAACCTCGATCTGGTCACCGAAAGCGGGCGCCCCCACCGTCTCGCCGAGCTTTGCCGGGACGCCCGCCCCCTGCTTCTGGATCTCTCCGGCGACGCCGGACTCGCCGCGGCGGTGGCGCCCTGGTCCGATCGAGTCGCCCGGGTGGCCGCCCGGGCCGCAACCCCGCCGGCGCCCGCGCTCCTCATCCGCCCCGACGGCTACGTCGCCTGGGCCGGAGCCGATACCGACGGTCTCCGAGCGGCGCTCGGCCGGTGGTTCGGCCCACCGCGGCCGATGGCCGAAGCCGGCGAGCGACACCGGCAGCAGGGGACGACGCGAGGATGACCGACGACGTAGGTCACTCACGCCGACCCGGTTCGAGTCCCCCGATCCCCGGCCGTGCCGATGTCGCCGCGCGTCCGTCACAAGGAGTTCTCATGCGACGGAGCAGCACCGGCGCCGGGCCGCACACGAGCTGGAACGCGCGGCTCGTCGGCCTGATCGTCGTCCTGGCCCTGGTGAACTTCGTGGTCGATTCGGCCATCACCGCGCCCCTGCTCGTCCTCCCGGAAATGCTCGACCACTTCGACACCGACCAACCGGCCTGGCTCAACGCCACCGCGATGCTGGCGGGAGTGATGTGGGCGCCCCTGCTCGGGAAAGCAGCCGACATCCACGGCACGCGCAAGGTGCTGGTGCTGACGTTGCTCCTCGGCGGCGCGGGTTCCCTGATCTGCGCCGTGGCTCCCCACATCGCGCTCTTCGTGGCCGGGCGCATGCTGCAGGGAGCGTCCCTCGCTGCCGTGTTCCTCGCCGTCGCCATCGTCCGCGATGCCTGCGCACCCCGCATCGCGATGATCGCCGTCGGCATCGTGACCTCCAGCTCCGCCGTGCTCAACATCGCGTCTCGCTTCCTCATCGAGCGGCTGGCCACCGCATTCGGTTTCCACGTCCTGTTCTTCGTCTCGGCGTTCGTCGCGGCCGCGATGGCGATCACCGTGCGCACCACCATCGCCGAATCCCGGACCAGGACGCCGGGCAAGCTCGACCTCGGCGGCGCGGTCCTCCTCGGCGGAGGTCTCGCCGGGGTGCTCGGCTACATCAGCCTCGGCTCGAGCCTCGGCTGGCTCGCCGCCCCACCGCTGGCCCTCCTCGCCGTCGGCGTCGTGGCCTTGGTCTGGTGGTTCGTGGGGGCGAGCCGGAAGCCCGAGCCCCTGATCGACGTCAGGAACATCGGCGGGCCGCTGAAGCTCACGCTCCTGGTCATCTTCCTCGGCGCCGGCGCCTACCAGAGCATGCTGCAGCTCATCCCCCTCGTCGGTGCCGTCCCGGCGGAGCGGGGACTCGGGTACGGCCTGGCCGGCCAGGGATCGGTGGCGCTGCTGCTCGCGGTGCCGGCCATCGGGCTCGTCGTCGGCGGTCCGGTGGCCGGCTGGCTCGCCGCGCGCATCGGACCGGCCGCCACGTTGGCCGGCGGAGTCGTGCTCGGGTTCGTGGTGTCCCTCGGGATGCTCCTCGGGGTCGCCCAGCTTCCGGTCGCGCTGTGCTCGGCGTTCCTGCTGGGTGTCACCGCGGGAGCGATCGCGACCTCCGGCTTCAACACAGCAGCCGCCTTGGCGCCCACCGAACGGCAGGGCGTCGTGTCCAGCCTGGTCGTCGTCGGGGTTTCGATCGGCTCGGTGGCACTGGACTTCGTGGGCTCGGCGGTCCTCAGTTCGACCGTCGTGGTCGTGGACGGCGAGACGATGAACTCGGCGACGGGCGTGTTCAGCTACATCGCCATCGCTTCCGCCGCGTTCGCGATCGCCGCGGTCGTAGCCGGCGGGCTCGTGCGACGCACACGTGCGAACCGCACGCCGTCGGCACCCGGTCTGGAGCGGAATCCCGCGTGAGGTCAAATGGCGTGAATTGGAGCTGGAGCGACGTGGTGTCCAGTAATGCCGACGTGCTCGCCCGATCCTCGGGCGCCACCGCCCCGAACGGCGGCTCCAAGGCAACCTTCCATGCCGCGGAGCACGGGACGGTCAACCTGCAAGCTACGGCGGCATGTGTCGGCTGTGACGAAGTGAAGACGTGGAAGATCGTGGCCGAGGTCAAATAGCGGACAATCGCTTGTCCCGTGATGTCTCTGCTGTCCATGATGTCCCGGGACAGGCGGTCGGTCATGAGCGCACTGTTCTGCCGCTGAGCGCTGACAGGGTCAGTGTGCCGGCCTCGCCGTGCGGTGCCACACTTCGCGCCATCGGTAGGCGGTGCGTACCGAATCCCCGGGCGGGGCGCGGACGGATCGGCGGGAGCTCGCGTCCGCGGCAGCACGCGGTCGGCACTCGATATCCGCTCATGCCGCCGGCCGAGCGTCCACGTCCGGTCATGCCGACGAGCGTGTATGGACTTCATCTCGTCATATCTCTGCGTCCCGGCTACGCGACGCGCCGGCCCGGTCCAACAGCTCGGCGGTCGCCTCCCACAAGCGCCGCTCCCGGTCGCGGTCGTGCGCGACCGGCTGGACCTCCGTCAGCTTGGTCTTCACCACGAACGCGCCCGCACGCAGGTGTGCCCACTGGTCGTCGAGGGCCATCGCGGCCAGCAGCGGCCCCGAGCGCTGCGGCGTCGAGACGCCGGGAATCCGGCCCAGCGCACGGCTTACCGCCTGGAACGCCGCAGGGGCGCCGCGGCCCAGCGCGGTGCCGGGCATCCAGCCCGGCTCGAACACGGACACGGCGATCCCCGGGCCGGCTTGGCGCTGCAGCTCGTGGGCGTAGTAGAGGATCGCGAGCTTGGCGTTGGAGTAGGCGACGCCGGAGGCTGCCATGCCCGGGGTTTGCTCGCCGCCGGCCGGGCGGGCGAGCTCGACGGGGTCCGCCCACTTCGCCTCGGGCACGTGCAGCAGCTTGCGCCAGAAGTTGGCGTGGTAGGTGTTCGAGCCGACGAGCACCACCCGCGCCGGGGCGGTGAACGAGCTGAGCAGGTCGCCGATGAGCTGAGCGTGGGCGAGGTAATTGACGGCGAAGGTCAGCTCGTAGCCGTCGGCCGAGACCCGCCGGGTGTCGGCCGACATGGTGCCGGCGTTGGCGACCAGCGCGCGCAACGGACGGACGGCGCCGTCGGCGAGGAGGCCGCGGACGGTGGCCGCGGCGGCACGGACGTCGGCCAGGCTCGCCAGGTCGCAGCCGATCGCGTGGACGCGCGCCCCGAGGGCACCAGCCTCGTCGGCGACCGCGGTCAGGTCGCGCCCGGCGCGGCCGACGAGCAGCAGGTCGGGTCGCTTCCCGTCCGGACGGCCCGCCATGGCCAGCACGGCGTGGCGGCCCAGGTTGCGCGTCGGGCCGGTGATCAGGACGGTTCCGGGTTCGGTCATGGCTCCAGCCTGCGAACCGGGCCCGGCCGCAGCCAGTCGTCCGGTTTTCGTAGGACCACCAGGGCCAGGACAACCAGTGCGGGCTCGTCCAGAATGGACGGCGTGGAAGCGTGGGAGTTCGGCCGGACGCTGCGCCGCTGGCGCGACCGGGTGGCACCCGAGGCCGTCGGTGTCCCGGCGGGCCGGCGGCGCCGCGCCAGCGGTTTGCGCCGCGAAGAACTGGCCGCGCTCGCCGGCGTCTCGACCGACTACCTCACCCGCCTCGAGCAGGGACGCGCGAGGGCGCCGTCGCCCCAGGTCGTGGAGTCGCTGGCGCGCGCGCTGCGCCTGGCCGATGCCGAACGTGACCTGCTCTACCGGCTGGCCGGGCACGCCGCGCCCGGTCCGGACGTCGTGCCGTCGCGGGTCACCCCGAGCGTGCAACGGCTGCTCGACCGGCTGTCGCACACCCCGGTGGTCGTCTACGACGCCACCTGGACGCTTGTGCTGGCCAACGCTCCCTACAACGCACTCATGGGCGACACGACCACCTGGGGCGGGCTGGAACGCAACGCCGTCTGGCGCAACCTCGCCCGGCTGCCTTCCCGCGTCGTGCACACCCCGCGCGAACAGGCCGAACACGAAGCCCGCCTAGTGGCCGACCTGCGCCTAACCGCGTCGCGCTACCCCGCCGACCGCGCGCTGCGGCGTCTGCTCGCCGACCTGGCCGCGGGCAGCGCGCGGTTCGCCGAACTCTGGGACGCCGAGGCACCCCCACCCCCGGCCGACCCGTCCCGGCGCAAGACCATCGACCACCCGGCGGTCGGCCTGATCAACCTCGATTGCGACACGCTGCTCGTCGCCTTGGACGACCTGCGCATCAGCGTCTACACCGCCGAGCCCGGCAGCGAAGACGCCGACCGCCTGGCGCTGGCCGCCGTCCTCGGCACCCAGTCGCTCTAGCTGTGCACCCAACGCCTCCGGTCCTCGTCACAGCCACTCGAATCCGTCGCGTCATCTTTCCTTCTCCCAATCTGACAAAGGAAATGTCTTACCCGACCGTCCACACTGAAGATCCATATGGAGAGTCAGCGACACGATTCTGTACACCGTCACGCCCGTTTCGCCCTGGCGAGCAATGGCGTTGGTTCTCTGGATCGAAACGCCACACAAGCGCTGACCTGTCGTGCGCAGGCCGGAAGAACGCTCGACGCGGCTGCGACTCGGTACCGGCCAGGCGTCTTGTGCGACTGCGGCAGCCGGCATCATGGCGACCACTACGGCTGCGACGATCGTGGCCAGTCGTTTCCCGCTGTTCATCCAGCCCCTCATCACGCCAGTCACGACGGTTCGGCGGCTTCGCCTCCCTCCCTGGGCTCAGCACGCCGAACCGTCTGCCGACACCGGATCCACCGGCTCACCTTCGCCACTGGAACGACGGCCGCCACACTGCACCACAGGAGCCACGGCCGAGGAGCGGATTCTGGACAAAGCTGGACGTTGGTGAACGTCGCAATTTGCTACCGGCGCCGAGGTGGCAGCGACTTGAGTACGGCGTCGGCGCGCTGGACGCCGAGCCGGCACGACGCTTGCTCGTGGATGGCCTGCGCCTGTTCGGCGTGGCCTCGCGCGGCCGGGACGTCGCCGCGTTCGAGGTCGACGCTCGCCGTGGCGAGCAGGCTGTCGGCCAGGATCAAGCTGTGCCCGGTCTCCGTGCTGATGACCCGTGCGCGGCCGGCCGCGTCGTAGGCTTCGCCGAACGCCTTCCGGTGCCGGTGGACCGCGGACAAGGCGACCAGCGCGTCACCGCGTCCACGAGGGTGGTTTGCTTCGGTCGACAGGTCCAGCGCCGATTCGAGTTCGACGCGGGCCGCTTCGACATCGCCGAGTTCGATCATGACCGTGCCGATGACGTGGTGTGCACCGGCCTGCGTCCGAAGCATGGCCAGCCGGGTAGCGTTGACCAAGGCGTCGCGGGCGACCACCAGGGCATTTTCGTGGTCGCCCAGGTCGCGGAACGCTCCCGCCAGGTTGGCGAGAACACTCGCCTCGTCTGCGTGCTCGCCGGTCGACCGGCACAGGTCGAGACCGGTCCGGTAGTGCTCGACAGCACGCTCGAGCTCACCGAGCGCTTGGCTGGACCGGCCGGCGTGACTTTCCGCGAGCTGGAGCCCGGCGGCGTAGCCCTGCCGGGTCGCCGTCTCGATCGCCCGGGTGTGGAGGTCGTAGGCACCGCGGAGGTCACCGAGTTCCCAGAGTGCGTCGCCCAGCACGACGAGGTTCGGGACGGACGCGGCCCCCTCCCCCACCAGCTCGAGGTCGACGGATTGCCGGTAGTACTCAGCGGCGTCCCGGAGCCGACCCATCGAGATCGACGTGCGTCCCAGGTCGCTCAGGACCAGTCCCCGGAGGTTCGGCGCGTTCAGCTCACCGGCGAGTTTCGCCGCCTCGTCGAGGTAGCGAAGCGCTTGCTCGTGATCCGCCCTGCTCCAGTACGCGCCGCTGAGTACCCGCAGGCACAGCACCTGCCCGGCCGCGCTTCCGGCTTCGCGCGCCGCGGTGAGCGAGGCCTCGCTGACCGGAATCCACTCCGCGGAACGGCGACGTTCGAATTCCGGGTGCAGGGCAACGCAGAGCTGAGTCGACAGAGCGTCGAGGCCTGTCTCGGCGGCCTGCCGGGCCAGCGCCGTCAAGGTGGTGAATTCGACGTCGAACCAGGCGAGCGCTTCGTCAGCTGCCGAGAACGAAGATTCCCGGTGGCGGAAGCTCGCGTACTCGTCCCGGTACGAGCGCGGATGCCGCAGCTGCGCTGCCTCGGTGGCCAGCCCGGCGTAGTGGCCGATCAGCCGGTGCAGCGCGCGAGCCCGCTGGTCGTGGTCATCGTCTGCCAGGCAGCGAGCCCGCGCCCACGAGTGCAGGAGCGCGTGCTGGACGTACCGCGCCGGTGTCCGTTCCACGACGAGGTGCAGGTCGAGCAAGGTGTACATGACCGGCATCAGGGTTTCCGGTTCCAACTCCGCCGCGTGGGCGAGTGCCGGGAACGTGATCCTGCCAGCCGGGAACAGGCCGCAGAGGCGGAACACCCGTTGCACTTCGGGTTCCAGCGCCCGGTACGACAGCGAGATGGCGGTCCGCACCGCGGTCTCCCGGTCGACGGCCGCGTCGAGAACCGCGAGGGGGTCGGCCGAACGGAGCTCCTCGACCATCGTGGCAAGCGGCGTGCCCGGCCGCACGCGGGCGATCGCCGCGGCGATCCGCAGCGCGAGCGGCAGCCGTCCGCAGACCTCGGCCAGCTCGACGGCCGCCGCTCGATCGGCGTCGACCCGATCCGGGCCGGCGGTGCGCCCGACCAGCACGACGGCGTCGTCCACCGCGAGCGGCCCCAGCTCCCGCGACTCGGCACCTTCCCGGGCGACCAACCCGATCAGCCGGGTACGGCTGGTGATCAACACGGCGCATCCCGGCGTACCGGGCAGCAAGGGACGGATCTGCTCGGCGCTGCTCGCGTCGTCGAGCACTATCAGCACACGCCGTCCGGCGACCGCGGACCGGAAGCGCGCCGCGAGCTGGTCCGGCTCCCTCGGCAGATCACGTTCGCGCGTTCCCAACGCGCGCAAGAACCCCGTCAGAACGTCCGCCGGGTCGGCCGGACGGGCATCGGCGAACCCCCGCAAGTCGGCGAACAACTGGCCATCGGGGAAGCCCGGCGCGGCCCGGTGCGCCCAGCGGATCGCCACCGCCGACTTGCCTACCCCCGGCATCCCCGTGAGCAACGCGACCCGGCTGTCCGACGAGCCGGTCAGCAGCCGATCGAGCGCGGCGAGGTCCGACTCGCGCCCCACGAAGCCGCCGACACCGAGAGGCAGCTGCCGGGGAACCGGCGGACCGTCGCCCGCCTGTTTCTCCGAGTGCAGGTGGCCGGCCACCCGAAACCATGCATCGTTCCAGCTGCCCCACTCCGCACGGGGAACCCCCAACGCGATCACGATCCGGTCGAACACGTCGGACGGTGGGTGGATCTTGCCGGAAATGTACGCGTGCACGGTCGAGCGGGGCACATCGACCAGGCGAGCAAGATCGGCCAGGCTGACCCGGGCTTTACCCGTGCCCCGAGCCGCCAGCCGGCGCAACAGGTCGACCTCGCGCACAAAGCCGGTGACGTCGGCGATCCGGGCGGGATCCGGCCCGTCGACATCGCTACCCATCCGCCTCGCACCTTCCACCACGTCTGTCCCGGCCCGATCCAACCGCACAAGCCCCCGCCACGCGACAGCTGTGCTGTGGCGTCCGGAGGCGGCCAGGACGACGCTTACAGCGATCAGCGCTGCCTGCTCCGCCTGAGCGCGCCACATCAAGCCGATCCGGTCGTGCCGGACGGCCAGCGCGTCACGGAAGTTTCCGCACCTCACGCTGGCCGCCGCGCAGCCGACGGTGGCTTCGAAACCCGGGCAGCGCTGGCTCACGGCCGACGAGCTGTCGGCGTGGCGCGCCTTCATGCGGCTCGCCCAGCGCCTGCCTGCGACCCTGGAAGCGCAGCTCCAGCGGAACGCCCGGTTGAGCTTCCTCGAGTACTACGTGCTCACACACCTGTCGGAGCAGCCCGATCGCCGTTAGACCCACCCCGTCACCCCCGCGGGACTTCCGCCCCGCAGGTGCAGCACGAAGTACCCGCGCGGACTCCGCACGCCACTGACCATGGGAACAGGCCGGGCGATCCATTCGTCATACGGCAGCGATTCGTCGGGGACAAGGATCTTCTCCACAGGCCGCGCGGCCGCCAGCTCGGCGGTGTTGGCGAGTCCGACGACCGTGGCGCGCTGAACGGCAGTGACGTACGTCTGGAACAGCACGTCGGCGAGCTGAGACACGGAATCTGTGACGCCCAGCTGCGCCGGATACCGACACTGATCACCATGCATGCGCATCGACGACGCTGATGGTGCCGCTCAGGTCCCGGGCCTCGTATTCGGCGGCAGGCTCGATTCTCTGACCGCCGGGCTGCAGCAGCTCGTTCAGCTGCGCGTCGGCTTCGGGCATGTCGAGTTCCGCGAGCACGACCTGGCCAAGCTGGAACGCCAACGGCCCCCCTGCGGCCATTTCTGGCTCCACCGTCGCGACGACCATACAGGCAGACAATTCCTTACGCGGAGCGTCACCCATCCGAGCAAGCCGTTTCTATGTCACGCGGTGGCGGCTGGCTCGGCCCAATACGCCGCATCGCGGCCGTAGTTCGGCGTGGTGAATGCACGGTCCCAGGCCGCACCGGGCTCGAGGAGCTCGCCACGGGGCGACCTCCGCATAGAGGACGCGCCGGGAATTGAGCGCACCCTCATGCAAAGCGGGGCCGTCGGTTGACACCGCGCCACTGGGCACGGCGACCTCGAAGTTACGGGCCAGCGCGGTTCGGGCAGTGGCTTCAACGCACACGTTCGTCTGCAAGCGGGTAGTCGCGGTCGACCTGCGCGGCGACTGGCCGTCAACTTTGCGCACCGCCAGAGCGGCTCCCTACCTGACCGGCCTCGGCTGGACGCTGGCCGGAGGGCTCAGGCTCGGCGCGCCGGGGACCTCGACAGCGACGTGCACCGCCAACACCCTCCGGGCATCGTGCGTAGGGATCCGCCTCGAACGTCATCTGCCGGCGCAGCACTGCCGTCGGCGGTGACGAGCCCATCGCCGTGCAGGTTGGGATAGGTCCGGTTCTGGTCGTAGGTCTTGGTCAGCAGTGTGGCCCGAGCCGCCCGGCCGGATGCGGGGCGTCGGGTCGGATCCGGACACGTCTTCGGCAGGGTGCGCACCGGCCCACGGTCATGTCCGGATCTGGCTAGCGCGGCCGGGCCCGAGTCGCCTACACCTGAGGACATGACGACATTCTCGGCCGTGGTCACGACGGGCATCTACTGTCGTCCCGGGTGCGGGGCGAAGCCGCTCGCGGAGAACGTGAAGACGTTCGAGCTGGCCGCTGGGGCAGAGGCGGCGGGGTTCCGCGCGTGCCTGCGCTGCCGCCCGTACCGCGTCGCCGGCCCGGTCGCCACCGACGCGCCGGAGCTGGTCTGCCGCGCGGTGCAGCTGATCATCGCCGGGGTGCTGGACACCGGGACGGAGGCGGCCCTCGGCGAGCGGCTGGCGGTTTCGCCCCGGCATCTGCGCCGGCTCTTCCGTGACCACCTCGGCGTGACGCCGGACGGGCTGGCCCGCTCGCGGCGGGCGCACTTCGCGCGCCGGCTGCTCGACGACTCCGACCTGACTGTCGCCGACATCGCGTTCGCGTCCGGGTTCGGCAGCCTCCGCCAGTTCAACCGGGACATGAAGCTGGTCTTCCGTGCCTCCCCGGTCGAGTTGCGCAACCGGCGCCGCAAGGCCGACCGGCTCGCCGCGGACGGCGGGCTGATGATGCGGCTGCCGTTCTCACCGCCCCTGCACTGGGAGGCGCTGAGCGCGTTCCTGGCCGAGCGTGCGGTCCCCGGTGTGGAGTCGGTACGAAAAGGCGTCTATCGCCGCACGATCAGCCTCGACGGCGAGGCGGGCGTCATCGAGGTGACGCGCGGGAGCGACGACCACCTCCTGCTCACCGCACACATGCCGTTCTGGGAAGGGCTCATCCACGTCGTCGACCGCGTCGGGCGGATGTTCGGCGTCGACGCCGATCCGGCACCGGCCGAAGCCGGGCTCGCCGCCGACCCGGTGCTCGGCCCGCTGCTGCACGCCCGGCCCGGCCTGCGTGTGCCCGGGGCTTGGGGGCCCTTCGAGATCGCCGTGGAAGCCGTGCTCAGCCAGTACAGCGTCCGCACGCGGGTGCGGCGGCAGCTGGCCGGGCTCGTCGAGGCGGCGGGCCGGCCGGTGCCGGGCCTCGAGCACGACCTCACCCACCTGTTCCCGTCGGCCGGGACCCTGGCCCGGGCGGACCTGACCGCGGCCCGGCTGTCCGCGGCGACCGAGCGGACGCTGCGCACGTTCGCCTCAGCGGTAGCAGCCGACGAGAACCTGCTCGACCCCGGCGCGAGCCTGGCCGGCTGCACCGCGGCGCTGACCGCGGTGCCCGGCATCGAGCCGAGCACCGCCCAGGAGATCGCGCTGAGGCTGGGCCACGCCGACGCCTTTCCGGCCGCCGAGCGCACGCTCGAGACGGCGTTGCGCGAACTCGGCCCCTCCGCCGACGCCGGCCGGCTGGCCGCCGCCTGGCACCCCTGGCGCGCCTTCGCCGCCACCCACCTGATCGCCGCCGGTGTGTCCACATCGGCGGGTTGAACACCGAAAAGGAGAACGGATGTCCACGAACCGGCGGGAGCTCGCCGAGAAACTGCGTGCCCTGCACGAGGGCACCCTGGTGCTGCCGAACGCCTGGGACGCCGCCAGCGCCGCCCTCATCGCGCGGGCCGGTGCCCCGGCGATCGCCACCACCAGCGGCGGGATCGCCTGGTCCGCGGGACGCCCCGACGGGCACGGCCTGACGCGCGCGGAGATGGCCGCACTGGTCGCGCGGATCGTCCGCGTCGTCGACGTTCCGGTGACCGCCGACATCGAGGGCGGCTACGACGACGTCGCGGCCACCGTGCGCGCGGTCGTCGAGGCCGGCGCGGTCGGGATCAACCTGGAGGACTCGACCTCCCCCGGCGGTCCGCTTTTCGACGTCCCGGCACAGGGCGAGCGGATCCGCTCGGCCCGCGAAGCGGCGACGGCGGCCGGATTGCCCGAGCTGTGGATCAACATCCGTACCGACGTCTACCTGTTCGGCATCGGCGCACCCGAGGGCCGTCTGCACGACGTCCTGACCCGCGCGGGCGCCTACGCCGCCGCGGGCGCGGATAGTCTCTTCGTGCCCGGCCTGGTCGACCTGGACACGCTCAAGGCACTGGTGAAGGAGAGCCCGCTGCCGGTCAACGTCATGGTGTGGCCAGGCGCGCCGACCGTCGCGGAGCTGGAAGCGGCCGGCGTCCGCCGGATCAGCGTCGGCACGGCGATCGCACAGGCCGCCTACGCCGTCGCCCAGCGCGCCGCGGCCGAACTGCTCGAACACGGCACCTGCACCACGTTGGAGAGCGGCCTCGACTTCGGCGCGGTCAACAGCGCCGTGACCGGCTGATCCTCCCCCGAGCGGGCCGCGGCGGAGTCTGTCTCGGCCCGCTCGCCGGCTTCACACCGGCGGTTTCCCCGGTCATTCGGTGTTGCGCAGGTATTCCAGGGTGGCCAGCACGCGGACGTTGACGCTGCGCCGGTCCGTCGCCTGGGTGAGGCCGAGTTTGCCGGTGATGGCGGTGAGGTGCTTCTCGACGGTGGTGATCCGGCAGCCGGTTTCCTGGGCGATGCCCAGGTTCGAGCGGCCTTCGGCCACGAGTCCGAGCACGCGCCGTTCGTGCGCGGTGAGTGCGGCAAGCGGGTCGTGACGCCGTCGGCGCGACATCAGCCGGGTGATGACGTACGGGTCGACGACGACGTCACCCGCCGCTACCCGGTGCAGCGCGTCGAGGAGTTCCGCCACGTCGCCGACGCGCTCCTTGAGCAGGTAGCCGACCGCGGCCGTGTCCTGCTCCATGCTGATGAGCCGCTCGGCGTAGGCGGCCTCGGCGTACGAGGACAGCACGAGCAGGCCGACGCTGGGGTAGGCCGCCCGTACCCGCTCCGCCAGCCGGAGCCCTTCGTCGGTGAAACCCGGGGGCAACCGGATGTCCAGCAGGGCGACGTCGGGTGCCGTGTGGTCGATGAGGGCGAGCGCTTCGTCCGCGTGACGTGCCCTGGCCACGACATCGACCTGTTGGCTGGCCAGTGATGTGGCGAGGGCGTCGAGGAAGAGCGGCTCGTCCTCGACGATGGCGACTCTCACGGTGCCTCCAGGGGGAACGTGGTGGTGATGCGGGTTCCGTGATCGGCGGTGGATTCGACGCGCAGCACCCCGTTGACGGTGTTGACGCGGTCCTTCAGGCCGCTCAGCCCGCTGCCCGCCGGGTCGGCCCCGCCGCGTCCGTCGTCGATGATCTCGAGGTAAGCGGTCCGCTCGTCCTGGCGGACCTCGATCCGGACGTGACCGGCGTCCGCGTGCTTGTAGATGTTGGCCAGCGCCTCGGAGATGGTGAAGTACGCGGTGGCCTCCAGGTGCCGTGGCCAGCGGGTACGGGGAATCGTGAACGAAACCGGAATGGGCGCGACATCGGCGAGTCCTTCCACGGCCGCGGCGAGCCCGTGTTCGACCAGCGCCGCCGGGTAGATGCCCTGGGTCAGGTGGCGCAGCGAGGCGATCGCGTCCTTCAGCTGGTGATGGGCCTGCCGGACGGTTCCCGTGGCGTCGCCCCGCGATCGCTGCGCGAGGTCGAGCAGGACGAGAACGGCGAGGAGCTGTTGCTGGGCCCCGTCGTGCAGGTCGCGTTGGATGCGGTGGCGTTCCTCGAACGCGACGGTGGCCAGCCGGAGCCGGGAGGTGCGGATCTGTTCGACCTGCGCGAGCAGGAGCGCGTAACGGCGGGCGCTTTCGATCGCCAGGCCGGCGACCGCCTCGGTCGTGGCGATGACCGTGTCGACGTCGCGGAGTGCCTCGTCGTGTTCCAGCAGCGCGATGGCCTCGCCCTTGCGCCGGATCGTGGTCAGCGCCCGGTCCGGGCTCGGCCGGAACGGCAGGCCGTGGACGTCCACAGAGGACCCGCCGGGCAGTGGGTACGCGAGGCGCAGCCGCTCGTCGCGCAGGATCGCCGCCAGTGCCCGTTGCACCGCGCCCGGATCGGTGGGCAGGTCCAGTTCGCGTTCCGGGTCCAGCACGAGCGCCGTCAGGCGCCAGCGCAGCCGGGCGAGGTACGCGTTCCGCGCGAACACGATGACGGGCACGAGCAGCACGGCGCCGGCGAGCGCGCCCAGCCGGAGACCGTGTTCGAGCACCACGCTCAGCCCCAGGATGCCGGCGATCCCGGGCAGCGTGGCCAGCACGCCGACGATCACCACGGCCGTCCACACGGGTCCGGCCGCTCCCCGGCGCACCGCGCTGGCGTGCAGCCACCGGTGGGCGACGACCAGGACCACCACCACGGCGAGCGCGGTGACCAGGGCACTGCCCACCTTGGCCGTGGTCGTGTGGTCGTACGGGCTGCCCAGGAACCGCCGCGGGGCGGGGGCGTCGACGAGGTAGCGCGCCACCTGTGAACCGACCGCGGCGGCGTAGCAGACCGCCACGAGGACGCGGATGGATGCGGACGCCGCCCGCCCGCTCGGCCAGGTGAGGACGAGGTGCGCCAGGACGGCCGTCCACAGGTACGCGAGGCAGAAACCGATCGGGTACGCCGCCGCGAACTGCAGGTCCTCCAGGTAGTAGGTCGCCCCCAGCAGGACGATGAGGTGCCCGCAACGGGACCAGGCGGGGCGGTTCCACGCGAGGTAGCCGATCACGATGGCGACGAACCCGAACAGCCGCAAGGGAACGTACACCCAGACCGGGGACTCCGTGGCCGGCCAGGCGGCCACGGTCACAGCGGCGGCCCACGCGAGCGCGGCCGCTGTCCACCCGACGCGTCCTGCCATAGTCATGATCATCCTTGGCTGCCGTCCCGGCACCACCCAGGTTTCCGACCTTCCGCGCGCGGTTTCCCGTGATGTCGAAGAGTAACAGCGGGGTGCACCGTGGTGGGGCAAACCAACCCCGGACAGGAGCGGGAAACCATGGGGAGAACACGTATCGTGACAGCCGCGCTGGTGGCCCTGGGAACGCTGGTGGGCCTGAGCCCCGCCGCGGACGCGGCGCCGATCCCACCGGACCAGGAGCACTGCCTGACGGTCACCACCGACGGAGACCAGCTTTGCCTGCACCTCAACCAGGTCCTCGGCTGGTGGACCGGCTTCAGCAGCCGGTACCACCGCAACGACTGGTCGGGCGGGTGGGTGGACGTTCAGCTGCGGTGGACCTCCACCCGCGGTCAGTCGGGCTGGTTCCCGGCACCCGACCGGTCCTACCACTTGGGCACCGGCGAGAACGGCCCCGGGGACAGCTGGGCGGACCTGCCGAGCTTCGCGTGCGTCACGGTCGGAGCCCTGGTCTACCCGACCGGCCGGCCGGCCTGGTGGACTTCGCCGGTGACGGTCTGCCGGGACAACTGACGGGGGGCTGACGGGTGGCGTCGTCGTAACGGACGACGCCACCGCGTTCGTCCAGGACCGGTTTCCCCGCCGGTTGTCAACGAGGCTGCCTGCCTTGGTGGATTCCGGTTTTCCGGAGTGGAGCATCCCGGCCGGCCTGGTGGTCGGCGAGGCAGCGGGACGGAAAGCTCGATCCCGTCACCGTCACCGCCGCCGAAGGAATCCCGCATGCGCAGTTCTCGTTTCATCGCCGCTTCCCTGGCCGGGATCATGCTCGCCGTCTCGGCTCCGGCGGCGTCCGCGGCCGAGGGCCTGACGCTCACGCTTCCCGCGCCGACTGGCCGTTACGCCGTCGGCGAATCGAGCTTCCGCCTCGTCGACGGCACCCGGCCCGATCCGTGGGTGCCGGCACAGCCCTACCGCGAGCTGATGATCAGCGTCTTCCACCCGGCTGTCCACAGTGCGGCTTCCCCGGTCACCAACCAGTTCCCGGCGGCGGTGGCCGCGGTGGCCGGGGGCAACCTCGGCTTGCCGGCCGGCCTGGTCGACTGGGCGTCGACCAAGACGCACTCCGTGCGCGACGCCGCGATGGCGCCCGGGCGCTTCCCTGTCGTGCTGTACTCCCCCGGCGCGGGGGACCCGCGAGACTGGAACGTTTCGCTGGTCGAGGATCTCGCATCGCGCGGCTTCGTGGTGGTCACCGTCGACCACCCCGGCGACGGACCGGCGGTCCAGTTCCCGGACGGTCATGTGACCGGCAACGGCCCGCTGCTGGCCGCTTGGGACCAGGCGTACCGCACCGGCACGACGCCGGCGTTCTTCAGGAAGCTGGTGGACGCGCGCACGGCCGACACCGGCCTGGTGCTCGACCGGCTGGCGAGCCTGCCGGGCAGGCTGAGCGCGGGCATGGACCTACGCCGGATCGGGATGTTCGGGCAGTCCGGAGGCGGCTTCACGGCCGCGAACACGATGTACACCGATCCCCGGATCAAGGCCGGCGTCGACATGGACGGCACACTGGAGTACTCGGTGGAGCCGGACGGCACGAATCTGAGCGAGGTCGCCCAGCACGGTCTGGACCGCCCGTTCCTGCTGCTGGGCAGCAATTCGGCAGCGGGCGGAAGCGATATCCACCGCGAGCCGTCGTGGGCGGCGTTCTGGCGGCACCAGCGCGGCTGGAAGGCGGACGTCACCCTGAACGACTCCGGGCACGCGTCCTTCACCGACGCCGAGCCCTTGCTCCCCCAGCTGGCGGGCCGGGTACCGGCCGAGGTACTGGCGGCGGCGGTCGGAACGGTCGACGGACACCGCGCCGTGGCAGCGACACGAGCACTGGTGGCGTCGTTCTTCACCCGGTTCCTGAAGGGCCACGACGACCACCTGCTCGATGGTGGTACATCGGGCTATCCGATCACCTTCGTGCAGTGACGCCGCCGAACGCACGCTCATGCCGCATTGAGGGCGATTTAGTAGCCGCGCCTTCTGCCCGGCTCGTGGCGTCCGGCTGCATCGCGTCGAAGGTATCGAGCGGTGGCGTTCTTGACTGCCCGGCGAACGGAAGATCGACCAGTCAAGAACGATCCTCCCGTGACATGGACCTCTGCGCCGGTCCTCTCATCGAAGATCCGCACCGAGTAGAAGGGTCCGAAGAGACGGCGTGGCCGGACCCTGAAACGTGAGTCCAATCCAGGCCATTCGTCACCCCAGCGCACGTTCGAAGCATAGCCGGAACCGCAGCGCCTGCAACGACGTCGGCCACCCATGACCATGATCCAACGGGTCCACCGCACCGTCGCCGTCTGTCCCGGCCTGTTCTTCCTCGCCCACGGCGGCCCGCACGTCGACAGACCAGACACCTACGGGTGCCGGAGACGGAACAGTGAAAGGTCGTATCCGCTGCCGACCAGGCTGCTCGACCGCTCGCGGCCATCAGCCCCCCGGAAGGTCATCGCCACGACATAGTCGTTGGATACGTACGCACCCTCGACAGGGAACTGGTCGCCGTGTGCCTTGATTTTCTTCGACAGCTGGTTGGCGAGGTACTGGGCGAGGCTGGCCCGACCACCCGTCGCGGCACCGCCGACCTGTATACCCAGTGCGTCCTTGAGCTCCGGATACATCTCGTCGACGCGAATCGCCAGCTGATAGGCGGTCACGAACGGCCGGCCGAAATGGTGTCCTTCCGGATGCGCGACGGTGAACCGATCAAGCGCCCTGCATACCTTGTCCAGCACGGCCTGGCTCGTCCACACGCTGTCGTTCACTCGGCACCTCTCAACGGGGTCGTGCAGCACAGTCGTCGACAGCTAGTCCTGTGTTACACCGCGTCTCACCAGTCAAGTAGTAGCGGCAAGCGCTTGGAGTCGTTGCGGTCTTCGCACCCACGAACGGACCGCAGCACACCTCGAATCCGCCGGACAGCTCGTCCTACGCCGACGCGCTGAGGACGCCCCGTTGCAGGACATCCGAGCCGCCGTGTGCTCGTATATCCGGGGAACCGCTCGACGGATCGGGGAATCAGTGCGTGCGTGTGCGGGCAATTGACAGAGTTCGCAACAGCGCCCGCCTCGCGCTCGCTGCCCGGTTGCCCGCACCGGTGCTGGCCAGCCTGACCGGAATGGCGGTCGAGGAGACATGATGTGACCGGTGCGATCGCGTGCCGACGCGCTCCCGCGCGAATTCGACCCGCGGGTGCGGCACTGACCCCGACGCCCGGCACCGCGGCCGACGTCGAAGGGTGTCCGGTGCGCGGTGCCGGGTCGAGACCGCCTGTGGCGCCGCATCCGTTTACAGTGGGGTTCCAGCGTGGAGGATCTGGCCAGGTGAGGGATGCCGCGTAACCGACGCCCGCAAGACCGGGAAGAGAAACGCGGCGAGATCGTCGCCGCGGCCACACGGTTGTTCGTCGAAGACGGCTACGACCCCACGACGGTGACGCGGATCGGGCGCGAGGCGGGAGTCACCTCCAACACCGTCTACTGGTACTTCAAGGACAAGGACGAGGTACTGGTCGCCGTGCTGGACGCGCTGTTCGCGCAGTTCCTGGCCGGCGTGGCCGAACGCTCGGCCGAACCGCCGGTCGAGCAGTTGCTGTGGGCAGTCACCGAGCTGCGGCGCGTCGATCGGCTGATCACGACCGTGCACGCCAGGGTCGCGGCCTCGGAGGCTTTGCGGGTCTGGCACGACGCCTTCCACGCGCAGGTGGAGGCGATCCTGCGGTGGCACCTGGCCGCGTTGGGCGTGCCGGAGACCGAGCAGGCCGCGATGACCCGGATCGGGGTGTTCGTCGTCGAAGGGATGCTGACCCACGCAGGCGACACCGCGGGCGATCGCGCCGTCGTCGAAACCTTGGTGCGCAGTGCCCGCGGCATCGCTGCCGTGCCGGACTCCTCCGGCTCCAGGTGACGCGGCAGGTTGGCTACCGGCCGAACCGGGCCGCGAGGAACCGGATCTGGTCCGCGACGGCACGCTCGAACAGGTCACCGACGTAGATGTCGAAGTGGTCACCGTCGTAGTGGTTGACCTGGACGTGGTCCTGCCCGGCCGCGAGGCGGGCCGTGGTGCGCGCGGGGGCGGCGCGGTCGTCGTCGCACACGCACAGCAGGGTCGCCGCGGCGATCTTGCGCAGGTCCTTGCCCGGCCGGTACAGCGGCAACCGCAACGCCAGCCGGGCCGCGACCGCGTTGGCGCTGTCGCCGCCGTCCGAGCCCATCATGACACCCCAGATCGTGTCGCGGCCGACAGCGGTGTCGCCAGGGCGGAACGGCTGCCCACCCGTCTCGACGGTCGCGGACAACCCCTTGCCCACGGCAGGAATCCGGGTAACGAACCGGGCGGTGCGCGGCGAGAGCCGAGAGCCCGCCGGGATCAGCTTGGACGCCGCGGCGATCGCGGTCGGTGACACCAGGAAGGCGGGCATCCACCACACCCCGACCACCGGAGCCAGCACCGGCTTCGCCCCGAACACCGACCCGAGGACATCGAGCAGCGCGGCAATGACGAGCCCGGCCATGCTCAGAGGGCCGGCCCGGAACCGGGAGAGCAACGACGCCGGACCGTCGGTGAACGGGCACTGGGCCACCACCGCGGCCACGCCGTCGTCCTCGCTCGCGACCCGCAGCACGTGCCCGCCGCCGAACGAGGTCCCCCACACCGCGATCCGGTCCGGGTCGACCTCCGGCAGGGACCGGCCGTAGGCCAGAGCCGCCCGCCAGTCGTCGAGCTGGTCGCCGATGTCGAGCAACTGCCGAGGAGATCCTTCACTGGCCCCCAGGTACCGGTAGTCGAACACCAGCACCATCCACCCCTGCGCGGCGAACCGCTCCGCGAACGCGTCCAGCCGCCACTCCCGCACCGCACCCAACCCGTGCGCCATGACCACCAACGGCCGAGGCCCGCTCTCCACTGCGGGCGAGTACAGCCACCCCGCGCACCGCACACCGCCGGACTCGAACCACACGTCCCGCCGTACTGACGCAGTGTGACCGTCCTTCTCCGCCGAAGTTTCCATCGCCTGCCTCAGCCAGCTCGCTCGGACGCTCTTGACTTGCAATCAAGAGCCGATTGACGCGAAGGCTAGGACCCTCTTGATTGGAAGTCAAGAAGCGGGGTTTGATGCTGCGCCGCCGTCGCTCACCGGCACGGAGAGTCCTCTTCGACGGCCGGAGCGGCACCAGCACTGAGTCCTGCTGTTGCCACAGGTCCGCGACCTCGGCGAAGAGGTGCAAGGTGGTGGAACGGGCGCTCGCTCAGGCCGTGGCGGCGAGTGCGTCGTCACGCTGCCGGGCGAGGTGGTCCGCCGCCCCGGCCATCAGGGCGTCGAGGTGGTCGCGCGTGGTGAGCAGGGCGGAGATCTGCGTGTCGATCCGCTCGCGCTCACGTCGCATCACTTCCAGCGTCTGCGCGGTGATGCCTTCCGAGGGGGTGTCGACGCACGGCAGCAGCGCGGCGATCGTCTCGCTCGACAACCCGGAGTCGAACAGCCGGCGCAGCAGGCGCACCCGGTCCACCGCGTCTTCCGGGTAAAGCCGCTGCGCTCCCGTCGTCCGGGTGGAGGCCAGCAGGCCGCGCTGCTCGTAGTACCGGAGCGAGCGGATGCTGACGCCCGTGCGGGCGGACAGGTCGCCGATGCGCATCCGCTGGTCTCCTTCGCTCACCGTAACCTCCGCCACTTCTCGTTGAACCTGACATCAGTGTCAGATTTTAGCCTGCGATCGGAACGCCAACAGGAAAGGACACCATCGTGGAGATCGCGGGATCGGTCGCCTTGGTCACCGGGGCCAATCGCGGCCTCGGCCGGGAATTCGTCGAGCAGCTGAGGGAGCGGGGCGCCAAGAAGGTGTACGCCGCCGCGCGCGACACCAGCACCATCACGACGCCGGGCGTCGTGCCCATGGCACTGGACGTGCTCGACCCGCAGAGCGTCGAGCAGGCCGCCCGGCAGGCGGGGGACGTGACTCTGCTCGTCAACAACGCCGGGATCGCGACCGGCCAGAACCTCATCCGCGGCGACCTGGCGCAGGTGCGCCGGGAGATGGAGACCAACTTCTTCGGCACGCTGGCGGTCACCCGCGCCTTCGCCGACATCCTCGGCGGCAACGGGGGCGGGGCCATCATCAACGTCCTGTCGGTACTGTCCTGGTTCTCCTGGGACGGAGCCACGTCGTACTCGGCCGCGAAGGCGGCGGAGTGGAGCCTGACCGCCGGCACCCGCGTCGAACTCGCCGGGCAGGGCACGCAGGTGCTGGGCGTGCACCTCGGCTCCGCCGCCACCGACATGACGGCCGACTACGACGGGCCCAAGCTCAAGCCGAGCGAGGTCATCGCGGCCACGCTCGACGGCCTGGCCGACGGCGCGGTCGAGGTCCTCGCGGACGAGTGGACCCGGACCACGAAGGCCGGCCTCGCCCAGGACCCGGCGGAGTTCTACGCCGCGGCCGCGCGCCCCATCCAGAGGCGCACGGCCGAGTGACCGGCCCGGCCGATCACGGCACGGGATGGCGGCGGCTTCGGTAGCGGCCAACCCGGGATCCGGTAACCGGGGCCGACTCGAGGTGTGGTGGTGAGGCGACCCCGGGCCGGGTTCAGTCCGGGAACCCAAGATCTGGACCGCCTCGAGAACCCCGCTGGTGCGACTCGGCCTGAAAGACGGCTGTGGATCGACCCGCGAACGGTGGTCGAGACGACTCCGGCGCCGGGACCACCACGGGAACCCGGCGCCGAAACGGCCCGTCCCGGCAGAGCGCGGCCGCCGAGGGCACCGGACATCAGGGCGTCCGCCCCATGGCCGCGGCGGGGCACCCGGAGCAAGTGCCGGTCAGCCCCGCGCGCGCCAGCTCGACCAGCGCCCTGCCGCCCTCTCGTCCAGCGGACCAGCGCCCTGCGGCCCCCCTCGTCCAGCGTGCGTGCCGTAGTCCACGGCCCAGGGCGCCCCGCCGGGAGTTCCCCGCGGGGCGCCGCATGCAGGTCGCGCACGCCGTTCCCTCGGCGACGCCCGCGCATTGAGCGGGCGGATCCCGCCACACGCCATCGCCCAAAGCGCGCCGCCCGCGGCGATGATCATGCGGCTTCGCCCCACCGCCGACGGCGGCTGGCGCCTGCCGTTCCACCCGCAGGACACCATCGCCTCGGAGCAAGCCACCCACGGCGTTCACTGGGCCGACTGGACCTCCACCGACTGCCCCGCCCTGTTCGTGCTGGCTCGCAACAGCCAGGTCATGCCCCCTGAGCAGGGCCGGGAGATCGTCGCCCGCCGCGCCCACACCCACCTCACCGAACTCGACGGCGACCACTTCGTCCACACCACCGACCCCCAGGGCTTCGCCGCCGCCGTCAAGGACTTTCTCGACACCCTCCGCTGACCGCTCGCACTCCCGAGTGGCTCGGGACCGGCGTCCGCCGGCTTCGTTCACGCAGTGGAAGTGCTGGGCTCCGCCCGATGGGCGGCCGCGTAGTGCGCGGTGCCGATCGCGCCGGCGACGGCCAGGACGAACCCCGCCGCGGCCGCGGCGCCGAAGCCGTCGCGGACGCGGTCGTTCAGCGCCACCACGCCGATGAGCGAGGACACCGCCGTGTTGGTGGTGAACATGATGGCGGTGACCGCGGTCGCGCGGCCGCGTTGCAGGGCCATCGCGAACGCCGCCGCCGCGACGAGCCCGTTGGCGATCATCGCCCACAGCGCCGGCTCCAGGACGAGGCGCCAGACCGGCCCGGACACCTCGAGCGTCCGCGCCGCGATCCCGACGGTGCTGAACCCCAGCCCGGCACAGAATGCGAGCACGATCGGCGACCAGCGGCCGTCCCGGCGCTGCGCGGCGAACGCGATCGCCGCGATGACCACCGCCACGCCCACCAACAGCAACTTCCACCCGGGCGGCAACAGGCGCGCGGGGCCCGGGTCCGCGGACAGGCCAAGCAGGACCAGGCCGGTCGCCCCCACCCCCAGCGCGGCCCACCCGGCGCCGGCCAGCCGGACGCCGAGGATGGCCGAGATCGTGGCGGTCACGCCGACGCTGAACGCGAGCACCGACTGGACCAGGAACAGCGGCAGGCGGTGCAAAGCGGCCGCGGCGAAGACGAACCCCAGCAGATCGACCCCGATCCCGAGGAAGTAGAGCGGCTGCCGGCGCAGCGCGACCAGGTCCTGGGGCGAGCCGCCGAAGGCACCGGCCCGCCGGACCCCGGCCGACTCCAGGATGGAACCACTGCCCGAGGCGACGGCGGCCAGCACGGCGAGGACGTATCCGAGGATCACCGCCCGAGTGTGCCAGCCCGTCCACGGCCGGCGTCCCGGGACCGGGTCCGCACCGACGTGCCGGCCGGCGACGATCAGGTCCGGTGGAGGCCCCGGAAACCGCCCGGCGCGGTGCCGAACCGGCGCTTGAACGCGTGGGAGAAGGCGAACGGCGACCGGTAACCGACCTTCGCGGCGATCGACGGCAGGGGCAGGTCGGTGTCCTGCAGCAGGCGCGCCGCGGTGGTGAGCCGCCACCAAGTCAGGTACGCCATCGGCGGCTGCCCGACCAGCGCCGTGAACCGGCGGGCCAGGGTAGCCCGGGAAAGGCCTGCGACGGCAGCCAGGTCCTCGATCCGCCACGGCGCTTCGGGGTGCTCGTGCAGCGCTTCCAGCGCGGCCGCGACCTCCGGGTCCCGCAACGCCTGCGTCCAGCCCGTGCCCGGGTGGTCGTCCAGCCAGGCGCGGATCAGGTAGACCAGCAGGAGGTCCAGCAGGCCGGTGAGGACGGTGGCCGAGCCCGGCCGCCGCTCGCTCACCTCGGCACCGAGCAGATCGATCGCCGCGCGCAGTTCGGGGTGCCGCCCGACCTCCGCCGGCAGGTGCACGACCTCCGGCAGGCTCGCGAGCAAGGGGTGCCGCCGCGCGTGGAACAGCCGGTACTTGCCGCACAGGAACTCGGTGCGGCCCGCGGGCTCGGCCACCGCCGTTTCGAACGGCACCGCGCCTGCGCCGTCCGGCGTCGAGGAGAGGACGTGCGCGCCGCCGTGCGGCACCAGCACCGCGTCGCCGGGGCCGAGCGCCACCGGCTCCCGGTCGTCCGGGAGCAGCCAGCCGCTGCCGCGCAGCAGCACATGGAAGCCCGCGCCCTCGTACGACGCGAAGCGGTAGCACCACTCCGGGCCGGCCCGGAGCCGGTTCGACGTGGGCTGCCCGACCCGCACCGCGGCGATCGCGTCACTCAGCACGTCCACGCGACCATCGTAGCCCTGAGACGATCGAGCATCAGGACTAGCCGATCACGCATGGGAAAGCTCGCCTCACCGTCCTAGCGTGGCGTCATGCACATCGGTGAAGTCGAAGTGATCAAGGTCGTCGAGTGGCAGGGTGAGATCGCTCCGGCGCAGACGATCATTCCCGGCAGCCCGCCGGAGCTCTGGACCGGCAACGCCGGGTGGCTCGCCCCCGACCACTGGAACCCGGAGACCGGCGGCTACCGCGGTGCCGTGCAGACCTGGGTGCTCCGCAGCGAGGGCCGGGTGATCCTGGTCGACACCGGGGTCGGCAACGACCGGGACCGGCCGCAGATCCCCCTGTTCGACCACCTCGCGACCCCGTTCCTCGAGCGGCTGGCGGCGGCCGGTGTCCGGCCGGAGGACGTCGACGTCGTCGTCAACACCCACATCCACTACGACCACGTCGGCTGGAACACCGAACTCCGCAACGGCGACTGGGTGCCCACCTTCCCCCGCGCCACCTACCTGATCCCCCGCGCCGACCAGGCGTACTTCGACCCGGGCAACGCCCACCGCCGTCCCGCCCCACGCACCCCGCACGAGCAGCTTCGCCGCGAAGGCAGCCTGCTGGTCTACGCCGACAGCGTCGCCCCCGTCCTCGGCCGGGCCGAACTGTGGGAAGACCGCCACCGCCTCGACCGGAACCTGACCCTCGAAGCCGCCCCGGGCCACACCCCCGGCTCGTCGGTCCTGCGGGTGTCCTCGGGCGCGGACCGGGCCGTGTTCGTCGGCGACTTGCTGCACAGCCCCGCACAGATCGTGGCGCCGGAGTACAGCAGCTGCTTCTGCGAAGACCCGCAGCAGGCCGCCACCACCCGGCGCGCGATCCTCGAACGCGCCGCGGACACCGGCGAGCTGGTCGTCCCCGCCCACTTCGGCGGACCAGGCGCGGCCGAAGTCCGCCGCGACGGCAGCCGGTTCGCGGTTCGCCGCTGGGCCGGTGACCCGTCGGCGGGCTATTGACCGAACGCGGGGTCGCCGAAGCCCATTTCGCGCATCTTCTCGGGCGAGAAGACCACCATGATTTCGTCGCCGCCGCCGAACACCCGCTGCCCATCCGGGGGATCCGGGATGGCAGCGACAAACCACACCGCTCCCGCGGCGAAGTCCAGGCGCACCACCATCGGAACGTCCACAGCGTGCGCGGGCCTGACACTGCCGTCGGCTCGCCGGCCCGGCCGGAATTCCAACCGCTCCCAATACGCGGCGGCGCCGCGAATCGGCGTGCGAAGGTATCGGTCCCACCGGCTCGCGGGACCGGGTCCGATGCGCTCCGGCCCCTCCTCACCCAAGGCGAGATGGTCTTCGATCGGGCCGTCGAAGACTTCGACCCCGTAGGTGTAGAAGGTGCCGGTCCAGGTGACCGCCACCGGGCCCGCGTCGGTGACGAGCCCGACGCCCATCACAGCGTGGTGCCAGCTGCCGTAATCCCACCGCGCGGGTTCGGGGGCGAAGTTGTGGACGTCCCAGTAATCCACGCCCAGAACCCGGCGGCCCACGAGCCCGCTCAGCCTCGCCTCGAAAGCCACGCGCGGATCATCGGCCCCGTCCATCCGTTCCACACGACGATCCTCCCCGACGACCCCCGCCGGACGCACCTGGTTATGACGCTCGGTCACCGCGGCGGCGGGCCGTACCGGTTCTCCCCCCGGTTTACCGACGCACCACCAGCCGGACCGTCCGGTGTCGGGCAGGCGCCGGACCCCCGGCATTGATGAAGGGCACCAGAAACGACAGGTACAGCAGGGTGCCGATACTGCCCTGCCTGGCGACGGCCGGCGCACCCTCAAGCTGCATGCGCCGAAGTGCGGGCGGTACGGCCGGGGGACCGGTCCCGGTCGCGCGCGGCGGGATTGCGGCTGCGGAATCAGGGAACTCGTCGAGAAGAGTGCTCCCGCTTCCTGAGCAGCCGGGTCTGTTCGCGCAGGACGCCGACCGTGTTCGTCACCCAGTCCGCGATCACCGCCTGCTCGGCCGGGGAATAGCGGGCCATCAGCTTCGCCATCGCCGCGTCGAGGCCGGCGAACACCTTGCCGAACGCTCCGGGCACCGCCGTGATCACCAGCCTGCGGCGGTCGGCCGGGTCCGGGGCGCGACGGGCCAGCCCGGCGCGCTCGAGCCGGTCGACCACGCCGGTCACCGCGCCCGGGGTCAAGCAACGGCAACGGCCGCGGTCTGGCCGTCGCCGCCCAGCAAGTCCACCTGCCGACGACGGCGTCACGGGCAGCGGGGACAGGCGGTCAGGTTGCCGTCTGGACGACCGTCAAGATAGACACTGAATCGCCCCTGCTCGGCGCAGCAAAAAAGCCCAGGTCATCGACCTGGGCTTTGCTCCCCCGCTTGGACTCGAACCAAGAACCCTCCGGTTAACAGCCGAATGCTCTGCCAGTTGAGCTACAGGGGAATGTTGCTCACTTCCGGTGCCGGTCTCTCCGACCGACGAGAAGAACTTTAGCCCATCCCTCCAAGGCCCTTCACACCACCCCCCACTTAGCGCAACCGCCCCCGGCCGGCCGGTTTTCCTGGACAATGGACAGTCGGACGACCTAACGACGGAAGGCGTGGACGCGGATGAAGAAGTTCCTGCTAGGGGCAGGCCTGGGGTACGTACTGGGCGCCAAGGCAGGCCGGGGGCGGTACGAGCAGCTCGTGCGCACCTACCGCCGGGTCGTCGACCACCCGATGGTCCAGGGCGCCGCCGGGGTGGCGCGGGCCAAGATCGGGGAGAAGCTCAAGCGCTGACGCGGGCCACGAAGAACACCCGGCGGAACTCGAACCACGTGACCCCGTCACGCCGCGCCGGGTAGGCGGACTCCAAGCGGGGAGCCAGCGAAGCGCGGAACTGCTCCCACTCGGCGTCGGACAGCGCTGCGCGGATCGGGCGCAACGCCGTTCCGGTGATCCACTCCAGCACCGGCGACGGGCCGCGCAACGGCTGCACGTACGTCGTCTCCCAGGCGTCGACGGCGCAACCCGCGTCGGCCAGGAGGTTCGCGTACTCCAGCGGGGTCGACACCGCGTCGTCCTCGCGCAGCACCACCTCGGCCAACCGGGACGCCCAGGCCGGGGACGCCGCCAGTTCGCGCGTCAGCACGTGCGAAGGCGCGTCGAAGTTGCCCGGCACCTGCACCGCCAGGTACGCCCCCGCGGGCAGCGAGGCCGCCCATCCGCGCAGCAGCGCCGCGTGGTCCGGCACCCACTGCAGGACGGCGTTCGACACCACGACGTCGGTGTCGGGCGCCGGTGTCCAGTCGCGGACGTCGAGCAGTGCCGCGTCGAGGCCGCGTTTGCGGGCCGCCTCCACCATTTCGGGTGAACTATCGCTGCACTCCAAGACAGCCGCAGGCCAGCGGTCGCGCAGGGTGACAGTCAGGTTGCCCGGGCCGCAGCCCAGGTCGACGACGCGCCGCGGCTCCGAAGCCCCGATGCGCGACGTCAAGTCGTAGAACGGCCGGGCCCGCAGGTCCGCGTAGTCGAGATACTTGCCCGGATCCCACACGACGACCTCCCGAATAACAGTACGCTCGTACTGAGTACGAGCGTACTGCTACTGCGCCGGGTTGACCAGCTTCGCGGCGACCTGCTCGGCGATGGCCTCGACCAGGGCGACGTCGGTGCCGGGGTCCGGCCGGACCTGGAGCACCGTGCCGTCGCGGCCGGGCACCTTGCGCTGGACGAACCACGCTCCCCCGGTGCCGATCTCCTGCCGGTGCCGCGAGCGGATCGAGCCCTCGACGCGCTGGTAGGCCTCGCGCGGCAGTCTGCCCGGCGACGGCAGCCGGAAGCGCACCGGCGGGCGATCGGCCAGGACGACCGCCGAGCCCGCCGTGCCGACCTCGGCCGACTCGGTCAGCGTGAAGACGCCGTCCGCCCAGGCCGCCTTGCCAATGAGGTGCCAGCCGACGCGGCGCGCTCCGTCGCCGGCCGGGATCCACAGGCCCAGCGCGGTCACGACCAGGTGCCCGCCGCCCTCGACCGGGGCGCTGTCCACGACCTCTTCACCCGGCGCCAGCGCACCCGCGAAGCCCGGCGGCGTGCGGTCGCCGAGCAGGCGGCGCAGGAAACTCATCTCAGCTCCACGCGCCGGCGGCCGCCTGCTCGCCCAGCGACTTCTTGTACTGCTCCAGCGCGACGAGGTCGCCGAACAGAGCGCGGTAGTCGTCCGGCGCTTCGACCGGCGACAGCCGCTGCAGCTTGCCCTTGATCTCCGCGATCTGCCGCCCGACGAGGCTCTCCTGCAGCCGCGCGAGGATCGACGAGATGTACCGGGAGTCGACCTCGTCCTTGGCCTGCAACGGTTCCACGGCCAGCTCCGAGAGCACCCGGCGGACCGTCCCTTCCGGACAGTGCGGGGCGGCCGCGTCCAGCAGCGCCGGCCCGGTCAGGCCCGATCCCGCGCCGCCCGCCTTCAGCACGGCCTCGTGCACGGCGACGTACACCGGGTGCGTGAAGGCCTCCAACGGCAGCGCGTCGTACTCCGGCCCGGCGATCGCGGGCTGCTGCAGCGCCGCCTTCAGCGCCTCGCGCTGCACGGCGAACCGCGGGTCCTTCGGGGCCGGGCGGGCGACGTCCTGCGTGGGCGCGGCCGGCGCCGCCTGCGCCCGCGCCGGCTGCCGCAGCGGTGCCCCGCCGCGCTTGTCCGTCACGCCCGCGGCCCCGCGGACGCGGTTGACGACCTGGGCGACGTCCTGCCAGCCGACCCACCAGGCGAGCTTCGACGCGTAGCCGTCGCGGGCCGCCCGGTCCTTGATCGACGCCACCATCGGCACGGTCTTCTGCAGCGCCGCGACCTGGCCGTCGACCGAGTCGAGGTCGTAGTTCTTCAGCGTGCTGCGGATGACGAACTCGAACAGCGGCGTCCGCCGCGCGACCAGGTCCTTCACCGCGCTGTCGCCCTTGGCCAGCCGCAGCTCGCAGGGGTCCATGCCGTCCGGCGCGACCGCGATGTACGTCTGGCCGGCGAACGTCTGGTCGCCCTCGAACGCCTTCAGCGCGGCCTTCTGGCCCGCTTCGTCGCCGTCGAAGGTGAAGATCACTTCGCCGCGGAAAGCGTCGTCGTCCATCATCAGCCGGCGAAGCACCTTCATGTGGTCTTCGCCGAACGCCGTGCCCGACGACGCGACCGCGGTCGGCACGCCCGCCGCGTGCATCGCCATGACGTCGGTGTAGCCCTCGACCACGACCACCTGGTGCCGTTTGGCGATCTCGCGCTTGGCCAGGTCGAGGCCGAACATGACCTGGGACTTCTTGTAGATCGGCGACTCGGCGGTGTTGAGGTACTTCGCCGAGATGCGGTCGTCGTCGAACAGCCGCCGCGCGCCGAAGCCGACGACGTCGTTGCCGACGTCCCGGATCGGCCAGACCAGCCGCCGGTGGAACCGGTCCATCGGGCCGCGCTGGCCCTCCTTCGACAGCCCCGCGGTGAGCAGCTCCTTGACCTCGAAGCCGCGGTTGAGCAGGAACTTCGTCAGCTTGTCCCAGCCGCCGGGCGCGTACCCGCAGCCGAACGTCTTGGCCATGGCGGCGTCGAACCCGCGCTCGGACAGGAAGTCCCTCGCCGGACGCGCCTCGTCGGTGACCAGCTGTTCGGCGTAGAACTCCTGGGCCAGGCGGTGGGCCTCGACCAGCCGGGTGCGGCTGCCGCGGTCGCGCTGGATCGTCGCGCCGCCGCCCTCGTAGGTGAGCCGGATGCCGACCCGGTCGGCCAGCCGCTCGACGGCCTCCACGAACGAGATCAGGTCGATCTTCTGGACGAACTTGATGACGTCGCCGCCCTCGCCACAGCCGAAGCAGTGGAAGGTCCCGTGCGCCGGGCGGACGTTGAAGGACGGGGTCTTCTCGTTGTGGAACGGGCAGAGGCCCTTCAGGCTGCCCCCACCGGCGCGGCGCAGTGCCACGTACTCCCCGACGACCTCGTCGATCCGGTTCCGCTCGCGCACCTCCGCGATGTCGCTCTCCCGAATCCGTCCTGCCACGCGACCCACTCTAGCCGCGCCCCTTGCGGCACACTCGGGGCATGGCCTCCACGACCACGACCCAGGACGCGCTCGCCGCCCAGTTCGCCGCGCACCGCGGCCACCTGATCGGCGTGGCCTACCGGCTGACCGGCACCCGTGCCGACGCCGAGGACGCCGTCCAGGAGTCCTGGTTCCGCCTGGCCGGGCTGGACGACGCCGGCCGGGCGGCCATCCGCGACCTGCGGGCCTGGCTGACCACGGTCGTCGGCCGCATCTGCCTCGACCGGCTCAAGTCGGCCGCCGCGCAGCGGGAGCGCTACATCGGCAACTGGCTGCCCGAGCCGGTCGTCACGCCGTTCGGGCGGCCGGTCAGCGAGGACCCCCTCGACGTCGCGGTGCGCGACGACGGGCTGCGGATGGCCGCGCTGGTCGTCCTCGACAAGCTGACGCCGGAGCAGCGCGTCGCGTTCGTCCTGCACGACGCCTTCTCGGTTCCGTTCACGGAGATCGCGGACGCGCTCGGCGTCTCCGTCGACGCGGCGCGCCAGTACGCGTCCCGCGGCCGCAAGGCCCTCGCCGACGCCGACCCGGCGCCGCGCGTCCCGCTGGACGACCAGGCGAAGATCCTCGAGAAGTTCGTCGTCGCGCTGCAGGCCGGGGACGTCCGGGCGATGACCGAGCTGCTCGCCCCGGACGTCGTGCTCATCGGCGACTCGAACGGCAAGGGCCGGACCACGCGCCAGCTCATCGTCGGCGCGGACAAGATCGCCCGGTTCTTCGTGGGCCTCACGCGGAAGTACCCGTCCGGGGTGCTCACCAGCGGCACGCCGGTGCTCGTCAACGGCGACCTCGGGGTGTACCTCGCCCCGCAGCCGGCCCGCGACGGCCTCTTCGCCCTCGACGAGCACGTTCAGGCGATGACCGTCCGCGACGGCCGGATCGTGGCGATCTACGACGTCGTCAACCCCGACAAGCTGGCCCGGATCACACGTCCCGGCGACGCGCCTTCGTGATCCCGGCGGCCAGCAGCACAGCGGCGAAGGCCCCGAAGTAGGCCAGCGCCCAGCCCGGGCTCAGCGGCGAATCGGACAGGACGGTGGCGTTGCCGCCGTCCCGGCCCGCGTTCGCCTCGCCGTGCCCGCTGAGGAACTTCGTGACGGCGTTCAGCGGCAGCCACCGGTGGATCGCCTGCCCGGCCCGCGGGATCAGCAGGACGACGTTCTCGGCCATCAGCGGGTAGACGACGAGCAGCGCCACGGCACCGGCCGTGTACCGCAGGAGCAGGCCCACGCCGACCCCGCAGACGGCGGCCGCCGCGAACACCGGTCCGGTCCCGGCGACGATCCGCCAGTCCGCGGCGCTGTCGAGGGCGAGGTCGGCGTCCGGGGCGAGGACCCGGGCCACCAGCCAGGCGGTGAACGCGGCGGCTTCGCCGAGCAGGAACGCGTACCCGGCGACGAGCGCGGCCTTGGCCACCAGCACCGGCGTCCGGCTCGGCACGGACTGGAAGGTGCCGTGGATCGTGCCGGTGTGGTATTCGCTGGTCACGGCGAGCGCGCCGAGCAGCAGCACGGCGATCAGGGCGAGCTGGTAGCCGAACTGGGTGCTCGCGACCGTGGGCGGCAGGTGGGATTCGGAGGCGCTGAGCGCGGTGATCGCGGCCGGCATGGCCATCGCGACGAGCGCGAAGAGGCCGCACGTCCAGGGCGTGGCGATGCTGAAGAGCTTGATCCGTTCACTGGCGACGAGGTGCATGCGGTGAACGGTCCCGCGGCGGACCCCGGTGGCGCGTCCCACCGGGGTCGGGTTCGGCGCCTCCTACGGGAGCGGGACCCGGCACGCCTCGCCGGAGGTGAAGCCCTGGTCGACGAGGCCGAGCGCGCTGTTCATCCGGGCGCGGGAGTTCTCCAGCGCGATCTGGTAGGTCAGCTCGAGGAGGCCGTCGCGGCCGAATTCGCGCTCGAGCTCGGCGACCTGCTCGTCGGTCACGCTCACCTGGTCGGCGGACATCGCGTCGGCGTAGGCGAGCGCCAGCCGCTCGGGCCGGCTGAACGCGGGCGAGGTCGCGTAGTCGTCGATCTTCGTGAGCCGCTCGATGTCGAGGCCCTCGTGCTTCTGCAGCATGGTGCCGAAGTCGACGCACCACGAGCAGCCGATCCGCGTCGCGACCCGGTACACGGCGAGCTCGCGCACGTTCGCCGGAAGCTTCTTCGACGCCCGTTCGGCCAGCAGCTCGTGCACCAGGTACGTCCGCAGCAGGCCGGAGTGGTGCGCGGTGACGGCCATCGGCTCGGGCACCGCGCCGAAGCGGCGGCGGGCGATCCGGTAGGCGAGCTTGAGGAAGAGCCCGGCTTCGGACGTCTTCTTGGCGGGAATGCGCGGCATGGCGGTCTCCTTCGTCTCGGTCTACGGGCTGGACGAGACGGCGCCGTCCGACGTGACACGCGGCGACGTGAGCCACGCCACCAGCATCGTCACGGCCGCGGCGGCGAACACGACGGTGAGTCCCGCCGCGGCCAGCCCGCCGGTCGCGGCCAGCGCGAGCCAGCCGAACACCGCGGCCCCGGCCAGTCCGCCGGCCTGCCGGGCGAAGGTCAGCGACCCGAGCGTGACGCCCAGCAGCGTACGGTCGGCCCGCGTCTGGCCGAGGACGGTGTAAGCCGACGTGCAGACGGCGAAGGCCGCACCGATCGCGAACAAGCCCGGGGCGAGGAGCCAGGGTGCGCCGTCGAAGGCGGCCGCGGCGGCGATCGCGGCGAGTCCGGCCGTGCCGAGCAGGCAGCCGGCCCGGCCCCACGCCGTCATGTCCGGGTGCCGCCGGGCCAGTGCGGCGAACGACGTCGAGAAGGCGAGCTGTCCCGCGGTCATGGCGACGAGCAGCAGGCCGGTGGCCGCCGCACCCGCGCCGGACGCGGCGACCAGGGCGACGTAGGTGAAGGTGCCGTAGAGCGCGGCGCCCGCCAGGCCGTTGACCACCACCGCCCGCTTGAGGACGGTGTCCGCGAACACCTTTGGCGAGATCAGCGGGCTCGGCGTGCGGCGTTGCCGCCGGACGAACAGCAAGCCCGCCACCACGGCCGCGCCGAGCAGCACCGGCGTCCACAGTGGACTGCGAGCCAGCGCGTCGACCGTGCCGAGCGCGACGACGGCGGCGCCCGCGACGGCCAGCAGAGCGCTGCCCGGGACGTCGAACTTCTCCTTGTCCCGACGCGGTTTCGCAGGCAACCCGCGCAGCCCGAGCACCAGGGCGGGCACGCTCAGCGGCAGGTTGACCAGGAAGATCCACCGCCAGCCGGGCCCGGCCGCGAGCACCCCGCCCAGCGGCGGCCCGCCCAGGGTGGCGGCCGCGAACACCGCCGTCTGCCGGCCCTGGCGGCGCAGCAGTTCGTCGCGGTCGAACAGCTCGCCGAGCGCGCTCATCGCCGTCACGATCAGCCCGCTGCCGCCCAGGCCCTGCAGCGCCCGGGCGGCGATCAGCGAGCCGAGGCCGGCCGCGGCGGCGCACCAGGCGGACGCGGCGGCGAACACCAGGACCGACCCGGCGAAGCAGATCCGGCGGCCGTACAGGTCCCCGAGCCTGCCGTGCAGCGGCGTCGCGACGGTCAGGGTCAGCAGGCCGGCGGCGGTGACGGCGACGAGCCCGGTACGGGCGTGCAGATCGGCGCCGATCGACGGCAGGGCCGCGGTGAGGACGAGGCCGTCCAACTGGGCCATGGCCATGCCGAGCAGGAGCCCGGCGTAGGCGAGCTTCCGAGATGCGTGCATAAAGCACACGTTATAGTGTGCCTTATGCACACATCAAGCCACGGTGGCCCGGCACTCTTCCGCTTGGTGCGGCACTGGGCGCGTCAGTGGGCCCCCGACGTCGTCGAGCGCTTCGCCGCCGGCGCACCGGCGTCGTGGACCGTGCCGAACCTCTTCGTCATCCAGGCGATCGACGGCGCGACCGGCGAGGAGGTGACCGTCGCGGACGTGGCCCGCCAGCTGGGCATCGACCGTTCGGTGGCCAGCCGGATGGTGACCGAAGCGGCGCGAGCGGGCTTCGTCGTGCGCTCGACGTCGACGCGTGACGCGCGCCGCGCGGTGCTCACCCTCACCGACACGGCGAAGGAGTTCCTCGACGCTTCGCAGGCCCACCAGCGCCAGGCGTTCGAAGCACTGGTGGGCCACTGGCCCGAGGAGGACCGCGAGCGGTTCGCCGGCTACCTGAGCCGGCTCGCGGACGAAGTCCTCGGTTAGGCCAGGATCGCGTTCAGCGCTTCCCAGGCGTGCCAGGCCCGGGTGACGCCGAACTGCGCAGTGAACCGCAGCGCAGCGCGGACGTCCTCCGGCGACGCGCCACCTCGCAGCGCACGCCCGACGTGCGTGCGGAACGTGTCGGCGAGGGTCTGGTAGTGGACGTCGACACTGAGGCTCACCAGACCGCGCTCGCGTTCGCTGAGCGTGCCCGGCCCGTGCCCGGTGCGCATCCGCGACTGCAGGTCGAAGTAGCCGGTGAAGTGCGGGTCCAGCTCGGTCAGCCGGGCCCGCACCGCGTCCGGCAACGGGCTGGGTGCCGCGTCCGGCCCGGTCGACACCAGCTCCGGGGCCAGGGGTTCGGCGTCCGGACGCGCCAGGCCGAGTTCCGCCTCGAGCTCGGCGATCCGCTCGACACCCGCGGTCGCGGCGTGGTAGCCGCAGTCGTAGGAGACGAACCGCAGCAGTTCGCGGATGTCCGCGGTGGACACCCCGGCCGCGAGCCCGGCCCGCACGTGGGCGGCGAAGGCCAGGCCCAGGCTCGCCTGGCAGACGTCGGCCGTGACGCACAGGAAGGTCTTCTCGCGGTCGGTCAGCTCGGGGATCGACCGGACGTACCCGGCGGTGGCCCCGACCATCTGGGCGAAGACCGGGTCGAGCGCGGCCAGCCGTTCGAGGTTCGACGGCGTTTCGGTGGTGGTCAAGTCCGTGCTCCCTCAAGTTGGTGAACGTTCGTAGCGCTACAGCGGTAGTGCGAATGACGCTACACCTGTAGCGCAATAGGTGTCCAGCTACACTGGGTGCCGATGGAAGAGACCAGGAGGCGGCCGAACGCCCGCGGCAAGGGCGAACTGCTGCGCGAAGAGATCGTCACGGCCGCCGTCCGGATGCTCGACGAGCTCGCCGACGACGAAGCGCTGTCATTGCGGGCCGTCGCGCGCGAGGTGTCGATCGCGGCGACGTCGGTCTACCTACACTTCCCGGACCGCGACGCCCTCGTGCTGGCCGCGATGCAGCGCTGCCACGAGGAGCTGGTCCGCACCGGCGACGCCGCCGCGGCCGCCGCCCCGGATCCGGCGGCCGCGTTGCGCGCCCGGATCCTCGCCCAGGCGGAGTGGGCGCGGGAGCATTCCGGGCTCTACAAGGTGCTGCACGAGAGCAAGGTCCACCGGCGGCTCGGCATGCCGTTCAAGGAGGTCATGGTCGCCCGCACGACCGAGGCGGTCCAGGCGTGCATGGACGCGGGCGTGGCTCCGGCCGGCGACGCCGCGACCGTCGCGATCGACCTGCGGACGGCCGTCAACGGCATGCTGGCCCAGCGGATCAACGAGCCGGACCTGCCTTGGCCGCCCGCGGTGGAGCAGCTGGACCGGTTCCTGGCCAAGCTGGTCGGCCTGCGGCTCTGACCGGCGGGATGCGGCTCGGGTAGGCCGCGCTTCAGCCGTCGAGGAAGGTGAGCACCCGCGCGAGGGCCGACTCGGCGTCCGGGAACCGGACCGCCACCCGGTCCCGTTCGCACGCTTCGGCCCACGCCCCGAACTCGGCGAACGGCCACCTGGCGGTCATCGCGGCGGTCGTGGCACCCGCCGCCCAGTCACGGGCCGCTTCCCGCGCACTACGACGTTGCGTCCCGGCCACGCGCCCATCTCCTCGAGCAGGACCTCCGGGCCGAGCACGCGGCGGAACACCCGCAGGAGGGTCCCTTCGTCATCGGCCCTCGGGGTACCAGCCGTTTTTCACCCGGTCCAGGATAACGGCCGGCTACTCCCCCGTGCTGCCGTCGAGCGCCTCGCGGATCAGGTCGGCGTGGCCGTTGTGGCGGCTGTACTCCTCGACCATGTGGACCAGGATCCAGCGCAGCGTCGGCGCGCTGCCGTCCCCGCGGGGACGCCGGGCCCGCTGCGTCAGATCGCCGTCCGCCAGCGCTTCCGCGACCGCCGCCCGGGCTCGGCCGACCGCCGCCGCCCAGAGTTCGCGCAGCTGCTCCGGGGAGTCCCGCACGGCCGAATCCCAGTCCCAGTCCGGCGTGGCCGCCCAGTCGACCGCGTCGAACGGCGCCATCCGGTCGCGGCCGCCCAGCACGTACGCGAACCAGTAGTCCTCCACGTAGGCCAGGTGCTTGAGCAGCCCGCCGAGCGTCATCGTGGACGGCGGGTGGGTCGCGCGCAGGTCCGCCGCGGCCAGCCCGGCGCACTTCCAGGCCAGGGTTTCCCGGTGGAAGTCCAGGAAACCGAGGAGCGTGGTGACTTCGTCACCGTCGAGGGGCGGCTCGGGGCGGCCCTGTTCGTCCACAGTGGTCATTCCCATCACGCCGTCAGGGGACGGACGTCCCAGATCCACACGCCGCCGACGAACTCCGCGGGCTTGCGCAGCAGCAGTTCCACAGTGGACTTCAGGGCTTCCTGATTCTGCCGGGGCCCGACCACGAGCACGCTCGCTTTCCAGGCCCGCAGGTCCGTGAGCGCCTGGGTGCGGTCGGCCTCGGTGACCTGCGCCGCCTGGCCGGTGCGTTCCACCTGCGCGAACAGGTCCGACGTCGGCCGCGGGACGGCGCCGTAGCGGCCGCGGCGGTCGTCCGGGGACGTCGGGCCGACGAAGTAGCCTTCCGGCATCGGGTAGCCGAGGCCCGCGTCGACCTGCCAGTGCAGCGGCTCGGCCTCCCCGGTGCTCGGCAGCGGCACCGGCACCAGCGACCCGCCCGGCGCGACGTACTGGCGCCAGATCCCGTCGGCGAAGAACGGCGGCGAGAGGGGACGCTGGTGCGTCACCAGCTCCGTCGGCGCGATCGGCAGCAGCACGGCCACCACCGCGCCGATCCAGATCATCCGCAGCGGGAACGCGGGCTTGCCCTCCGGCGGCGCCGTCAGCTGCGCCGCCGCCGTCCAGACGCGGTGCGTGGCGATCGCCAGGAGCGCGCCCACCGCCGGGATGCAGCCCATGGCCAGGCGGGATTCGAGCAGCGAGTCGAGCAGCGGCAGCTGGCCCAGCCACTTCCACGGGCCGGCGACGCCGGTGTCTTCGTGCGCCACCGTGATCTCGATGCCCAGCGAAAGCAGGGCCATGACGTACATCGTGATCGCCAGCGCCCGCGAAACGACGTCACGCCACAGCCAGATCGTCAGCATCACCATGAGCACGATCAGCGGCCAGCCGAAGAACGCGTTCTCCTCGGTGCGGTTCATCGAGACGTCCGCGGCCGCCTCGGGCGCGCCGGCGACCGACTGCGTCGCGAAGCGCGTGAAGGCCGCCGTGTCGTTGCCGGCCGAGCCGTGCAGCAGCGAGTGGAAGCTCTGCGGGCCGAAGAACTGCCAGTACAGCGGGAATCCGGCGATCAGCAGGGCCACGACCGCGCCGATCCCGACGCCCTTGCCCAGCGGCGCCAGCATGCCGCGGATCTCCGCGCGGTGCGGGATCAGGTACGCGACCGCGAACACGATGAAGGCGAGCGCGAAGATGGCCAGCGGCTCTTCGCCCAGCAGGATCTGCCACGCGACGAGCACCCCGAGCACGATGCCGTTGCGCACCGGGCGTTCGCCGCGCGCGATCTGGATGGTCTTCAGCGCGATGAACGGCAGCACGAACAGCACGACGAAGTTGGGGTGCGCGTTGCCGTGCGAGATCATCGGCGGCGCGAAGCCGCAGAACGCGCCGCCGATCGCGGCCGCCGTCCGGTTCGGCACCAGGTGGCGGGAGAACACCCAGTACCAGCCGGTCGCGGTGCCGGCGAGTCCGGCGGTGAGCACGATGGCCCAGGTGAGTGTCGCGCCGAAGGTCAGCGTGAGGGGCGCCAGCGGGATGTTCAGGCCGAACATCGCCGCGTTCGCCGCCATGTTGACGCCGAGCGGGTAGTTCTGCAGGTCCGTGGTGAACGGGTTCTCGAAGTGCAGGACGGCCTTCGCGACGACCGTCGAGTACCACTCCCACTGGCTCTGGTCGGCGCCGCCGTTCCAGAGGTAGCCGCGCTTGAGGTCGAACCACAGCCCGTTGTAGAGCAGGATCGTGAACAGCAGGAACCCGCCGGCGATCGCGGAGTCCGGCCACGCCCAGCGCTTCGGGCCCTCGGGCGGTTCGGCGGCGGGTGGCACCAGCTCGGGGACGGCTTCGGACTTCAAGCTCACGGTTCGACCACCCTGGCGAGGAAGTAGAGCGCCCCGGTCCCGGCGTGCCGGACCAGCAGCAGGAACGGCCGGTCCACCGTGACGGCGACCGGGTCGTCGATCATCATCGAGGTGAGGCGCATGACGAGCGCGGTGGCCGCGGCCCCCTCGAAGCCCTGTTCGTCGACGCGCAGCACGGCCTGGTGCAGCACCTCGGACACGGTCAGCCGCGGGTCCGGCGAGAGGCCGGTCAGGTCGGCGAGGTCGGTGAACAGCGTGCGCACGCCGAGGCCGCCCAGCACGCCGGCGAGCTTGCCGGACTCGTCGAGCGAGACCTTGGGGAGCGCGAGTTCCACCGGCTTGAAGCGGATTTCGCCGAGCAGGGCCGTCAGCTTCGCCTCGTCGAGCTGGGTCTCCGCCTCGGCGAGGTCGCCGTCGGGCAGCAGCACGACGGCCTGCAGGCCACCGGCCGCGACGAGCTGCACCGCCTGCCAGCCGCCGGCGTGCGCGTAGCCGACCTTCTCGCTGAGCCACATGGTCGGCACGTCCCGCGTGCCGGACGGCGCGTGGAACGGCGCGTCGCCGGTGTTGGCCTCGCGGAAGGGCAGTTTCCACGCGGCCTTGAGGTAGAGGGCGTTGACGAGCACGGCGGCGACGTCGGAGTCGATCGAGCCGGGCGGCAGCAGCTGCGGGATCAGCCCGCGCGTGGTCCGGCCGACGTCGTCGTTGATCATGGCGCGGGCGGACTCGGGCTCCTTCTCGAAGGGCGCGCTCGCGACGGCGGCCCCGGGCCACTCGGCGAGTGCGGCCTTGAAGGAGTCCTCGAGCGGGAGCCGGTCGTCCGCCCACAGCGTGTTGGCGACGGCGAGCTCGGCTTCGTCTTCGACGAGCTGGGCGGCCTCCCGCAGCAGGACGGTCTGCTCGTCCGGGTCACCGAGCAGCGCGACGAGCTCGTCCCGGGTCCCGCCCCGCGCGGCGCGCGCGGCGAGGGTCAGCGCACTGGCCACCGAATACGGCGAAAAGCAGGTGTTCCCGCCCCCGGCACCGAGGGCCGCGTGGACGGCGAGGGCGAACCGGAGGTGGCTGTCCGTGGCCATGCGGGCGAGACTACCGGAACGCCACCCTTCACCGGCCCCCCACGCGCAACTCCACCCGAGGATGACAAATCCGGCGAAAGTTTCGCGGCACCAGCCGCACGCCAACAGGCATTTCCCGTGCCCAGCCGGGCATCACACGTGTCCAGCCGGGCATCACCCGTGTCTGGGCGGGCATCACACCCGATGCCCCTCCAGTCACGTGTGATGCCCCTCCAGTCACGTGTGATGCCTCTGCGGTCACGTTCGAGATCCGTCAGCGGTGGAGGCGGGTGACGTGCCAGGAGTACCAGACGTGGGCTTGGGCGTCGGTGAGGGAGGCGACCTGGTCGACCACCACGCGGAGCAGGCCGGCGTCGTCCGCGGCCGCGTCCCAGGCCGGGACGAACAGCGGGTCGAGGGACTCCGGGGCCCGGCGGGCCAGCGCGTGGACCAGCTCGATCAGCAGCTCGCGCTGGCCCTCCTGCATCGCCAGCCGTCGGCGGTCGCTCATCACGTACCGCAGGGCCAGCGCCTTCAGCAGGGCCACCTCCGCCGCCACCTGCTCCGGGACGCACAGGTTCGCCCGGTACCGCCCCAGCGGCCCCTCGCCGTACTCCTCGCGCGTGCCCGTGACCGCCGCCGTGGTGAACCGGCCGACCAGCTCGCTGGTCAGCCGTTTCAACGCGACCTGGGCGCCCGGCGACCCGTCCGGCTCCGCCGAGACCAGGGCCGCCACCACCGGCAGCTCCAGCAGTTCTGCGGCCGCATCCTCCAAAGTGGACACCGACTGGGCCGAAAAGTGCTTCGCGGCGGCCTCGGCGACGGCCGCCCGCTCGTCCGGGTGGGCGAGCACGCGCAGCTTGATCCGGCCGGCGAGCACGCCGTCCTCGACGTCGTGCACCGAGTACGCGACGTCGTCGGCCCAGTCCATGATCTGCGCTTCCAGGCACCGCTGCTCCGCCGGCGCCCCCGCGCGAACCCACTCGAACACCGGGACGTCGTCGCTGTACACGCCGTACTTCGCCTGGCCCGGCCGGCGCGGCCACGGGTACTTCGTGGTCGCGTCCAGGCACGCGCGGGTCAGGTTGAGCCCCACCGGGTCACCCTCGGCGGACAGCAGCTTCGGCTCGAGGCGGGTGAGAATGCGCAACGTCTGCGCGTTGCCCTCGAATCCCCCGCACGCCGTGGCCACCTCGTCGAGCGCGCGCTCGCCGTTGTGCCCGAACGGCGGGTGCCCGATGTCGTGCGCCAGCCCCGCGGTGTCGACCAGGTCCGGATCGGCGCCCAGCTCTTCGGCGATGCCCCGGCCGATCTGCGCGACTTCCAGGGAGTGCGTCAGCCGCGTGCGCGGGACGCCGGTGACCTCGGCGCCCTCCCCCGGCCCGACCACCTGGGTCTTGCCGGCCAGCCGCCGCAGCGCCGCGGAGTGCAGCACGCGGGCCCGGTCGCGGGCGAACGCGCTGCGCCCGTCCGCCCGCGCGCCGGGCAGCGCCGCGCCCTTGGCCGGCTCCGGCAGCAGGCGGGCGGTGTCGTGCTCGGTGTAGTCCACCCGACCAGCGTAAGCGGAGCCACCGACAGAACGCTCAGCCCAGGAACGTCGCGAACAGGTCGTCGGCCGGGGTCTTGGTCAGCCGGTAGTACAGCAGCGCGCCGGTCTCGCGGACGATGTACCGCACCTGGGTGACGCGTTCCTGGACGATCGGCCCGCTGTGCGTCGGCGCGGTCCAGGACTCCAGGCCCAGGTCACCGGCCATGGTCCGGGCGCGGAAGGAGTGCCACGGGTCGCTGACCAGCACCGCCGTCCGCCAGCCGCGTGCCTCGACCTGCTGGGCGACCGCGCGCAGGCTCCGCAGCGTGTCGCTGCCTTCGCCGACGGCGAGTGTCGCCGACGCCGGCACGCCGCGCCGGGTCAGCCAGAGCTGCCCCGCCCGGGCCTCGGTGAAGTTGTCCTCGGCCTTCTTGCCGCCCGCGGTGACGATCGTCTTCGCGACGCCGGCGTCGTAGAGCTGCTTGGCCTTCGCCAGCCGGGCGGCGTAGATCTCCGACGGCCTGCCGTTGTACTGCGCCGCGCCCAGCACCACGATGACGTCGGCGGGCGTCCGGTCGTTCTCGCGGGCCACCTGCCACACCCGGAACGCGGTGCCACCGACCAGGGCCAGCAGCACGAGGACCGTCCCGAAGGCGATCCGGCGCGCCCAGCTCGCGAGCGACGGTTTGGTGCGTTCAGCGGTACCCACCCGGCCCATTCTTTCAGAAGCGGCTCAGAGCCAGCCACGCTCCTCCGCCACGCGGACGGCTTCGGCCCGCGTCCGCGCGCCGGTCTTCCCGATCGCCGCGGACAGGTGGTTGCGGACGGTGCCTTCCGAAAGGTGCAGGGCCCGGGCCACGTCGGCCACCGTGCTGCCGTCCTTGGCTTCCCGCAGCACGTCCCGCTCCCGCGCGGTGAGCGGGCTGGACCCGGTGGCCAGTGACTCCGCGGCCAGCGCCGGATCCACCACGCGCAGTCCACTGTGGACCCGGCGGACGGCCTCGACGAGCTGCTCCGGCGGCGCGTCCTTGACCACGAACCCGGCCGCCCCCGCCGCCATCGCGCGGGCGAGGTAGCCGGGACGGCCGAACGTCGTGCAGATGATCACCCGGCACGACGGCAGCGCGGCCCGCAGGTCGGCCGCGGCTTCGAGCCCGTCCTTGCCCGGCATCTGGACGTCCAGCAGGGCGACGTCCGGCTTGGCCGCCCGCGCGGCGGCCACCACCTCGTCGCCGGAGCCGACCTGCCCGACCACTTCGATGTCGTTCTCGAGGCCCAGCACGGTGGCCAGGGCCCCGCGGACCATGGCCTGGTCGTCGGCCAGCAGCACCCGGATCAAGCGAGTCCTCCCGCGGGTTCGGCGCGCACGGCCGGGGTGGCCGGGCTCGGTTCGGGCAGCGGGATCTCCGCCCGCACGAGCAATCCTCCCCCGGACCGCACCGACGTCCGCAGCGTGCCCCCGGCCGCGGCCAGCCGCTCGGCGAGCCCGCGCAGGCCGTTGCCCGCGACGACCTCGGTGGCGCGGCCGTCGTCCTCGATCTCCAGCCAGTTGCCGCCGAGCTTCACCTTCACCCGCTTGGCCCCGGAGTGCCGCAGCACGTTCGTGACGGCTTCGCGCAGCACGTAACCGAAGGTGTTCTGGAACTCCGGCCGGACGTTGTCGACCGCGTGCGGCAGGTCGGCGTCGATTTCCGCGGCCCGCAGCGCGGCCCTGGCCCCGACGAGCTCCACCGACAGCGACACCTCGCGGTTCGCCGACACGGTCGCCCGGACGTCGGAGAGGGCGCTGCGGGTCAGGCTCTCGACCTCGCGGATCTCTTCGACCGCGCGCGGGATGTCGCCGGCGCTCTCCAGCACCCGCCGGGCCAGCCCCGCCTTGACCGTGATCGTGGTGAGGCTGTGCCCGAGCAGGTCGTGCAGGTCGCGGGCCAGGCGCTCCCGCTCGTTCGCCACGGCCAGCGTGGCGATCTCCTCGTTCGCGTGTTCCAGCCGCCGGACCGCGCGGACGAGGTTGGCCATGAAGAACATCGCCAGCGTAATCGAGGCGACCGTGATCAGGTCGCCGTAGCCGTCCAGGAACTGGCCTCGCTCCAGCAGGATCACCGCGCCGACGGCCAGCGTGGGCAGATCGAGGATCACCGCCCAGGCGGCGGGGACCAGGAACACCGTCACCGCCGTGCCGTAGAGCAGGACGAACCCGCTGCCGGCGGCCGCCGCCAGCGAGGCGAGCCCCAGGACGTTCATCGTGCCGCAGAAAGCCAGCTTCACGCGGCGTTCGCGGTCGAAGACGTACGGGAACACCAGGTAACACGCGGAGTAGACGTAGACGACGACGGCGGTGAGCACGATCCCCGGGGTCACCGCGGGCTTCGCCAGCAGGGAGCGGGTGACCGGGAGGAGGAACGGCAGCAGGATGACCACCGCCATGAACGGCCAGCGCCAGCCGCCCGGCCCGTGCTTGCGGGCGCCGGGCAGCGGGTCCACCCACCACGATTCCTTGCTGTCCAGCCCGAAGCTGCGTTTCCCGGTCTCCGCCATCGCCGTTCCCCTCCGGCCCTCAGACGCGGGCGCTGTCCTTACGGTAACGCCTGATCACCAGCGCTCCGAGCACGACGGTCCACCCGGCGAGCACGCCCACCGCGTTCGGCAGCGAAACCACCATGTCGCTGGTCACCGCCGGTCGCGCCACCTGCAGCACCCAGTACGTCGGCATGATCTGGGCGACGTCGTGCATCCAGCCCGGCATCGACTCGATCGGGATCCACAGGCCGCCCAGGAACCCCATGCCGAGCGTCACGAGCATGTTGATCGGCTGCATCGAGTCCGGCGTGCCGAACTGGCCGAGCAGCAGGCCCAGCAGCACCAGCGGGATCGTGCCGAGCCAGATGCCGGCGAAGATCCGGACCCAGCCGCTCGCGTCGACGTGCACGCCCTCGGCCAGCACCCCGAGCACCGGGACGAGGACCAGCGCGGGCAGTCCCACGAGCATCCCGGAGATCCCCTTGCCGGCCAGGTAGCCGGTGCCGGTCAGCGGGGTCAGGCGCAGCTGCCGCTGCCAGCCGACGGCGCGTTCGAGGGCGAGCCGGGCCCCGCTGTTGGTCGCCGCGGCGAAGACGCCGAACGTCATCATGTTGATCATGATCACGGCCGCGATCTGCGCGTGGTCCGGGTCGCTGGTCTTCGTGAAGACGTTCGCCTGCAACAGGAACATCAGCACCGGGAAGGCGACGACGAAGATCAGGAACCGCGGTGCCCGGAAGTTCCGGCGGATCTCGGTGAGCAGGTAGGTGGCGTTCATCGCACGGGCTCCGCGGAGTCGTCGGCGGTCAGGGACAGGAAGGCGCCTTCGAGGCCGACGGCGCTGATCTCGACGTCGTGCACGGCCGGCACCGCGGCCTTGAGCGCCCAGAGCGTGGCGTCGGAGTCGGCGGTGGAGATCGCGACGCGGTCGCCGCGCAGCTCGAACTCCTTGACCCCGGGCAGCGCGGCGATCACCGCCTCGGTGGCGCCCGGGACGGCGGCGCGCAGGGTGCGGCCGCCGGCCAGCGCGCGGACCTCGGCGACGCTGCCGTCGGCGACGATCCGGCCGCGGCGCATCAGCACCACCCGGTCGGCGAACTCCTCGGCCTCTTCGAGGTAGTGCGTGGCGAACAGGACCGTGCGGCCGGACTCGGTGAAGGAGTACATCGACTGCCAGAACTCGCGCCGGGTGCCGACGTCCATCGCCGCGGTCGGCTCGTCGAGGATCAGCAGGTCGGGGTTGCTCACGAGGGCGACGGCGAACCGCACACGCTGTTTCTGGCCGCCGGAGAGCTTGTTGGCGCGGCGGCCGGCCAGCTCCTCGACGCCGGCCGCGCGCAGGGCCTCGGCCACGGGCATCGGACGGCGGTGCAGCGCAGCGACCATGCCGACGGTTTCGCCGACGGTCAGGTCGTCCATCAGGGCGCCGCCCTGCAGCATCGCGCCGATGAGCCCGGCGCGGACGGCGTCGATCGGCGTGCGCCCGAACACGCGCACTTCGCCGTCACCGGGGCTGGTCAGGCCGAGGATCATGTCGACGGTGGTGGACTTGCCGGCGCCGTTCGGGCCGAGCAGGGCGACCACCTCGCCCGGGGCGATGGTCAGGTCGACGCCGTCGACCGCGTGGACGTCACCGTAGTGTTTCCGCAGGCCGGTGAGGTGGATCGCGGCCCCCGCCGCCACCGCCCGGATGTCTGTTTCTCGCATGCCCCCAGGCTGCCGCCCGGCGGGCCCGGGTCCCCAGACCGTGCGTCACGACCTGGCCGTGACAGGTGTCAGGGGTACCCGGGCCCGGGTGGCTCAGCAGCCGATGAGGCGGCCCGCCAGGTAGGACTCGAGCTTGTCGATCGCGATGCGCTCCTGCGACATCGTGTCGCGCTCGCGCACGGTCACGGCTTGGTCCTCGAGCGAGTCGAAGTCGACCGTGACGCAGTACGGCGTGCCGATCTCGTCCTGGCGGCGGTAGCGGCGGCCGATCGCCTGGGCGTCGTCGAAGTCGACGTTCCAGTGCTTGCGCAGCGTCGCCGCGACCTCCTTCGCCTTCGGGGTCAGGTCGGCGTTGCGCGACAGCGGCAGCACCGCGACCTTGAACGGCGAAAGCCGCGGGTCGAGCTTCAGCACCACGCGGGTGTCGGTGCCGCCCTTGGCGTTCGGCACCTCTTCCTCGACGTAGGAGTCCACCAGGAACGCCATCATCGAGCGGCCGACACCGGCGGCCGGCTCGATGACGAACGGCCGGTACCGCTGGCCCGAAGCCTGGTCGAAGAACGACAGGTCCTGGCCCGAGTGGTTCGAGTGCGTCGTCAGGTCGAAGTCGGTGCGGTTCGCGATGCCCTCGAGCTCGCCCCACTCCTGACCCGCGTTGAACGCGAACCGGTACTCGATGTCGACGGTCCGCTTCGCGTAGTGCGAGAGCTTTTCCTTCGGGTGCTCGTAGTGGCGCAGGTTCTCGGCCTTGATGCCGAGGTCGGTGTACCAGTTGGTCCGCTCGTCGATCCAGTACTGGTGCCAGCGCTCGTCCTCGCCCGGCTCGACGAAGAACTCCATCTCCATCTGCTCGAACTCACGCGTCCGGAAGATGAAGTTGCCCGGCGTGATCTCGTTGCGGAAGGACTTGCCGATCTGGCCGATGCCGAACGGCGGCTTCTTCCGCGACGTCGTCTGGACGTTGGAGAAGTTCACGAAGATGCCCTGCGCGGTCTCCGGACGGAGGTAGTGCAGGCCCTCTTCGGACTCCACCGGGCCGAGGTAGGTCTTCAGCATCATGTTGAAGTCCCGCGGCGGGGTGTACTTGCCGCGCGTGCCGCAGTTCGGGCACGGCACCTCGGACAGGTCGTCCTCGCTGGTCTCCTTGCCGGTGCGCGCCGAGAACTCCTCGGCGAGCTGGTCGGCGCGGAACCGCTTGTGGCACGACAGGCACTCGATCAGCGGGTCGGTGAACACGTTGACGTGCCCCGACGCGACCCAGACCTCACGCGGCAGGATCACCGAGGAGTCGAGGCCGACGACGTCGTCGCGGCCCTGGACGACGGTCTTCCACCACTGGCGCTTGATGTTGTCCTTGAGCTCGACCCCGAGCGGCCCGTAGTCCCACGCAGAACGGGTGCCGCCGTAGATCTCTCCGCTGGCGAAGACGAAACCACGGCGCTTGCACAGGCTGATGATCTTCTCAATGGTGTTCGTGGGCACTCCACGCTCCGAAAAGCTTGCGGGGACGGTTCATCGGACTTGAACGTCCAGGGTATCCGCCGGGACCTATCGCTTTTCGCGCAGGTGAGCCTACGGCCGCGACACCAGCGACGCCGTCACGACGCGGTTGTCCTCGTACCCCTCGCTGCCGCCGACGTACTCGCCGCCACAGGTGACGAGCAGCAGCTTGTGCGGCCCGTCGGGGTTGAACAGCTGCTCGGACCGGCCGGCGAGCTCGGACTTGTGCACGGTCTCGGTGGCCTCGATCTTGTACACCCATGCGCCGCCCGCGGCGTCGGTCAGCTTGACCTCCTGCCCCTGCTTGACCTGCCAGAGCTCGGTGAACGGGCCCTTCTTGCCCTTCCAGTTCACGTGCCCGGACAGCAGCGCGACGCCGTGGTCGGCGCCGAGCTTCGCGCCCCACCAGGCGGCCTCGTCGAGGCCCTCGGGGATCTTGAGCGCGCCCGCGGCGTCGAGGTCCTCCTGGATCAGCTTGGCGGTGCCGCCGCCGGGCAGGGACAGCTGAGCCGGCGCCCGGCCGGTGTCCTGCCGAGGGTCCTGCGGGGCCGGCTGGTTCGCGGCCGGAACGGGCGTCCCGGTGCCGTTCGCGCCGGCGGGTTCATCCTTTCCGGTGAACACGAGCAGGGTCGCGACCAGCGCCGCGACCACGAAGGCCCCGGCGACGCCGACGATCCACCAGCGGCCGGAGCCCTTTTTCGGCTCCGCCGGGTTCCGTTCCTGCATGGGTTCGCGCTCCTTCGCTGTCGTGGGCAGTGCACGGACAGGCATGCCGCGACGGGCGCAGGAGGTTGCAGCGAACTCGATCAGCCGGTGGGGCGCGTCACCAGCTTGGCCGTGACCAGGCGGTTCTCGTCGTAGCCCTCGGTGCCGCCGACGTAGTCGCCGCCGCAGGTCACCAGCACCAGCCGGTGCGGGCCGTCCTGCCCGAACCACCGGGCGGCCTGGGACGGCAACGTCTCCTTCGGCAGCGTGACGACGTCGTCGACGCGGTAGACCCACCGGCCGCCGCGGGCGTCGACCACGCTCACCTGGTCGCCGTCACGCATCCGCCACAGCTCGTCGAACGGCCCGCGCCCGCCCTCCCAGTTCACGTGGCCGGACAGCACCGCCGCCCCTCGGTCCGCGCCCAGCTTGGCGCCCCACCAGGCCGCGTCGCCGAGGCCGCGCGGGATCGGCAGCACGCCGGTGTCGGTCAGTTCGGTGCGGACCAGGCGGGCGGTGGCGCCGCCGGGCAGCCGGACCGTGCCCGGCCGCTGCTGGGTGGCCGTCTCGCTGTCGGCGGGGAGCACGGCCGGGGCGGCGTTCTCGCCCGGCAGCGCGCCGGGCGGGGGCGCCGCCACCACCGGCGTCGCGGCGGGTGGCAGCCAGGTCAGCACGATGATCCCGGCCGCGAAGGCGGCCACGGCCAGCGCCGCCGCGACGGCGGCCAGCGCGGTGCGCAGCACCTAGCCCGACCCGGTCTTGCGCCGCCGTCCCAGCAGCAGGGCGACGGCGGCGAAGAAGACCCCGCCGAAGAGCAGGCCGATGCCGAGCGGGACGCGCGAGCCGTCGGTGGCCGGGGCGGCCGCGCCCAGGTAGCCGGCCGGGACCTGCGTCGGCACCGCGGGCTGCGTGGCGTTCGTGCCGCCCGCCGGCCCGCCGGCCTTCGCGACGAACCCCTTCGGGATCGAGCAGCTGACCCCGCCGAGCACGATGGTCGTCTTCACGTCCTGCAGGGCGGCGCCGCCGGCGTCCTTGACGTGCGTGGTGATCTCGACCCGCCAGCCGGCGACGGCGGTGGCGTCGCCCCCGCGCCAGCCGTCCTGGCGGATCAGCTGGTCGAAGGCGGCGACGCGGGTCAGCCTGAGGTCGGAGACCGTGGTCGCCCGGTCGGCGTTCCCGATGTCGCCGGGCGGGCCGAGCCGCAGGTTCTTCAGCTGGAGGCCGGCGGTGCCGCCGGGCACCGGGACGATGCCGAGCCCGCCGCCGGCCTGGCGCACCCACAGCCGGGTCACCGACGAGGTGGCCGACAGCTTCGCCGGGCCGGCGCAGTCCACCGCCGTCTTGGCGCCTTCCAGCACGAGCACGGTGTTGTCGGACGGCCTGGCGCCGCCCTGCCAGTTGTCCCGCAGCGCGTAGTTGGTCTCCGCGGCCGCGGTGGGCACGGTGGTGGCCTGCAGCGCGGCGAAGACGTTGTGGTCCCGGCTCGCGACCCCCGGCGGGTACGGGTTCTGTGACGCGCTGTAGCGGCCGAGGTCGATCTGGTAGTGCCCGCCGAAGGTGGCGCGCTCGCCGTCGTCCTTGGGCACCGAGACGCGGTCCACGCCGAGCTTCGACTGGCCGGGCAGCAGCGGCGATCGTTGCGTTTCGGTGATCAGGGCGCCACCGCGCTGCCCTTCGTCCCCGATCCGCACCGAGGCGATGTTCGCGAAGGAGACCGGGCCGGTCTTCTCGTCGACCGCCTGGGTCTGCGCACCGGCGACCCCTACGCCGACCAGCGGGAACACCGCAGCCGTCAGGGCGGCTGCCTTCGTCACGAAACGCGTCATGTCTCCCCACTGCTCTGCTCGGGCGGGTCGCCGGCATCCGGTAAAAGGGCGAGACGCTCCGCGACCACCTTGCCCCGTCGGCCACCACTTGCGAAGCCGCAGCGCCAATATCCCACGAACTCACCCGAACGGGGTAACACGACCAGCCGTACCCCGCAGCTCCCCGCCGCGGCGGGGGTCCCGGACGGGGGAACACTAGGATGGGCGGGACCGTTATCGGCAATGACTACGGAATTCATGGTCGCGGGCAGCGTGGAGGCGGGAATGGCGACGGTCACCGGGAGTGGCGCCCAGCCGGGGCTCGCGGACTGCACCCCGGCGCCCGAAGGGAATCCCGCGTCCCCGGCCCACCCCGCGCAGTCGGTGCTGACCGACGCGGGCGACCTGCTGCGCGCGCTGGCGGCGCCGGTCCGGATCGCGATCGTGCTGCAGCTGCGGGCGGCCGACCGGTGCGTCCACGAGCTGGTCGACGCCCTCGACGTCGCCCAGCCGCTGATCAGCCAGCACCTGCGGGTGCTGAAGACGGCCGGGGTGGTCCAGGGCGAGCGCCGCGGCCGCGAGGTCGTCTACCGGCTCGCCGACGACCACCTGGCGCACATCGTCGTCGACGCCGTCGCCCACGTGCAGGAAGGAAAATGATGAACACGGCCGCGTCGCGCAGCCAGGCCCCGCTCCCCGGGCGCCGATCCACCCGGCAGCGGGCCGCGGTCGTCGAGCTGCTCAGCACGATCGACGACTTCCGGTCGGCCCAGGAGCTGCACGACGAGCTCCGCAAACGCGGCGACGGCATCGGCCTGACGACGGTGTACCGCACCCTGCAGTCGCTGTCGGAAGCCGGCGAGATCGACGTGCTGCGCACGGACTCGGGCGAGGCGATCTACCGCCGCTGCTCGGCGCACCACCACCATCACCTGGTGTGCCGCCTGTGCGGCCGCACGGTCGAGGTCGAGGGCCCGGCCGTCGAGCGCTGGGCGGAGAAGATCGCGGCCGAGCACGGCTTCTCGGAGATCTCCCACACGGTCGAGATCACCGGCACCTGCGCCGAGCACTGACCCACCCGGCCGTACCCAGCCGGACGACACGCGTACCTGACCGGACGACACGCGTACCGGGAAAGCGAACTCGCGTACCCAGCCGGACGACACACCGCCCGCCCCCGGCCACCTCGTGTCGTCCACCTGCGTACGCGTGTCGTCCACCCGCGTACGCGTGTCGTCCGGGTGGGTACGGGGTCAGTACTCGTAGGGGTCCTTCGGGGTGGGGACCGGGGCTACCGAGGCCGGGGCGAAGTCCGGCGTGTAGCTGTTCTCCTTCGTCGCCGTGCCCGGGACCACCTGGCCCGTGACCTGGATCCAGGCGTCGCTGGCGAGGTGGTCGGCTTCGCCGCCGCGGAGGCGGACCGTCACCGGGAACGCGTCCGCCGCGCAGCAGCTGATCACCAGCCGCGCCAGCAGCGTGCTGCCTTCGGTGTGCACCACGAACCCCGTCAGGGACACCGTGCGGCCATTCAACGTGCCCGCCGCGTCCCAGCCCGCGCGGCTGACGAACTCGTTCACCGTCAACGGCACCACGTTCCCCACCGGCAACGGCGGGAACGCCGCCGCGTTGGCCGCCGCCGCGGTCGACGGGGCGCGGGCCTCCGTGCGGATCACCGAGTCCGACCCCAGCGCCGGCGGCGCGATCAGGAACACCGCCAGCACCGGCACCAGCAGCAGCCACGCCGGACGCGCCGAGTGCGCGTGCTCACCGTGCTCGTGCGGCACGGCGGCCCGCGACGCCACGAGGTCACGGACGATCGCCACCGCGCCCAGCAGCACCATCACCGCGCCGCCGGCGATGATCCACGGCTGCTGCGCCGGCTTCACGTACCGCAGGTAATCGCCGTTCACCGCGATCTTGACCAACGCCCCGCCGAGCAGGATCAGCAGGATGTTCTGGGTTTCCCGTTTCACGCGACCCCCACCAGGAATCCGGCCCCCACCGCGCAGGCCACCGCCACCACGAAGGTCGCCGGCGCGAACCGCACCGCGAACGACCGGCCGAACGTCCCCGCCTGCAGCGCGAACAGCTTGACGTCGATCGCCGGGCCCACGACCAGGAACACCAGCTTCGGCAGCAGCGGCAACGCCGTCAGCGACGCCGCGACGAACGCGTCCGCCTCGCTGCACAGCGCCAGCACCACCGCCAGCACCGCCATCACCACCACACCCAGCACGAGCTGGCCGCCCAGCACCCCGAACCACTTCGCCGGCACGAGCACGTTCAGCGCCGACGAGATCAGTGCCCCCAGCACCAGGAAACCGCCCGCCTCGACCAGGTCCGTCCGCGCCGTCTCGGCGAACACGCGCCACCGCTGACCGCCCGCCACGTCCGGGAGACGCCGCAGGGCCCGCGAAGTGATCCACTCGAGCTTGCCCCAGCGGGCCCACAGCCAGCCCATCACCATCGCCGTGGCGAGCGAGCCGGCGAACCGCGCCAGCACCATCTCCGGCTTGCCGGGGAACGCGACCGCGGTGGCCACCAGCACCACCGGGTTCACCGCCGGTGCCGCGAGCAGGAACGTCAGCGCCGCGGCCGGGGCCACGCCCTGCCCCATCAGCCGCCGCGCCACCGGCACCGAAGCGCATTCGCAGCCCGGCAGCGCGACCCCGGCCAGGCCGGCGACGCCGACCGCCGCCCCGGCCCGGCGGGGCAGCACCTTCTCCAGCACGCGGGCGGGCACGAACGCGGCGATGGCCCCGCTGATCAGCACGCCCAGCACGAGGAACGGCAGCGCCTGGACGCAGACGGCGACGAACACGGTCGAGCCGGTGCGCAACGCGGGGACGTCGAACACCTGCTGCAGCCGGCTCTGGGCGAGGATCGCGATCAGCAGGATCGCGCACAGCACCTCGACCGAGCTGATCCGGAACCGGCGCGTGCGCCGGCCGGGCTCGGCCTCGGTGTCGGAAACGATGTTCACGACGGCGATGATGCCAGCACCGCCCGGCACCCGGGGAGCCGCACGGGCCGCGAACGGAGGATCAAGGTCCGTTTCGGACCCCGATCCTCCGTTCGCGGCGGAAAGTCCACCCCGGACGGGTCAGTCGCCGGGCACGATTCCGGGCAGATCGGTCCGCAGCTGCGAAGCCGTCGACACCACCAGCATCAGCAACGTCCCGAGCGCCGCCGGGTCCAGCCCGGCGGCCGGGAACGCGTACCGCAGGGTCACGTCGGCCCCGTTGTCCGAATGCCCGATCCCGAGCGTCCCGAACAACCCCTGCCCCGCCCGCTCGGCGACCGCGATCGACAGCGAAGGCGCGTCCACCAGGTCCCAGCCGACCACACAGGTCAGGGTCAGCACGGTGAGCCCCTCGCCGAGCCGGGTCGCCTGGATCACGCACGGGACGCCGCCGTGGGAGAACGTCAGCGCGCCGTCGTCGTCCACGTGGACCTCGAGGTAGCGCTCGAGGGCCTCGCGGGCCCGGGTCAGCAGCTCCGCCGTTTCGACCGCTTCGGTGGCGCTCACGAAGAAGCCGCCTGGTCGACGGCGCCGCCGAAGCGGCGATCCCGCTTCGCGAATTCCAGGCAGGCCCGCCAGAGGTGGGTGCGGTCGAAGTCCGGGAACAGGGTGTCCTGGTAGACCATCTCGGCGTAGGCCGACTGCCACAGCAGGAAGTTCGACGTCCGCTGTTCACCCGAAGGCCGCAGGAACAGGTCCACGTCCGGCATGTCCGGCTGGTACAGGTACTTCCCGATGGTCTTTTCGTTGACCTTGTCGGGGTTCAGCTTGCCGTCGGCGACGTCACGGGCGATCCGCTGCATGGCGTCGCCCAGCTCGGCGCGGCCGCCGTAGTTGACGCACATGGTCATGTTCAGCGCCGTGTTGTGCTTGGTCTTCTCCTCGGCCGCCTGCAGTTCCTTGATGACCGACGCCCACAGCTTCGGCCGCCGCCCGGCCCAGCGGATGCGCACGCCGATCGAGCCGAGGTAGTCGACCTGGCGGCGGATGGTGTCGCGGTTGAAGCCCATCAGGAACCGCACCTCTTCGGGGCTGCGCTTCCAGTTTTCGGTCGAGAACGCGTACACCGAGAGCCACTTGACGCCGAGTTCGACCGCGCCGCTGGCGACGTCGATCATCACCGCTTCGCCGCGCTTGTGGCCTTCGATCCGCGGCAGGCCGCGCTGGTTGGCCCAGCGGCCGTTGCCGTCCATCACCAGCGCGACGTGCTTGGGCACCAGCTCACGCGGGATCTCCGGCGGCTTCGCGCCCGACGGGTGCGGATCCGGGGCCCGCAGCTCGTATCGCGACGCCTTGTTGTCGCGTCCCCTGCGCAGCACTGCGAGCCTCCCTGGATGGGTGAAACCGGTCAGGCCCGACCCTACTGCCCGGGTACCGCCTGTCTTTGCGGGGTGGCGGAGCCCCCGGCTTGCTTCACCGACTCGCGGGCACGGCGCTCGACCAGGGGCAGGGACCGCAGCTGCCGCTCCAGGTGCCACTGCAGGTGCGCCGCGACCAGCCCGCTCGCGTCGCGGCGGGTGCCGGGCAGGGTCGCCTCGGCCAGCGGCCATTCGCCGTGCAGCAGGGCGGTGAGCAGGTCGAGGACCTCGGGAGCGGGGTGCACGCAGCCGGCGATCCGGCAGTCGGCGCACATCGAGCCGCCCGCGGCGACGCTGAACGCCGTGTGCGGGCCGGGCAGGCCGCAGCGGGCGCACTCGGTGAGCGCGGGCGCCCAGCCGGCGTAGGACATCGCGCGGAGCAGGAACGCGTCGAGCACCAGCGAGGAGTCACGCTGCCCGTCGGCCAGCGCCCGCAGCGCTCCGACGACGAGGAGGTACAGCTTGAGCACCGGCTCGCCCTCTTCGGCCGAGAGCCGGTCCGCGGTTTCGGCGATCGCGCTGGCCGCGGTGTAGCTCTGGTAGTCGGCGACCAGCGGCAGCTGGAACGCGTCGACGGTCTCGACCTGGGTGATGACGTCGAGCGTGCGCCCGGTGTAGAACTGCACGTCGACGTGGCCGAACGGCTCCAGCCGGGCCCCGAAGCGCGACGAGGTGCGCCGCACGCCCTTCGCCACGGCGCGGACCTTGCCGTGCCGTCGCGTCAGCAGGGTGACGATCCGGTCGGCCTCACCCAGCTTGTGCGTGCGCAACACCACCCCGGTGTCGCGGTAGAGGTTCACCACCCCGACATCGTCCCACTTCGGGATGATGCCGGGGTGGAGCGCCCCGCGGAATCAGCAGTAGTAGCCGTAGCAGCTGCTGGCGGCGACGGCCGCGATGATGATCCAGACGATCGTCAGCACGCAGCCCAGCGCGCCGATGATGGTGGCGATCAGGCAGAGCGTCTTCGTGGTGCGCGAGGCCTGCTCCGCCATCGCGTAGTTGCCCTGCATCTTGTACGTCTGGACCTCGTTGGACTTCATGATCGCGAAGATCGCGAGGATCCAGCAGAGGAAGATGGAGCCGATCGCCCAGCCCTTGTAGTCCTTGATGGCGTTGATGTCGCCACCGCCGCCGGGCATGCCGTAGCCGGGGGCGCCGAAGCCACCGGTGGGCGGCTGGCCGTACGGCGCGGGCTGCCCGTACGGCGCCGGCTGGCCGTAGGGCGCGGGCGTGCCGCCGGACGGCGGGCCGTAACCCGGCTGCTGCGGCTGCTGGCCGTAGGGCTGCTGCTGGCCGTAGGGATTGGTCATGACGTTCTACCCCAACTATTCGTGATTTCCGCCGGGCGACTCCGGCGGTGGTGCGGAAAGGAACGGATCAGCGCTGCTCGTTCGGCGGCTGGCCGAACTGGCCGGGCTGGATCTTCTGGGTCGTTTCGGGTTCGCCCTGGGCGTCCGGACGCAGCATCTGGGTGCGCTCGGCCTGCTCGTCGAAGGCGTTCCCGGAGCCCGGGCGCAGCATCTGGGTGCGCTCCGCCTGCTCGTCGAAGGCGCCGCCCCCACCCGGTGGCGGGGCGAGCGGCTGGCCCGGCTGCGGGGGCTGCGCGAACCCCCCGGAGGACGGGGGCTGGCCGAACCCGCCCGGCTGCGGCTGGCCGAAGCCACCCGGAGCGGGCTGCTGCTGCTCGAAGCCACCGGACTGCGGCTGCTGGGGGAAACCCCCGGACGCGGGCTGCTGCGGGAACCCGCCGGAGGGCGGCTGGCCGAACTGGCCCGGCTGCGGCCCCGGCGGCGGGAAGCCGCCGGCGAACCCCGGCGCACCCTGCTGCGCGAACGGCGCGGCCGCGTCGTCGGCGTTGACCACGACCGTGCCGATGATCTTGTCGGAGAGGGTCTGGGACTTGTCGTCCCACAGCGGCCAGAGCCAGCCGACGTAGCAGACGGCGCTGTCGACGGCGTGCGCGAGGTCGCGCAGGAAGGCCGTGCCCGGGCCGACCGGCTGCCCGGTGTCCTCCCGGACCAGCTTGATCTTGGCGTACCGCTTGCCCATCGACTGACCGGTGTTTCCCTGTGTGATCCACCGGTTGTAGATGGACCAGCCGATCCACCCGAGCCAGCCGAGCACGCCGATCGTGAGCCACAGCGAGGCGACGTGCCCGAAGACGAGGATGAGCAGCAGCAGAACCAAGTACAGCCCGAGGAGGGGGCTCAGATCGATGAGCCAGGCCAGGGCGCGCTTTCCCCAGCTCGCGTAGTTGCGCGGCGGACCGAAGGGGTTGCCCTGCTGCCCGAACGGCGCCGGCTGCCCGTAGGGCGCGGGTTGCCCGTAGGGCGCGGGTTGCCCGTAGGGCTGCGGCTGTCCGAACGGCTGCTGGCCACCGGGCTGCTGCCCGAAGGGCTGCTGACCGTAGGGATCGGTCATTGGGTGTCTTCCCCTCGCTGGTCACTTCCCCGACACGCGGAAACGGATCCGCCCTCGTCGGTCCGGTCCGCGGGAGCGTACTCGGTTGGCCGTCCGCCGTGGCGCCCAGGCTTCAGCTGTCCGGGTGAACCGCCCGCCGGTCCGACGCGGTCGGTGGCGACCCGGTTCCGGTCCGTCCCGATCAGACGCGCAAGCCCGTGAACGGCGCGAACGGCAGGTTGCGGATGACGAACCAGACGACGAACACGATCGAAAAGACCAGCGGCGTCCATCGCCAGTGCAGCCAGCTGTCCATCGCGCGGCCGCGCAGGCGCCCGAGCGTCCACGCGACGACGCTCCACCCCATCAGCAGCACGACGACGAGCGACACGGCGTTGTAGTGCAGGGCCGCGGGGATGTCCCCGTGCATCAGGCTGTACGCCATCCGCATGCCGCCGCAGCCCGGGCAGTCGATGCCGAGCAGCGCCTTCGTCGGGCAGATGGGCAGGAACCCGCCCGGGGTGGTCGGGTCGCCGACCCAGACGGCCACGCAGCACGCACCGAGCCCGGCGACGACGGCCATCGGCGCGCTGAGCGCGCGCAGCCTGGCCTTGGCGCCGCGGGCCGGGTATCCCGTGTAGACGGTCGTGGTCACGGCGTCAGCCGGTTCGCGTTGGCGCCGACGAACACGATCATCACCACGATGAACACGACGTAGAGCAGCAGGAGGATCCCGACCGTGATGGCCGACCACATCGCCCACTTGCGGGCGTCGGCCGCGGCCTTCTGCGCCTCGGCGTGGAAGCCCTGGTACCACAGCGTGTGCACCTGGTTGGCCTTCACGATCGCGACCACACCCAGGGGCAGGCAACAGAGCACGGTGCTCAGGATCGCCCACACCAGGTTGTTGTCCGGCGGTGGCCCGTAGTTCGGCGGCGCGTAGCCGTAGCCGTAACCCGGCCCGCCCTGGGGCGGGTACGGCGGCGGGTACTGGTCGGTCACCGGGATCCTCCTGCTGCTCGGCTACGTCAGTATGGCGACGTGGTCGTGTTGAACGAGAGCGCACCCGCCATCAGCAGGATGATCCACAGCACGTTGACGACCACACCGACGACCGCGGCGATGATCGCCCACTTCTTGGCGGAGTTGGCGGCCTCCTGCGCGGCCGCGGTCTGCCCCTGCGCCCACAGGCCGTTCACCTTCGCGGCCTGGACGATCGACACGATGCCGAACGGGAGGCAGCACAGGATCGTGGTGAGGATCGCCCACACGAGGTTGTTGCTCGGGGGCGGGCCCGGCTGGTAACCGCCCGGCTGCCCACCGGGGTAGTTCGGCTGGCCGCCGGGCTGGTTCGGCTGCTCGCCGGGGTAGTTGGGCATGCCCTGGCTGTCGGTCATGGTCGGTTGTTCCCCTTCGTCGTGCTCCAGAGACGACCACCGGTTCCGCAGCCGCCCCGACCGGCCGCGGTGTGGTCGAAGCCGCGACTGTAGGGGGCGAGATCATCGCGCGCCCCGGGTTTCGTCCCGCCGCGACCGAATCGAGACCAGGAATTCCGCCGCCGCTCTCCGGCGGGCGGGAAAACGCCTCAGAAACCGAGCCGGCGTAACTGACGGGGGTCGCGCTGCCACTCCTTGGCCACCTTGATGTGCAGGTCGAGGTAGACCTTGGAGCCGAGCAGCCGCTCGATGTTCTTGCGGGCGGTGGCACCGACCTCGCGCAGCCGTTCGCCCTTGTGGCCCAGGATGATCCCCTTCTGGCTGGGCCGTTCCACGTAGAGGAACGCGTGCACGTCGACGAGGTCGTCGCGGCCTTCGCGGGGCAGCATCTCCTCGACGGTGACGGCGATCGAGTGCGGCAGCTCGTCGCGGACGCCCTCCAGTGCCGCCTCGCGGATCAGCTCCGCGACCAGGGTCTGCTCGGGCTCGTCGGTGAGCTCGCCGCCCGGGTACAGCTGCGGGCCTTCGGGCAGCCGCCGGACCAGCAGGTCGGTCAGGGTGCCGACCTGGAAGCCGTCCACTGCGGACACCGGGACGAGCTCGGCGAAGTCCATCACCTGCTGCAGGGCGAGCAGTTGCTCGGCGACCTGCTGGGGCTGGACGAGGTCGGTCTTGGTGACGATGCCGATGACCGGCGTCCGCTTGGCGATCTTCTGCAGCTCGTTCGCGATGAACTTGTCGCCGGGCCCGATCTTCTCGTTGGCCGGGACGCAGAAGCCGACGACGTCCACTTCGGACCAGGTGGTGTGCACGATGTCGTTGAGCCGCTCGCCGAGCAGGGTGCGCGGGCGGTGCAGGCCGGGCGTGTCGATGAGGACGAGCTGGGCGTCCTCGCGGTGGACGATGCCGCGGATGGCGTGCCGGGTGGTCTGCGGCTTGCTGGAGGTGATCGCGACCTTGGTGCCGACGAGGGCGTTGGTCAGCGTCGACTTCCCGGCGTTGGGCCGTCCGACGAAGCAGGCGAATCCGGAACGGTGCTCGGTCATCGGGTGAGCACCTCGATGACTTCGCCGTCCGGGCCGGCCAGGATGATCGGCGCGTACTTCGCGATGTCGCGGACGGCGTGCACGGACGCGCCCTTGACCAGGCCCTGGTCGGTGACGACGGCGGCGGCCTCGATGCCCTCGGCGCCGCTGGACAGCGCGGCGGCGACGGCGGCCTGCAGCGCGGTGAGCTTGAACGACGGCTGGTCGACCGTGCCGGCGGCGTAGGTCCGGCCGTCGGTGTCGCGGACCGCGGCGCCCTCGGGGGCCTGGATGCGGGCGCGCGAGGACCGGGCCAGCGTGACGAGTTTCTGGTCCTCGGCCTCGAGGTCAGGCATGTTCGACGCTCCTGTCGCGTTCGTCGGGGTGGGGCAGGCGCGTGCGGCGGCGCGTCCGGTCGACGGGGTCCGTCATGGCTTCGGCGTCGGCCGGGTGCACGACCACGGAGGTGATCCGCATGCGGCCGCGCCGGTCCTTGCCCCCTTCGGCGAACAGCCGAAGGCCGGCGACCTCGGCTTCGGCCCCCGGCAGCGGGACCCTACCCAGTCGTTCCGCGAGCAGCCCGCCCACGGTCTCCACGTCGTGGTCTTCGAGGTCGATGCCGAACAGTTCGCCCAGGTCGTCGACGCTCATCCGGGAGGAGACGCGGACGGCGCCGCCGTCGAGCTCCTCGACTTCGGGGCGCTCGTCGGCGTCGGACTCGTCGGTGATCTCGCCGACGATCTCCTCGAGCACGTCTTCGATGGTGAGCAGGCCCGCCGTGCCGCCGTACTCGTCGACGGCGATCGCCATGTGGTTGTGCGAGCGCTGCATCTCCTTGAGCAGCTCGTCGAGCCGCTTCGAGTCGGGGACGAAGGACGCGGAGTTCATCACGGAGTCGACGACGGTGCTCGGCCCGTCGGGCTCGAGGTAGCCGGTCATCAGGTCCTTGATGTTGACGACGCCGACGATGTCGTCGACGGACTCGTCGATCACCGGCAGCCGGGTGAAGCCGGTGCGCAGCGCGAGCGCCAGCGCCTGCCGGACGGTCTTGGTGCGCTCGATCCAGACGATCTCGGTGCGCGGGACCATGACCTCGCGGGCGACGGTGTCACCGAGCTCGAACACCGAGTGGATCATCTCGCGTTCGGAGTCCTCGACGACGCCGCGTTCCTGGGCGAGGTCGACGAGCTCGCGCAGCTCCACTTCGGAGGTGAACGGGCCTTCGCGGAAGCCCTGGCCGGGCGTGATCGCGTTACCGATGAGGATGAGCAGCCGGGACAGCGGGCCCAGGACGGATCCGAGGACGCGGACGGGCCCGGCGACGTAGCGGCCGATGCGGTAGGGGTGCTGGCGGCCGAGGGTGCGCGGGCCGACGCCGATGAGGACGTAGCTGACGACGACCATGACGACCGCGGCGACCAGCACGGCGAGGCCGAGCGGCGCCAGCCGGGTGCCCACGAAGACCGTGACGAGCACGGTGGCGGTGAGCTCGCAGCCGAGCCGGAGCAGCAGCAGCAGGTTGATGTGCCGCCGGCGTTCGGCGACGACGGCGGCGAGCTGGCTGGCCCCGGGCAGCCCGAGCCGGGCGAGGCCGTCGGCCCGGGCCTGCGACACGGTGCTGATCGCGGCGTCCGCCGCCGCGAACACGCCCGCCAGGAGGACGAGCGCGATCGCGAAGAAGAGCTGTTCCATGGCTGGCGCCTAGGGCGTTTCCCCGGCGGGTGGCTCGGCGGCGGTGGCGGGGGCGTCGAGCCCGGCGATGCCGAGGACGCGGTCGTCGGTGTTGCGCTGGGCGTCCCGCTTCTCCAGGGCGGCGACGGCCTCCTGGTACTCGCCGAGGATGCGCTTCTGGAGGGCGAACATCTCGCGTTCCTCGGCGGGTTCGGCGTGGTCGTAGCCGAGGAGGTGGAGCACGCCGTGCACGGTGAGCAGGTGCAGCTCGTCGATCAGACCGTGGCCCGCGGTCTTGGCCTGGTCTTTGGCGAACGCCGGGCAGAGCACGATGTCCCCGAGCAGCGCCGGCGACGCGTCGGGCGCGTCGGGGCGGCGGGAGGAGTCGAGCTCGTCCATGGGGAAGGCCATGACGTCGGTGGGACCGGGCAGGTCCATCCAGCGCTCGTGGAGGTCTTCCATGACGTCGAGGGTGACGAGCAGGATGGACAGCTCGGCGAGCGGGCTGACCTCCATCTTGTCGAGGGCGTAGCGGGCGGCGGAGACGATGGACGTCTCGTCGACGATGACGCCGGACTCGTTGGCGATCTCGATGCTCAACGCCGGTTGCCCTTCCAGCCGTCGTTCTGCTGGGCGTCCTGCACGGCCTGCCATTTCTCGTAGGCGTCGACGATGCTCGCGACGAGCCGGTGCCGGACGACGTCCTGGCTGGTGAGCTCGGCGAAGTGGAGGTCCTCGACGCCGGTGAGGATGTCGCGCACGACCCGCAGGCCGCTGCGCTGCCCGCTGGGCAGGTCGACCTGGGTGATGTCGCCGGTGACGACGATCTTGGACCCGAAGCCGAGCCGGGTGAGGAACATCTTCATCTGCTCGGGCGTGGTGTTCTGGGCCTCGTCGAGGATGATGAAGGCGTCGTTCAGCGTGCGGCCGCGCATGTAGGCCAGCGGCGCGATCTCGATGGTGCCGGCCTGCATGAGCCGCGGGATCGACTCGGGTTCGACCATGTCGTGCAGGGCGTCGTAGAGCGGCCGCAGGTACGGGTCGATCTTCTCGTTCAGGGTGCCGGGCAGGTAGCCGAGGCGTTCGCCGGCTTCGACGGCCGGGCGGGTCAGCACGATGCGGGTGACCTGCTTGGCCTGGAGGGCCTGGACGGCCTTCGCCATGGCGAGGTAGGTCTTGCCCGTGCCGGCGGGGCCGATGCCGAAGACGACGGTGTGCTTGTCGATGGCGTCGACGTACCGCTTCTGGTTGAGCGTCTTGGGCCGGATGGTCTTGCCGCGGCGCGAGACGATGTTGAGGCTGAGGACCTCGGCCGGCGAGGCGTCGCCCGTGGAGAGCATGCCGACGGTGCGCCGGACGGTGTCGGGCCCGACCTGCTGCCCGCCGGTGGCGAGCTGCACGAGCTCGGCGAACACGCGTTCGGCGAACGCGACGTCGGCGGGTGTTCCGGTCAGGGTGACCTCGTTGCCGCGGACGTGCACGTCGGCGGCCAGGAGTTCCTCGGCGACACGCAGGTTTTCGTCGCGGGAGCCGAGCAGGCTGAGCGCGGCGGCGTCGGGGATGGGGAACCGGGACTGCGCAGCCTGGACGGCGGCATCCTCGGTCTTGGCGACGTCCCCGGGGACGTCGGGTCGGGCGGCACCACCCGGTACGGTTCCGGCCACGTGGCCTCAGGCCTGCTTTCTCGGTGAGGGAGAACGGACCCCACCGATGCTACTGGCACCCACCGACAGGACGCAGGCCGGTTTCCCTAGTCCTGGTCCGGAGCCCCGAACAACCCGAGCGGCTCCCCGCCGAGAACGTGGGCGTGCACGTGGAACACGGTCTGCCCGGCATCCCCATCGGTGTTGAACACCACCCGGTACCCGCTCTCGAGGATGCCCTCGATCTCGGCAACCTTACGAGCAGTGGCGACAACATCACTCAAAAGCCGCGGATCCCCAGCAGCAAGCTCGGCCAGGTTCCGGTACCGCTTCCGCGGAACAACAAGCACATGAACCCGAGCCTGCGGCCGAACATCCCGAAAGGCAAAGGTGGTTTCATCCTGATAGACAACGTCAGCAGGGATCTCCCCACCAACGATCCGTTCGAAGAGGGTGTCGGCATCAGCTTCGCTCATGGAAGCACCCTATCGACCCCCACCCACCACCCAGCGAAGGCGCCGAAGGCCGCCGAGCCCCGCAACACGCCCTCCCCAACCCACCCACAACGAAACTCGCGGGGGGTCCGGGGGCTCGCCCCCGGCTGGGGGTCTGGGGGTTTGACCCCCAGAGGAGAGGACGAAACCAAAACCGCGGCTCGACCGCGAGCGAAGCGAGCGAGAAGAGATGCCGCGGTGGCGGTGAAGCCTGGGGGTCGCCTCACCGCGACCGCGGCGGCCGCCGGACCGAGGGGGGAGGTGCCCGGCGGAGTCTTCTTCCCAGTGGCGCACCTGATCATTGAACGGTGCGTTAGTAAATGAGAGTAACCGGTCGGAGCGTGATCGCGCCATAACTGGGCGCAAATTTTTGCCGTTTTTCGCCGCGATCTACTGCCAACGGGTGGTGAGCGCACCCAGTGCTCCGAGGGCTACGGCGGCGGCCGTCGAGGTCCGCAGGACCGTGGTCCCGAGCCGGACCGCCCGGGCTCCGGCTTCCCGCAGGACGGCGAGTTCCTCGTCCGTCACCCCGCCTTCCGGCCCGACGACCAGCAGCACGTCCCCGGTGTCGGGCAGGGGCAGGTCGGTGAGCCGGTCGGGGACGTCGGATTCCAGCACGATGGCCAGCGACATCGTGGCCACGAGCCCGGCCAGTTCCCCCGTGGTCACCGGCTCGGTGACGTCCGGCACGTGCGCCCGCCGGGCCTGCTTCGCGGCCGCCCGGGCTGTCGCCCGCCACCGTGCGAGCGCCTTCTCCCCGCGGCCGCCGTCTTCCCACTTGGCGACGCTGCGGGCCGCCCGCCAGGGGACGATCGCGTCGACGCCGGCTTCGGTGGCGAGTTCGACGGCGAGTTCTCCGCGGTCGCCCTTGGCCAGCGCCTGCGCGACCAGGACCCGCAGCGCCGGGGGTTCCTCGGTCCAGGACGACTCGACCGACAGCGTCACCAGCGCGTCCCGCCCGGCTTGGACGCCCTCGACGACGCACCGGGCCATCGCGCCGGCGCCGTCGGACAGGACCAGCCGTTCCCCGGCCCGCAGGCGGCGGACGGTGGCCGCGTGCCGGGCTTCCTCGCCGTCGAGGACCGCGCGGCCCGAAGCCGGCACGGACGCGGCGAGGAAGACCGGCAGGGTGGTGTCGGGCACGGTCAGCGGTGGTTCTTGGCGCGGAGCTTGGCGAACAGCCCGCCGTGCTTGGTGCCGTTGGACGCCAGCGTCGGGACCTCTTCGCCGCGCTGCTGGGCCAGCTCGACGAGCAGTTCGCGCTGGGCGTCGTCGAGCTTGGTCGGGACCACGACGTCGATGTGGACGTGCAGGTCGCCGCGGCCGTCGACGCGGCCGGAGGACCGCAGCCGCGGCATGCCCTTGCCGGTGAGGACGAGCTCGGCGTTGGGCTGGGTGCCCGGTTCGACGTCGAGTTCGTAGTCGCCGTCGACCAGGGTCGAGATCGGCACCGTGGCGCCGAGCGCGGCCGTGGTCATCGGGATGCGGAAGTTGCAGTGCAGGTCGTGGCCCTGCCGGACGAAGACCTCGTGCGGGGTCTCGTCGATCTCGACGTACAGGTCGCCGGCCGGGCCGCCGCCGGGGCCGACCTCGCCCTGGCCGGACAGCCGGATGCGCATGCCGTCGCCGACGCCCGGCGGGATCTTCGCGGTGACGTTGCGGCGGGCGCGGATGCGGCCGTCGCCGCCGCACTGGCGGCAGGGGTCGGGGATGACCTCGCCGAAGCCGCGGCAGACCGGGCAGGGGCGGGCGGTGACGACCTGGCCGAGGAAGGACCGCTGGACGGACTGGACCTCGCCGGCGCCGCCGCAGGTGTCGCAGGTCTTGACCGAGGTGCCCTCGCTGGTGCCCGCGCCGCGGCAGAGGTCGCAGACGATCGCCGTGTCGACGGCGATTTCCTTGTCGACGCCGGTGGCGCACTCCTCGAGGGTGAGGCCGAGCCGGATCAGCGCGTCGGAGCCGGGCTGGACGCGGCTGCGCGGGCCGCGCCCGCGCCCGCCGCCACCGCCGGCCGCGCCGAAGAAGGCGTCCATGATGTCGCCGAGGCCGCCGAAGCCGGCGAACGGGTCGCCGCCACCGCCGCGCGCACCGGCGTCCATCGGGTCGCCGCCGAGGTCGACGATCTTGCGCTTCTGCGGGTCGGACAGCACCTCGTAGGCCGTCGTGACCTCGGCGAACTTGTGCTGGGCGTCGTCCGACGGGTTGACGTCGGGGTGCAGCTCCCGGGCCAGCTTCCGGTACGCGCGCTTGATCTCCTGATCGCTCGCGTTCTTGGCCACCCCGAGGATGCCGTAGTAGTCCCTCGCCACCGTCTCTGCTTCTCCTTCTGCTCTGCCCGGCTCAGCGGCCGGCCAGGATCTGCCCCACGTAGTTGGCGACCGCCCGCACCGCGGCGATCGTGCCGGGGTAGTCCATCCGGGTCGGGCCGACCACCCCCATGCCGCCGAGCACCACGTCGTCGCGGCCGTAGCCGATCGAGACGACCGAGGTGCTGCGCATCTGCTCGTCTTCATTTTCCTCACCGATGCGGACCGTGATCGCACCGGGGTTGCGCGCGGCGGCCAGCAGCTTGAGCACGACGACCTGTTCCTCGAGCGCTTCGAGCACCTGGCGCAGCGAGCCCGGGAAGTCCGCGACGTTGCGGGTGAGGTTCGCGGTGCCGCCGAGCACCAGGCGTTCTTCGGGGTGCTCGGCCAGCGACTCGACGAGCACGGTGGTGACGCGGATGAGCGCGTCCCGCAGCTCGCCGGGCGACTTGTCGGGCAGCTCGGCGACGCGCGCGGCGGCGTCGTTGAGCCGCCGCCCGGCCATGGCCGCGTTGAGCACGGTCCGGAGCCGGGCGACGTCGTCCTCGGTGATGACGTCGCCGATGTCGACCGTGCGCTGGTCGACGCGCCCGTTGTCGGTGATCAGCACCAGCATCAGCCGCGCCGGCGTGAGCGGCACCACTTCGAGGTGCCGCACCTTGGCGTTGGTCAGCATCGGGTACTGGACGACGGCGACCTGGCGGGTCAGCTGCGCGAGCAGGCGGACCGAGCGCTTGAGGACGTCGTCGAGGTCGGTGCCGCTGTCGAGGAAGGTGGTGATGGCCCGGCGCTCGGCGGCGCTCAGCGGCTTGATCTCGGAGAGCCGGTCGACGAAGAGGCGGTAGCCCTTGTCGGTCGGCACGCGGCCGGCACTGGTGTGCGGCTGCGTGATGTAGCCCTCTTCTTCGAGCGTCGCCATGTCGTTGCGCACGGTGGCGCTCGACACACCCAGGTTGTGCCGTTCGACGATCGCCTTGGACCCGACGGGTTCCTGGTTGGACACGTAGTCCGCGACGATCGCGCGCAGCACTTCGAAGCGGCGTTCCTCCGCGTTGGCCACCGGTTCCTCACCTACCTCGCTCGCTGCCCGGTCCGAGTTTACGTAAGCCTGAGCCGGTCGCGCTCAACGCGGGCCCCGACGTCATCCGGGCCTGAGCGGTCTGCCGCGGCGGTCGTGAGTGGTGAGGCGGGTTCTGACCGGCCTCACCACTCACGACCGGTGATCAGCGGCGGGCTTCGATCACCATGTCTCCCCGGGTCACCCGGCGAAGGTGGTCACCGGCGAGCGCGTCGTGCGGGTAACCGAGCTCGATCGCGGAGACCTCCTCGAGGCGGGCCAGGTGCGAGGCGGTGAAGGCGACCTCCAGCGCGCCCAGGTTGTCCTCGAGCTGCGCGGGAGTCCGTGCGCCGATGATCGGTGCCGTCACGCCCGGGTTCTGCAGGGTCCAGGCCAGCCCGACCTGCGCGGGCGTGCGGTCGAGCTCGGCGGCGACCTGCTTCACCGCCTCGGCGATCGCGAGGTTCCGCTCGGTCACCAGGCCCAGCCCGGCGTTGAAGCTCTTGCGGGTCCCGGCGCCCCCGGCGTCCGGTGCGGTCAGGTCGGCGCCGCGGTACTTGCCGGTCAGCAGGCCGCCCGCCAGCGGTGAGTACGGGGTCACCCCCAGCCCGATGGCCCGGGCCATCGGGATCAGGTCACGCTCGCCGGCCCGGTTGACGAGGTTGTACTCGATCTGCAGCGCGACCAGCGGTGACCAGCCGCGCAGGTCGGCGATCGCCTGCATGCGCGAGACCTCCCACGCCGGGACGTTGGACATCGCCACGTACCGGACCTTGCCCTGGCGGACCAGGTCGTCCAGGCCGCGCAGGATCTCCTCCACCGGCGTCGTGAAGTCCCACACGTGCAGGTAGAGCAGGTCGAGGTAGTCCGTGTCCAGCCGCCGCAGGCTGGCCTCCACGGACGCGAACAGGCTCTTGCGGTGCGGGCCACCGGAATTCGGGTCGCCGGGCCGGCGCAACGTCGAGTACTTCGTCGCCAGCACCAGGCTCTCGCGGCGGCCGCGCGCGAACTCGCCGAGCAGGCGCTCGGAACTGCCGTCGGTGTAGGTGTTCGCGGTGTCGACGAAGTTGCCGCCGCGCTCGACGTAGGTGTCGAACAGCTTGCGGGCCTCGTCCTTCTCCGCGCCCCAGCCCCACTCGGTGCCGAAGGTCGCCGTGCCCAGCGCCAGCGGGGAAACCCGCAGCCCGGAGCGCCCCAGCAGCCGGTAGGTGTCGAGGGTGAGTGACATCGGTTTCTCCTGTGCTCGGTGGTGGGGCACCAGCCTGTGATCACCGCGGGCCAGGGGTAAGGGAAGGGACTTCCTGGGAACACGAGTCCTACGTCCGGCGGTTGCACCGGGCATGATCACCCCGACCGAGGAGCTGGCCGCGTTCCTGCGGACCCGGCGCGAGCGCCTGGACCCGGGCGGCTCGGGCGTGCCCGTGCGCCGGCAGGCCCGGCGTACCCCGGGCCTGCGCCGCGAAGAGGTCGCCGAACTGGCCGGCGTCAGTGTCGACTACGTCGTCCGGCTCGAGCAGGGGCGCGGGCTGCGGCCTTCGGCGGACGTCGTGGAGGCGCTGTCCCGGGCGCTGCGCCTGACCGCCGCCGAACGCGCCTACCTGTTCGACCTGACCCGGCAGCGTCCGCGCGCCGCCACCGAGCCCGCCACCACCGCGGTGCCGTCGCTGGCCCGGCTGGTCGCCGACCTCGCACCGCTGCCGGCCATGCTCATGAACCACCGCTACGACATCCTGGCCTGGAACGGCGAAATGGCCGCGCTGCTCCTGGATTTCGGCACCCTGCCGCCGTCGCGGCGCAACGCGATGTGGCTGTGCCTGCTGCACCCGGAGATCCGCGAGCGCTACGTCGACCGCGCGCGTGTGCTGCGCGACGGGGTCGCGCACCTGCGCGCCGCCTGGGCCGCCCATCCGGACGATCCCGCGTTGCTCCGCCTCATCACCGAATGCACCACCCGTGACGAGGAGTTCGCCCGCCTGTGGGCCGAGCGGGACGTCAAGGCCACCGGGCGCGGCAGCAAGGTGCTGCGTCATCCCGCGGCCGGTGTCCTCGCGGTCGACTTCGAGGTGCTCCTGCCCCTCCAGGACACCGACCAGCGGGTGATGATCGGCAGGCCCGCGGACGACGCGAGCCGGTCGGCGCTGGCCGGCTTGAAGCCGCTCAGGAGTTGCGAGGGAAGCCCAGGTTGACGCCGGCGTGCGAGGTGTCCGGCCAGCGTGAGGTGACCACCTTCGTCCGGGTGAAGAAGTGGAACCCTTCCGGCCCGTACGCGTGGCTGTCGCCGAACAGCGAGTCCTTCCAGCCGCCGAACGAGTAGTACCCGACCGGGACCGGGATCGGCACGTTCACCCCGACCATGCCCACCTCGACCTCGTTCTGGAACCGCCGCGCGGCCGCGCCGTCGCCGGTGAAGATCGCCGTGCCGTTGCCGTACGGGTTGGCGTTGATCAGCGCCAGCGCGTCGTCGTAGGAACCCGCGCGGGCCACCGACAGCACCGGGCCGAAGATCTCGTCGGTGTAGATCGGCATCTCCGGGCGGACGTGGTCGAACAGCGTCGGGCCGAGCCAGAAGCCGTCCCCGGCCACCTCGATCCCCCGGCCGTCGACGACCAAGGTCGCACCGGCCGACACCCCGGCGTCCACATAGGACGAGACCCGCGCGTGGTGCGCCGCGGTGACCAGCGGCCCCATCTCGGACGCCGGGTCCCGGCCGTCGCCGACGCGCAGCCGGGACATCCGTTCGGCGATCTTCGCCACGAGCGCGTCGCCGACCGGGTCGACGGCCACCACCACCGACACGGCCATGCACCGCTCCCCCGCCGAACCGAACCCGGCCGACACCGCGGCGTCGGCGGCGAGGTCGAGGTCGGCGTCCGGCAGCACCACCATGTGGTTCTTCGCCCCGCCGAGCGCCTGGACGCGCTTGCCGTGCCGGGTGCCGGTTTCGTAGACGTACCGCGCGATCGGGGTCGACCCGACGAACGAGATCGCCTTGACGTCGGCGTGCTCGAGCAGCCCGTCGACGGCCACCTTGTCGCCGTGCAGCACGTTGAGCGCGCCCGCGGGCAGCCCGGCTTCGGCGAACAGCTCCGCGATGAACACCGCCGCCGACGGGTCCTTCTCGCTCGGCTTGAGCACGACGGTGTTCCCGCAGGCCAGCGCGTTGGGGACGAACCACAGGGGCACCATGGCCGGGAAGTTGAACGGCGAAATCACGCCGACCACGCCCAGCGGCTGGGCGATCGAGTAGACGTCGACGCCGGTGGAGGCGTTCTCGCTGAACCCGCCCTTGAGCAGCTGGGCGGCCCCGCAGGCGAACTCGACGTTCTCGATCGCGCGGGCGATCTCGCCTGCCGCGTCGGACTCGACCTTGCCGTGCTCGCTCGTGATGATCTTCGCCAGCTCGTGCTTGCGGGCGGACAGCAGCTCGCGGAAGGCGAACAGCACGCGCGTCCGGCCGGCCAGCGACGTCCCGCGCCAGCCCGGCAGCGCCGCCTTGGCCGCGGCGACGGCGGCTTCGACCTCGGCCTCGCCGGCGAAGTCGACGTGCGCCCGGACCTGTCCGGTGGCCGGGTCGAACACCTCGCCGGACCGCGCGGCGGTCTCGCCGAACGGCTTGCCGTCGATCCAGTGGCTGATGCGGTCGGTCACGACGGGCACTCCTTCACTCCGGCTGCGTCCCGACCTGAGTCTCCGGGTGGGCGGCACGCCAGGCCATCGGCAACGTGTACGCCAGTTGGCTCCCGGCCGTACAGTCTGTCCCTGCCGAACCCCACGCCGAGGAGCCATGTACCCGACCGTCGCCGAGGTCCTCGCGCTGCCGGTGCTGCGCCAGGGCCGTCCGCACGTCGTCGCCGGCGCCGCCGGGCTGGACGCGCCGGTGCGCTGGGCGCACGTCGCCGAAGTCGCCGACATCGCGCACCTGCTGCGCGGCGGCGAGCTGGTGCTGACCACCGGCGTCGCGCTGCCCGACGACGGCCCGGCCCTCGCCCGCTACGTCGCCGACCTGGCCGGGGTGGGCGCCGCGGGCGTCGTGGTCGAGCTGGTCCGGCACTGGAGCGACAAGCTGCCCGCCGCGCTGGTCGGCGCGGCCGAGGAGCACGGCCTGCCCCTGGTCACGCTCTCGCGGGAGACGCGGTTCGTGAGCGTCACCGAAGCGGTCAACGGCCAGATCGTCGACGCCCAGGTCGCCGAGCTGCGCGCCGCCGAGCGCGTGCACGAGACGTTCACCGCGCTGACGGTCGCGGGCGCCGAACCCGGCGTCGTCCTCGGCGAGGTCGCCCGGCTCACCGAGCAGCCGGTGGTGCTGGAGACGCTGTCGCACGAGGTCCTCGCCTACGACGCGGCCGGCACCGACCCGGCCGAGCTCCTGGTCGGGTGGCCGTCCCGCTCCCGGGTGGTCCAGGTCGGCGAGCGGACCGGCTACCACCCGGGTTCGGGCTGGCTGGTGACCGTGGTCGGCGCGCGCGGGCACGACTGGGGACGGCTGATCCTCGTCTGCGCCGACCAGCCGCCGCACCGGCACCGGGTGGTCGCCGAGCGGGCCGCGTCCGCGCTGGCCGTGCACCGGCTGGTCGCCAAGGATTCCGACGGTCTCGAACGCCAGGCCCACCGCGCGGTGCTCGCCGAGCTGCTGGCGTCCCCGGCGCCGACGGCGGAGCTGCTGGCCCGCGCCTCGGCGCTGGCCGTGCCGCTGCCCGGGCGGCAGCTGGTCGGGCTCGCCGTCCGGCCCCGGCTGACCGGCACCGCGCGGCCGGCGTTGTCGACACCCCCGGTGCTGCGCGAGCTGGCCGAGGCGACGGTGCTGGCAGCCCGCCGCGCGAAGGTGTCGGCGCTGGTGGCGACGGACGACCTCGGCGTCCGGGCGCTGATCGCGCTGTCCCCGGAGGCGAACGCCGACGCGGTGCTGCACCGGCTCGCCACCGACGTCCACGAGGCCCGCGGCAGCGCGCCGGGCGTGCTCGCGGTCGGGACGACGGTCTCGTCCCCCGCCGAAGCGCGCCGGACGTTGCTGGAAGCGAGCCAGGTCGCGGCGGCGGCGCTCGGCACGGGCGTGGAACGGGTGCTGCACCGGTTGTCGGACGTCCGCCTGCGCGGCCTGCTGCACCTGCTGTCGGGAGACGAGCGCGTGACGGCCTTCGCGGCCCGGGAGCTCGGCCCGCTGCTGCAGCGCGACGCGACCTCGGGCAGCCGGCTCGTCCAGGCGTTGCGGCACTACTGCGAGCAGGGCGGCAACAAGTCGGCGGCGGCCGCGGCAGCCCACACCTCCCGGACGGCTTACTACCAGCAGCTCGCCCGGATCGAGCAGGTCCTGGGCGTCCGGCTGGAGGACCCGGAATCGATGTTGTCGCTGTATGTGGCTTTGCTGGCTAGGGACCTCACTCGGCCGAGCGACGAAGACTCACCCGGACGTGCCGTGCAGTGATCACCCTCGGACGGCCGATGACACCGATATGGCCCTAATCCCCTTCGCAGCTTGCTTGCTGAGCCTCGGCTGTCTGGCGCCGGCGCAACCCCCGGCCTCGACGCTGCAGCTGACCACCCACGACACCGCCGGCCGGACCGGTTCGGTGGTGCTGACGTGCGACCCGGTGGGTGGCACGCACCCCCAACGCGACAAGGCGTGCGCGGTGCTGTCGGCAGCGGGCGGTGACTTCTCCCGGATCAACGCGCGCCACCAGGCGTGCACGTTGATCTACGCCCCGGTGGAGGCGACGGCGATCGGCACCTGGCGCGGAAAGCCGGTGTCGTTCAAGACGACGTACGCCAACCGGTGCGAGGCCGATCGCGACTCGGACGAGGTCTTCGCCTTCTGACGCTGTTCCGCGACAGCGGAACGGCATCACCCGACCGGGCACGGCCTGCTCCCGGGCAGGCTGTGCCCCATGCCACCACCGATCGCCACCCCCCGGGCCCGTGCCCTGGGTTTCGGCATGAAGAGAGCCAGGCAGGCGCGGAATCTGAAGGTCCGGGAGCTGGGCCGGTTGATCGACGTGCTGCCGCAGAACATCTCCAACTGGGAGAGCGGCAAGCGCATCCCGAAGATCGAGGACGTCGCCACGGTCCTCACTGCGTTGCGAGTGGATGCGGGCGAACGCGACCGGCTCCTGGAGCTGGCCCGCAACGCCAACGAGCCCAACTGGCTCGAGCAGCACGCGCCGCCGAAGCTGGCGACCTTCGTCGAGTACGAGCAGACCGCCGCGAACATGTCGGAATGGGCGACCGGGCTGATGCCCGGGCTGCTGCAGACTCCCGCCTACATCAAGGCCCTCTTCACCTCCACCGCGTTGCCCCCGCGCGAGATCGAAACCCGGGTGATGATCAGGATCGCCCGGCGCGAGGTCCTGACCGGCTACCCGCCTTTGGAGTACCGCGCCCTGCTCAGCGAATCCGTGCTGCGCCAGAACATCGGCGGCGCGCAGGTGATGGCCGAGCAGCTCCGCCACCTGCTCGCCGTCGCGCGCGCCCGCAACGTGTCGGTGCGCATCGTCCCGGGCGGCATCGGCTACCACCCCGGCCTCTACGGGCCTTTCGTCATCTTCGACTTCCACGACCTGCCGCCGATCGTGCATCTCGAGCACTATCGCGGCAGCGGCTATGTCTACGATCAGAACCACCTGGCCGACTACCGCACGGCCATGCAGGACTTGTCCGCCCTGGCGCTCGGCGAACCCGAATCGCTCCAGCTCGTCCAGGGGGTGATCTCGGAACTGGAGGCCTGAAATGTCGGATGCGACCTGGCGGAAGTCTTCTCACAGCGGTGAAGAGACCAACTGCGTCGAAGTTCGGCTCGCCGGGCTGTCGCAGATCCGCGACACGAAGGACCGGTCCGGCGGAACACTCTCCGTAACCACCCGATCGTGGGAAGCCCTGGTGGCCTCGTTGAGCGCGCGGAAGCCGCCGGGCCGCCCCCACGACGGCCCGGTGGCTTCCGCGTAACTCTTAACCACGCGTTACCCGCCGGTCCGGTTCAGCCGCACGCCGTCACCGGGCCGAACGTCACGTCACGGGCCGTCGAGCGGCTGAGGTTCCAGGCCGGCCAGCCGTCCGGGGTGTCGTCGCGCAGGACCTGCCGCAGCACGCACGTGCGCAGCGGTTCCGGCAGCCGCGCCGACACGGCCGGGACCACGTCGGCGGAGAAGCGGGCCAGGTAACGGTCGTCGAGGGGCTTGCCGGCGGCCGCGCGGTCGAGGTTGGCGTCGGCGATGAGGCGTTCCGGGTCGAGGACGGCGAGCACCAGCAGCGCCGCCGCCGCCGTGCCGATCGCCGCGCGGGGCAGCCAGGCCGGGCGCAACCGGACCAGCGCCGCCAGGACCAGGACGAACACCGCGCCGAACCAGAGTTCGCAGACCTCGACCAGCAGCCGCAGCACGGTGAAGCCGTACGCCTGCTGGTAGGTCCACATGCGACTCAACGCGGAGCCGACGAGCACCAGGGTGAGCGCGCTGAGCGTGCCGAGCAGGAGGCGCTGCCGGAGCCGGTCGGCCTTGGTCGCGTTCGGCGCCCACCGCAGCGCCGCGGCGACGATGGCCAGCGTCAGCACGGTGACGGCGCACAGCTGCCAGAAGCCGCCGCGGGCGTACTGCGCCGACGTCAGGTTGCCGGTGCGCAGGACGTACTCGGTGCCGCCGAAGAGCACGACCAGCCGGACCCCGACGAAGAGGCCGAACACGAGGATCAGGACGCCGAGCGGAACCGTCCACTCCAGACCGTACTTCGTCCGATGTGGACGCCCGACCGGCGCGGGCGGCGCCGGAGCGGCGAGGAAGTAGCAGGCCCCGGCGGCGGCCAGGGTGACGACGGCGAAGACGGAGCACCACCGCACGAGCGTCGCGACGCTGAGCTCGGGGAGCAGCGCGTTGACGACGGCGGCGAAGGCGGCATCGGCGCTGGCCAGCAGCGGAACGAACACGCCGACGAGCCCGGCGGCGGCGAGCACGGCCAGCGCGACCCGCCGGGCGACCCCGTCCCGGCGGGCGGCGAAGCGCCCGGCCCCCCGCCCGACCCACGGAACGGCCCGGACGGCCTCGATCGGCACGGCGAGCATGTCGTAGAGGACGGAGTGCACGGTCCGTGCCCCGACCACGGCCAGCGACCCGGCCACGACGGCGGCGATCACGCACAGGACGAACAGCCACCCCGACGCCCGCACGGCCCCCACGGCGAGCAACGCGAGCGCGAGGACGGCCCATCCGGCATTCCGCCAGGTGAAGCCGCCGCCGGCCCCCTCCCGCGAACGCCGATCGGCCACCACGACCGCGCCCACGACGGCCAGCCCGGAGAGCACCCACCCGATCCCGGGCCGGTCGACGGGCAGCAGAAGCGCCCCGGCGACTCCGGCCAGCCCGGAGGCGGGCAGAACGGAGGGCGGCAGCGGAACAACAACGGACTTCGGCGGCGGCACCGGCCGCATGAGCACAGGCGGCGCGGCGACGGCCACTCCGCCGCCGCCGGGATCACCCGAGGGCCCACCACCCCAGCGGCCATCCGCCTCCGGCGCCCCGGCGCCGCCTGCGGAACCACCCGAGCGCCCGCCACCCGTGCGGCCATCCGCCCCCGCCTCCGCGCCGGCAGCCGCCCCGCCACCCCCGACACCACCCGAGCGCCCGCCACCCGTGCGGCCATCCGCCCCCGGCTTCCCGCCGACAGCCACCCCGCCACCCCCGACACCACCCGAACGCCCG
>NZ_JMQI01000016.1 GCF_000695625.1 Amycolatopsis rifamycinica
CCCCGAGCCGGCGCAGCCGGCCGGCCACCCCCTCGGCGAGCCGGTCGAGCTCGCGGTAGGTGAGGGTGGCGTCGGCGGCGACCACGGCGACCGCGTCGGGGGTCGTGGCCGCCCGCTCCGCCAGCAGCTCGTGCACCAGGGCGCCGGGCAGCTCGGCCGGGGTCCCGGCCTGCCAGCCGGCCAACGTGGCCAGCTCGCCCGCCGGCAGCACGGCCAGCTTATCGACGGGCCGGTCCGGGGCCTGCGCGGCGGCGGTCACGACGCGGACGTAGCGCTCGGCGATCCGCTCGGCGGTCCCGGGCTCGAACAGGTCCGTGTTGTACTCCAGCCGCCCGGTCAGGCCGGCGGGGGTGCGGGCGAGGCTCAGCGTGAGGTCGAACCGGGCCGTGCCGGTGTCACCCAGCACCGGGCTCACCTCGCAGCCGTCCAGGCGGAGCCCCGCGCCCTCCTCCTCGTACCGGTAGCTGAACAGCACCTGGAACAACGGGTTCTGGGCCAGGTCGCGGTCCGGGTGCAGTTCTTCGACGAGCTTCTCGAACGGCAGGTCCTGGTGGGCCAGCGCGCCCTTGACCTCGGTCCACAGCCGCCGGATGAGCTCGCGGAACGTCGGGTGCGCCGCCAGGTCGCAGCGGAGCACCAGGGTGTTGGTGAAGAACCCGATGAGCCCGGCCAGTTCCGGCCGCTCCCGCCCGGAGACGGGGGTGCCGACGACGACCTCGTCCTCGCCCGCGTGGGCCCGCAGCAGGACGGCGAAGGCCGCAAGCAGGACGCTGAACAGCGTGGCCCCTTCCGCCCGGCCCAGCTCTTCCAGCCGCTGGACCGGGGCGAGCGGCAGCTCGAACGTCAGCGCCGCGCCCCGGTAGCTCTGCACCGGCGGCCGGGGGTGGTCGGTGGGCAGGTGCCGCGTGGGCATCCCGGCCAGCCGGTCCGTCCAGTACGCCAGCAGCCGGTCGAGTTCGGGCCCGTCGAGCGTGTCCTGCTGCCACTCGGCGAAGTCGGCGTACTGCATGGGCAACTCGGGCTCTCGCCGGTCCGCACCCGCCAGCGCGGCCCGGTACTGGGCCTCGAGTTCCCGGCCCAGCACCCCGACCGACGACGCGTCGCAGGCGAGGTGGTGCACGGTGATCAGCAGCCGGTGCCGCCGGTCGGCCAGGCGCAGCAGCCGGGCCCGGATGACCCGGCCGGCCACCAGGTCGAACGGGGTGCCGGCCTCCTCGTCCGCGAGCCGCGCCACCTCGTCCGCCGTCCGGCCGGGTGCGGTCAGGTCGACCACGGGCACGGACACCGGGACCGGCGGGAGGACCACCTGGTGCGGTGTCCCGCCCGTCGACCGGAACGCGGTGCGCAGGATCTCGTGCCGCCGCACGACTTCGGTCAGCGCCTGTTCGAGCGCGGGAACGTCCAGCGGGCCGGTGATGTCGTAGCCGAGCGGGACGTTGTAGACCGCGCTGCCCGGCTGCAGCTGGTCGAGGAACCACAGCCGCCGCTGCGCGTACGACAACGGCGTTTCACTGTCCTCTTGGGACCTCTGCCGCAGCAGGGCGGCGAGCTGCGCCCGCCGATCCCCGGCCTCCGGTTCGATGGTTGTGCTCACTGCTGCACCTCGGTCCCCTCCGCGGTTCCCCCCGCGTCACGCAGGAGCGACGCGACCTCTTCGTCACTGAGCCGGTCGAGCTCGGACAGCAGCCGCGTGGCCGTGCGGCGCGTACCCGGCCGGATGGGACCGGGACCCGTTCCGGCCGTCGCCATCGACACGGCGTCCGCCAGGTTCGCCACCGTGGGGCGCTGGAGGAACCGCGCGATCGGCACTTCGACCCCGAAGGCGTCGTTGACCTGGGTCACCAGCCGGGCCGCCAGCATGGAGTGGCCGCCGACGCGGAAGAAGTCGTCGTCGCGCCCCACCGGCCGGTCGCGGAGCAACGCCGACGCCAGCTGCGCGACGCGTTCCTCCGTCGGGGTCCGCGGGACCTGTTCCGCCTCGGGGACGACGACCGGGGTGCTCGGCGCCAGGGCGGCCAGCGCGGCGTGGTCCACCTTGCCGTGTTCGGTGAGCGGCAAGGAGGGGAGCACCACGACCTCGGCCGGCACCAGGTACGCGGGCAGCCGGTCCCGCGCGAAGGCCAGCAGCTCTTCGTCGGGGGCGGTCCCGGTCCGGCCGTCGCGGCAGACGTACGCCACGAGTGACAGCTCGCCGCCGCCCTCGGGCGCGCGGGCGATGACCGCGGCCTCCCGCACCTCCGGGTGCTCCCGGAGCGTGGCCGCCACCTCGCCGGGCTCGATCCGGAACCCCCGGATCTTCACCTGCTCGTCCACCCGGCCGAGGAACTCCAGCTGCCCGTCGGGCAGCCAGCGGACCAGGTCGCCGGTGCGGTAGAGCCGGGCGCCGGGCCGGTCGGAGAACGGATCGGGCGGGAAGCTCTCCGCGGTGAGCGCCGCGCGGTTGACGTAGCCGCGGCCGACCCCGTCCCCGCCGACGTGGAGCTCGCCGCGGACGCCGGTGGGCACCGGCTGTCCCTCGGCGTCCAGCACGTAGGCGCGGAGCCCGCCGATCGGGCGGCCGATCGGCGGCCGCGATCCGGCCGGCCCCGGCGGGACGAGCCCCGCCGTCGCCACGACCGTGGTCTCCGTCGGTCCATAGTGGTTGTACAGCCGGAACGGCAACCCTTCGGGCGGCGCGGCCGGCAGCGCGTCGCCACCGGTCAGCAGCGCCCGCAACGCGGCGTCGGCGGGCCACGGCTCGGCCAGCACGGCGGCGGCGACGGGGGTGGGCAGGAACGTGACGGTGACGCGCTCGTCGCCGAGCCAGCGCACCAGTTCCGCCGGTGCCGCCCGCAGGTTCGGCGGCACGACGCACAGGGTGGCGCCCGCCGCCAGTGCCGGCCAGATCTCCCACGTCGACGCGTCGAACCCGGGGCTCGCGAACAGCGTGGTCCGGTCGTCCGGGCCCAGCTCGTACTCGGCCAGGTGCCAGCCGGTCAGGTTCGCCAGCCCCCGGTGCTCCAGCGCCACGCCCTTGGGCCGTCCGGTCGATCCCGACGTGTAGATCAGGTACGCCAGGCGGTCCGGGGCGGCCGGGACACCGGCGTCGACCGGCCCGTCCGCGACGGGGGCGTCGCCCAGGTCGAACACGCGGAAGCCCGTGCCGGGCGCCGGCAGCCGCGACCGCAGCCACGGCGCGACGAGCACCTTCCGCACGCCCGCGTCCTGCAGCATGTAGGAGACCCGCTCGGCCGGGTAGCTCGGATCGACGGGCAGGTAGCACCCGCCGGCCAGGAGCACCGCGAGCTCGCCGAGCACCAGCTCGGCGGAGCGGTCGGCGTACACCGCCACCGGTTCCTCGGCGGCGATGCCGGCCTTCCGCAGTTCGCCGGCCAGCCCGGCGGCGCGCCGCCACAGCTCGCCGTAGGTCAGCTGTCCTTCCGGCCAGCTGACCGCGACCGCGTCCGGCCGGGTCCGCGCCTGCCGCGCGATCAGCTCGGTCACCGGCTCGGTGGCGGCCGTCGCGGGCCCGTGGGCCCAGCGGCCGAGCTGGTCCGCCTCGGCGTCCGGGAGCAGGCGCAGCGCGCCCACCCGCGTGTCCGGCTCGGCCACCGCGTCGGCGAGCAGGGTCAGGTAGTGCGTGATCATCCGCGTCATGGTGGCTTCGTCGAACAGGTCCGACGAGTGCTCCCAGATCATCGCGAGGTCGTCGTCCTCGGGACTGGGCGCCCGGCCGAGGCGCTGCTCGGCGCGGGGGATCACGATCACGTTGAGGTCGGACTTGGCCGTGCGGTTCGAGCGTTCGGTGACCCGGCCGGTGAGCCCGCCGAAGTCGATGTCCGGCACCGCGGAGTCGTGGAAGCTGAACATGACCTGGAACAGCGGGGTGCGCGACGGGTCGCGGGCCGGGTCGATCGCGTCGATCACCGCGTCCACCGGGGTGTCCGACCACGCCAGCGTCTCGGCCACGCTCACCCGCACCTGCTCGAGCAGGTCGCTGAACGACTGGTCGGGCGAGACCTTCGTGCGCAGCACCAGCGTGTTGACGAGCATGCCGAGCAGCGGTTCGAGCTCGGGGATGGTCCGGTTCGCCGCGCCGGTCCCGACGAGCATGTCGCGCTGCCCGGTGTAGCGGTTCAGCAGGGCCGCGAAGCCCGCGTACATGGTGGCGAACAGCGACACCTTGTGCTGCCGGCTGAAGGCGCGCAACGCGCGGGACAGCTCGGCCGGCAGCAGGATGCGCGGGGCCCGGCCGCGGAAGGACATCACCGGCGGCCGCGGCCGGTCGGTGGGCAGCTCCAGCGTGTCCGGTGCGCCGGCCAGCCGGGCGGTCCAGTGGTCGACGTGCGCCCGCAGCACGTCGCCCTGCATCCAGTCCCGCTGCCAGTACGCGTAGTCCGCGTACTGGACGGCCAGTTCGGGCAGCGGCGAGGGTTTCCCGGCGGCGAAGGCGGGGTAGAGGACCCGCAGCTCGGACAGGAACATCGACAGCGACCAGCCGTCGTGGACGAAGTGGTGCTCCACGTGCAGGAAGGTGTTCTGGTCGTCCTCGTGGCGCAGCAGCACCCAGCGGGCCAGCGGCGGCTTGTTCAGGTCGAACGGCTCGCGCAGTTCCGCGGCGACGGCGTCGTCGGCGTCGGCGGCCGGGACGTCGAGCACCTTCAGCGGCGCCTCGGCTTCCGCCACCGGCTGCTGGTGGCCGACCCCGTCGATCGAGACGAACGCCGTCCGCAGCACCTCGTGCCGCCGGACGATCTCGTTGAGCGCGGCGCGCAGCGCGTCGACGTCCACCTTGCCGTGCAACGACACCGTGGCCTGGAAGTTGTAGGCCAGGTTGCCCGGCGAGACCTGCTCGAAGAACCAGACCCGTTCCTGCGGCAGGGACAGCGGGATGGGCCGGTCACGGGGGACGCGGCGCGGCGGCGGCGGGATCGGCTGGATCAGCGGGGACACGGGTTCGTGCCCGTTGCCCGCGGTCGCGGCGGCCCGCTCGTCGACGATGGCGGCGAGGCCGGCCACGGTCCGGGCTTCGAACAGCTCCGCCACGCTCACCGCGGCGTTCAGCTCGGTCGCGAGCGGGACCGCCAGCTTGCCGACGAGCAGCGAGTTCCCGCCCAGTGCGAAGAAGTCGTCGTGCACGCCGATCTCGGTGAGGCCGAGCAGCCCGGCCACGATCCCGGCCACCGCGACCTCGGTCGGGGTGCGCGGCGCCACGACGTCGTCGGCCAGTCCGGCGGCGGCCCGGTCGGGGGCGGGCAGCGCGGTCCGGTCGACCTTGCCGTTGGGGGTCAGCGGCAGGGCGGGCAGCTGGACGACCGCGGACGGCACCATGTAGGCGGGCAGCCGGGCCGCGACGAAGCCGGTCAGCTCGGCCGGCACGGCGGTGGAGACGACGTAGGCGACCAGGCGCGCGTCCGGGCGGCCCGAGTTTTCGACCGCCACGAAGGCGTCGCGGACCGCCGGGTGCTGTTTGAGCACGGTGGCGATCTCGCCGGGTTCGATCCGGAACCCGCGGATCTTGGCCTGGTCGTCGTACCGGCCGATGTACTCGAACACCCCGTCGGGCCGCCGCCGGACCTTGTCGCCGGTCCGGTACATCCGCTGCCCGGGAACGGTGATGTCCGGCACGAACGCCGCGGCGGTGCTCGCCGGGTCGCCCAGGTAGCCACGCGCCACGCAGTCGCCGGCCAGGCACATTTCGCCGGCCTCGCCGTCGGGCACGGGGTCGAGCCCGTCGAGCACGTAGCAGCGCACGCCCTCGACGGGCACGCCGATCGGCGGCGGCACGGGCCCGCCCGGGACCACCTCGCAGGCGGTCACCTTCACCGTGGTTTCGGTGGGGCCGTAGAGGTTGATGACGGGGAACGGCAGCCCGTCCGGCACCCCGCGCTGCATCGCCGAGCCGCCGGTGTGCAGGAACCGCAGCGCGGTGTGCGCCGGCCACGTCTCGTCGAGGATGGCCTCGGCCAGCGGGGTGGGCAGGAAGGTGACGGTGATCCGCTCGTCGGCGAGCCAGGTGGCGAGCTCGGGCGGCGACGTGCGGACCTGGGCCGGCGGGATCACCAGGGCGGCACCGGCGGTCAGGGTGAACCAGATGTCCTGGACGGAGACGTCGAACCCGGGACTGGCCAGCAGGGTGGACCGGTCGGTGGGCCGCATGTCGTAGGTCCGGTGGTGCCAGCGCATCAGGTTGGCCAGCCCGGCGTGGGTCACCGCGACGCCCTTGGGCAGGCCGGTGGACCCCGACGTGTAGATCACGTACGCCAGTGCGGCCCCGTCGGGCCGGAGCGGGGCCGCGTCGGCCGCGTCCGGTGGTTCTTCGGTCAGGTCGACCAGCAGGACGTCGTCGCCGAGCGGTGCGCCGCCGGACACCAGCGGCGCGGTGCTGAGCACCGCGGCGGCGCCGGAAAGCTCCAGCAGCTGGCGGATCCGCGCGGCGGGGTGGGCCGGGTCGAGCGGCAGGAAAGCCCCGCCCGCCAGCAGGATGGCCAGCTCGGCGACGACCAGTTCCGCGGACCGGTCGGCGTAGACGGCCACGACGGTGTCCTGGCCCACCCCCCGTTCGGTGAGCCGGCTCGCCAGACCGGACGCGTGCGCGGCCAGGCTGCGGTAGGTCAGCTGCCGGTCGCCGTCCTGCACCGCGACCGAATCCGGTGCCTCGGCCACCCGGGCGTGGAATTCATCAAGCACCATCTCGCACGCTATCCTTCACTGTGAGAGTGGGTGGCCGGACCGGTTTGCGCCGCCGCCCGGCGCAGGCTCAGCGGGCGCATGTCCGTCCAGACTTCGCCGATGTGCGCCAGGCATTCCGCCTTGGAACCGCTGACCCCGTCACCGCGCCAGCCGAGCGGCAGGTCGCGGTCGGCGGGCCAGATCGAGTACTGTTCCTCGTCGTTCAGCACGACCACAAAGGACTGGGTGTCGCCGTCCAAGGGTTCCTCCGATTCGGGCGGATACGGGTTGAGGCGATGGCGATCGCTGCGGGAGATCGCGCGAACAAGCCGCGTTCGGCGTCGCACAACCGGGTTTTTCCCCGGTGCGGACGGCCGTCCCCCGTGCGTTCCACGCCACCAGCATGGGCCGCATCGGTGCCCGAAAATAGAGTATGGCAGTTACTCTAGTGCTCGCCGCCGTTTTTGCACGGGCCGCATTTCACCGCCGATCGGCTAAATGCCGTGACGTGGATCACTGGCGGCGGGAAGCCGTTAGGCGGAATGGCGGCGCCGATTCGGCCGGATCGAGGCGTGAACGCGACCGTGATTGACCTCCGATCGTCTCCCGTTTACCGTGTGGCTTCTGCCGCATTCGTGCGCCGGGGGAGCAATCGGCAAGCCGGTGATCATTTTCCGCGGGCCGGGCAGCGGCTTCCCGCGTGTGTCCACTGTGTACCCCCGCGCCGGCGTCACGCCTACCCGATCACCCTGGAGACCCGCCATGCCGCAACGGTTGTTCACGTCCGAGTCGGTCACCGAAGGCCACCCGGACAAGATGTGCGACGCCATCAGCGATGCCGTCCTCGACAGCCTCCTGGCCGAGGACCCGCGCTCGCGCGTGGCCGTCGAAACCCTCGTCACCACCGGCCAGGTGCACGTGGCGGGCGAGGTCACCACCGAGGCCTACGCCGACATCCCGAGCCTCGTGCGCGAAGTGATCCTGCGGATCGGCTACGACTCCTCGGCCAAGGGCTTCGACGGCAATTCCTGCGGCGTCAACGTCGCGATCGGCGCGCAGTCGCCCGACATCGCCCAGGGCGTCGACGCCGCTTACGAAACCCGCGTCGACGATATCGACGACGAGATCGGCAAGCAGGGCGCCGGCGACCAGGGACTGATGTTCGGCTACGCCTGCACCGACACCCCCGAACTGATGCCGATGCCGATCGCGCTGGCCCACCGGCTCGCCCGCCGGCTGACCGAGGTCCGCAAATCCGGGCTCATGCCCTACCTGCGCCCGGACGGCAAGACCCAGGTGACCATCGGCTACCAGGGCGACCGGCCGGTCACCCTCGACACCATCGTCGTCTCGGCCCAGCACGCCGAAGGCATCGATCCGGACCACCTGCTCGCCCCCGACGTCCGCACCCACGTCATCGGCCCGGTGACCGAGGGCCTCGACCTCGACGACGCCGGTCTGCGGGTGCTGGTCAACCCGACGGGACGGTTCGTCGTCGGCGGCCCGATGGGCGACGCCGGCCTGACCGGCCGCAAGATCATCGTCGACACCTACGGCGGCTTCGCCCGCCACGGCGGCGGCGCGTTCTCCGGCAAGGACCCGTCGAAGGTCGACCGGTCCGCCGCGTACGCGATGCGCTGGGTGGCCAAGAACGCCGTCGCCGCCGGCCTGGCCACCAGGATGGAGGTGCAGGTCGCCTACGCCATCGGCAAGGCCGCGCCGGTCGGGCTGTTCGTCGAGACCTTCGGCACCGAGACGGTCGATCCGGCGAAGATCCAGCAGGCCGTCGCGGAGGTGTTCGACCTGCGCCCCGCGGCGATCATCCGCGAGCTGGACCTGCTGCGGCCGCTGTACGCCCCGACCGCCGCGTACGGCCACTTCGGCCGCCCGGACCTCGACCTGCCCTGGGAACGCACCGACCGCGTCGAGGACCTCCGCCGAGCGACGGGACTGTGACCATGCGCATCGCCGTGACCGGCTCCATCGCCACCGACCACCTGATGGTGTTCCCCGGCAGCATCACCGACCAGCTCGTCCCGGAGCGGCTCGAGCGGGTGTCCCTGTCGTTCCTGGTCGACGACCTGCACATCCACCGCGGCGGCGTCGCCGCGAACATCGCCTTCGGGCTCGCCCAGCTCGGCCTGACCCCGGTCCTGGTCGGGGCGGTCGGCGCGGACTTCGGCGACTACCGCGCCTGGCTGGAGAGCCACGGCGTCGACACCGCCTCGGTGCACGTGTCGGCGACCCGGCACACGGCGCGGTTCCTCTGCACCACCGACGAGGCCCAGAACCAGATCGCCTCGTTCTACGCCGGGGCGATGAGCGAAGCCCGCGACATCGACCTCGCCCGCGTCGCCGCCCACCACGGTGGCCTGGACCTGGTCGTGATCGCCCCCAACGACCCCGACGCCATGCTCCGGCACACGCGTGACTGCCGCGCGCACGGCTACCGCTTCGCCGCCGACCCGTCGCAGCAGCTGGCCCGCCTGACCGGCCCCCAGGCCCGCACCCTCGTCGAGGGCGCCGAGCTGCTGTTCACCAACGAATACGAACACGACCTCCTGCTTTCGGTCACGGGCTGGACCCGTGACGCCGTGCTGTCGCGGGTCGGGCGCTGGATCACCACGCTCGGCGAGAACGGCGTCCGGATCGAGTCGCGGACCGAACCGGCGCTCACGATCCCGGCCGTGCCGACCGGCGTCGTCGTCGACCCGACGGGCGTCGGCGACGCCTTCCGCGCCGGGTTCCTGGCCGGGCTGAGCCGCCGGACCGGGATCGAGCAGGCGGCGCGGATGGGCGCCACCCTGGCCAGCCTCGTCCTCGAATCGGCGGGCGGGCAGGAGTACGTGTTCACGCCCGGGGAGTTCCTGTCCCGGCTGCACGTCACCTACGGCCCCGCGGCGGCCACCGACATCGAACACCGGGTTCTCGTCGGCGACGCCGGCTTGTGAACCGCGTCCCGGGCGGGTCGTCGTCGAGGTTCGGGACGAGCTTTTCCGCGGCCGATCCGGACAGGATCTGACCTATCTGGCCGATACCGTGAAATCACCGACTCGAAGGGATTTCACGATGACTGCCACCCCCGCCGGCTACACCACCGTCGCCCCGTGGATCGTCACCAAGGACACCGGGGCGCTGCTGGACTTCGTCACCGCGGCGTTCGGCGGCGTGGAACTGGGCCGGGTACCGCTGGAGGACGGCACCATCGGGCACGCCGAGATCCGGATCGGCGACACCGTGGTGCTGGCGTTCGACCAGCACGACGACTGGCCGGACCTGCCCTCGCTGCTGCGTGTCTTCGTGCCCGACGCCGACCTCGCGTACACCGCCGCGCTGCAGGCGGGGGCCCGCGAGGTGACGGCCCTGTCGGACAACGCCTTCGGCCAGCGCGGCGGCCGGGTCCGCGACCCGTTCGGCAACATCTGGTGGATCACCGCGGTGGTCGAAACGGTGGCCCCGGAGGAGGGCATGCGCCGCCTGGACGAGCCGCGGTACCAGGAGCAGATGCGGTTCGCCCAGGAAACGCTCGACGCCGAACTCGGCGGCCGCGCCCGGGGCCGGGCGAGCGCGGTGCGCAGGCCGTAGCGACGCGCGGGCACCCCACCGGGGGAGTGCGGCAGCTGTTCGGCGGCGGGGGAGACGCCCGGATCGGGAGCCAGGTTCAGCGACCGCCCCTGACGTCACCGGCGGGAGGCCGTGCCGGCGGTGATCCCTGCCGAGACGCGGCCCCGCGCGGGTCTCGGCCGTCGAATCGAGGTGTACCACCCGCAGGGGGCCGGCGGTACACCTCGCAGCCTCAATCGACGGGGTGGGGACTGGTGTTGCGTCGTCGGGCTTCGTGGAGCTGGTCTTCGAGGGAGATGATGCGGCACGCGGCGTCGATGGCGGTGCCCTCGTCGACGAGCTGTCGTACTCGCGCGGCGATGCGCAGTTGGTGGCGGGAGTACCGGCGGTGTCCGCCGGCGGAGCGTTGCGGCTCGATCAAGCCGGCTTCGTCCAGGCTGCGGAGAAAGTTCTGGGTGGTGCCGAGCATCTCGGCGGCCCGGCCCATGGTGTACCCGGGGTAGTGCTCGTCGTCGAACTTGTCGGCCGATCCGGGGCCGGCCGGGGCGTGTTGGTCTGGGATCATTCCACCTCCGCATCACAAGGGACCCCGGGTGCCACGAACGGCACCCGGGGTCCCAGGGTTGGGGTTTCACCATTATCAGCCGACGCGACCGCCGGCCTTCTGTACTCGCGCCGTCCGGCCGTGAGACCGGTGACGCGGGGATCGCTCATTCGTAACCGAGAACCACCTGCCAATCCGATGGGACTGCGGTACCCGCGCGGCACTACTGCCCAGCCGCCGCGGGCGATCCAATGATGTTCCCGTTCCCTTCTCTCCTGTGTGTATTCCTTACTGGGTACTGCTTCCGCGGTCAGCACCGGCTCGAACCCTTCGGCCACCTGACCGCCTTCACTGCGTACTGCTCCGGTCACCAGCCGAGACCTGTTCACTGATCGGCCCCGTGCTGCCTGACCCTGTCTCACCTCGCGGGTAGTTACGTCCTCTCCCGCGCCTGCTTGACGTTGTCTCTCTCCGTACGAGGAGAACTCTACACACACCGAGCACCGAATGTCTAACGCGGCGACCAGAGATTTTCTACGTTACCCGATCGAGTTACCGTCGCGGGGCCGCTGTCGCCGCCCGGCCGGCCGGCCCCGCTCCCGGCGGGCGATGTTAAGCGGCACCAGGGAAAAGCGTCACCTGGCGGCGGCCTGGAAACACCCCGTTGTTCCGGGGGAAACCGACCGGCAATGGTTCGCCGGTGCACTGATCGGCATGAACTTCGAGCTCGACGGCCTGCACCGGCCGGTGATCGTGGTCGGCGGCGGCCAGGCGGGACTGTCGATGTCCCACTGCCTGACCGCCGCCGGGGTCGGGCACCTGGTGCTCGAACGCGAGCGCGCGGGGCACGAATGGCGGACCCGCCGCTGGGACAGTTTCTGCCTGGTCACGCCGAACTGGCAATGCCGGCTGCCCGGGTTCCCCTACGCGGGCGATGATCCGGACGGGTTCATGGTCCGGGACGAGATCGTCGCCTACCTCGAGGCGTACGCGAAGGAGTCCGGCGTCCCGCTGCACGAGGGCGTCGAGGCGACGCGGCTGCGGCAGCTGCCCGGCGGCGGGTTCCGGCTCACGACGTCGGCCGGCGAGCTGACCGCCGACCACGTCGTGCTGGCCACCGGCCCCTACCAGGTGCCGCTGAAGCCGCGGCTGGCCGAGCGGCTGCCCGAGCACGTCGTCCAGCTGCACTCGGCCGAGTACCGCAACCCCGCCCAGCTGCCCGATGGGGACGTCCTCGTCGTCGGCACCGGGCAGTCCGGCTGCCAGATCGCCGAGGACCTGCACCTGGCCGGGCGCCGCGTGCACCTGGCCGTCGGGTCGGCGCCGCGGGTGGCCCGGCGCTACCGCGGCCGCGACGTCGTCGCCTGGCTCGACGAGATGGGCTACTACGCCCGGGGGATCGACGAGTTCGCCGACGCGGACGCCGTGCGGTTCCGGGCCAACCACTACGTCACCGGCCGCGACGGCGGGCGCGACATCGACCTGCGCGCGTTCGCCGCGCAGGGCATGCGGCTCTACGGCAGGCTGACCGGCGTCCGCGGCGGGCAGCTCGAATTCGCGGACGACCTGCGTCGCAACCTCGACGCCGCCGACGCCGTGTCCGAAGGCATCAAGGACTCGATCGACGCGTTCATCGCGCAGCGCGGGATCGCGGCGGCGCGGGAAGCGCGCTACCGGCCGGTGTGGGAACCGCCGGACGGGCCCCGCACCCTCGACGGGGAAGCGCTTTCGGCCGTCGTGTGGAGCACCGGGTTCGGCCGCGACCACCGCTGGATCGACGTCCCGGTGTTCGACGGCAAGGGCTATCCGACCCACCACCGCGGCGTCACCAGCTGTCCCGGGCTGTACTTCCTCGGCCTGCCGTGGCAGCACACCTGGGGCTCCGGCCGGTTCTGCGGTGTCGCCGCGGACGCGGAGTACCTGACCCGGCGGATCAGCGACGTCGGCCGTGGCGGCGACGTCCGGTGGCTCTCCGGCACGCCGGTGAGCACCTACCCGGCCGACGACGACTGGGTCGCCCCGCGGACGGTGGCCTGATGAAGTGGACGAACGACGCCCACCGGCACCTGGGCGTGCTGCCAGCGTACCCGTTCTACGGCGGCCCGCCGGTCGCACCGGCCGTCGGGGCCCGCGCGACGATCGGGGAGCTGCTGTCCGATTTGGACCGCGAAGGCACCGAACGCGCGCTGGTGATCCCGAACTACGGCGTGCCGGACCCGGCGATCGCATTCTCCTTCAACGAGCTCTGCGTCGAGGCGGCGGCCAAGGACGACCGGATCAGTGCCGCGCTCTGGGTGTCGCCGCGACCCGAAGACGCCGACCGGACCGGAGAAGCCCTGAAACTGGCGGGCGAGGACGGCGTACGGGCGCTGAAGCTCAGCTTCCTGCTGGGCGGCCGGGCCTCCGACCCCGCGTGCCGGCCCCAGCTGGACCGGATCTTCGCCACGGCGCGGGAGCACGACCTCGTCGTGCACGTCCACACCTCGCCCGGCGCGGCCTCGGACATCGACGAGGTCGGCACGCTCGTCGACACCTACGCCGGCGACGTCAAGCTGCACCTCGTCCACTTCGGCGGCGGGATGAGCGGTCACATCAAGCTCGTCGGCGGCCGCTTCTTCGACTGGATCGCCGCCGGCAAGCAGGTCTACACCGACCTGTCCTGGGCGATCGGCTTCACGCCCCGCTGGCTCGTCGAGGAGATCTCACGGCGGGGCATCGGCCACGACCGCGTGCTGTTCGCCTCCGACGAGCCGTGGGGCGATCACGAGGGCGAACTCGCGAAGCTGGCCGCCGCGGCCGGCGACGGCGAGCTCGCCGACCTGGTTTTCCGCGGCACGTTCGACGTGCTGTACGGACCGACGAAAGGGAAATAGACCGATGGCAGAGCTGACCGAGACCGAGAAGACCAGCCTCGACGAGATCCCGCACCCGTCGCTGCCGGAGGGGTCCAGCCTCTACGGCGGGACCAAGGTCTTCCCGGACTACCAGGCCGAACCCGGCCAGAGCTACTTCACGCTCGTGCACGGCATCGCGCACGAGTCGTCGGTGAGCTTCGTCGCGATCCTGCAGGCCACCCGCGCGCTGCGGAAGGGCTTCGAGGCCGCGATCTACTTCTACGGCCCGGGTTCGCTGAACTGCCTGGCCACCCGCGGCTTCCCGACCACCGGCAACGCCGCCTTCCCGGGCGAGATGAACATCAACGACCAGCTCAAGACGTTCATCGGCGAGGGCGGCAAGGTCTACTGCTGCCGCTTCGGCCTCTCGCTGCACGGCGCGCGCGAGGAGGACCTCATCGAGGGCGTCATCCCGGCGCACCCCCTGGACGTGCAGGACGCGCTGATCCACTACGCGCGCAAGGGCGCGATCATCAACTCCACCTACATGTTCTAGGAGCGGTCCGTGCGCGTTGGCATCGAAGAAGATCTGGACACCCGCGCCGACATCGCCGTCCGCGGGGTGCGGGTGGAGGCACCCGTCCAGCGCAGCAAGGGCGCCGGGCCGAGCGACGACGGCCACCTGGTCGTCGACGGTGCCAACGCCACGCTGCCGCTGAACCCCGACAGCCCGTACGAGGTCCGCGACGGCCGGATCCGCCGCGGAACGGCCGACCTCGGCCTGAGCGTGACGCCGGTGGCGCGGCCGAAGTTCTACGAGCTGTCCACTGCGGACGGCGTGCCGTACCGGAAGATCGCGCTGCTGCACGGCAAGGACGTCCTCGCGACGACCGTCGTGCAGACGTGCGTCCGGTACGCCGAGGAGCAGCGCTGCCGGTTCTGCACCATCGAGGAGTCGCTGCGGGCCGGGGCCACCGTGGCCGCCAAGACGCCGCAGCAGCTCGCGGAGGTCGCCGAGGCGGCGGTGCGCCTCGACGGCGTCCGGCAGATGGTGCTGACGACCGGGACGACCGCCGGGCCGGATCGCGGGGCCCGGCACCTCGTCCGGTGCGTCCGGGCGGTGCTCGACGCCGTGCCGGGCCTGCCGGTCCAGGTGCAGATCGAGCCGCCGGGCGACCTCGGCGTGCTCACCGAACTGCGCGAAGCCGGGGCGACCTCGATCGGCATCCACGTCGAGTCCCTCGACGACGCCGTCCGGCGGCGCTGGATGCCGGGCAAGTCGACCGTGCCGCTGGCGGAGTACGAAGCCGCGTGGGCGGAGGCGGTCCGGGTGTTCGGCCGCAACCGCGTCTCGACGTACCTGCTGATCGGCCTCGGCGAGGACCCGGACGACCTCGTCGCGGGCGCCGGGCGGCTGATCGGCGCGGGGGTGTACCCGTTCGTCGTCCCGATGCGGCCGATGCTCGGCACCCTGGCCCGCCGCGACGGCGCCACCGCGCCTTCGCCGTCGCTGGTCGCCGACGTCACGCGCCGGGTCGCGGCGCTGCTGCGGGCGGCCGGGATGACCGGCGCCGACCAGGGCGCGGGCTGTGCCGCCTGCGGGGCCTGCGGGCTGCTCAGCGCGGCGGGAGGCTGACGTGGACCACGACATCCTCGCGCTGCTCGGTGACGTCCGCAGCGTCGCCGCCCGCCCGGCGGTCCACATCTCCCAGGCCGACCACGGTGGACTGACGGCCTACCGCGCGTTGCGGCACGACGCGTTCGTGGCGCGGCAGGGCCTGTTCGCCGGGCACGACCTCGACGACCACGACACCGATCCGCGCACGATCGTGCTGGTCGCGCGGGACGCCGCCGGAGCCGTGCTCGGCGGGGTGCGGCTCGGCCCGGCCACCGACGGGCCCGACCTCGGGTGGTGGCGGGGCGGGCGCCTGGTCGTCGCGCCCGGCTCGCCACCCGGGATCGGCTCGGCCCTGGTCCGGGCGGCCTGCGCGCGGGCCGAGGCCGACGGCGCGCTGCGGTTCGAAGCGACCGTGCAGACCCGCACCGAGCCGCTGTTCACCCGGCTCGGCTGGCAGCGCGTGCGGCCGGTGACCGTCGCCGGGCACGAGCACGTGCTGATGCGGTGGCCGATCGGCCGGATCGCCGCGCTGGCCCGCTCGACCAAGGCCGCGCTCGGCCCGCTGCTGCGCGGGCTGACCGGCGTGCCCGGTTTCGTCGGCGACGACGGCGTCCCGCTGCCCGGCACCGACGTCGTCGCCGCCTGCGACGCGATCATCCCGGCCATGGTCGAGCGCGATCCGGAATGGGCGGGCTGGTGCTCGGTGCTGGTCAACCTCAACGACCTGGCCGCCATGGGCGCCACGCCGACCGGCCTGCTCGACGCGCTCGGCGCCCGTGACGCGTCCTTCGCCGCCCGTGTCCTCAGTGGACTGCGGAAGGCGAGCGAGGCGTACGGCGTGCCGGTGCTCGGCGGGCACACGCAGTTCGGCGTCCCGGCTTCCCTGTCGGTCACCGCGCTGGGCCGGACCACCGACCCGATCCCCGGCGGTGGCGGGAAACCCGGGCAGCGCGTCTGGCTCACCGCCGACCTCGGCGGCGGCTGGCGGCCCGGCTACACCGGGCGGCAATGGGACTCGACGAGCTTCCGCCGCACGCCCGAGCTGCGCGAGCTGCTCGGCTCGGTGGCGAAGGCGCGACCGGCCGCGGCCAAGGACGTCTCGATGGCCGGGATCGCCGGCACGCTCGGCATGCTCGCCGAGGCGTCCGGCTGCGGTGCGGTGCTCGACGTCGAGCGCGTGCCGCGCCCGCGTGGCGCGTCCACCGGGGACTGGCTGACCTGCTTCCCGGGCTTCGCGATGCTGACCGCCGGCGCCCCGGCACCCGCCGGGCCGTCGGTCACCGCGGCCTGCGGCGAACTGGTCGCGGGCACCGGCGTCGCGCTGCGCTGGCCCGACGGCGAACTGACGACCGCCATCGACGGCGGCGTCACCGGATTGGGGAACTCATGACGACACTGAGGATGGCCGCGGTCGCCGCGCCGTTCGACCGCGACCTCGAAGCCGACTTCGCCCGCATCGAGAAGCTGATCGGCGAGGCGAAGGCCGAAGGCGTCCGGCTGCTGGCCCTGCCGGAGGCGGCGCTCGGCGGCTACCTGGCCAACCTCGACGGGGGCGCCGAAGGCCCGCCCGCGCTGGCCGCCGGCGGCCCGGAACTCAAGCGGCTGGCCGCGCTGGCCGGCGACCTGGTGGTCACGGCCGGGTACTGCGAACTCGCCGACGGCCGCCGCTACAACTCCGCGGTGTGCGTCAGCGGCGACGGCGTCCTCGGCCGGCACCGCAAGGTCCACCAGCCCCTGGCCGAGAACGCCAGCTACGGCGCGGGGCGGGAGTTCGCCGCCTTCGACACGCCGGTCGGCCGGCTGGGCATGCTGATCTGCTACGACAAGGCGTTCCCCGAGTCGGCGCGGGCGCTGGCCCTCGACGGCGCCGAGATCGTCGTCTGCATGTCCGCCTGGCCCGGCAGCCGGACCAACCCGGCCGCCGACCTCGCCGAAGACCGCTGGAAACGCCGGTTCGACCTGTTCGACCGGGCCCGCGCGCTGGAGAACCAGATCGTCTGGCTCTCGGCCAACCAGTCCGGCGCCTTCGGCGACCTCCGGTTCGTCGCGAGCGCCAAGGTCGTCGACCCGGGCGGCGAAATCCTCGCCGACACCGGCGTCGCCGAAGGCATGGCCATCGCCGAACTCGACGTCCAGGAGGCGCTGGCCACGGCCCGGCGGTCGATGGGGCACCTGGCCGACAGACGGCCCGACGCCTACCCCGTTAGTGTCCCGTGAATGGGGCAGACCCGGATCGCCGCCGTGGCCGCGCACTTCGGCCGCGACCTCGGCTTCGACCTCCAGCGCATCGCGACGCTGATCGACCACGCGCGCTCGGCCGGCGCCGCGCTGCTGGTGCTGCCGGACGCGGCCCTCGGTGGCTACCTCGCCGACCTGCGCCACCCGGACCCGGACGCGCTGCCGCCGGCGCTCGACCCGGACTGCGCGGAGCTGAAGACCATCGCCTCGCTGGCCGCGGAGATGGTCGTCTGCGTGGGCTACTGCGAGGCCGACGGGCCGCGGCGCTACAACTCCGCGGTGTGCGTCACCGGCGACGGCGTGCTCGGCCGGCACCGCAAGGTCCACCAGCCGCCGGGGGAGAGCGTCGCCTACGCGGCGGGTGACCGCTTCGCCGCGTTCGACACGCCGGTCGGGCGGCTGGGCATGCTGATCGACTACGACAAGACCTTCCCCGAGTCGGCCCGCTCGCTGGCGGTCGACGGCGCCGACATCGTCGCCTGCCTGAGCGCGTGGCCGACCAGCATCACCAACCGCGCGCCGCGGATGGCGCAGGACCGCCAGTCCCGCCTGTTCGACCTCTACGACCAGGCGCGGGCGGCGGAGAACCAGGTCGTGCTCGTCTCCTCCAACCAGACCGGCGCGATGGGCGGGATGCGGTTCCTCGGCCAGGCCAAGGTCGTCGGGCCCGGCGGCGAGGTCCTCGCCCGGACCTGGTCGAAGGCCGGCATCGCGGTCGCCGAGCTCGACGTCGGGCAGGAGATCGCCAACGCCCGGCGCGTGCTGCACCACCTGGGGGAACGGAAACCCGAGGTCTACCGGGAGGCTTGATGCGCATCGCCCTGCTGAGCTACTCGACGAAACCCCGCGGCGGGGTCGTGCACACGCTGGCGCTCGCGGAAGCCCTGGCGGAGCTCGGCGAGGACGTCACCGTGTGGACGCTCGGGCGCGGCGGCGACGCGGGGTTCTTCCGGCCGGTCGACCCGCGGGTCCGGCTGGCGATCGTCCCCTTCCCCGACGTCCCGGACGAGACCGTCGGCGAGCGGATCCTCCGGTCGATCGCCGTGCTGCGAGCGGCGTTCACCCCGGCGGCCTACGACGTCGTGCACGCGCAGGACTGCATCAGCGCGAACGCCGTCGACCGGTGTGTCCGGACGATCCACCACCTGGACACGTTCACGACGCCGGAGCTGGCGGCCTGCCACGAGCGGGCGATCGTCCGGCCGTACGCGCACGTCTGCGTTTCGGCCTCGGTGGCGGCGGAGGTCCGAGCCGGCTGGGGCATCGAGGCGGCGGTGATCCCCAACGGCGTGGACTACGCCCGCTTCGCCACGGCTCGCCGCTCATCCGCGCGGGGCCGGTACGTGCTCGCCGTCGGCGGAATCGAGCCGCGGAAAGGAACGCTGGACCTGCTGGAGGCGTACGCGCTGCTGGCCGAGCCGGACCTCCGCCTGATCATCGCCGGCGGCGAGACGCTCTTCGACTACCGCGACTACCGGACGCGCTGGGAGAAACGCGCCGCCGAGCTGGGCGTCTCGCCGGTGGTGCTGGGCCCGGTCGCGCACGACGAGCTGCCGTCCCTGGTGGCGTCGGCGGCGGTGTTCGCCTTCCCGTCCACCAAGGAGGGCTTCGGGCTGGCCGCGATGGAGGCCCTCGCCGCCGGCGTGCCGGTGGTGACCCGGGACCTGCCGGTGCTGCGGGAGGTCTTCGGCGAAGCCGCGCGGTTCGCCGACGACCCGCCCGGCTTCGCCCGTGAGCTGCGGGCCGCGCTCGAGGGCGCCGACCCGGCGCCGGGGCGCGCCCTGGCCCGGCGGTACCCGTGGGCCGCGGCCGCCGAGGCGCACCGGCGGTTCTACCGAGGCTTGCGCGGAACCTCCGGCGGGCCGACGGCCCGGCCGCACCCGGCTGCGTGAGGTCCGGTCCCGGACTGCCGCCCGGGGGGGTCCCGATCAGCTCGGCTCGTGCCGGACGCGGCCCGGCCGGGCCGTCTTGCCGCGCGAGAGCGAGCTGGTGGCCTGCAGGTCGGCTCCGTCGTCGACGCCGACGCCGAGGCGTTCGACCAGCTCGCCGCCCAGCCACCCGGTCACCCCGGCGAGCGCGACCCCGGCGAAGCCGAAGATCAGCGCCCAAGCACCGGGAACCCAGTCGCCGGCGTTCGCGCGCAGCAGCCAGCTGACCGCGAACAGCACCAGCAGCAGGACGTTGCCCGCACCGTGGATCAGGCCGACCCGCTTGGCGCGGGTGCCGGCCGGAATGGCGAACCAGTCGATCCACCCGGGCACCGCGGCCACCACCCCGCCGACGATCCCGGCGGCGATCGCGTAGGCGGCCGCCACCGCGAACCCGGACCCGTCGGTGATCAGGTGCAGGATGTCGAACACGACCGCGGTGGCCAGCAGCCCGAACGGGAACACGATCAACATCGGATGGACGGCGTGACCGAACGCCTTGACGCGACTTTCCACGATCAACCTCCCGGATGCGGTGAAGGTGGGCGAATACCCGATCAGCGATCCGGGCAACCACTCAACCGGACACGGCTTCAGCGACAAGCCGGCCGCGCCGGGGTGGGGGATCGAGCGGATATCCGACGCGTGGTGCGAGCTGATGGCCCGGCTCGGCTACCGGCGGTTCGGCGCCCAGGGCAGCGACTGGGGCACCAGCATCGCCACGAGCATCGGTCAACGGCAACCCGATCGGGTCGCCGCTCGCACCGCCAGATCCGGCCACGTTGGACGACCTCACCGGTGCCGAGCGGGCGGCGCTCGCGACACTGCGGGAGGCGGACGAATGGGGCTCCGGATCCTCGGCGCAGCAGTCGACCCGGCCGCAGACGGTCGGCTACGGGCTGGTCGACTCGCCGGCCGCCCTCTGCGCCTGGATCGTCGAGAAGTTCTGGTCGTGGACCGACTCCGGTGGCGACCTGCATCGGGTTATTACCCGGGATGAGCTGCTCGACAACCTGATGCTCTACTGGCTGCCCGGCACCGGTGCCTCATCCGCCCGGCTGTACTGGGAAAGCCTCCGGCAGGTCAACGAATGGATCTCCGGGCCGGCCGGCGCGCCGGTGACCGTACCCACCGGCTGTTCGGGTCTTCCCCAAGGAGCTGCAGCGCCCGTCTCGGCGGTGGGCGGAGCGCTGATGCCCGAACATCCGGTACGGGAACGAGCCCGGCAAGGGCGGCCACTTCGCGGCGTTCGAGCAGCCGGCGTTGTTCGTCGACGAGGTCCGGTCATTCTTCCGGCTGGTCCGCTGATGGTCACCCGTGCTCGGTAAGCGGCTGGCTGAAGATCAACAAGTGCCCATCGGGTGTCCGTACGTTGAAGTCGCGCATCCCGTAGGGCCGGTCAGCCAGTGGCTCGACGATGTCGGCGCCGCGGGCGCGCAGCTCGTCGTGGCAGGAATCGACGTCGTCGACGACAACCGTCACCCTGGCCGGGCCCACGCTGCTTTCGGCGTACAGGTGGAACTCGGCGGTGTCGCGGATCACGGCCGCATAGCTAGGTGGGGTCTCCCAGGTGAATATGGTGTCGAATCCGAGCACGTCCGTGAAGTACGACCGCGCTGCCTGCACATCTCGGCACGGCAGCACGGGAATCGCCACCCGCATGACCATTCCGTCACCTTACCCGACTTTGGCTCAAGATCGTTGATCTTGGGTAGGTGCTGGCTGTTGAGCTGCGGTTTCGTCGTGTGAACGGCAAAAATCTGCGCACAGCGTGGCCGACCTGGCCCGATCCGGGCGACGCCGATGCCATCCAGCATCGGCTTCGACGATCACCCGATCGAGGATCTTCGCCCAGGTGCCGTCCTGGGTCCACAACCGCAGCCACTCATGCGCGGTCGTCCAGGGCCCATACCGTTCGGGCAGTCACGCCACGGGGCGCCGGTGGCCTTGTCCGTCAACTCACCGCGACCAACCACCGCGCGTAGTTACCAGGGCCAGCTCAACCGGACACGGCCTCAGACCGCCTTGCGCTCCGGCGTCGGCTCGAGGAGCGGCAAAGCGCCGTCCAGACGGGTGATCCGCAGCAGGCGGCGGATCGCGGCGGTGGGCCGGATCGCCACGCGGGTGCCTGCCTCGCCGGCCGCCGCGTCCAGCACGACCAGGGCGCGCAGGCCGGTGGAGCCGCAGAACGTCACCGCGGTCAGGTCGATCGTGAGACGCCAGGGGCGGGCCGCGAGCACTTCCCGGACCGTCGTCTTCAGGAGGGGGACGGTGGCCAGATCCAATTCTCCGGAAACCACCACGGTCACCACACCGGGGTCCGCCGGGACGATCCGCGCCTCGAACGGCGCCGCGGGCACAGGGGGAAACTCGGATCCACGGAAACTGTTCTGCGGCATGGAACACTCCGATTCCATCGAACGGGCTCGAGGAATGTGAGGCGGCTCGTGCTTGAACCGGGTCGGCCAACCATAAGCGCCGGTTCTGCCGAATTCAACCCGGCGGCGAGTGCCGAACGCCGCGACAAAAGCGAAAGTGCTTCACCATTCGCGGGAATCGCGGTTCTTCTCCGAACGGGGGGTGGTGATCCGGCCGGTGTCCCGGGGGACGCGCAACGTGGCCCAGACGACTTTGCCGCCGCTCCACGACCGGCTGCAGCCCCAGCCGCGGGCGAACTGGGCCACCAGCTGGAGGCCGAGACCGGGTTCGGTCGCCGTGTCGCGCTCGCGCAGCTCGGCCGGGAGCGGGTCTTCGTCGGCGACGGCGACCGTGCAGATCCCGCGGCGGAGGTCGACGCGGACCTCGGGACGCGAGCCGGTGTGCTGGAGCGTGTTCTCGACGAATTCGGTGACGATCGCGGCCGCGTCGTCGGCGAGCTCCGGGATGCCCCACGCCCGGCAGGTCTCGGTGACGAATTCCCGGGCGGAAGACGAGGTCGTGCCCGCTCGCGGGAACTCCCGGACGGCCTGCCGGCGCACGGGGTCGCCGAACCTGCGCTCGGCGTCGGCCGCGCTCCCGTGCACGCGCGCGTAGCGGGCCACCGGCGAACGCCGGAGCACCTCGGCCTGGTCCGGGTGCCGGGTGACGAGCGCGAACGGGATGCCGGGCCAGTCGCCCAGCCGCATCGCCACGAGCGCGAAGACGGTGAGCTGGGCGTCGCGGGTGAAGCCGAGTTCGGAGACGTCGGCGATCAGGCCGTCCGGCGCTTCGGTGGCGGCCTTGAGCAGGCCGTCGCGCACGATCGCGTGAGATCGCGGGCCCAGGGTGCCGACCAGCTTCAGCACCGTCGAATGCGCCCGCCGGACGAGCTCCATGCGGACTTCGGCCATGACCCTCGCCTTTCCGCGGCCTCGGGTCCGGCCGCAGTGCTACGCCAGGGGAGTGGCACGTCCTCGTCTGACCCGGCCAGGTTAACCCGTTGGGGCCGAGATAAGCCTGGGTATCGCGCCCCGCTCGCGAGCAAGGGCACGGTGAACGACCGGCCGGGCGGTTCCGGTCACGCCACGCGGCTGTCCGCGGTGTCGTTCGCCCACTCCGTCAGCACGGGTTCGATCGCCGAGTAGACGTCGGGGTCCACGCTCATCCCGAGGTGGGTGCTGCGCACCTCGGCGTGGGCGGCGGCGGGATCGAGGCACGAGCGCCACGGCACGATGCCGTCACGGCGGGAGTACACCGCGAGCGCCGGGACGTCCGGGGACAGCGGAGCGGCGAGACCGGCGAGGTGCTCGTCACGGCAGGGGCCGGCGAGGCAGCCGGCGTCGATCAGGCCGGGCAGCCCGGCGGCGGACAGCCGGGCGAGGACGCGGGCCGCGCCGAGGACGAGCGGGTGCGCGCCGAGCGGATCCAGCACCGGCGAGCCGAGCATGACGAGCCCGCGGACCAGGTCCGGACGACGGACGGCCGCGAGCCGGGCGAGGCCGCCGCCGCGGCTGTGACCGATCAGCACGACGCGGCCGCCGGTGTCGCGGACGTGCCGGGTGAGCCGCTCCTCGAGCCGGGTGACCAGGTCCGAGGTGCAGCCGACGTCGAAGCCGATCCCGGCATCGCGCGGCCGGAACCCGCGGTCGCGCAGCCACCGTCGGGTCACCGACAGGCTCGGCGACCCGGCGAAGAAGCCCGGCACGAGCACCACGCCGCGGCCCTGGCCGCAGTGGCGACGGGTGCGCCACACCGGGTGCCGGACGAGCCGGGGGAGGTCCCGCGTGGCCGTGAAGGCGTTTTCCCGGGCGAGCAGGCGCACGGTGTCCGCCGTGGCCACCCGGATCGCCGTGGTGAGGTTCGCCGGGGCACGGCGTCTCGGAGCCGGCGGCGCGGGAGAGGTTTCGGTCATCCCGGTGGTTACCCGCCGGTAGTGCCGCTACGCCCGGGGGTGGCCGGGGTCACCGCCGTCGGCGCGCGGTGCGGGTGACCCGGGTGCGCCGATCGTCAGTCGGTGAAGCAGCTCAGCGCGGCCGCGGACGGCTCCGCCAGTTCCGCGAGCCACACCAGCAGGTGGGTCAGGACGCCCACGATGTCCGCCGGCGTGCCGCGGGTGGCCAGCTCGACCTGGATGTCGCGGCTGGGCCGGTCGTGGTTGAGCGCGGCGAGAAGGGCGCGCATCGCCGCTCTCGGCCCGGGTGGCAGCCGTTCCACTTCGGCGCGCTCGCCCTGCTCGTCCTCGAGGACGACGGTGAAGACCGTATCGGCGCCCGGGCCGTGGTGGCCGCGGACCGCGGCGGCGCACCGGCCGACCAGATCGCCGACGACGCCGGCGGGAACCCGTGGCGATCCGGCACGGGCCAGGACGGCCAGTGCCTCGGCGACGTCGTCGTAGTCGCCCGCCGTCGCGGCGTCGATCAGGTCGCCGGTGAACTGCCGGACGGACAGGTCCGGCGCTGGTGAGGGATCTCGGTTGTCGGTCATCCGGGCGACGTACCCGGAGGTTTCCCGGTCAACCGGAAAGAAGGCGACCGCGGGTCAGGCGGGGTCGTCCTGTGCCTCTTCGACCCGGTGCGACACCCGGAGCAGCCGGATGGAGGTGACCAGGCCGATGCCGCCGAGGATGTTGCCCAGCGACGACCAGGCCAGTGCGAGGGCCCAGGCACCCCACGAGTAGCGGGCCGAGCCGCTCAGCAAGCCGGCGAACATGATGATCGAGTCGAGCACGGAGTGGAACAGCTGTGCTCCGACGAGCAGGAAGGACATGGCCACCGCGGCGATGATCTTCACTCCCAGATCGTCGCTCGCGTGCTGCATCCGGGTCATGAGCGTGATCACCGCGCCGGCCAGCACAGCCAGCAGCAGCGAGCGCCAGGACACGCCCAGCGTGGCGTAGTGCAGACCGTTCGCGGCGGCGGTGTCACGAAGGTGGGGCAACGCGACGACGATCATGCCGGCCATCACGAAGCCCCCGGCCAGGTTCGCGACGAGGGTGACCAGCCACAACCGCAGCAGCCGCGGCCAGGTACCTTTTCCGGCCGCCAGCGCGGTGACCGGGACGAGGAAGTTCTCGGTGAACAGCTCACTGCGCGCCAGCAGCAGTGCGATGAACCCGATCGTGAACGCGACCGAGGCCAGCAGCGGCCGGCCGGTCTCGTGCTCGACCACCAGATAGGCCAGGACGCCCACGGCGACGTCGACGCCGCCGAGCAGGCCGGTGGCCACCAGCGGGAGCAAGGGACGTCCGAGCCGGTCGCGGCCTTCGCCGACGATCCGGTCGAACGCTTCCTCGAGTTCCGGCTCGTCCCGGCTCCCGGCCGGCGACCGCATCGGCAAGTTTCCGTGTTCGTGGCTCGAATCGCCGCGCATCGCCGCTCCTGTCCTGGGAAAATCTCGGTCTCGCATGGCCGCGGATCACCGGGTCGCCGACGTCCGGGCGAAGCCGGGGGGATGGGTCGTTCCGCCGTAGTGGGCAGCGCCGAGCGTCACCGTGGCCACGAGGGCGACCGCGCCGGTGGCGGTCGCGATGCGCGCCGGGGCGGGCAGCCGGAGCCGGGGGCGGGGCCCCTCGGTCGTGGCGCGGACCGCCCACCGGTAGGCGCAGGCGAGGGTGAACACCAGGGTGCCCCCGACGATGAAGAAGTCCGCGACGTTGAAGAAGTAGCCGCCGACGGCGATGAAGTCGACGGCGCCGCGGACGCTGCCCGGCGCGGTGAGGTGGTGCAGGCCGAGGCGGTCGAGGAGGTTGCCGGCCCAGCCGCCGATCGCGAGGGCCGCCGGAGCCAGCAGCAGCACCGGGTGCCGGCGGCGCAGGAGAAGCAGCACCGCCACGACCAGGATCGCACCGCCGGCGAGGTCGAGCACCGCCCCGGCCACCGGGTCGGCGTACCACCCGCCGACGACCGGGCCGACGAGCGGGTTGCCGCCGAAGTTGATGTGCGCCCGGGGAACCTCCCGCCAGGCCCACCACTTGCTCACCTGGTCCGCCAGGACGACCAGTAGCAGCAGGGAAACGGTCCACCGGGGTGGCGTGGCCGTCTCGTCGGTTCGGGTCATCGGTTCCTCGCAGCACACCGGAAGCCGAGCGGAACCACGGAACGGGCGCCCGGACAGCGGGAATTGACGGAAGAAAGGGCTTTCCCGGCGTCGGCGGCGCTAAACCCGGGCACCACCACGGGAAGCGATGGACGTCACGTCGGGTGCGGGGCGGCGGCCGGAACACCGGCGGCGGCGGGACGTTGTACAGGGTGTCGGTACGGCGGTGTCCCCGGGCCTCACCCCCTCGCCTTCACGGCTCGGCCCATCCGAAGAAGCCGGTCACGCTGAAGCCGTGTCGTGCCTTTCGCCGCGAGGCGACCCCGTACCGGCCCCATTCTCCCGCCTCCGCTCGCAGGTCGACCCCCCTCGGACCTCCGCTGAGCGGAGGCGGGACCACGCCGGTGCGTTTGTGCGACCGGAAAAGCGGTAAGCGGCGATCCCGACGGCGGGAAGGACCCCACCATGACCACGAACCGGGCCCCGGTGCTGATCACCGGAGCCGCACGTTCGTACGACGACCAGCTCGCCGCGCGGAAGCGCAAGTACCTGCTGATGATGTCGTGCCGGATCCCGTGCCTGGTGCTCGCCGGGATCTTCCACGGCACCTGGTGGCTCGCGCTGGCCGTGCTGGCCGTTTCGGTGCCCTTGCCGTGGATGGCGGTGCTGATCGCCAACGACCGCCCGCCGCGCCGGACCGAGGAAATCAGCAGGCTCGACCGCACCCCGAAGGAACTGGAAAGCCGACCGCACCAAGTCATCGACGCGGAGTGATTCCGCCGCGGAACGTCCCATCGAGGCGTTCGGGGGTCACCAAGCCCGGCCGACGGGTGTGCCGAGGCATGGCCGGACGGGAGCCGGCGCCCAGGGTAAGCTGCGGTGGGTGAGCGACTTGCACACCAGCCAGTTGCGGGTGGTCCGGTTGCCCGGTGGGGGTGGCCTGCGGGTGATCGGCGCGGTCGACCTCGGCACCCGCGAAATCTGGCGCAAGGCGCTGGAGACGGCGACGGCGAGCGGGCCGCCCGTCCGGCTGGATCTGTCCGAGCTGTCGTTCATCGACACCCGCGGCACGTCCATGCTGATCGCCGCCGCGGACGCCGCCGCCCCTCTCACCATCACCCGGCCGCCGAGGAGCCTGCGCAGGGTGCTCGCGGTGCTGTGCCCGGACGGGCCGGCGTCGCTCGTGATCGAAGAACAGGAGACGTCATGAGCACGTCGGTCGACACCGCCGGCGCCGAGCCGTTCGTCCACCCTGCCCTGTTCTACCGGGATGCCGGCGAGTACCTGGCCGGCACCGTCCCGTTCATCCGGTCCGGGCTCGCCGCGGGAGAACCGGTCGCGGTGGCCGTTCCCGGCCCGAACCTCGCGTTGCTGCGCGCCGAGCTCGGCGCCGACGCCGAGCAGGTCCGGCTGATGGACATGACCGCCGCCGGCCGCAACCCGGGCCGCATCATCCCCGGCGTGCTGCTCGCCTTCGCCGACACCCATCCCGGCGCGCCGGTCCGCATCATCGGCGAACCGATCTGGCCGGCGCGCACCGACGAGGAATACCCGGCGTGCGTCCAGCACGAGGCCCTGATCAACCACGCCTTCACCGGCCGGGACGTCACCATCCTCTGTCCGTACGACACCCGGAACCTGGCGCCGGACGTGCTGGCCGACGCCGAAGCGACCCACCCGCTGCTCATCGACGGCGACGGCGAGCGAGCCAGCACCGGCTACGACCCGGAGCGGATCATCGCCGGCTACAACCGGCCGCTGCCCGAACCCGCCGACGCCGCCGAGCTCACCGTCGACGCCGCCAACCTCGCCGAAGCCCGCTTCCTCGCGCGCACCCACGCCCTGCGGGCGGGCCTGACCGACGACCGGACCGCCGACGTCGAACTGGTCGTCACCGAACTGGCGACCAACAGCATCGACCACGGCGGCGGCACCGGCAGGCTCCGCATCTGGACGGCCGAGGGCCAGTTCGTCTGCGAGGTCCACGACCAGGGCACCATGACCGACCCGCTGGCCGGACGGCGCCCGGCCGCGCCCGGCCAGTACCGGCAGCGCGGCCTGCTGCTCGTCAACCACATCGCCGACCTGGTACGCCTCCACACCGGCACCCGCAGCACCACCGTCCGCGCCCACTTCCACCTGTGAGCCGGTGCCGCGGCCGGCTGCCTGCCACGGCCGAGCTGGAGTTCCCGGCAGAAGACGTGGGGGAGCCCGGCGGCTCGGTCGAGGTGTTCGCCGACGAGGCCGGCCGACGACGCGGGGCGCGATGGTGCGCATCAGCCCCGCCGGCCGCGACGCGATCGAGGCGGCCGCCCCGGAACACGCCGCCGCTTCTTCGCCCTCCTCTCCGAGCGCGACGCCGACCCGGCTGTTCGAGCGCCTGCCCCGGGGCCTCGGGCCGGATGCGGCGAGCCGACGGTTCGGCCGGCCCCAGCCGGGTACTCGCGCCCGGTTCGCGGGTACCCGGCTCCGCGACGGCAGTCGAAGGGCAGGGAGTGCCGATGAAGAGCGAGATGGCCTGGCGCGGTGCGCGGGACCTGGGGTTGGCCGTGTGGCTGGGCGGATCGCTGATGGGCGCGGTCGGGCTCAACGGGACCGCGGCGCACGCCGCGGATCGGGTGGCGGCGGCGCGGATCACCAGCACCGGCTGGTCCCGGTGGACACCCGTCGGAGCCGGTGCCATCGCCCTGCACCTCGTCGGCGTCGCCGGCACGCTCAAGCTCCGGCGCGGCCACACCCGGCTCCCACGGTTCGCCGGCCGCGGGCGCGTGCCGGACCCGGCGACCGCGATCAAGGCGGTGACCACCGTGGCGGCCATGGCCGCGTCCACCTACAGCTACGTCGTCGGCAAGCAGATCCAGCACGCGGCCCTCGACGGCGACGGCGTGACCACCGAGGCCGACCTGGACGCGCAACGCCACCGGCGCCTGGTGCGCGCCGAGCGCGGCCTGGGCTGGGTGCAGTGGGCCGTGCCCGCTCTCACCGCGGCCCTGATCGCCGGCTACGCCCAGTCCGAGCCGGATCGGTCCGTGCGGAGACGCTGACGCGCAGCCGTCGTGATCGCTGTGGCCGGCGTCAACTCGGCCTGCGGTATGCACCGCCTCGAGCGCGGCGTTGAACAAGGCAATGGTTCCTTCACCGCAGTCCCGCACCCGGTTGTGGACTCCGAAGCACGTCGTCGTGACGCGCTCGGCGGCCGAACGCCCGCACGCCGCCGAGATCGTGGCGCGCTGCGAGGCCGCGGGCGTCGGCGATATCGACTTCCTGCGCTCCGACCGCATCACCGGCTTGCGGGGCGATGACGAGCGCGCCACCTACGCCCGGGCCAAGTCGACGCTCGCCGTGGTCGTCAGCCCGCCCTCGAAGCGGAAGCTCCAGCCGATCCCGCCCAGCGCCGACTGGCGTCTCGACCTCGCCGAAGGCTGCCCGGCGCACTGCCAGTACTGCTACCTGGCCGGCTCGCTCTCCGGTCCGCCCGTCACGCGCGTCTACGCCGACCTCGACGAGATCCTCGCCGGGATGGACGCCTACGTCGGGCGCGGCGGGGTCACCTCCGGCACGGCCGGACGCGCGCACGAGGGCACGACGTTCGAGGCGTCGTGCTACACCGACCCGCTCGGCATCGAGCACGTCACCGGCAGCCTCGCGGCCACGATCGCGCACGCGGGCACCCACGACTTCGGCGGCCCGGTCCAGCTGCGCGCCACGACGAAGTTCGGCGGGGTCGAGCCGCTGCTCGGCCTGCCGCACAGCGGCCGGACGCGGATCCGCGTCTCGGTCAACGCCGCGGGCGTGGCCGGCCGCTTCGAGGGCGGCACCGATCCGGTGGCCGTGCGGCTGGCCGGGCTCGGCAGGCTGGCCCGCGCCGGCTATCCCGCCGGCCTGACGATCGCGCCGATCATGCCCGTGCCCGGCTGGCGGGAGGAGTACGGCGCGCTGCTCGACGCGGCGGCCGCGGAGCTCGACGGCGTGCCCGGCCTCGACCTCACCGTCGAGTGCATCACCCACCGGTTCACCCCCGGCAGCCGCGAGGTGCTGACCGGCTGGTACCCGAACACGAAGCTCGAGATGGATCCGGAGCGGCGCTCGCGCAAGTTCGGCAAGTACGGCGCGGTCAAGTACGTCTACCGCCGTGAAGACATGGCCGAGCTGCGTACGTGGTTCGACCGTGCGCTGGCGGAACGGCTGCCCGCGGCCCGGGCGCTGTACTGGACTTGAGCCCGGGGATCAGTCCAGGAGATCGATGGCTCGCAGCACGAAGAACACGGCCACGCCGAGCACGATGATCCCGATGATGACGAGCGCGAGAACCGGCCCCTTCTTCGACGGCATCGGCTGCGGGTGGGACAGGCCGGAGGTCTGCCCGGCGTCGGGCGGGGTGTCGCCCGGGGTGACCGAGCCGCCGCGCTCCAGGCCCGGCACCTCGTCGGGTTCCGGTCCGGGCGCGGTCATGAGTGCACCACCGGGGTGTCGGACGGCATGGTCGTCTCCTGTTCGGGGGCCGGGGCCGGCCAGCGGCCGTGGACGCGTTCCCCGGCGGGCGCCGGGTGGTGCACGGTTCCGGCCGTGGGCCCCACCCGTTCGCGGGTGAGCACGGCCAGCCGCAGCAGGGGCCCGACCAGCCGGTCATACAGCCGGGGCAGCAGCCGGAAGCCGCTGATGATGAGGGGGTTGCCCGGCCCGATCGGCACCGACACGTGCCGGCGGGGCCGATCAGCCAGCCGGGTGATCGCGGTGGCCACCCGTTCGGGGGACAGGACCGGCCACGGGGGCCGGGCGGCGTGACCGGTGTAGTTGGCCGCCCGGTAGTAGATGGGGGTGTTGATGCTGCCGGGGCTGACGATGCAGACCGACACCCCGGGCTCGTCGCGCGTTTCCTGCTGCAGGGTGCGCAGCACCGCACGCTGGCCCCATTTCGACACCGCGTAGGCGCCCATCTGCGGAACAGTGATCGAACCCAGCAGCGAGTTGACGCCGATGAAGGTGCCCGCGCGCTGGCTGCGCAGGACCGGGAGCACCGCGCGGGCGAGGTGGACGGTGCCGTGGACGGCCGTGTCGACGACGGTGGTGAACACCTCGGCCGGCATCGCCTCCACGCTGCCGTACCCCATCACCGCCGCGGTGTGCACGACGACGTCGATCCGCCCGTGCCGCTCCAGGGTCCGGGCGACGAGCCGGGCGGCGGCCGCGGGGTCGGTGAGGTCCTCGGCGATCGTGTCCACCGCGCCGGCTCCGGCACGCCGGCAGGCCGCTTCCGCGGCGTCGAGCGCTTCGGCGCTGCGGGAGACGAGGACGAGGTTGTCGGCCCGGCCCGCGAACGCGACCGCGGCGGCCAAGCCGATCCCGCTGGTGGCGCCGACGACGAGCACGACCCGGCCGGTGGTCCTCGGCGGTTTCAGGCGGCTGTGCATGACGCTCCGGGGGAGTGGGGGCGAGACACGACGTCAGGGGAGAAGGGCGGAGGCGGCACAGAGCGCGGCCCAGGCGGCGGCGAACACCGCGACCTTCTTCCGGGCCGAGCGCTCGGGCAGGCCGGTGCCGAAGACCAGCGCGTCCGCGGCGTCGGAGGCCACCCGGGCGGCGAGGGCCGTCTGCAGGGGCCGGCCGGGCGGGGCGAACACCATGGCGAGGCCGATGGCGGCGTCGCGGGCACCGATCCCGCCGATCAGCGTCCGCACCTCCTTGGCGACCTCACCGCCCGGGGACACCAGGCCGCACGGTTTCGCCAGCACCTTCGGCGCGGCGATGATGGTCGCGCTGTAGGCGGCGGTCGCCGCTCCGAGTACGCGGGTCAACGCGGGCATCGGGCACATCCTTCGCGTCGGGCTTGGACACTGGCTGGTGACTACCCGCCCGAAACGATGACAAACCGATGCAGGCGTTCGCGGCGCCCTCGCGCGGCTGGGGGGTCGCCGGGCGTTAGAGTTGCTCGTCCCGCAGGAAAGCCTCGATCAGTTTCTGATCACGGGCACTGCGGGCGCCGGTGATTTCCAGCGACCGGCCGTCCTTGCGGATGATCAAGGAGCGGTCTTTCGCCCGGCCGACCCAATCGCGCAGGGTACGGCCGAGGATGATCAGCACGGGGGAGGAGCTGAGGGTGACGACGAGGGACAACGTCGCGGCGTCGACCCCTTTCGCGCCTTCGGGCGGCGTCCGGCCGGGGCCGAATTCGACCGAATCCACGTCGAGCCCGAGCAGTTCCTCGCGCAGTTGCCGGAGCTGCTCGTCGGCGAGCGCGGGATCGTCCTCGACGACTGTCACCGAAATGTCCGTCACGCCCCGCACGATATCCCATGCGCGCGGGGCGGGGCGGGTGTTCCGGTGACCCCTGGCGGCCGGCGGCTGGCCCTGCTCGTCGCGACGGGCGAGTACGCGGACCACGGGCTGAAGCCGTTGCGGGGTCCGGTGCCGGAAGCCGGCGAACTGGCCCGGTTGCTGGCGGATCCGGACATCGGCGGCTTCGAGGTGCAGGTCGTCGCCGACGGGTCCATCCAGGAGGTCCGGGTGGCCATCGGCCGGTTCTTCACCGAGGCCGCCCGGCACGACCTGCTGGTGCTGCACATTTTGGGGCACGGCGTGAAGGACACCCGCGGCCGCCTCCACTTCGCGACGACCGACACCCGGCTCGGCCTGCTGAACGCCACCAGCCTGCCGGCGGAATTCGTCCGCGACGAAGTGGACCGCAGCCCCGCGCGGCAGGTGGTGTTGTGGCTCGACTGCTGTTTCAGCGGCGCTTTCCCCGCCGGGCACGTGCCCAAATCGGAAACCCGGGTCGACGTGGTGGACCAGCTGTCGGCGAAATCGGGCCGCGGTTGCCTGGTGATGACAGCCTCGACCCACCTCGAGCACGCGTTCGAGACGGGAACCGGCCATTCCCCGATCGGCCCGGAAATCCCGTCGATCTTCACCGAGGCGATCATTTCGGGATTGCGCACCGGCGACGCGGACCTGGACGCGGACGGCCGGATCGAGGCGGTGGAGCTGTACAACTACGTCTACGAGCGCGTCCGCTCCCGGACACCCCACCAGACGCCGACCCGCAACGACCGGAGCAGCGGGCCGCTGTACCTGGCGCACAGCCGGAAGGGGCTGTCGTTGCCCCACGAGCTGGACCCGGACCTGCGCGCGGCGCTGCTCAGCAAGCGCGCCGGCCTCCGCGCCGAGGCGTGGAAGATCTTGCGCAACTCAGCGGCGGCCGGCGACCACACGGCCATCGAGACGGTGCGGAGGCTGGAGAACGACGAGCGCACCCGGACGCTCCCGCCGGCGGCACCGGAGCCGCCCGCGCCGGAGCCGGCCGGGTCGGCGGTGGCCGTGCTTGAGCCGACCGGGTCGGCGGTGGCCGCGCCGGAGTCGGCCGCGCCTGAGCTGGCCGCATCCCGGTCGCCCTCGCTGGAGCTGACCGCGCCGGAGCCGGAGCCGGCCGGAGCGGGGCCTGGCCCGGCCTCGGAGCCGCCCGCGCCGGAGCCGACCGGGTCGGGGGTGGCCGCGCCGGAGCCGACCGGGTCGGGGGTGGCCGCGCCTAAGCCGACCGGGTCGGCCATGGCCGCGCCTAAGCCGACCGGGTCGGCCATGGCCGCGCCTGAGCCGACCGGGTCGGCCGTGGCCGCGCCTGAGCCGGCCGGGTCGGCGGTGGCCGCGCTGAAGCTGGCCGCGCCGGAGCCGGACGGTGGTGCCCACCAGGCTGTCTCCCTCGCCGACGTCAACCGCCCGGCGACCCCATCGCCCCTTCCGCCTTCCCCGGCTCCGAACCGCGCTCGATGGCTGCCCAGCCGGCGCCGGCCCGATCCCGCCCGTGACCTTCGGCGAGAGCTCGACCAGCTCCGGAAAGCGACCAAGCCGCGGCTCTTCCGCACATCCCGCAAAGCCCGCCTGATCGCGAGGCGTGCCTTGCTGATCGCGGCCGTCCTGGTCGCCGCCGCCACGATCGGGCTCAGCCTGTACCTGTCCGCCGACTCCGCCGACGACCGCCCGGTCGTCCCCGAGAACGGTTACGAGCTGACCTGGGCGGCCGAGGGCACCCCGGACGGGCAGACCGCCGACGCGACCGTCGGCCGGCACGTGCCCGTCACGCTCGGCTCACCGGCCGGCCGCCGGGAACTGGTCATGACCCTCCGCCCCCACGGGACCCCGCCGTCCCGCCCGTACCTCCGGGGCACGGTGAGCGTCGACGAAAAAGCCAAACTGTGCGGCCCGGTGACCGTCGTCCTCGGAGCCGGCAAGGTCATGGCCACGCTGCACGTCGGACTGGGCGCCGGGCCCAGCGTCGCCGTGCCGTCGTCGTTCGGTCCTCTCGCGGGCATCGACCGGATCTCCATCACGATCGACCCTTCGGCCGCGACAACCCCGCCGTGCGGCACCGTGACCCTGAACTTCGACAACTTCGTCGTGACCGGCTGACGACAGGGCCACCACGGGCCGGCCGGTCAGGGGTCGATCACCAGCCCGGCAATGCGATCACCGTCGACCTGCCGTCCGCCGGCGGCCGGCTCGGCGCTTGGGTGGTCGGCCACGCCCTCGCCCCAGGACCGCGACGCGAAGGGGTAACCACGCCGAACGCGCCCGCGACGCGGGTGCCGCGCTTCGCAGCGCAGCACCCGCGTCACGGGAGGGCATCAGGAGAGCTGGGCGACCTCCGTATCCGTCAGCGCCTTGCCGGCCACGCCGACCTCGTCGACCGCGCCGGGCCAGAAGTCGACGTTGCGGCCGTCGTACTTGGCTCGCCCGACCGTGAACGCGCCGGTGCCGACCAGCGCCGGCCCGGCCGGGGCCGTCGCGACCCGTACGCCGTCCACGTAGAGCCGGATCTCGTTGCCGGCCCGCACACCCGTGAGCTCGTACCAGCGGCCGATCTCCGGCACGACCTCGTACCGGGCCCGGTTGCCGCCGGGCGTGCTGAACGCGAACGCGCCCTGCCCGTACTGCAGGTAGAACGGGCTTTCCCGCTCCCTGCCGTCCTGGCTCACCGCGGTCGCGTAGTTGCCGGGCAGCGCGTCGAGCCGCACCTTCGCGGACACGGTGTAGTCACCGGTCGTGTCGACGACCGGTCCGTAGGTGTCGGCGGAGCCGCCGGTGAACTGCAGCGCGCCGTCCTTGAAGGCCGCGCCGGTGGGGGTGAGCGTCAGGGGGTTGTGGCCGCCGCTGGTGTCCTTCGCGGTGGTTCCCCCGCGTTCGTCCAGTTTCCACTCACCCTTGCCCGCGTACGGGTAGGGCTTGCCCGCGTCGGCGCCGGCCTCGATCACCCGCCGGTTGATCTCGCGGACCGGACCGGGGTCGACCTTGATGCGCTTGCGGTCGTAGGTCCAAAGCCCGTTGAGCTCCCCTTCCAGGTCGGTGACCTGCGTGTAGACCGACGCCGACAGCTCGGCCCGCGCCTGCCCGAGGTAGAACGTGCGGGTGTTGTCGACGTACTTCGCCGTCAGCGCCGCCTTGTCCGCCACACCGCTGTAGATCGCGATCGGCGCACCCGGCCACTGGTGACCCGGCGTGCGCAGCGTGAAGCCGCCGTGCTCGCCGTCCATCGCGACGCGCCTGCCGTCCGAACGCGCCGGATCGGTGTTGTTGTAGTCGTGGTGGTCGATGACGTCACCCGCGCCCGAGTCACCCTTGGAGGCGCAGCAGTTCACCCCGCTGTGGGCGTTGACGATCCGGCTCGGGTCGGCCGCCTTGACCTGGTCGGTGATCCGGCCGGTCGCGGTCTTGTCCCACTCGCCCCAGCCCTCGTTGAACACGATCCAGGCGTAGACGGAGGGGGAGTTCTGCAGCTGGTGCATCTCCTCCAGGCCTTGGCTGAGCCACGCCTGCTGCGCCGCGGGGTTGTTGCCGTCCTCGACGGACACGAAGTCCTGCCACACCAGCAGCCCCAGCCGGTCCGCGTGGTAGTACCAGCGGGCGGGCTCGACCTTGATGTGCTTGCGGACGGAGTTGAAGCCGAGGTCCTTCTGCGCCTTGAGGTCGAACACGAGGGCCTCGTCGCTCGGCGCGGTGTTCAGGCCGTCGGGGTAGAAGCCCTGGTCCAGCTGCATCAGGTGGAAGATCGGCTTGCCGTTGAGCGTCAGCTTCGGCGTGCCACCGATGTTCGTGATGCCGGTGGACCGCATGCCGAAGTAGCTCTTCACCTTGTCGGCGCCCAGCTTGATCTCCAGCTGGTACAGGTACGGATCGTCCGGCGTCCACAGGTGCGGGTTCGGCACCGGCAGCTTCAGGTTCGCGTTGGCCGGTCCGGTGACCGCGCCGACCTGCCGGCCGCGCGCGTCCTTGGCGACCGCCGTGACGGTGGCGTTGCCCGCGGACTTGACGTTGAGCGCCAGCGAGCTGGTCGTCAGGTCGGGAGTCGTCTTGATCTCGTCGATGCCCTTGTCCGCCACGGGTTCCAGCCACACCGTCTGCCAGATGCCCGACGACGGGGTGTAGAAGATGCCGCCGGGGTTGGCGGACTGCTTGCCCTTGGGCTGGTACGGGCCGGTCGTGTCGGTGACGGCGACGACGATCTCCTGCTCGTCGCCGCGCTTGAGCGCGTCGGTGATGTCGGCGCCGAACGCCGTGTAGCCGCCGGTGTGCTCGGCGACGAGCTTGCCGTTCACCCACACCTTGGCCTGGTAGTCGACCGCACCGAAGTTGAGCTTGAGGCGCTGCCCGCCGCCGATCTTCCAGTCGCGCGGGACGGTGACCGTGCGGCGGTAGAACATGTGGTCCTCGTGCCGTTCGACCCCGGACAGCTGCGACTCGATCGGGTAGGGCACGACCACCTTTTCGGGCAGCCGCTTGCCGAACGCCGGCTGCTGGCCTTCCGTGGCGGCGGAGAACTCCCACGGGCCGTTGAGGTTGACCCACTTGTCGCGCTCGAGTTGCGGCCGCGGGTACTCCGGCAACGGGTGACGCGTGTCGACGTTCTCGCCCCACGGCGTCCGGAGCCGTTCCGTGGACGCGTTCGCGACGGTGCGTCCGGTCTTGCCGACCTTCGTGCCGTTCACCGCGAGACCGCCGGCGCCGTCGTAGTAGATCGTGACCCGCTGGCCCTTCAGGACTCGTTCGGCCAGCCGGATCGTGGCCACGGTGCGGGTCGTCGTGATCGACGAGATCGGCATCGGCGTCGCGTCGACCTCGATGCGCAGGTGGTCCGCCAGGTCGCTCGTCCCCGAGATCCGGCCGTCGAAGCCGGTCGTGAGCGTGCGACCGTCCGGGGACACTTCCGCCGTGCGCGGCACGATCGCGTAGTCGGCCGGCGGCGTGAACGCCGACAGCGGCACGATCTGCTTCGCGATGGCGGCGCTCGACCAGCGCAGGAACATGTTGGCGCCGCCGGTGTCCTGGAACATCTCCAGCTTGAAGGCGTACTGCCGGCCGGCGGTCAGGGTGATCGGCGCGCTGGTCTGTTCGGTGTCCCAGTCCCCGACCCAGTGGTCGATCACCGGCGCGCCGTCGACGAACAGCCGGAACCCGTTGTCCCCGATGGCGGAGAACGTGTAGTCGCCGGTCCGCGGCACGGCGAGCTGCCCGGTCCACCGGGCGGTCGTGTGCTCCGTGCGCCCCGCGACCAGTCCGAAGACCGAGGTCAGGTCCGGGTGGTCGACCGCCCCGTCGAGCGCGGTACCGGCCAGGTTCGCGAAGTCCCGCGCGCCCGGCGCCGACATCGTGAAGTATTCGGCCTTCAAGCCGTGCACGGACTCGGCGGCACCCGCGGGCGGCGTGCCCGACGCCACGCCCAGCCCCACCAGCAGGGCGAGGAGGACGGAAGCGGCTCTTCTCATGGGCGAGGTCCCCTTCACTTTTACAACGTTGTAAAACGCTCGGGAGGATCCAATCAGACAAGCCGGACTCCGAGATACCGCCAAATGTCGGTATCTCGACGACCGACTGCCGGGGTATGCCGGGCGTGCTCGGTGGGATGGCGGCGCCGATGGGGGCTCCTGGTGAGGCGGCCGAGACGTCCCTTGTCGGCGCCCCCTGTGCGCGGCATCCCCGGGGGTTCTCCGGTCGGCGAGTCCACCGCGGTCGCCGGGGGAACGCCGTTGCGCCAGGGCGTGGCCCGTGGCCGGCCCTGGTTCGCCGGCGCGCCGATCGGGCGGGCCGCTGGCAGACTGGCCGCATGGGCGACGGGGGCGAGAAGCTCGCCTGGACGATCACGATGCCACCTGCGCAGGCCGCCTCCGGCGTGGTGCGGGTGGTGATGTCCGGGGCGCTCGGTCCCGCGGCTCACGCGCGGCTGCGCGAGACCCTGCGGATCGCGCTGCTGACCGCCCTGTCACCCGAACCGGCGGCACTTGGAGTCACGCTGACCGCCGTGACTTCCTGCGACGGTGTGCTGGCGGCGGAGCTGCAGGAGCTGGCGATCACGTGCGCACGGGAAAACGTCGCCCTGCGCATCGACGTCACCCCGGCGCTGCTGCCCTGGCTGGGCAGCCGTGAGCTGGCGCCCTGCTTGCACCTGGCCGACGCGCCGGTCGCGAGCGCGTCGGACGTCGCGGTCGTGCCGACGTGGATCGACCGGGCCACGCTGGTCATCGCCCTCACCGGCGAGCTCGACCTGGAGACCACCGCGCGCACGCGCGACGCGATCGCGGTGATCCTCGCGGCGCGGCCCCGGCGGCTCGTGCTCGACCTGACCGGCGTCAGTTTCCTGGCGTCGACCGGCGTGAACGAGATCGTCCGGCTCGCGCACGCCGCCGCCGACGACGCGGTGGTCCTGCACGTCGCGGCGGGCAGGCACAACCGGCGAACCTTCGAGCTGCTCGGTCTCACCGGCACCTTGCTGCGCGTCTTCGACACCCGGGCCGACGCGCTCGTGGCGTTCGGCGGATGAGCACCCGCCCGGCGAAGGCGCCGGGCGCCGGGCGTCGGTTGATCTTCCGGGTGAGGTGTGGCGACACCCCGTGTGCGCCTGGCTACGCAGGGGTATCCGGGTCCGTTCGCCCGCCCATTCCCGAGGAGTTCCCTTGTCCCAGCCCACGCAGCCGCAGAACGCCCCCGAAGCCGCCGAGCGGAGGCGCACGTGGGTCGAAGACCTCTCCACGACGGAGGCGACATCGAGCCGCGGCAGCGTCCGGGTCGACGGACGCGGCGACCTGACCTACCCGGTCGGTGAGGCCGGCGGCGACGGCACGGCGGACCCGCTGAACCCGGAGCGGCTCTACGCCGCGGCGCTGGCCACCTGCCTGCACCAGTCGCTGACGATCGCCGCCACCGCACTGGACGTCGAGCCCGGCGAGAGCGTCGTCACCGCGAAGGTCACCTTGGCCGCCCGGGGCGACGGCGGTTACGAGCTGCGGGCGACGGTCGAGATGTACCTGCCGGGGGCCACCACCGATTCGCTCTACGACGCCGTGACCCGCGAGGCGCTGCGGCTGTGCCCGCTCGTCGGCGAGAAGATCGCGGTGACCTTCGATCGCGAACGTGGCCGGACATTCGCGGCTCGCTGAGCCCGCGGGGTCCGGGGCGCCGTCGCGCACGAGCCGGAGGTTTACCGTCCGTTTGCCCGGGAAGCCATGGGGGGCGAGCGGCGCGAGGGCTGCCTGGCGGTGCGCGCTCACTGAGGGAAACGGAGATCGCGTTGCCGCGAGACGAGGTGGCGAGGAATTTCACCCCGCCGCGCCGAACCGACCAGGGGAACGATCGTGGCTGAAGGAGACGTGCACACCGTCTACGAGGACGGCTTGTGGAAGAACCGGGTCGAAGGCGGCACCCGCGCCTCGAACACCTCCCCGCGGCGCGTCGACGCCGTGGTCGCGGGCCGCCAGGCCGCGAAGAAGCGCCGCGTGGGCCACGTGGTCCACACTCCTGACGGCGAGATCGAGAGCGAACACGACTACCGGCCACGGTCCCGGCCCGCGCGCTCAGCCGGCCGTCCCGAGTGACACGTCGTGCGACGGACGTCACGTTCGCCGGCCGGAACACCGGAGGCGGCGGGACGTTGTAGAAGGTGTCGGTACGGCGGTGTCCCCGGGCCTCACCCCTTGCCTTCACGGCTGTGCTCATCCGAAGAAGCCGGTCACGCTGGAGCCGTGTCGTGCCTTTCGCCGCGAGGCGACCCCCGTACCGACCTTATTCTCCCGCTTCCGCTCGCAGGTCGACCCCCCTCAGACCTCCGCTGAGCGGAAGCGGGACTTGCTTTTCCGCCGCGATTTCCCTGGTGCCCATAACTCAATTCGGCGATTCAGCACACGTACGTGTACCGGGATGACGATTCGGAGTCAGAACACCGATGGTGGCCCCTCCGATCGAAGGAACCATCCTCTCGCGGTGTGGCTCGGATGGCCTACTTCACCACCGCCGCTGTCACATCCGCAGGCCCTGACCGGTGCTGCCGCAGGAGAGACGATCCACCGGTGCCACCATTTCCCGGTGGCCTGGTGATCGTCGCGGTCGGGTCTCCACCCTTTCCGGGTATTTGCGGTTGAACCTCCTGACATGGTGCGTCGGCATTGCTAGCTTCGATCGGAGAGCCGCGAAATCCGGGGAGGCAATGGTGGGAAAAGTACTGATATCGAGTGCTGCGGTCGTGTTTTGCGGGCTTGTGTTCGCCGTGGGTTCGAGCGCGTCGGCCGATCCCACGGCGGACACCGGCCGGGTCGTCGTGTTCTCCACGGAAGAACAAGCGCTCGACCAGTGGGAAGATCCGGCGGGCTGCCAGAAGCTGCCGGTCACCGCGCACGTGCTCATCAACGACACCGACGCAGTGGTCACCACCTACGCCGATCCGCTGTGCCTGACGCCGGGTCTCTCCGTCGAGCCGGGGTATGGCGCGCACGTGGCTCCGGGCACCGGCTCGTTCTCGGTCGGCGCGTGAGGCCCGGCGCCGATCTGGTCGTGGTCGGGCTGGGCTACGCCGGCCTGCCCCTCGCCGAAACGGCCTGCCGGGCGGGACTGGGCGTCACGGGTTTCGACGTGGACGGCACCGTGGTCGAGACCCTGGCCGCCGGCAGATCACCTGTCACGGGAGTGTCCGACGCCGACGTCGCCGCCATGCTGGACGCCGGGTTCACCGCCAGTGCCGACCCCGCGCAGCTCGACGCCGCGGACACCGTCGTGATCTGCGTGCCGACCGGCCTGACCGCCGATCGGGCGCCGGATCTCGGACCGCTGCGAGCGGCGTCCGCGACCGTCGGCGACCGGTTGCGTCCGGGCACGCTGGTCGTGCTCGAATCGACCAGTTTTCCCGGCACGACGGAGGAGGTCGTGCTGCCGATCCTCGAGCGGTGCAGCGGACTTCGAGCGGGTGACGACTTCTACCTCGCGTTCGCGCCGGAACGGATCGACCCGGGCAACAGGCGATTCGGCCTCGCCGGCACCCCGAAAGTCATCGGCGGCCACACGCCTTTGTGCGCGAAGTACTGCGCCACGTTCTACAGCCGGTTCGTCGACGCGGTGGTCGTGGCCAGGGGAACGCGGGAGGCCGAGCTCGCCAAACTGCTCGAGAACACCTACCGGTTCGTGAACATCGCGCTGGTCAACGAGTTCGCCCGGTACTGCGAAACGACCGGCATCGACGTGTGGGACGTGGTGCACTGCGCGGGAACCAAGCCGTTCGGGTTCGCCTCGTTCCACCCGGGCCCCGGTGTGGGAGGGCACTGCATCCCCGTCGACCCGGTGTACCTGACCACGCGAGCCGGTCAGGAGGGGTTCACGTTCACGCTGGTGGACGCGGCCGCGCGGGTCAACGAACAGCTGCCCGTCCGCGTGGTGGACCGGGCCGGGACGTTGCTCGGCGACCTGCGCGGGGCCGCCGTGCTGCTCCTGGGGGTGACCTACAAGGCTGACGTGGCGGACGTGCGCGAGTCTCCCGCCCGGCCGATCGCGGCGCAGTTGCTCGCGCGGGGGGCGGAGGTCACCTACCACGACCCGCATGCCGCCGGCTTCGACGTCGGCGACCGGCCACTGCGCCGGGCAACCGATCTGCGCGCCGCCGCGGCGGCCGCGGACCTGACGATCCTGCTGCAGGACCACCGCGACTACGACCTCGTCCTGCTGGCGAACGCCTCCCGGCTGCTCCTGGACACCCGGGGCAAGGCGTCCGGCTGCCGTGTCCGGCATTTGTAGTTGTCCCGGTCCACCGCGGCCCGGGCCGTTGTTTCCATCCGACGAAGGGATATTCCGGTATGACGACCGCAATCACCACCGACCGGCTCCGCCAGCGATTCGCCAAATGGGACGTCGACGGCAGCGGCACGCTCGAACGGACCGACTTCGAACGCGAGGCGGAACGGGTCGCCGGCGCGTTCGGGGCCCAGCCCAAGTCCGAGAAGGCCGCCGCGCTGCGGGACGCCTTCCGCAACCTGTTCGACTTCCACGCCCGGGAGGCGGGCGTTCCGCCGAACGGGTCGGTCAGTGAGGAGCAGTTCATCCGGATCAACGAGAAGCTCATGTTCTCCGAGGGCGAGGCGAGCTTCAACCGGGTCCTGCGGCCGGTCATGCAGGCCATCGTCGGGCTGTGTGACCGCAACGACGACGGCATGATCAACCGGGACGAGTTCGTCGCGTACCTGCGGGGTGTCGGGGTCGGCGAATCCACCGCACAGGACGCTTTCCGGCAGATCGACACCGACAACAGCGGTGAGCTGACCGTCGACGAACTGCTGGCCGCGGTGCGGAACTTCCACTACGGCAAGCTGGACGTGCCGTTGCTGGGCTGAGCCGGCCGCGTTGCGGGGCGGCCTGTTCTCGGGCCGCCCCGCTTTTCGCGTGCCCGGACCGGTCAGCCCACCGGCCGGAAGGTGACCGGCTGCTCGGGGGCCAGTTCGAGGTCACCGCCCGAGACCGGCACCGCGGCGGCGATGAGGATGTTGTAGTGGTTCGGGAAGTGGCAGGCGTCGAACCCGTGCACGGTGCCGACCAGCCGGTCGCCGATCCACACTTCGTCGCCGCGGTCGATCACGCCCGCGTTGTGCAGTTCGGCGAACCCGAGGAAGCCCACCCGGTCGATCCGCGCCCCTGGTGCCGTCTCGGTGTGGTCGGTGGTCACCAGTTCGTGCACTTCGCCTCCGCGCACGCACCGGCTCGCGTGCGGTTCGAGGCTCATGCCACGTTCGTCGCGCCGATGCAGCAGGACCTTCACCAGTGCGCCCCGGACGGTCCGCTTGGCGCCGTTCTCGTTCCTCACGCCCGGGTCACCCGGCTTTCCTCGCGGTAGCAGGACTTCACGAGTTCGAGCGCGGCAACCCCATCGCCCGGGGCGCTTCCGCCGGCCCGGACCAGGTCGGCGAACTCCGCGACCACACCGCGGTATTCGTGTTCCAGCGACTGTTTGAACCGGGGGTGGCCGGCGAGCAGGTCCGCGTACTGCACGGCGCCGTCCGCGAGCTCGACCCGCACGTCCTTGAGCTCGCCGGGGAACGACCAGTCCAGCTCGACCCGCGCGGTCGCACCGGAAGGCGCGCGCAAGGCGACCACGGCCTGCCGGTCCACCCCACCGACCCGGGTGATGTCGACGCCGGTGACCGCCACGTCCCCGAGGAACAGCCTCACGAGGTCGAACGCGTTCGGCCCGTTGTCGGCCACGCAACCGCCGCCGCACCGCGCCGGGTCGAGGTACCACGCGTCCACCCCGACGTGCTCCTCGATCCGTTCGAGGTAGCGCACGGTCACGTGCCGGATCGGGCGATCCACTGCGGCCCGCAGGGCCAGCAGGTTGTCGTTGTACCGCCGGTGGAACGCGGTGAACAGCGGCACCCCCGCCGCCCGCGCCAGCCGGTCGAGGGCGACGGCGTCGGACAGGGTGGTGGCCAGCGGCTTCTCGACGCAGACCGCGACACCGGCGGCGAGCGCATCCCGGCAGACGGCGGCATGCGCGTCGTTGGGCACCGTGACCACGACCGCGTCCAAGCCGGCTTCGGCGAGCATCCGGCGGTGGCCGGTGTAGCGGGCGGTGCGCTCGTACCCCTCGAGCAGTTCTGGGCGCAGGTCGCACACCGCGGTGAGGCACATGTCCTCCCGGACCGCGATCGCGGCGCGGTAGAACGCCCCGATCACGCCGAGCCCCACGAGACCGACCCGGATCACCGCGGCAGTCCCGTCGCGAGCAGGTCTTCGTAGACGTCCCGGGGGAGCGGAACGCCGGACTTCCGGTGGGCGGCGGCCCGCTCGGCCTCCAGCCACCCCGGGTAGCGGATCGCGCCCGCCCCCGCCGCGGGCGGACAGTCCAGGAGGGCGCCGAACATCGTGCCGGCCGCCGCGGCGAACCCGCCGCCGGGCCGCAGCGTTTCCGGGGCGATCGCGAGCACCAGGTAACCGATGTCGTCGTCCCTGCCGTGCGGTCCGCCGTCGCCGTCCAGGGCGGCGGGTGCGGGCCCGAGCGCGGCGCCGGACAGCGCCGCGGCGAGCAGCTCCACCGCGAGCGCCAGACCGAAACCCTTGTAGGCGCCGGTCTCCGGGTCGCCGCCCAGCCAGCGCAGGTGGGCCTCGCCCCGGTCGAACGCCGCCGGATCGGTGACCGGGCGGCCCTGCTCGTCGGCGAGCCAGCCGTCCGGGACCGCCTCGCCGGCCCGCGCGGCGGCCCGGATCCGGCCGGTCGGCACGACCGTCGTGCTCATGTCCAGTACGAACGGCCGGTCCGGCTGGGCCGGCGCCGCGACGCTCAACGGGTTGGTGCCCAGCATCGCCACCGCTCCGCCCGGGGGCCGCGCGATCCGCTGGCCACCGCAGTTGCTCGCGACCACCCCGATCATGCCGCGCGCGGCGGCGACGGCCGCGTGGTGCCCGGCGCAGCCGAAATGGGTGCCGCCGCGTACCGACACGAGCCCGATGCCGTGGTCACCTGCCTTGCCGGCCGCGAGTTCCATCGCTTCGGTGGCGGCCCACAGGCCGAGTGCGGTTCCGGCGTCGACGACCGCGGCCGGCCCGGTGTCGCGGACCACCGCCGGTTCGGCCACGGGATCGCACCGGCCGGTGTCGAACAGCGGGAGGTACAGCCGGCGCAGGTTGGCGAGGCCGTGGGACCCGAGGCCGTGCAGGTCGCCGTAGAGCAGGGCGGTCGCGGCGGCGGCCGCCCGGGCGGCGGGCACGCCGCGGTCGCGGAACACCCGGGTGGTGAACGACAGCAGATCCGCGTACGGCACGCGGATATCGGTGTCAGGGAGCGTCAGGGACATGGTCCTCCTCGTGGCGCGCCGCGAACTCGGTGAGCACGCGGGTGACGGTGCCGGCGAAGGCGTCGAGCTGGGACAGTTCGGCGAACTCCCCGGCGGCGTGGGCGTTGTTGCCCGCGAGATCACCGGGCCCGAGGACGACGGTGGCCGTACCGGGCACGTCGTGCATCCAGATGGCGTCGCAGGTGAACCCGGGCTCGGCCGGGGGCCAGGCGGCGACGCCGGCCGCGTCGAGCAGCTTCGTGGCCCACCGATCGCGGCAGTCCAAGGCGGGCAGGCCCCGTTTCCGCCACCGCAGGGACACGATCTCCGCGGCGTCCTCCGCGGTGCGGCGCAGTTCCCTGGTCGTGCGGAAGCGGTCGCGGAACTCGGCGACCCCCGCCCGCAGGGCGCGAGTCAGGCGTTCCTCGAGGCGCTTGCCGGCGGCGGGCGCCGGGTAGGACAGGTTGAGCAGCAGGCGGCCGGTGCCGTACACGCGGTTGTGGGCCGTGCCGGTGTGCAGCCCGGCAACGCACACCCGCCCGCCCGGCTCCGCGCCGTCCAGTGCCGCGGCGAGGTGCTGGGCGAGGAAGCCGAGCAGCACGGTCGCGTTGTGCCCGGCGCCGGGCTCGTCGTCGATGCTGCCGGTGCCGTCGACGGCCACGCACGCCGTCATCGCCGCGGTCGAGCGGGTCAGGAAGCGCAGGCCGGTGGGTTCGCAGAACACGTTGAGCCGCCCGACGTACCCCGCCTCGACGAGCGGCCGGGTGCCGTAGACACCCATGGCGCCGCCTTCCTCACCCGCGACCGCCTGCACCAGCACCGTGACCCGGTCGCCGAGCACGGGCAGCGCGGCCCGCACCCCGGCGAGCATCGCCACCGCGGGCCCCTTGGCGTCGATGGCCCCGCGGCCGGTGAACCGGACGCCGTCGAACGCCGCGGGCTCGAGGCCGGCGACGGTGTCCAGGTGCACGTTGAACATCACCGCCGGCGCGTGCGCGGGGCCGTGGCGCAGCACCAGGCTCGGCTGCGCGGTGAGGAAACCCGGCTCGCGGGCGCGTTCCCGCACGGCCAGGGGCACGTCGTCGCGGTCGAGGAAGGCCGGATCCGGCGCGGCGTGGTGGACGGTGGTGAACCCGGCCGCGGTGGCCGCGGCGGCGAAGATCCGCTGCGCCGCCGGCAGGTCGGTGGCCTCGCCCGCCGCCTCGAGGGGGTTGACCGTCGGAATGCGCAGCAGCTCGAGGAGCAGGTCGTGGTCGGCGGGGCTCAGCACGGCGTGCCCTCGACCAGCTCCGCCAGCCGGCGCCCGGCGGCGATGAACGACGCCTTGCCCGTCACGTCCGCCCACCAGCCCTCGTGGGGGCGGGTGGCGAGGTGGGGCTCGATCGACAGCGCGCCGGCGTAGCCGCCCGCACGGAGCAGCCGGAGGCATTCGGCCACGCCGGCCTTGCCGTCGCCCGGCAGCGTGTAGGTCGTACCGGCACCCTCGCCGACGGCGTCCTTGACGTGGACGTGCGCCACGAACGGGACCAGCTCGGCCAGCATGGACGGCGCGTCGTAACCGTGGGCGACGCCGTTGCCGACGTCGAACAGCAGCCGCAGCGCCGGGCTGCCGACGGCGTCGAGCAGCTCGAGGCTGCGCTCGGCACTCGTCGCCGCCCACCCCGCGCAGTTTTCGTGCAGGAGGGTGATCCCGGCCGCCGCGGCCAGATCGGCGAGGACGCGGATCCGGTCGACGACCGCCGACCGCCACTCGGCGGCGGGCAGGCCGGCGTTCGGGTAGGACATGATCCGCACGAAGCGCGTGCCCAGTTCGGCGCTCAAGCCGATGAGTGCGGTCAGCTCCTCGGTGTCCCGGTCGAGTGGTTCGGTGATCGTGCCCGCCCAGCCGCCGATCCGGGAGTCGAGGCACACGACCCGGAGCTCGGCCGCGTGCACCGCGCGGACCAGCCGGTCGCGTCCGGGGCGGTCGAGGTCGGCGACGGCGTGTCCGTCGACGGTGCGCAGTTCCACCGCCTGCCAGCCCAGGGTGCGCACGGCGGCGAGCTGGCCGTCGAGGTCCGGGGCCGCTTCGTCGCCGATTCCGGCCAGTCCGCCGGCCGGCCAGCTTTCAGCGCGCACGGGCGGGCTCGTTCCCGGGCGACCCGGCGACGTCGCGGGCGGCGGCCAGCAACCGCACCACGGCCGCGTGCACGGCGAAGTCACCGGGCGGCGCGGCCGCCGCGCCGGTGAAGTAGCGGTAGGCCGCGAGCAGGAAGGCACCGAGTGCCTCGTCCTCGAACACCTCGCGCGGACCGGCGCCGACCCGCAGCTGCGCGTGGTGGTCGTCGGCGGAAACCGGGTAGTGGCCCACCACGGTCGTGTCCCGCAGGCGCAGGGTGATTTCGCGGCGGCGCACCGGTGAGGTGAGGTCGGAGTGGATCGTCGTGCGCGGCCCGCCGCGGTGGCGCACCGACAGCCAGGCTCCGCCCAGCGGTCCGGCGGCCGGATCGGTCCACCCGGCATCGATCAGCTCGGCCGGTCCCGCGAGGGTGAGCGCGACCGCCAGCGCGTGCGGAACCTCCACGTCGAACGCGTCGGCGTGCGCCGGGTCGCCCGCCCGGGCGAACCTCGGCTTGTCCTGGCGCACGGCGATCGACGCGAGCGGGCCGTGCCTTCCCGTCCCCGCCAGCCGCGCGAGCCGCCGGGTGAGGGCGGAGGAAAGCCAGTGCGTCACGACGATCACGTCGAGGCCGTGACCGTTCCGGAGCCGCTCGATCGCCGCGAGCGCTCCGAGATCCCCGGCGAGCGGCTTTTCGACCACCAACCGCCGAAACCCCTGTGCGGCAAGCGATGTCAGCACAGCGATCCGGGTGGCGGGCGGAGTGCACACGTGCACAACGGTGTCGCCGGGCGGAACGTACGCGCTGAGCCGGTCGAGCGAGTCGGCGAGGACGTCCACGCCGACGTCACGCAGAGCCATTCCGGCGCGGAGGTCGAACCCCACGATCGGCTGAGATCCGAGTAGTTCCGGGAATCTCGCGCGCAACCGCCTCAGCACCGGCACGTGCAGGCACGCGCCCGACCGGCCGAGCCCTACGACCACGGTGTGCGGCATCGCCGTCCTTTCCTGGTGACGTGGGTTTCGCGTTGCGTGGCAACGAGAACACGGCCGACCGTAGCGCGGTGGCCGATCCGCGGCGACAGTTCGGGCCGCTGGGACGGCTCTGCGTCTTCGCGCAGCGTCGCCGGTGTTGATCCATTGAGTCATGCCCGCGCCTCGACCGGATGATTCGGGGCCGAAGTCCTCGCCGCATTCGCTTGCGGCGGGCTAGGTTCGAAGAGCGTCCCTGCGCGACCGACGAGGAGCCATGTCCGTAACTTCCCTTCCGCACACGGAAAACCAGTCCGCTGCCGAGTCGGCGCCGATCCCGTTCTTCAGTCAGGCGAACGCTTTCCGGCGCCTGTGGCCGGAGATCGAGGCGCGGCTGCGCGAAGTGGCCGACAGCGGGAAGTTTTCCCATGGCGCGCAGGTCGCCCGGCTGGAGCGCCGGCTGGCCGAGTACACCGGAGCGGCGCACGTCGTCGGCGTCAACAGCGGCACGGACGCGCTGATCCTGCTGCTGCGCGCGTGCGGGCTGGGCGACGGCGCCGGGGTGCTCGTCCCGGCGTTCACGTTCGTGGCGACCGCCACCGCGATCGTCCACGCGGGCGGACGGCCGCAGTTCACCGACATCGACCCGGTGACCTACGGGATGTGCTCGGACGCGGCGGAGCGGGCGATCACGTCCCGCACACGCGCGGTCATGCCGGTGCACCTCTTCGACCGGATGGCCGACGTCGCCGCGTTCACCACGCTCGCGGCCCAGCACGGGCTCACTCTGCTGGAGGACAGCGCGGAGGCGATCGGCATGCGCCGGCACGGCAAGCACGCCGGGCTGCACGGTGCGGGCGGAGTGCTGTCGTTCTTCCCCAGCAAGACGCTCGGCGCCCTCGGTGACGCGGGGGCGGTGCTCACCGACGATGCCGGAATCGCCGCGAGAGTCGCCGCGCTGCGCCACCACGGCCGCCCCGGCGCGACCATCGGTCACTTCCCGGCCATCAACACCGGCAGCGAACTGGCCGGCGTGAACAGCAAGATGGACGACATCCAGGCCGCCGTGCTCATCGCCAAACTGTCCATTTTGGAACAGGACATCGCCCGGCGGGCCGAGCTCGCCGCCGCCTACACCGAGCGGCTGACCGGCGTTCCCGGCGTGCGCAAGGTCCCGGGTCCGGTCAGGGACGGCCGGGACGATCGCGATGTCCGCTACGTCTACGTCGTCGAAGCCGAGGACCGCGACGGCCTGGCGAGCGCGTTGGCGGCCGCGGGAATCGGCACCGAGGTCTACTACCCGGTCCCGCTGCACCTGCAGCCGTGCTTCGCCGACCTCGGTCACCGGCCGGGCGACTTCCCGCACGCCGAGGAAGCCTGCCGCCACACGATCGCGCTGCCGCTCTACCCGGACCTCACGATCGGGGACGTCGACCGGGTGTGTGCCGCGATCCGGCGCCACTACACGGGAACCACGTCGTGACCGCGACGCTGCCGTTCTTCCCGCCGGACCTGTTCGAGGCCGACCGCGACACCCTGGCCGGCATCGTCCACGACCTCGGCATCGCCCCCACCCAGCGCTTCATCCTCGGCGACCACACGGCACGCTTCGAGCAGGCGCTGCGCGACACGGTGGCCGGCGCCGACGTGGTGGCCTGCGGCAGCGGCACCTCCGGCCTGTCGCTCGTGCTCGCCGCGCTGGGCGTCGGCCCCGGTGACGAAGTAGTCGTCCCCGCCTTCGGCTGCGCCCCGATCGCCGCGACCGTCGTCACCGCGGGCGCCACACCCGTGTTCGCCGACGTACGGCCGGACACCATGACGTTGGACGCCGAACTCGCCGAAGCCGCGATCACCCCGCGCACCAAAGCGATCATGCCCGCCCACCAGTTCTCGGTCATGGCCGACATGCCCGCGTTCGAGGAGATCACGGCGCGCCACGGACTGCGCCTGGTCGAGGACTCGGCGGTCGCGCAGGGGGCGACCCTGCGCGGCCGGCCCGCGGGGACGTGGGGGGACGCGGGGGTCTTCTCCTTCGTCCAGGTGAAGTCGTTCGGGATGCCCGGCGAAGGCGGCGTCGTGATCACCAGGAACCCCGAGCTCGCCGCGACCGTGCGGATGTTGCGCAACCACGGGCAGGACGGCAGGCGGCGCTTCGTGCACCACCTGGTCGGGTACAACAGCCGGTTCGACGAGGTGCAGGCCGCGTTCCAGCTGCGCCGGCTCCCCGGCCTCGCCGCCCGGCTCGCCCGCCGCGCCGACATCGCCGAGTACTACACCCGGCAGTTCGCGCCCTTGGCCGGCCGCGGCATCACGCCGCCACCACCCGGTCGTGACGGACGTTGCTACTACGTCTACTGCCTGCGGGCCGAGCGCCGGGACGAGCTGGCCGCGCACCTCGCCGCCCTCGGTATCGGCACGCACGTGTACTACCCGGCGCCGCTTCCCGCGCAGCCCGCGTTCGCCCGCTACGCCCGGCCCGGGGCGAGGTGGCCGAATGCGGCAGCCGCCGGCGAGACCATCCTCGCGCTGCCCGTGTATCCCCACCTGACCGACGCCCAGGTCGAGTACATCGCCGCGGCGGTGTGCCGGTTCGCCGACCGGAAGGATCCCCGACCGTGAACACCACAGCAGGCGGCCTCGAGACCGTCACCGAGGAGGAGATCGCCGGGCAGTGGCGCGAGCGCGCGCGGCGAAGCGGCCTGCGCCGGGTCATGCGGTCCTCCCAACCGGACAGCCTGAACACCGGTGTGACCGAGCGGACCCGTGCCGTCGTGGCCGCGCAGCTCGGCCTCGTCGCCGACCGCCTCGGCCGCCGGCCGCGACACGTCCTGGAGATCGGCTGCGGCATCGGGCGGCTGACGCCGGCCATCGCCGCGCAGGCCGGCCGGGTCCACGCGATCGACATGACGCCGGCGATGCTGGACCAGGCCCGCGCCACCTGCCGCCACCTGCCCGCCGTCGAGTTCGAATGCGTCCGGGCCGACCGGATGCGCCCGCCCCGCGAGCGGTTCGACGCCGCGGTGTGCGTGTGGGTGCTCATGCACGTGCTCGACGAGAGCAGGCTCGCCGACACCTGCCGGGTGATCGCGGAGTCCACGCGGTACCTCACGCTCGTCGAGTACGAGCACGCCCGTGTGCCGGTGAGCAAATGGTCGCGCCTGCGCTCCCTCGAGGACTACGTCCGGCTGCTGCCCGGGGCGGAGGTCGTCGACGAGCGGATGATCGACTACGGCGGCGACCGCTCCTTCGCCGCGCTCATCGCCTTCGGTGAGCGGGCCGGCCGATGACCCGCGCGACCGTCCGGGCGGCGGTGCCCGGCACACGCGAGGCCAAGCTCGTCAGCTACGCGCGGCTGGCGAAGCTGGACGTGTTCGACTACTACCTGAGCCTGCCGGTCGTCCTGTCCGCGGTCCTGCCGCCGATCGGCGGCTTCGACCCGCGGACGCTGGTGACGCTCGGCCTGTTCGGGCTCGGCGCCGTCCTCATGACCGCCTCGCTGGTCGCGTTCGACGACCTCACCGGCTACCGCGACGGCAGCGACACCGCCAACTACCGCGCCGATCCGACCCTGCGCCGCGCCCGGCGCAAGCCGCTGGTGGCCGGAACGCTGACCGAACCCGAGGTGGTGCGCTTCGGCTGGCTCACGGCCTTCGCGGGCGCCGGTGTTTTCGCCGTCGCGGTGGCGACCGCACCATACGCTCCACAATGGACGGTCTGGCTGATCGTGGCCAACTTCGTCTTCGGGATCCAGTACTCCTACGGACTGAAGATCAGCTACCACGGCTTCCAGGAGGCGTACATCGCCGCGCTGGGGTGGGTCATGGTCCTCGCGCCCTACGGCCTGCTCACCGGCCGCTTCGACGGGTTCGTCCTCGTGCAGGCCCTGCTGTTCGGACTCGGGCCGCTGCTGTTCGGCGTGTACTCCAACACCAACGACATCGCGGGTGACCGCTCGGTCGGCCGGCCCACGGTGGCCGCGCTGACGACTCCCCGGGGCAACCGGCGGTTCGTCGCGGCCCTGTCGCTGGGCGAGTTCCTCCTCGGCGCGGCCGCGTCGGCGACCGGCGTGGCACCGTGGTGGTTCGTCCTCCTCATGCTGCCCGTCACCGTCCTGCGTGCTCGCCAGTTCGGCATCGGGTTCGGCCCACGCGGCGACATCCTGCGCGCCCGGGCGATCGGGTTCACCGCCCACCGGGTGGGCGCCGCGTTGCTCGTGACCGCGAACCTGATCGCGGCGGTGACCCCATGAACGGGGGAGAGCCGACGGACGTCGACGTCGCCGTGGTCGGCGCCGGGATCGCCGGGCTGACCGCGGCGCACGAACTGGTCCGCGCGGGCCTCGCGGTGCGGGTCTTCGAGACGCGGTCCCGGGCCGGCGGCCGCATGGCGAGCCACCGCCACGCCGGCTACACGATGGACGAGGGCGCGGAGCAGATCCCCTCGAGCGGATACCGCGCGACGTGGGAACTGCTGCGCCGCAACGGGATGTCCGAGGCGGAGCTGCCGCTGATCGGCGGCCCGATCGCGATGTGGCGCGCCGGTGCGGCGCACAGCGGGGTTTCCGACCTGCGCGGGCTCGTCGGCGGCGCCGGGCTGGGGCCGCGGGCCCGGCTCGACCTGGCCCGGTTCCTGGCCTGGGCGGCCCGGCACCGGCGCCGGTTCGACGCCGACGTGCCCGAGTCGAGCCCGCTGGGCACGACGACCGTCGCCGCGCTCGCCCGCCGGTACCACCCCGACCTGCACGACTACCTGTTCCAGCCCGTGGTCGGCAGCTTCTTCGGCTGGCAGCCGGAACGCTCGGCGGCCGCGCCGTTCGTCAGCCTCATGCTCGACGTCGGGCCGCCGTCGGCGTGGCGCACCTACCGCGACGGCATGGACACCCTCGCCCGTGAACTCGCCGCGCACCTCGACGTGCGTACCGGCACCACCGTCACGCAGGTGACCGCCGATGCCGGTATCGCCCTGGTCACCACCGACCACGGCCCGGTGACCGCAAGAGCCGCCCTGCTGTGCGTCCCGGCGCCCGTCGCCGCGCGGCTGCACACGGACGAGCGCGAACCCGTACGCCGCTTCGTCGACGCCTGCACGTTCACCCCGACGTTGAAGGTCAGCTGCCTGCTGGATCGCCCGCTGCGGCTTCCCGCCCGCGAGCGGCTCTACACGCTGCTGACGCCCGCCGCCGAAGAACCGGTGCTCGCCGGGATCATCGCCGACCACGTCAAACACCCCGGCCGCGCGCCGGCGGGCCGTGGCCTGCTCACTCTGATGACGAACCCCTCGGCGATCCCCGGCCTGCTGGACGCCCCGGACGACACCGTCGCCGCCGCCCTCGTCGAGCCCGCGGCGCGGTACGTACCCGGGCTGGCGGACTCGGTCACGGCGACGTTCACCCACCGGTTCCGCCACGGGCTGCCCGAAGCCACCCCGGAAGCGTTGCGCCTGCGCGCGGGGTTCGCCGCGCGGAACGGCCGGTACCCGGTGGACTACGCGGGCGACTGGGAGTTCCTGCGGCCCAGCAGCGAGGGCGCGGTGCGTTCCGCGGCCCGCACCGCCTCGCGGGTGCTCGCCTGCCTCCGAACGCCGGTTCGCGCGAAGGAGCGGGTGTGAAGCCCTCCGACATGGGTGTGCTGTTCGACGAGTGCGCCGACCGGGGCGTGCCGACGGTCGTGCACCTCGATCGCCCGTTCGCCATCGCTCCGGACGCCGGGACGACCCACGACGTGCCCGCGCTCGCCCGGCTGGTGCGGACGGCGGCGGGCTGGCTGGCGGCGGCCGGTGCCTGGCGCGGTGATCGCGTGGCCATCGTCAAGGACAACCACTGGGACTACGACCTGCTCGCCTGCGCGGCCGTGCGGATCGGCGCCGTGCCCGCGAAGCTGTCGGGGCAGCTGGCCCCCGAATCCCTCGCCGTCCTGCTCGGCCGGCTCTCGCCGGCCGTCCTGGTCACGACCGCGGAGGTGCTGGCCGGGGCGGAGTCGGCCGGAGTCGACCTGACCGCCGTCTGCCGGATGACGATGACCGTCGACCGCGAGCACCCGCGCGCGGCCCACGTCGGCGAATTCCGCGACGCGGCACCGCCACCACCGGTCCGGCCGCGCGCGGACGAGCCGCTGGTGATCATGCACACGTCCGGCACGACCGGCCTTCCCAAACTGGTGGTGCACTCCACCCGCACCATCATCGGAGCCCTCGCCCGGCTGGAGGCCGGCCGGGTGCCCGTGGTCGGCGTGCGCCGCGGTGACACGGTGGCGAACGCCAGCTCGTACGCGCACGGCCGGACGTTCTGCTGGACGGCGAGCGTGCTGTGCCTCGCTCCGAGGAAGATCGTGGTGCTGACCGACGCCGACCCGGATCGGGCCGACCCCGTGCTGCGCGCCCACCCGCCGACGGTGATCGAGGCCTTGCCCGCCGCCTACGTGCGGCTGCGGCCGCTGACCACCCGGCTGGACAACGCCTTCCGTGACGTCCGGTTGTTCGCGAGCACCTACGACGCCGTGCACCCGCCGATCGTGCGTGGCTATCTCGCTGCGTCGGCGCGCCGGCGCCCGCTGTGGATGCAGGGCTGGGGGCAGAGCGAGACGGGGCCGATCACGTTCCGCTTCCTCGGCCGGAAGTCGGCCGCTTGGCGCAACGCCGGACGCCCGATCCCGCTGCGCACGCGGCTGCGGGTCGTCGACCCGGCCACGCTCAACCCGGTCCCGCGCGGTGGCCCGGGCGTCGTGCAGGTCCGCACCCCGGCCCGCTGCCTCGGCTACGTCGGCGAGGACGAGCGGTTCGCGGGCAAGTGCGCGGACGGGTGGTGGAACACCGGCGACATCGGGGTGCTGACCCCGACCGGGTCCGTGCGCCTGCTGGACCGTGAGGTGGACACCGTGCCGGGGATGAGCTGCCTCGCCGTGGAAGACGCGGTCGAGGACCGCCTGGGCACCGTCGTCGAGTGCGTCGTGCTCGGCCGGGCCGATGCCCCGCCGCTGCCGGTGGTCGTCACGGCCGACGGCACGCTGGACCCCGCGGCGTGGTCCGCGGCGGTCGCGGACCTGCCGCCCCTGGCCGAGCCCGTAGCCCTGGCGCGGGAGGACGTGCCCCGCACCGGCACCGGAAAGGTCCGCCGCACCGCGCTGCTCGCCGCGCTCACCGGGAACGCCGCGCCGGCGGGTTCCGGCCGCTGGACCTGAAGGAGCACGATGACTCTCGTCGGACGGCGATACGTTTTCGACAACGACAACACCCACAGCGACGAGCAGCACCGCTGCCTGGCCGCGGCCTACGACCCCGCCACCACGGAATCGCTCGCCGCGACCGGCGTGGGCCCGGGATGGCAGTGCCTCGAGGTCGGCGCGGGCGGCGGCAGCATCGCGCACTGGCTCGCCGGACGGGTCGCCCCCACCGGCGGGGTCCTGGCCACCGACATCAACCCCCGGCACATCCGCCCGGCCTCCGGGCTCACGGTCGAACGGCACGACGTCGTCCGAGACGCCCTCCCGGAGCAGCGATTCGACCTGATCCATGCCCGGCTCGTCCTGCTCCACCTTCCCGAGCGCCTCGCGGTGCTCGAAAAACTGGTGCGGGCGGTGAAACCGGGCGGCTGGCTGCAGCTCGACGAGTTCGACATCGCGTACGGGCCGGCGCTGGCCGGTCCGGAAACGGGGTTGTACGAGCGGTTCCTCGACGCCAAGGCCGAGCTGATGCGGAACGCCGGGGCGCTGGGCACCTGGGGACGTTCGGTGGGCGCGGCCATGACCGCGGCCGGTCTGGAGCGGGTCGAAGCGCGGCCGCACGTGTCGCTGTGGGACCGCGACTCCGCCGGCCTGCGGCTGCTGGTGCACCACACCCGGCACCTGCGGGACAAGTTCGTCGCGGCCGGATTCTCCGACGACGACCTCGCCCGCGTGCGGGACGTCATGGCACACGAAGACTTCCGCGCGTGCTCCTGCCTGTTCTACACCGTGCGTGGACGGCGGCCGGCATGACCGCGACGCTTTCCACCGCCCACCCGGCGGCCCGGCTCGCCGGTGACCACCTCACCGCCCTCGACGCGGGTGACCGCGGGGTCGAGCCGATCGTCGGCTGGGCCGGGCCGGTCGACCTGCCGCTCACCGACGAGGTGCTCGTGCAGGCGGCCTGCGGGATCATGCACGTCCACGGCCGGGCGCGCGGCACCCCTGAGCCCCTGGCCGTCGACTACGCGACCGCGGTGGCCGGCGTGCTCGCCACCGCCGGGGTGCTCGCCGCGGAGTTCGCGCGAGCCCGCGGGCGGCCGGTGTCGGCCGTACGCACCTCCGTCGCCCAAGCCGCTCTGCTGTCCGTGGGCCAGTATCTGGCGTGCGGGCCGGACGGCCCGGCCCGCGCCGCCGGGGTGCCGCCCCCGTTCGTGTCGGGCGACGGTGTCCGGTTCGAGATCGAGACCCTGCGGGCCGAGGACTGGCACCGGTTCTGGCGGGCGATGGGGGCCGGGGACCAGATGCTGCGCGAGGGGTGGCCGCCGTTCCTGCACCGGTTCGCGACCGCGACCTGCCCCCTGCCCGCCGCCTTGCACGACGTGCTGTCCGCACACCCGTTCACCGAGATCCACCGCGCCGGCGCGGCGTGCGAGGTGAGCGTCGTGCCCATCGGTGACGCGCCACCGGTCCCGGTGTGGACCTTCAGCCCCTTGCCGGGCGGCCCCGGGGCCCCGGCGGCCGATCCCGGCCTCGACGCACCGCTGCGGGGGATCCGGGTGGTCGAGTCGGCCCGCCGGATCCAGGGGCCGCTGGCCGGGCACGTGCTCGGCCTGCTCGGCGCGGACGTGCTGCGGATCGAGCCACCGGGCGGCGACCCGGCGCGCGGAGTACCCCCGCTGACCGGCGGGGTATCCGCGCGCTTCGCGGCGCTGAACGCGGGCAAGGACGCGGTGGAACTCGACCTCACACATCCGGCCGGGCGGGCCGCGGCGAAGGAGCTGGTCGCCGGCGCGGACGTGTTCTTGCACAACTGGGCGCCCGGCAAGGCCGAAGCGTGGGGCATGGACGCGCCGGACCTCGCGGCGGTGCGTCCCGGGCTGGTGTACGCGGCGGCGTCGGGCTGGGGGCCACACCTCGGCCGGCGTCCGCCACTGGGCACGGACTACGTCGTGCAGGCGTACAGCGGGCTCGCCGCGGCGCTGCGCCCGCCCGGCGAGCCACCGGCTCCGTCCCTGATGACGATCACCGACGTGCTCGGCGGACTCGTCTGCGCCGTCGGTGTGCTCGCCGGGCTCGGCCGCCGGGAACGCACCGGCGCCGGGTGCCGCGCCGACACGTCCCTGCTGTCCGCGGCGAGCACCGTTCCCCGGAGCCGCCGGGAGTTCCGCCGTCCGATCCGGACCGCAGACGGCTACGTCGCCGTGTCCGCCACCACTGTTCACGACGACACGGGGCAGTGCACGAGCGAAGAACTGCTGGCCGGGCTCCGGGCGGCCGGCGTGCCCGCGGTGGCGGTGACGACCGACCTCGGCGCCCTGAGCATTGATCCCCGCTTCGCCGCCGCTCTGCACCGGCCACCGTGGGAGTTCCGATGAGTGCCGCGTGGACGTCGACGACCGGCATCGCGATCCCGGACCTCGTGCCCGCGAAGCTGCGGCGCGAATGGGTGAGGCGAGGGCTGTGTCCCGGCCAGGACATCCACCGGTCGTTCACCGGACACGTGGACGCGCACCCGGACCGGCAGGCGGTGATCGACGACGCCGGCCCGGTCACCTACGCCGAACTCGACCGCGCCGTGTCCGCCACCGCGGCCGGGCTGCTCGCCGCCGGACTCGGCCGACGCGACATCATCGGCATCCGGATGGTCAACAGCAGGCACGCGGTCGCGGCCGAGCTGGCGGTCGCCGCCGTCGGCGCGGTGTCCCTGCCGTTCCCCGCCGGGCGAGGGAGCAGGGACGCGGTCAGTCTCCTGCGGCGGGCCCGGGCGAGCGGCCTGCTCATCGACCGGGGGACGGGCGGCTTCCTGGGGGACCGGGCGCTGCCTCACCTGCGGGCGATCCTCGCCCCCGAGGAATTGGCCACCCCGGCGGCGGCCGCTCGCCCCGTTCCCGCGGTCGCTCCCGGTGATCCGGCGCGCATCCTCGTGTCCTCCGGCTCGGAGACCGAACCGAAGATGGTCGCCTACTCGCACGATGCGTTCCTGGGTGGGCGTGCGAATTACGTGCGCGCGCTCCACGCGGACGACACCCCGATGCGCAACCTGGTGCTGGTGCCGCTGTCGTCGTCGTTCGGCTCCTGCGGAATCCCGATCACCGTGGCGGCACTCGGTGCGACGCTCATCGTTCAGCGGGAATTCGATCCGGGCTCCGCACTGCGCGCGATCGCCGAACACCAGCCGACCCACGTGTTCGGCGTGCCCACGATGCTGAGCCGCCTCGCCGAACGCCACCCAGGCCGGCGCCCGCGGGGACTCCACGCGCTGGTGTCCAGCGGCGCGCCCATGCCGCCCCGGGCCGAACGGCGAATCCGCGCCCGATTCCGCACGCGGGTCATCCTCGTCTACGGCTCGACAGACGGCGTGAACTGCCACAACGCGGTCGACGGCCGCCCCGACCCGGCCGTCGCCACGATCACCATCGCCGACGAAGCCGGCCGATCCCTCCCGCGTGGCACGGAAGGCGAGATCCACGCCCGCGGCCCGATGACGCCACTGTCCTATGTGGCCGACCACGAGCTGAACGCGCGCTACCGCACCCCCGGCGGCTGGGTCCGCACCGGCGACCACGGCTTCTTCGACGAGCAGGGTGTGCTGCACGTGACCGGCCGCACCAGGCAGACCATCCTCCGCGGCGGCCGCACGATCAGCCCGGCCGAAGTCGAGATGTGCCTCGCCGCCCACCCCGGCCTCGCCGAAGTCAGTTGCGTCGGCATCCCGGACCCCGATCTCGGCGAACGACTGTGCGCTTGCGTCGTGCCCCACGGAAACCACCGTCGACCCGACCTCGCGGAATTGACCGATTACCTCCGCAACCACCACGAACTCGAACCGGTGAAGCTACCGGAACGGCTCCTCATCCTGCCCACCCTCCCGTTGGGCCCAACCGGAAAGATCTGCCGCACCACCCTGATCCGGCTCGCCACCCGCGACTCTCGTCGATGACCTGCGGACACGAAATTCGTGACGTGCCGCCCGGATCGCGCGCTCCTGGCCGCAGCTCACAGCGTGTCCCTGGCGACGAGGGTGACTTCGCCGGCCGCCGATGCTGCCACGTCCGGATGGAAGGAGCGCAAGGAAGGCGGATGACCGCGGCGCAGCGCGAGCCCATCGCGGCGTAGGAGCCGCACCTGCGCGCGGCGCGGCCGGAACTGGACGCGCGCCAGGCGCGGGTGCTGGTGCACGCGGGGTTCGGGGTGGTCGTGGAGACCGGCCGGTGGCTGCGGTGAGAGGGCCGGCCTGAGCACCGGGCGGCGGTGCCGGCGGGTGTGCTCGGCTTCTGACGCCGGGCATGGCCGCCGTGACTGGTTTCCCCGGGCGGCGCAGCCGTGCTCAGTCGTCGTCGTGGCGGCGGCGGTCGCGGCGGCGGGGGCCCTGGGTGTGGCCCGGTGCCCGTTCGAGGTCCTCGTGGGTGGTGCGGGGGAGCCGGCCGCGTTGCGCCATGCTCTGCCCCTCTCTGCGGAGCTGCCGGGCGTACTCGTCGGCCTCGTTCACCAGCCGGGGCCGGTGCTCGCAGAACCAGCGGAACACCATCAGAGTCAGCTGGTGGCCCCGGGGTAGGTGGTTGCCGTGGCCGCGATGGCGGTGGTCGTCCTTGAGCTCCTCCATGAACTCGTGCATGAAGCGCTCCGCGCGGGCCGGATCGATCCGGCTGCCGTCCTCGTTCACGATCGAGCCGCGTTCCAGCAGGTCCGCGATGTCCCGGAGGACCTGGGGGGAGATCTGCGGATGGAGGCCTTCCGTGCCGGGCGGCCGGACCCGGTCGCGGGGCGCCGCGACCACCGGAACCACCGGTCCCCGGCCGGGCGCGGTGGCGGGGGCGGGGGACACCGGCTCGCGGATCGCCGCTCCGGGAACCCCCGGTGCGGCGGCGGGCGGCAACGGGACCGGGTTGCGGACCGGGGCGGCAGGCAGCCCGGGCGCGTGCAGTGCTTCCCTCAGCGCGCGACGGCGCGCGGTCCCGCCCGGGTCGAACGACGCCGGGAGCACCAGGGGACCGATCGGCACGGTGAACCGGTCGCGCGGCGGATTCCCGATGCGGAAGGACAGCGGGACGAACTCGGCGGGACTGCCCAGCCAGGACGTCAGGACCCGGTCCTGGCTTCGGCCGGGATCGGCAGCCCGGTCAGGGCGCGGGCCTCGAACTGCAGCGCGTCGATGACGTGGAACGGACGCCAGCTGACCCGGAGCGGGAGGCCGGTGCCCGCAAGTTCGTCGTACTGCACGGGACCCATGAACCCGTCGGCCGCACTTCCGCCGCGGTCCAGGACCGGGCGGTACCACGGCTGCCGGGCCAGGTACTCCCTGCCTCGCTCCGAGGCGGCGACGCGCTGCTGTTGCGCGGCGAACTGGTGTTCCCGGACCACCGCGGGCGGGTAGAAGCCGACCGGCGTGCTTCGCGGCCCGACCGGATCGGTGAGGCGGCCGCGCGGCGGCCGCGGAGCGGGGTCGGCTTCGGCCGGCGGCGGCCGGACGTAGTTCCAGGAGCCGCCGGCCGGCGGCTCGGCGACCGGTTCGACGGGCAGTTCGACCGGCGGCGGTGGCGGGGGTGGTGGCGCCTCCACCGGAGTCAGGCTCTGCCGCTGGGCGGTGACCAACCGCGCCACGACGGTGTTCCCGGCGGCCTGCTGCAGGGCCAGGAGCGTGTCATGACCGTGCGGCGCCCCCGATGAGCGGCAGGGCGGCGCGCTTGGCTCGGTACTGTCCCGCGAAGGTCGTTCCCGCATGACGTTCCTCCCGTCGGCACAGTTACCGACAGGGATAACACGGCGAGGCGGAATCCGGGGCCACTCCGCGGGCGTCCGCGCAGGCGTGTTCCGCCGCCCCTGCGGGCAGCCGGGGGAACGGCTTCGCCGTGGGGTCGAGGGTCGCCATCGAGGCCATGGTGTCGATGCCGGCGTTGGCGATCACCACGTCGATGCGTCGAAGTGCGCGGCGGCCTGGGGGGCATGGCCGTTCGCAGGCCGGTCAAGTCGCGCACATCGGCCCGCCGGGCCCGGGCGACAGTGGCGCCACCGAGGGCTTGGGCCTGGGCTGCGCCGGCCTCGGCGTTGAGGTCGAGCAAGGCCGGGTTGGCGCCCCGGGCGCGTAGAGCCTGGGCCAGGGGATAGGTCGGCTGCCCGGTGTTCCCCGGCAGCCGAGGTGCAGAGCACCGAGGGATAGGCGGTCTCGCGCAGTTGGCACGGATCCCGGCGCCCGGCGCGCCAGACGAGTACCGCGGCGCCGCCTCCACCCGCCGGGGCGCCGCCGGCCGTTCAACCGTTTCGACAAGATCGAAAAATCGTCGGCGAGATCCATTCGAAAATGATGTTGACAGTTCCGCTGGGCCAGACGGGTGTGATCGGGGTCATGTCCAAGTAAAAATAAAGGTAAAGCTTGGATTTGGGCTGGCTTTGGTCTCCGCTCTTCGCGGGAACGGCGACTCCTCCGATCGGTGGAGTCGCTGTCCTTCGGGTAGTGGAGGAATTGGATCTAAACATCGACATCAATGGTTCGTCTGGGTGCGAACAATGGTGACGTCGGTTGCGAGGGCTTCCGGTTCTTCTTAGCGTTGAAAGCGTCACCAATTGGGGGCTCGACATAAACCAGTCCGTAGTGAAATGGGGGCAGTGATGCTATCGGCCGCGCTAGTACTCGAAGACGGCCGGGTGTTCCGCGGTGCAGCCTTTGGTGCGCAGGGCCGGACTCGTGGTGAGGCGGTGTTCTGCACCGGCATGACGGGTTACCAGGAGACGCTGACTGATCCGTCGTACCACGGGCAGATCGTGGTGCAGACGGCGCCGCAGATCGGGAACACCGGCTGGAATGACGAGGATGACGAGTCTTCGAAGATTTGGGTCAACGGTTATGTGGTGCGCGACCCCGCGCGCACGCCGTCCAACTGGCGCTCGAAGCGGTCTCTGGATGAGGAGCTGGTGCGCCAGGGGATCGTCGGTATCGCCGAGGTCGACACCCGTTCGCTGACCCGCCATCTGCGTGAGCTCGGTGCGATGCGGGCCGGGGTGTTCTCCGGTGACGCGCTGGGCACGGTCGACGACATGGTCGCCGAGGTGCTGGCCAGCCCGAAGATGGAGGGTGCGGACCTGGCCGGCCAGGTCACCACGCCGAAGCCGTACGTCATCTCGCCTTCCGGTGACGTCCGCTTCCGCGTCGTGGCGCTGGACCTGGGCATCAAGTCCAACACCCCGCGCCAGATGGTCAAGCGCGGCATCGAGGTGCACGTGCTGCCCTCCACGTCCACCCTGGACGAGCTGCTGGCGGTCGAGCCGGACGGTGTGTTCCTGTCGAACGGCCCGGGCGACCCGGCCACCACGACGCACGCCACCGAGCTGACCAAGCAGGTGCTCGGCCGCGAGATCCCGCTGTTCGGCATCTGCTTCGGCAACCAGGTCCTCGGCCGCGCGCTCGGCCTGGACACGTACAAGATGCGCTACGGGCACCGCGGCATCAACATCCCGGTGATCGACGTCGCGACCAAGTCGGTGGCGATCACCGCGCAGAACCACGGCTTCGCCTTGGAAGGCGAGCCAGGGCAGCGCTTCGAGTCGCCGTTCGGCGCGGCTCAGGTCAGCCACTACTGCGCCAACGACGGCGCGGTCGAGGGCCTGCGGGCGTTCGACGTCCCGGCGTTCTCGGTCCAGTACCACCCCGAAGCCGCGGCCGGCCCGCACGACGCGGCCCCCCTGTTCGACGATTTCGTTTCGCTCATGGAGAAGAAGGCCTGATGCCGAAGAGGACGGACATCCAGCACGTGCTGGTGATCGGCTCCGGGCCGATCGTGATCGGGCAGGCGGCGGAGTTCGATTACTCCGGTACCCAGGCCTGCCGGGTGCTGCGCAGCGAAGGGCTGCGTGTGTCCCTGGTGAACTCGAACCCGGCCACCATCATGACCGATCCCGAGTTCGCCGACGCCACCTACATCGAGCCGGTGACTCCCGACTTCGTCGAGAAGGTCATCGCCGAAGAGCGGCCGGACGCGCTGCTCGCGACCCTGGGCGGGCAGACGGCGCTCAACTGCGCCGTCGCGCTGCACGAGCGGGGTGTGCTCGACAAGTACGGTGTCGAGCTGATCGGCGCCGACATCGACGCCATCCAGCGTGGTGAGGACCGGCAGAAGTTCAAGGACATCGTCCGCACGGTCGGTGCCGACGTGCCGCGCTCGCGCGTCTGCCACGACATGTACGAGGTCCGCGACACCGTCAAGGAGCTCGGGCTCCCGGTGGTCATCCGGCCGAGCTTCACCATGGGCGGGCTCGGCTCCGGCATGGCACACACGCCCGAGGACCTCGAGCGGCTGGCCTCCACCGGGCTCGCGGAGTCTCCCGTCACCGAGGTGCTCATCGAGGAGAGCGTGCTCGGCTGGAAGGAGTACGAGCTCGAGCTGATGCGCGACAAGCACGACAATGTCGTGGTCGTCTGTTCGATCGAGAACATCGACGCGATGGGCGTGCACACCGGCGACTCGGTCACCGTCGCGCCGACGATGACCCTCACCGACCGCGAGTACCAGGTGATGCGCGACGTCGGCATCGCGGTGCTGCGCGAGGTCGGCGTCGACACCGGCGGCTGCAACATCCAGTTCGCGATCAACCCGGCCGATGGCCGGATGGTCGTCATCGAGATGAACCCGCGCGTGTCGCGCTCGTCGGCGTTGGCGTCGAAGGCGACCGGTTTCCCGATCGCCAAGATCGCCGCGAAGCTCGCCATCGGCTACACCCTCGACGAGATCCGCAACGACATCACCGGCGAGACGCCCGCGGCGTTCGAGCCCACTTTGGACTACGTCGTCGTCAAGATGCCGCGGTTCGCCTTCGAGAAGTTCCCCGGTGCGGACCCGACGCTGACCACGACGATGAAGAGTGTCGGCGAGGCGATGTCGTTCGGCCGCAGCTTCCCCGAGGCGCTGGGCAAGGTGATGCGGTCGATCGAGACCAAGGCGACCGGGTTCTGGACGCTGCCCGACCCCGAGGGCGCGACGCTGGAGTCCACTTTGGACGACCTGCGCACGCCGCACGAAGGCCGGCTGTACGAAGTGGAACGTGCCCTGCGGTTCGGCGCCACCGTGGAGCAGGTCCACGAGGCGAGTGGTATCGACCCGTGGTTCATCGACCAGATCGCCTACATCGGCGAGGTCGGCGCCGAAGTCCGTGACGCGCCGGTGCTGGACGGTGATCTGCTGCGCCGCGCCAAGCGCACCGGGCTCTCGGACCGTCAGATCGCCGCGCTGCGGCCGGAACTGGCCGGTGAGGACGGTGTCCGCACGTTGCGGCACCGTCTCGGTGTGCGGCCGGTGTTCAAGACCGTCGACACCTGCGCGGCCGAGTTCGCGGCCAAGACCCCGTACCACTACTCGGCTTACGAGTCCGACCCCGACGCGCAGTCCGAAGTGGCCGTCCAGTCGGACAAGCCGAAGGTGCTCATCCTCGGCTCGGGCCCGAACCGGATCGGGCAGGGCATCGAGTTCGACTACTCCTGTGTGCACGCGGCGATCGCGTTGCGGGAGGCCGGGTTCGAAGCCGTCATGGTCAACTGCAACCCGGAAACCGTGTCCACCGACTACGACACTTCCGACCGGTTGTATTTCGAGCCGCTGTCGTTCGAGGACGTGCTGGAGGTCGTGCACGCCGAGCAGGCGTCGGGCACGGTCGCCGGTGT
>NZ_JMQI01000017.1 GCF_000695625.1 Amycolatopsis rifamycinica
CGGGAGCGGCGGCCGTCGACGGGGCGGCGGGCGGCTTGACGGCGGTCGACGTGGGCGCGCCACCCGGGCCGGCGGCGGAGTTCCGGAGGTCCTTGCCCAGCAGCGCGCGCACGTGCCCGGCGGGGACGTCCCGGTCCGGCTCGGCCTGCGCACCGGTGCCCAGCGCCTGCTTGACCAGGGCCAGTGCGGCCTCGTCGCCCGGGTGGTACCGGAGGACGGTGGTGTTTCGGGTGCTCAGCCGCTGGTCGGCGGCGAGGGTGAAGCCCTTGCCCTGCAGCATCGCGCGCGTCTGACCGGCCAGCGACGGCGAGCCCGAGCCGTCGAACAGCTCGACCGTGACGGCCTTCGCGCCGGGCAGCTGCGCCGACGTCGGTGTCGCCGCCGGGGTGTCGCCGTCCGACGTCAGCCGGGCCACCTCCGCCGCCACCTGGGCCGGGTCGACGCGCAGCACGTCGGCGCCGCCGATGGTCGCGTTGCCCAGCGTCGGGATCGTGTGGAACTCGATGTTGCCACCGGTCAGGCCGCGCATCTGCTCGGCGAACTCCGTCAGGTCCCAGCCCTGCGACACGACGACGGACTTCTTCACCGCCGTCACCAGGTCCGCGATCTTCGCCGGGCTGGTCAGCACGTCGGTCGAGATCACCTTGCGGGCCAGGCCGGAGAGGAACGCCTGCTGGCGCGCGATCCGGTCGAGGTCGTAGTTGGGCAGGCCGTAGCGCTGGCGGACGAACGCGAGCGCCTGCACGCCTTCGATCGTCTGGCGCCCGCCGGGCAGGTCGACGCCGGACTTCGCTTCCTTGACCGGTCCCTTGAGGCAGACCTCGACGCCGCCGATCGACTTGGTGATCTCGTAGAAGCTCGCCAGGTTGACCTCGGCGTAGCGGTCGATCATGCCCGGCTTGCCGATGAACTTCTCGATCGTCGCGATGAGGTTCTTCCGGCCGGCGACCTTCGCCTGCGCGTCGGCCTCCTTGAGGTCGGTCATGCCCTGGCGCTGCAACGCCCGGTAAGTGTCCGTGTACGCGTAGACGAACGCGCTGTTGAGCTTGTGCTTGCCGAAGCCGCCGGTCAGCTCCACCCACGAGTCGCGGGGGAACGAGACCGCGATCGCCTGCTTCCCGTTCTGGGGGATGTGCACCAGGATCATCGTGTCGGTGTTCAGCTCGCCGTCGGAGACGCCGGCGTGCAGCATGTCCAGCACCTCGCGGGGCAGCGGGTTGCCCTGCGCGTCGGTGCGGCTGTCCTGGCCGACCAGGAGGATGTCGACCGCGCCGTCGAGCGGCTTCGCGTGCGCTTCGGTGTCGGCGAAGACGTTCGTCGTCGTCAGGCCGGTGTTCGGGTCGCCGATGTAGTGCCAGCCGTACCAGGTCAGGGCCAGCACGGCCACCGACAACAGGGACACCACGGCTTTCCCGCCGCGGCGGGCGAAGGCCGCGGCACCGTGGCCGGTGTCCGGCCGCCGGCGTGCCGGGATGGTCGGCGCAGCCTGTTCGGTCACGCGCTTCCTCCCCTGTGACCCCGTGCTTCCCCCATGGCACCAGTGTGCCTCCAGCGGAGACTGTACTGAGGGTGTTGTGGGACCTCCGTAGGCTGGGGGCGAATTGCCCCGCCCGGGGCGTGAGGAAAGGCGGGAAGATGCGGGTCCTGGTCACCGGGGGTGCCGGCTTCATCGGGTCGCACTACGTCCGGCAGGTGCTGACCGGCGCCTATCCGACGCTGCGTGACGCCGAGGTGGTCGTGCTGGACAAGCTCACCTACGCGGGCAACGAGGCCAACCTGGCCCCGGTCGCCGCCGACCCGCGGCTCGAGTTCGTCCGCGGCGACATCTGCGACACGGCGCTGGTCACCGACGTCATGACCGGCGTGGACCTTGTCGTGCACTTCGCGGCGGAGTCGCATGTGGACCGTTCGATCCTCGGCGCCGCGGATTTCGTGCTGACGAACGTGCTCGGCACGCAGAACCTGCTGCAGGCGGCCCTGGAAGCGGGCGTCGGCAAGTTCGTGCACGTCTCCACCGACGAGGTGTACGGCTCGATCGAGCACGGTTCGTGGACCGAAGACCACCTGCTGGAGCCGAATTCGCCGTACTCTGCGTCGAAGGCGTCGTCCGACCTGGTGGCGCGGTCGTTCTTCCGCACCCACGGGCTGCCGGTGTGCATCACCCGGTGTTCCAACAACTACGGTCCGTACCAGTTCCCGGAAAAGGTCATCCCGCTGTTCGTCACGAGCCTGCTGGACGGGCGGAAGGTGCCGCTCTACGGCGACGGCCTCAACGTCCGTGACTGGCTGCACGTGGACGACCACTGCCACGGCATCCAGCTGGTCGCCGACGGCGGGCGGCCGGGCGAGATCTACAACATCGGCGGCGGCACCGAGCTGACGAACCGGGCGCTGACGGAAAAGCTGCTGGCGGCGGTCGGCGCGGACTGGGACAGCGTCGAGCCGGTGGAGGACCGCAAGGGCCACGACCGCCGGTATTCGGTGGACATCACCAAGATCGGCGACGAACTGGGGTACGCTCCGCGCGTTTCGTTCGATGACGGACTGGCCGCGACCGTGGCCTGGTACCGGGACAACCGCGCGTGGTGGGAGCCGCTGGCCGGGCGGGCCGCGCTGAAGAAGTAGGGGTTTTCTGTGCCGCTGACGGTACTTGTGCCCGGGGGTTCCGGGCAGCTCGGCCGGGATCTCGCCGCGCTGGCGTCCCCCTCGGTGGACGTCGTGGCGCCCGGTTCGGCCGAGCTGGACGTGACGGCGACGGGCCAGGTGCTGGCCGCGGTCCGGGCGCTGGCCGAGCGGGCCGCCGAAACGGGAGCGGCCCCGGTGGTGATCAACGCGGCGGCGTACACGGCGGTCGACGCGGCGGAGACCGACGAGGAGCGCGCGTTCGCGGTGAACGCGGACGGCCCGCGGGTCCTGGCGGCGGCGTGCGCGTCCCGGCGGGTGCCGCTGATCCACGTGTCGACGGACTACGTGTTCCCGGGCGACGCCTCGGCCCCGTACGAGCCTTCGGACAAGCTGGGGCCGCGGTCGGCGTACGGCCGCACGAAGGCGGCGGGCGAGGACGCGGTGCTCGGGTCCGGGGCGTCTTCGTGGGTGGTGCGCACGGGGTGGCTCTACGGGCGGTCCGGGACGAACTTCGTGAAGACCATGGCTTCGCTGGAGGCTTCCCGGGACACACTGTCCGTTGTGGACGATCAGGTGGGCGGTCCGACGTGGACGGCCGACCTGGCGGCGGGGTTGCTGGAGCTGGCTTCGCGGGCGGCTGCGGGGGAGGGGCCGGCGCAGCGGGTGCTGCACTGCACGAACGCGGGCGCGGTGAGCTGGTGCGGATTCGCGCGCGCGGTCTTCTCCCACTTGGGGGCGGACCCGTCCCGCGTCCACCCGTGCACGACGGCGGAGTACCCGCGCCCGGCACCGAGGCCGGCGTACTCGGTGCTGTCACCGGCTTCGTGGGTGGAGGCCGGGTTGACCCCGATGCGGCCTTGGGACGAGGCTTTGGAGGCCTATTTCGCGGCTGAGTAGGCCCGGACTCCAGCGCCCCAAGGTGGCCTTGGGTGCGTTGGATCCACCGAAGGCCACATCGGGACGCGTCAGTGACGCCCTGAGGCCAGCCGGTACGCGCCCACCGTCAGCTCCGCGCACGTGCGCCACGTGAAGTTCGCCGCGTGGGCTCGGCGGGAGGCTGAGGTCGCCACCGCGTGCGGGTCCGTCACCGCCGTCCTCAGGGCTTCGGCCAAGCCGTCCACGTCGCCGTACGGGACCAGGCTTGCGCACTCGCCCGCCACTTCGCGCAGCGCCGGGATGTCCGTGCAGACCACCGGGACGTCCGAAGCCATCGCCTCCAGGACCGGCAGCCCGAAGCCCTCGTCGCGGGAGGGCAGGACCAGCGCCGACGCTCCCGCCACCACCGTGCGCAGGTCCACATCGGACAGATAGCCGGTCTGGGACCGGCGGGCGCCGCGGGGGAACGGGCCGGGACCCGCGAACACCAGGTCCGGGAGGTCCGGGGCCGCGTCGTGGGCGCGGGCCAGCCAGTCCAGGCCCTTGCGGGGGCCCGCCGCGCCCGCGAACAACAGGTACCGCGCGGGCAGGCCGAGGCGGGCCCGGCGCTCGTCGTCCGGGGGGCGGGCGGTGAACCACGCCGGGTTGACGCCCAGCGGGGTCACCACGATCTTCTCGCGCGAGACGTCGAGGCGCTCCGCCACCGCGTCCGCCACCGCCGAGGTCGGGGTGCAGATGACGTTCGCGCGGCGGGCGCCGCGGCGGACCAGCTCCGGCAGGCCGCGGTCGCTGGGGGCCAGCTCCTCCGGGTTGTCCAGGAACGCCAGGTCGTGGATCGTCACCACGCCGGCCGCGCGGAACCGGCCGGGGAGCACGAAGTTCGTGCCGTGCACCACGTCCGTCGGGCCCGCGAACAGCTCCACCGGCGGGAAGTCCGACCGCAGCCACGCCGCCCGCAGCAGGCGCGCCGCCACCGGCATCCCCCGGGCGCGGGCGCCGTACGGGAGCACGTGCCGCAGGCGCCGCCAGCCGCGCAGCGTGAACGCCACCGCGCGCGTGTCGACCTCCGGGATCGACACCAGTTCTTCGCTCAGCGCGGCCGTGTAGCGCCCGATCCCGGTGCGGGCGCCGAGCAGCGGGGTGCCGTCGAGGAGGACGCTCAGTGACCTAGCCACGGCGGAGCCGTTGCTTCGCGACCTTCACAGCGCGACCACCCACGCGCCGGGCCAGTTCCGCGGGGCCGCCGGCGTCGAGGTACTCGCGGATCAGGTCCAGGTCCCGGCGCAGCATCGCCCGGCCGCGCACCGGCGGTGTCGTCACCAGGTCCGCCGAGCCGGGCAGCCGGTCGGCCGCCGGGCGCGGGTCGCGGCAGAACTCCACCAGCGGCTTCAGCGCTTCGGGCCACGCGAACCGCTGTGCGACGACGGCGAGCCGCTCGACGCAGCCCGCGGCGAATTCCTCGTCGTACAACGCCTTTTCGAGCGCGTCGGCCAGCGCGGCGTCGTCCTCGGCCGGGACGACGACGCCCAGCCGCTCCGCCCGGACCAGGTCGGCGAACGCGTCGCCGTCGGTGGTGACGATCGGCAGCCCCGCCCACAGGTAGTCCAGCACGCGGGTGCGGAACGCGAACGTCGTTTCGACGTGCTCGTAGTGCGTGGTGACGCCGCAGTTCGCGTCGAGCAGCCAGTTCTGGCGCTCGTGGTAGGGCACCCACTGCTCGTTGAAGTAGACGTGCTTGCCGGTCAGCCCCAGCGAGTCGGCCAGCCGGATCGTCCGGGTGCCGATGTCCATCTCGGCGACCTCGGGGTTCGGGTGCTCCATGCCGAGGAACACGAGCCGGACGTCACTGCGGTCGCGCCGCAGGCGATCGATCGCGCGGACCAGGGTCAGCGGGTCGAACCAGCTGTACACCCCGCCCGCCCACAGCACGACGTGGTCGGTGCCGCCGATGCCCAGCGACGAGCGCAGCCCCGGCCCGGTGCGCACCGGCGGCTCCGGGGGCAGCCCGAACGGGACCACCGCGAGCAGCGACTGCGTCGTCGGGTCGGCGTCGTACAGCCGCGGGGAAAGCCGGCCCATCGCGGCCAGGTGCCCGAGCCAGAAGTGCCGCTGCCGCTCGGACGCGCAGAGGAAGAAGTCGCCGCGCTCGAGCTGGGCGTCGAGGACGCGGGTGACGCCGGCGAGGTCGGCCGCGCGCTGGTCGTCGGCGACGCCCTTGCCCTGTTCCAGCAGCTCCAGGTGCATCGGGTCGTACAGGTCGGCGACGACGATCTTGCCGCTGTGCTGCTTCTTCAGCGACGGCGCCAGTTCCAGCACGTGCCCCTGCAGGACGACGACGTCGGCCCAGGCGATCGGCGCGTCGAGCTCGCGGTGCTTGCCCGCGCCGACCCGGAACGGCGCCGGCGGCGGCGTGGCCAGCGGGTTGGTGGTGATGAGGTGGACGTCGTGTTCGGCGGACAGCGCGAGGGCGATGTTCCAGGCGCGGATCGCCGGGCCCGCCATCCGCTCGGTGAGCGCGTCCCCGGTGATGACCAGGATCTTCCGGCGCTGCCCGAAGGCCTTTTCGATGCCGAACGCCTCGACGAGGATGTCGTGTGCGGCCAGGTAGCGCGGCAGCGGGTACGCCGGCTCCAAGGCCTTGCGCAGCAACGGAAGCAGGTCGGCGTCGGTGCGGACGCGGGCGGCCTGCTCGACCGCGCGGGACTCGGCCAGCGACGGCAGCTGCTCGACGAACTGGTCGATGGCCAGCAGCCCGGCGAGCGTGGTGCGCGGGATGGCGACCTCGCCGGACTCGATCGGGCCGACGCCGCGCTCCAGGTCCAGCTGGGTGGCGTCCAGCTCGCCGCGGGCGGTGGCCCGGCGCACGGCCAGGGCGAGCGCGGCGGGCAGCGCGCGGGCCAGCGTCTCGTCGGAAAGGTTCTTGTAGAGCGAGGCCAGGGCGTTGCGCTCCAGGAGGAACGTCTCGCGGCCGGTTTCCGGCGCGTCGACCGAGGCCATCGTGGCGTGGTGGCGGTGGTAGGTCAGCGACCCGGGGACGTACCGGACGCGCCAGCCGCGCAGGTTGAGCCGCCAGCCCAGGTCGACGTCCTCGTAGAACATGAAGAACCGCTCGTCGAAGCCGCCGAGCTCGGCGAACACGCTCGCCCGGACGAACAGCGCCGAGCCGGTGCCGAACAGGACGTCCTTCGCGACCTCGTGCTCGGCGGCCGGGACGTCGGCCAGCGGCGCGCCGGCGTGGCGCTTGTAGCCCATGCCGAACCAGGTCAGGCCACCGTCGACGAAGTCGGTGCCGGTGCCGTCCCAGTCGAGGACCTTGCTGGCCACGGCGGCGACGCCGGGCTGGGCGCGCAGCTCGGCGACGGCGGCGGAGACCCAGCCGGGCGCCGGGCGGGCGTCGTTGTTGAGGAAGCCGAGGACGGTGCCCTTCGCGTGCTTCGCGCCGAGGTTGCACCCGCCCGCGAAGCCGGTGTTGCGGCCGGCCTCGACGACCTGGGCCCGCGGGACGGCCTCACGGATGCGCGCGGCCTCGTCCGAGTTGTCGACGCAGATCAGCTCGAGCTCGGGGTAGTCGTGCTCGGCGAGCGCGCGCAGGCAGGTGATCGTGTCCTCGGCGCCGTGGTAGTTGACCACGATCACCGAGACGAGCGGTTGCGGATCCCCCTGCGCCAAAGCCAGCTCCTGTCGTCGGAATGCCAGCAAGCTTAAAGGCCTGCCCATGCTTCCCAGACCGCGCCTCGGCCGAGCGCCGCGCGACGGCTGATCTCGCGACGGGCGAGCAACGTCGCTGGTAGCCGCGCGGCCACCTCGGCCAGGACCCGGCAGCGCAGGCCGAAGCGGAAGTTCGCCGCCTTCGGCCGCCGGGGACGCAGTGGCAGCACCGCCGTCAACACGGCGAATCGGACCAGCTGGTTCACCGCGACGCCGCGGGGCGCGCAGCGCAGCAGCGTGAGCAGCCGGTTGCGCTCGTTCCAGCGGTGGAACAGAGGCGAGCCCAGCTCGCTGCTGACGCCGTGGGCGTGCCGGACGCGGGCGTCCGGCGCCGCGACGACGTCCCACCCGGCCAGCCGCAGCCGCCACGCCGTGTCGGTGTCCTCGTAGTAGCAGAAGAAGCTCGCCGGGATGCCCTGCACGCTCCGCAGGGCGCCGGTGCGGAGCAGGGCCGCGCCGCCGCAGAAGCCGAACACCTCGCCGGCCGGTTCGGTGACGTCGGCGCCGTGGCCGTCGGCGGTCAGCCGGACGCCGGCCGACTGCGTGGCGCCGTCGGGCCGCACGAGCCGGGACGTCGCCGCGGCGGCCAGCGGCGCCTTCTCGAGGGTGTCCTCCAGCGTCGCGAGCCAGTCCGGCGCGGGTTCGGCGTCGTCGTTCAGCCAGGCCATGAGCGGGGTCTGGACCTTTTCGAGTGCGACGGCGAGCGCGCCCGCGTAGCCGGTGTTGCGGGGCAGCCGGATTGCTTCCGGACCCGAAGGATGGGCCGCGAGCAGGGCCGCGGTGCCGTCATCGGAGGCGTTGTCGACCACGAGCGTCCGATGTGGACGCGTCTGCGCGGCCAGCGCGTCGAGGCAGGCCGTGATGTGCCCGGCACCCCGCCAGGTCACGACTACCACCGTGGTGGCGGGATTCGCGGTCACGTCCCGCACAATAGCCGCGTGCCCGAACTGGTCGTGCTCGCCGAGCAGCTCCTCGCGCCGGTGCCCGGTGGCACCGGGCGCTACACGGCCGAGCTGCTCCCCGCGCTCGCGAAGACCGCGCCGCCGGGCTGGACGGTGTCCAGCGTGGTCGCGCGGCACGCCGACGCCGCCGCGGCGCGCCTGCCCGGCGTCGAGGGCCCCCGGATGCTGCGGATCCCGCCGCGGGCGCTGGTCGCCGCGTGGCAGCTGGGCCTGCGCTGGTGGCCGGGCGGCGACGCGGTGCACGCGCCGACGCCGTTCGCGCCGCCGCGCGCGCCGGCCGGGAAGACGCTGAGCGTGACCGTGCACGACACCGTGCCGTGGACCCACCCGGAGACGCTCACCGCGCGCGGGGTGAGCTGGCACCGGTCGATGATCGCGCGGGCCGCGCGGCGGGCGTCCGGGCTGGTGGTGCCGACCCGGGCGGTCGCCGACGAGCTCGCGGTGCTCATCGACGTCGACGTCCCGGTGCGCGTGGTGCCGCACGGCGTGCGCGTGCCCACCGGCGACGCCGACCTGGAGCTGCCCGCGCGGTACGTGCTGGCGGTCGGCACGATCGAGCCGCGCAAGGGCATCGACGTGCTGGTCGACGCGGTCGCGGCGCTGGACGGGGTGATGCTCGTGCTGGCGGGGCAGCAGGGCTGGGGCGGTGTCGACCCGGTCGCGCTGGCGGCCGAGCGCGGCCTGCCCGCCGGGCGGCTGCGGGTGCTCGGGAGGGTGTCGGACGCGGAGCTGGCGACCGCGCTGCGGCACGCGAGCGTGCTGGCCGTGCCGAGCCTCGCCGAGGGGTTCGGGCTGGGTCTGCTGGAGGCGATGGCGGCCGGGATCCCGGTGGTGCACACCGACGTTCCCGCACTCGTCGAGGTGGCGGGCGGAGCCGGGCTCACGGTGCCCCGCGGGGACGCCGCGGCGCTGGCCGTCGCGCTGCGGGAGGTGCTGGACTCGCCGCGGCGGGCGGCGGGGCTGACCCGGGCCGGCCGGGAGCGGGCCCGGAACTTCACGTGGCGCCGCGCGGCGGAGGCCGTGTGGGCGATCCACCGCCGGGTGCACGACTGACCTGCCCGGTTTGCCAGTTCCTCACCATGGCGCCGGGGTACCGCCGTACCCTGCAGGGGTGAGCGACGACCCCCGGGTGCTGATCGACGCGACCGCGGTGCCGGCGGACCGCGGCGGTGTCGGCCGGTACGTGGATTCGCTCGTGGCCGCCCTCGACGCGGACGGGGCCCGGATCACCGTCGTCTGCCAGCCCCGCGACCTGCAGCTCTACGATCGGCTGGCGCCGAATTCCCGGGTGGTGCCCGCGTCACCGGCCACGACGACCCGCACGGCCCGCCTGACCTGGGAACAGGCGACGCTGCCCCGGCTGACCCGCCGCCTCGGCGCGGACGTCGTCCACTCGCCGCACTACACGATGCCGCTCGCGACGTCGGCGGCGTCGGTGGTCACGCTGCACGACGCGACGTTCTTCACCGACGCCGTGCTGCACTCGTCGGTGAAGGCCCGCTTCTTCCGCGCCTGGACGGCGACGGCGTTGCGCCGCGCGACGCTGTGCGTGGTGCCTTCGGCGGCGACGGCGACGGAGCTGGCCCGCGTCGGCCCGGTCCGGCACGCCGCACTGGAAGTGATTCACCACGGCGTCGACACCGAGCGGTTCCACCCACCGTCCCCGGCGGAGGTCGCGGCGGCGCGCGCCGCGGTCGGCCTGGGGCGGACACCGTACGTGGCCTTCCTGGGGGCGCTGGAGCCGCGGAAGAACGTGCCGGCGTTGATCCGCGGGTTCGCGCGCGCGGTCGCGGGCCGCCCGGACGCCCCGGCGCTGGTGCTGGCCGGCCAGCCGGGCTGGGACACCCAGGTGGAGCGCGCGCTGGACGCGGTCCCGCACCGCCTGCGCGTGATCCGGGCGGGGTACCTGCCGTTCGGCACGCTGGCGGGCTTCCTCGGCGGGGCGGAGCTGGTGGCGTACCCGTCGCTGGGCGAGGGGTTCGGGCTGCCGGTCCTGGAGGCGATGGCGTGCGGCGCGTGCGTCCTGACCACGCGCCGGCTGTCCTTGCCGGAGGTGGGCGGCGACGCGGTGGCGTACTGCGGAGTGGGCGCGGGCGACGTCGCGGCGGCCCTGAGCGAGCTGCTGGCCGACCCGGGACGGCGAGCCGAGCTGGCCGCGGCGGCGCAGCAGCGCGCGAAGGAGTTCTCGTGGGCCACGACCGCGGAACGGCACCGGGAGGCGTACGGCAAGGCCTGGTCCCGCCACCTCCGCACCCGCTGAACCAGCTCGGGCCGTGCTCCGAGGTGGTGAACTCGCTGTGCGAGGCCCCGGTGGGGCCGAGTATGCAGGGTTTGGCGATCGTGCCCGTCGCGGTGGTCGCGGGAGTCGAGGACCAGCCGGTGAGCCCGAAGCCCGAGCAGGTGCTCCGCGAGCAGCGTGAGACAACGCTGACGGGCGGGCTCCTCGGAGCAAGAGAGATGTCAGCGCGCGCCGCGTGGTGGTCAGGTGGGCGGTTCGACGATCGTGGCGCACAGCAGGAACGGCACCGGGAGGCGTACGGGAAGGCCTGGTCCCGCCACCTCCGCACCCGCTGAACCAGCTCGGGCCGTGCTCCGAGGGTGACCCTCGGCGGTTCCGTGACCTCGGGATTTCTTCCGTCGTGCGGCTGGGCCGGGGTACCCGGTTCACCCTCGGTGACGCGTGGACAATGGCCGGGTGACTGAGCACTCCCGCTATGGCGACGATGTCGGCGTCGTGACCGTGACCTACTTCTCCGAGGACACCATCGAGCGGTTCCTCGACACCCTCGAGAAGGCCACCGAGCGCGAGGTCAAGGTGGTCGTCGCGGACAACGCGTCCGTCGAGGGCGCCCTCGAGCGGGTCACCGCCGGGCGGCAGAACGTGCAGCTGCTCACCATCGGGGAGAACGTCGGCTACGGGGCCGCCGCCAACCGGGGCGTCGCCGAGCTCGACGAGCGGTACGGGTGGGTCGTCGTCGTGAACCCGGACCTCGAATGGGAGCCCGGGTCGCTCGACGCGCTCCTCGAGGTGGCCGGGCGCTGGCCGCGCGGGGGCGCCTTCGGGCCGCTCATCCACGATCTCGAGGGCACCGTCTACCCGTCGGCGCGGCTGCTGCCGTCCCTCGGGCGCGGGATCGGGCACGCCGTCTTCGCGAAGGTCTGGCCCGGCAATCCCTGGACGAAGCAGTACCGGCAGGAGTCCGCCACCCCGGTCGAGCGCGTCGCCGGCTGGCTGTCCGGCTCGTGCCAGCTGTTCCGCCGGGAGGCGTTCGACTCCGTCGGCGGCTTCGACACGCGCTACTTCATGTACTTCGAGGACGTCGACCTCGGCGACCGGCTGGCGAAGGCGGGCTGGCTGAACGTCTACGCGCCGTCCTCGCGCGTCACGCACGAAGGCGGGCATTCGACGGCACAGGCGTCGAAGAAGATGCTCGCGGCGCACCACGCCAGCGCCTACCGCTACCTCGCCGACCGCCACCAGGGGCTCGCCTGGAAGCCGGTGCTGGCCGCCGTGAAGCTCGGCCTCGCCCTGCGGCTGAAGCTGGAAACCCGCTAGATCCCGTCGAGCCGGCGTGAAAGGTCGGACTTGCCGATGTTCTGCGTCACCGTCGGCACCAGGCCGGTGTCCTCCGGATCCGGCTCCTTCAGGGGGCTCGTGATCTGCTCGGCCTGTGGCCGGCGGGACAGCGGGGTCGGCGTGGGCATCGGCGTGGTCGGCGCGGGCGTGTTCAGCGGCGTGGTCTGCTGCGGACGGCGGCCGCCCTGGACCTCCATCCGCCGGGTCGGCGCCGAGCCGGCCAGCGGGTGGTCGTTCTCCTCGATCAGCGACGCCGGCAGCTGCGTCGTCGTGTCGGGGTCGCGGCTGCGGTCGAGCCCGTCGATCTGCGCGCGCGGGATCTGCTGCGTGTTCGCGGAGTCCATCGGTGACGTCGCGCTGTCGGGTGTCACGACGAACACACCGCGCGCCTGGGCTCGTGCGAGCAGGGCGTCCGCCCGATCGCGGGGGTCCATCCCCTCGGCCTCCCGACTGACCCGGGGCCCTCTGGGGAAAGGCCCGCCTGTTTCCTGTCTAGGGTAGGCCCTCCGGGCGACCTCCGTCAGGGTTTCCCGCGGCTTGTCGCTCAGCGGTGCGTGATAAAAGAGGAGATTTCCGTGACGTCCGAGGTCCGAACCGACGCTGTCGACGCCGTCGTGCTGGTCGGGGGCAAGGGCACCCGCCTCCGGCCGTTGACCCTGTCGGCGCCGAAGCCGATGCTCCCCACCGCCGGGACCCCCTACCTGAGCCACCTGTTCTCGCGCATCCGCGAGGCCGGCATCCGGCACGTCGTGCTGGGCACGAGCTACCGCGCCGAGGTGTTCGAGGAGTACTTCGGCGACGGCAAGGCGATCGGGCTGGAGCTCGAGTACGTGGTCGAGGAGGAGCCGCTCGACACCGCGGGCGCCATCCGGAACGTCTACGACAAGCTGCGCGCCGACCACGTGATGGTCTTCAACGGCGACATCATCTCCGGCTCGGACCTCGGCGAGCAGCTGCGGGTGCACCGCGAGTCCGGGGCCGACGTCACGCTGCACCTGCAGCGCGTCCCGGACCCGAGCCGGTTCGGGTCGGTGCCGACCGACGAGACCGGCCGCGTCCAGGCGTTCCTCGAGAAGACGCCGAACCCGCCGACCGACCAGATCAACGCCGGCTGCTACGTCTTCCGCCGCCCGGTGATCGAGGCCATCCCGGCCGGGCGCCGCGTGTCGGTGGAGCGGGAGACGTTCCCGCAGCTGCTGGAGCAGGGCGCGCACATCCAGGGGTTCGTCGACAGCTCCTACTGGCTGGACGTCGGCACGCCGGAGGCGTTCGTGCGCGGCTCGGCCGACCTGGTGCGCGGCCTGGCGCCGACGTCGGCGCTGCCCGGCCGTCCCGGCGACTTCCTGGTGCTCGACGGCGCTTCGGTGGCCGAGGACGCCCAGCTCGGCGGCGGCTCGACGATCGGCGTCGCCGCGGTGGTCGGCCCGGGCGCGAAGGTCGACGGCTCGGTGCTGTTCGACGGCGCGGCCGTGTCCGAGGGCGCGATCGTCGAGCGTTCCGTGCTCGGACACGGCGCTCGCGTCGGCGCCGGCGCGGTGCTGCGCGGGGTCGTGTTGGGCGACGGCGTGTCCGTCGGGGCCGGCTGCGAGCTCTTGGACGGCGCCCGCGTGTGGCCGGACGTCGTCCTGCCCGACGGGTCCGTCCGCTTCTCGAGCGACGCGTAGCCCGATGTTCTGGCGTCCCGCTTTCGAGGTCGACCTGGGCCGAGTCCTGGGTCCGCTGAAGCGCGGCCGCGGATCGCTCAACATCCTCACCGACGAGCGCGGCATCACCTGGCTCGCGTCGAACACGCCCGACGGCCCGGGGACCCTCGCCCTGCGCCGCCACGCCGACGGCCGGATCGAGGCGGCGGCCTGGGGCGAGGCGAAGGACCGCCTGCTCACCGGGGTGCCCGCGCTGCTGGGCGCGGACGACGACGATTCGGGGTTCGTCGCGCACCACGACGTCGTCGCGCGCGCCCGGCGGGCGAACCCGGGCCTGCGGCTCGGCGCGACCGGCGTGGTGTGGGACTGGCTGGTGCTCGCCGTGCTGGAGCAGAAGGTGGCGGGCAAGGAGGCGATCCGGTCGTGGGCGGAGCTGTGCCGCCGCTTCGGCGCCCGCCCGCCCGGCCCGGCGCCGGAGCGGCTGCGCGTGCCGCCGGCACCGGAGACGCTGCTGGGTTTGCCGGACTGGCACTGGCACCGCGCGGGGGTGGACATCAAGCGCCGGACGGCCCTGGTGAACGCGGCGCGGGTGGCGGGCCACCTGGAGCGCGCGGTGGAGCTGCGCGGGCTCGAGGGACGGCACTGGCTGCGCCAGGTGCCCGGCATCGGGGTGTGGACGGCGGCGGAGATCGCCCAGCGTGCCTGGGGCGACCCGGACGCGGTCAGTTTCGGCGACTACAACATCCCGTCGATGGTGGGCCACGCGGTGCTGGGCACGAAGACGGACGACGCGGGCATGGCGGCGGTGCTGGCGCCGTACGCACCGCAGCGGCAGCGGGCGGTGCGGTACCTGGAGGCGGCCGGGCACACGCGGCCGCGGTTCGGGCCGCGGATCGAGCTGCGCGACTACCGCGCGATGTGAGGGCGGCGCCGCGGCCGCTCGCCGAGTGCTTCGGGCGAGTGGCCCGTCAAGGCTCGCGTCGAGCGAAGTGGTCTTCGCTCCTGGGCGAGAAGCTCGTCGAGCGTGGCCGGTGGTCGGCTGCCGCGGGTTACTGCGGCGGGCTACTGCTGCGGGGGATAAGGGCCCGGCGGCGGCGGGTACGGCGGCTGCTGGCCCGGGAAGCCCGGTGGCTGCTGGCCGGGATAGCCCTGCTGCGGCGGGTAACCCGGCGGCTGCTGACCCGGATAGCCCTGCTGCGGAAAGCCTTGCTGGGGGTAGCCCTGCTGCGGATAACCCGGGTACTGCGGCGGGTACGGCGGCTGCTTCGGCTTGTTCGAGTTGACGACGAGCAGCACCACCCCGACGATGCCCGCGATCACCACCAGGATGATCAGCAGCATCAGCACGCTCACCATCACCTTTTCCCCTCGTCGAGTGCCGCGCGGACGATCGACAGCGCCTCGGCGTCGTCGAGGCCGAGTTTACGGGTGGTCTTCGCGTACTCCGCCGCCGCCAGCTGGGCCCGCCGGCGGGTCTGGTCGCCCGCGGCCGCGACGAAGCTGCCGGCTCGGCCGCGGGTCTCGATCAGGCCCGCTTCCTCCAGTTCGCGGTACGCCCTCGCCACCGTGTTCGGCGCGATGCCGAGGTCGGCCGCCAGCTGCCGGACCGTGGGCAGCTTCGTGCCCACGGCCAGGCTCCGGTCGTTGATCCGCGTCGCGAGCCCGGACCGGACCTGCTCGTACGGCGGGACCGGCGAACCGCTGTCGAAGGGGACGATCACCAGCTCTGCGGACCCGCTCCCGGCCCCGGCAGCGGCTGCTGCGGGAACGACGGCCCCTGTGGCGCGTACTGCTGCGGCGCGGGCGGGTACCCCGGCTGCTGCTGCGGGAACCCCTGCTGCGGCGAAGGCGGCGGATACCCCGGCGGGGCGAACCCCTGGGCGCCCGGCTGCGCGAATCCCTGCGACGGCGGCGCGGACCCCTGTGGCGGCTGGGCGAACCCCTGCGACGGCGGCGCGAAACCTTGGGCACCCGGCTGCGCGAACTCCTGCGACGGCGGCGCGAACCCCTGTGGCGGCTGGGCGAATCCCTGGTGCTGCGGCGGGAAACCCGGGTTCGGCGGGAACTGCCCGCCCTGCTTCATCGCCTCTTCGCGGCGCATCTTCGACACCCGGACGATCACCGCGATGATGAACACGATGACGCCGAGGATGATCAGCCCGAGCACGATGTAGCCGAACACGCCGGTGTCGCCGCCACCGCCGGAGTGGTAGTGCACCCGCTCCGGGAACTGTGTAGCCATGTGGTCCCTCCCTGTCCGCGGACCAGGCTATCGCCCGGCACCGACAGAAACGGCGGCTTTCACCAGATCGGCGAGATCCTCCGAACCGGCGGGCAGCGCGTCCGCCGGCCACCACCGCAGGTCGTCGGACTCGTCGCTGCGCACCGGCGACGCCCCGGGCGGGGCGTGCACCGCGAACCGGACGTCGAAGTGCCGGGTCGGCACGCCCAGCGAGCAGGTGATCGGGTGGACGTCGAGGTGCACCGGCTCCGGGGCCAGCCGCAGCCCCGGGATGCCCGACTCCTCGGTCGCCTCCCGCAGCGCCGCTCCGGCCAGCGACGCGTCCGACGGCTCGCAGTGGCCCCCGAGCTGCAGCCACCGCCCGACCCGCGGGTGCAGGGTCAGCAGCACCCGCGTGCCGGTGTGGTCCAGCACCACCGCCGACGCCGTCAGGTGCCCGGCCGCGCAGGACCGATCGCAACTGTCCTCGCGCGCGGCCAGGAAGCCGAGGAACGCCTGCCGCAGCGACTCCTGGGACGCGACAGCCGGCTGCCACGACGAAAGCGTCGCGACGGCGTCCGCGTGCGGGCTCACAGCTCCAGCAGTCCTTCCCCGGCCAGTGCCGGTCCGCGCGGCGCCGGCTCGGTAGCCGGTACGCCGATGGCGACCGAGCCCAGCGGCTGCCAGCGCTCGTCGAGGCCGAGGACGTCCCGGACGACGTCCGCGGCGAAGATCGTCGACCCGATCCAGCACGAGCCGAGGCCCTCGGCCGCCAGCGCGACCAGCAGGCCCTGGACCGCGGCGCCGCCGGCCACGGTGAACATCGTCTTCTCGCAGTCGTTGCGGCGGTCGTCGCGGTAGGTGTGCGCGCCGTCCGGCACCAGGAACGGGATGACGACTTCGGGGGCGCGGTACAGGATGTCGCCCCGGCTGAGCCGCTTCGCGATCTGCTCCGGGGTGAAGCCGTCCCCGGTCAGGTCGGCCTGCCACGACTCGCGCATCGCGTCAAGCAGCTTCTTCCGGACGCCCGAATCGCGCAGCCAGACGAACCGGACCGGGTGCGTGTGGTGCGGCGCGGGTGCGGTCAGCGCGGAGCCCACCGCCCGCCGGATCGAGGTGGGCGAGACCGGCTCGTCCGCGAACTGCCGCACCGACCGCCGGGCGGGGACGGCCTCGCGCCGGCCCTGCGCGACGGCTTCGTTGGCCCCCAGCCGGAAGAGGTCCTCCTCCAGCGGGCGGATCAGGTCGCGCGCGGTCGAGCCGTCGTCCTCGATCGACAGCCCGCGCACGACCGCGACCGGCGTCCCGCCGAGCTTGCCCTTGACCAGGTCGGCGGCCGCGGCGAGCTCGTCGGCCACGGCGACCTCGGTGACGGCCAGCTCGTTGCCCTGCCCGTCGATCTGCCCGCGGTAGGCGTGCAGCACGCGCAGCCCGGACGAGCCGATGGCGGCGTCGGTCTGCCCGACCCGCCAGGCCCGGCCCATGGTGTCGGTGACGACGACCGCGACCTCGACGCCGAGCCGCTCCCGCAGCCCGTTGCGCAGCGCCAGCGCCGAAGCGTCCGGGTCGGCGGGCAGCAGCGCGACCTCGTTACCGGCCACGTTGGACGCGTCGATGCCGGACGCGGCCTGCACGATCCCCAGGTGGTTCTGGGTGATCACCGTGCGCGCGATCCGCGCGACCACCCGCACCGACTCCTGCTCGACCAGCTTCCGGCGCTCGGCGTCCCGTGCTTCGGGGTCGCGGGGCACGCGGATGAGCCTGCCCTCGGCCTTGGACACGATCTTGCTGGTCACGACGAGCACGTCACCGGAGCGCAGCCAGGGCGCGGCGGCGGCGATCGCGCCGGTCAGGTCGTCGCCCGGGCGGAACTCCGGCAGCCCGGTGACGGGCAGGATCTCCAGCTTGGGGGAAGCGTGGTCAGTCAACGGGGGCTCCAGCCAGTTCGAGGGCGGCGCGGGCCATCGCCGCGGTCGCGTCCACATCGGACATCAGCAGCGGGACGTCGCGGACGGTCACGCCCGGCACGTCGGCGGTCTCGCCCTCGGCGATCAGCCAGCCGTCGAGCACGCCGCCGTTCTTGCGCGAGCCGTAGTGCCGGCCCACCGCCTCGGCCGACGTCTCGACGCCGATCGCGGTCAGGCACGCGTCGGCCATGCCGCGCAGCGCCTTGCCGCCGATGATCGGCGACACCCCGACGACACCCGCGGACGTCTTGCGCAGCGCGTCCCGGACGCCCGGCACCCCCAGCACGGTCCCGACCGAGACGACCGGGTTCGACGGCGCGAACAGCACGGCGTCGGCGTCCTTGACGGCTTCGAGGACGCCCGGCGCGGGCTTGGCCTCGTCGCTGCCGACCGCGACGATCGAGTGCGCCTTCGGCTCGGCGCGGTAGCGCACCCACCACTCCTGGAAGTGGACGGCCTTCTGCTGGCCGTCCTGCTCCGGGTCGTCGATCACGACGTGCGTCTCGACGCGGTCGTCGGACATCGGCAGCAGCCGGACGCCGGGCTGCCAGCGGTCGCACAGGGCCTCGGTCACCGCCGAGAGCGGGTAGCCCGCGCGCAGCATCCGCGACCGGATGAGGTGGGTGGCGATGTCCTTGTCGCCGAGGCCGAACCAGGTCGGCTCGGCGCCGTAGGCGGCCAGCTCCTCCTTGACGACCCAGGTCTCGCCCGAGTGCCCCCAGCCGCGTTCTTTGTCGATCCCGCCGCCCAGGGTGTACATGCAGGTGTCCAGGTCGGGACAGATCCGCAGCCCGTGCATCCAGACGTCGTCGCCGGTGTTCACCAGCGCCGTCACCTCGTGCCCGGACTCGGACGCGCCCTCCGGGGCCATGCCCAGGGCCGCCTTGACACCCAGCAGGAAGCGGGCCCCGCCCACTCCGCCGACCACTACCACGATCTTCACGACGTCGAATCCTCGCACGAGCCGGGTGCGGGCACCCAGTACCGGTATCTGTGGTGCGGGGCGTAGCCGAGCCCCGCGTAGAGCGCGAGCGCGCCCGAATTCCCCTCCGCCACCTGCAACACCGCGCGGTCCGCGCCGTGTTCCACGCCCCACGTCCGCACCGCGCCCATCAGCGCCGACGCCAGCCCGCGGCGGCGGAACGCCGGGGCCACCTCGAGCCGCCCGACGTGCAGCCAGCCCTCGACCAGCGCCCCGCGGACGACCCCGGCGACGTCGCCGCCGACCGTCGCGACGCCGTAGCCGATCTTCCCGCCGGCCAGCACCTGCCGCGCGGCCGGGGAGTCCTCGCCCGGGCGCAGCGCGAGCCCCCACCACCCGGGCACCGGCTCATCGGGCACTTTCACGTGAAAGTGCCCACCTGGGGGCGGCACTTTCACGTGAAAGTGCCCACTCGGGGTCTCCCTGGGCGGCGGGGTTTCCCCGTGCAGGCCGGAGGTGGTGAGGACGACGACTTCGTGGCCGGCGCCGTGGCCGGTGGCCGGGACCCAGCCGGCGGCGGCGATCGCGTGCTCGTTCGGGCTGTCGCGGACCACCTGCACCATCGGGGTGATCGCCCGTTCGTGGGCGAAATCACACACCGCACGGAGGGCTTCGGCGACCGGGCGGCCGGCGTCGCCGACGGCGAGCGCGCTGTTGGCGCGCCCGGTGAAGCCGTCCGCCCAGCGCAGACGCCACTCACCCAAGGGATCCTCGATCAGGGGCGGCCATGCTTTGCTGCAGGTGATTTCGAGCGTCTCGGCGGCGTTCACCGCTAGATTGTGACGGAGGTGGTGAAGGCCGTGGGAGCGGATTTCCGCAGGAGGTGACCGTGGGTATCCAGCGCAAGGACGAGCGGCACAACGAGGAGCTCGTCGACGAGATCGCCGAAGGGTTCAACCGAGCCGTCGGGGAGAAGAAGACCGAGGACGAAGCCCCCAAGCCGCGCTTCGTCATCACTGGTGACGCCCGGGCCACCCCGCCCCCGCGCCGCCGGGCGAGGTGAGCGCCATACCCGGGGTATGGCTAAGGCTTGCCTCACCGACCGAACGGGTGCCGACGCCGCGTAGTGTCGGGCCCGACTGGCTGTTCGCAGAGACTGTCTTTGCAGAGATAAGCAGGAGTGCGCAGTGACCTACGTGATCGCCGAGCCCTGCGTCGACGTGCTCGACAAGGCGTGTATCGACGAGTGCCCCGTGGACTGCATCTACGAGGGCGAGCGGATGCTGTACATCCACCCGGACGAGTGCGTCGACTGCGGCGCCTGCGAGCCGGTCTGCCCGGTCGAGGCGATCTACTACGAGGACGACGTCCCGGACAACTGGTCGGACTACACCAAGGCGAACGTCGACTTCTTCGACGAGCTGGGCTCGCCCGGCGGCGCGTCCAAGGTCGGCAAGACCGCGCACGACCCGGCCTTCATCAAGGCGCTGCCGCCGCAGGGCGAATGAACCAGGTCCAGCTGCCCGACTTCCCCTGGGATTCGCTCGCCGAGGTCAAGGCCACGGCGCAGGCGCATCCCGGTGGGGTCGTCGACCTCTCCATCGGCACGCCGGTCGACCCGGTCCCGGACGGCATCCGCGAGGCGCTCGCGTCGGTCTCCGCGATCCCCGGGTACCCGACCACCCACGGCATCCCCGCCCTGCGTGAAGCCGCGCGCGGGGCGCTTTCGCGGCGTCACGGCGTCGACGGCATCGAGCCGGACGCCGTGCTGCCGACGATCGGCTCCAAGGAGGCGGTGGCCTGGCTGCCGCGGCTGCTCGGGTTCGGTCCCGGCGACGTCGTCGTCATCCCGGAGCTGGCATACCCGACGTACGAGGTCGGCGTGCTGCTGGCGGGCGCGTCGATCCTGCGGTCCGACGGCTTGACCGCGCTCGGCCCGCAGAAGCCGGCGATGATCTGGCTGAACTCGCCGTCCAACCCGACCGGCAAGGTGCTGCCGGTCGAGCACCTGCGCAAGGTCGTCGAGTGGGCGCGCGAGCGCGACGTCGTCGTGGTCTCCGACGAGTGCTACCTGGCGCTCGGCTGGGAGGCCGACCCGCTCTCGATCCTGCACCCGGACGTCTGCGACGGCCGGACCGACGGCCTCATCGCCGTGCACTCGCTGTCGAAGTCGGCGAACCTGGCCAGCTACCGCGCCGGGTTCCTGACCGGTGACCCCCGCCTGATCAAGCGGCTGCTGGAAGTCCGCAAGCACGCGGGCATGATCGTGCCGCGCCCGGTCCAGGAGGCGATGGTCGCCGCGCTGGCCGACGACGAGGCCCTGCGCGCGCAACGCGAGCGCTACGCCCGCCGCCGGCTCGCCCTGCGGAAGGCGTTGCTGGACAACGGTTTTCGCATCGACCACTCCGAAGCGGGGCTCTACCTCTGGGCCACCCGCGACGAAGACGCCTCGGCGACGGTCCGGTGGCTGGCCGGCCGCGGGATCCTGGTCGCGCCCGGGACGTTCTACGGCCCGAAGGGCGGCAAGCACGTCCGCGTCGCGCTGACCGCGACCGACGAGCGCGTCGACGCCGCGGTGGAGCGGCTCACTCAGTAGTCGCGGCCGGTGAGTCCTCGGTAGACGAACCGCGTGAGCATCTCGATGGCCTCTTCGTCGGTCGGCGGCGTCCACCCCGGCGGGGGTTCGTGCAGCCACGTGGCCGCGAACGAGTCGACGAGGTTGTAGATGAGCCCGCCGCAGCGGTCGGGGTTCCCCGGCAGCCGCAGTCCGGCGCGGGTGACGTGCGCGAGGTGGTCGTCGAGGTCGGCCGCCTGGGACGCGCCGAACTTCGCCACCGTGCGGGCGAAGGTCTCGCTGACCATCGCGGCCTGGCGCAGGGCGAGCATCGTCGCGGCGTTCTCCCGGTAGAACGTCCAGTACTGCCGGACGTGCCAGCGCACGGCGGCAGGATCGCTGAAGTCCGCCAAGTGGTCTTCGCTGTCCGCGCTCTCGTCGCCTGAGGCCGCCATGTCCTGGAGAAGAGCCTCCAGGAGCTCTTCCTTGCCCGCGAAGTGGTTGTAGAACGACCCCGCGGCCCGCCCCGCCTCGGCGGTGATGTCGGTGATCTTCGTGTTCAGGTAGCCCTTCCGGGCGAAGACGCGCTTGGCCGCGGCCTTGAGCGCGGCCTCCGTCTCCGCGGCCTTTTCCTTGCGGCTCGTCGCCGTCATCGGCACCTCCCTTGACACGGGACGCTAGCAGCGCCATTCTGAATCTAGATTCACTGAACCGAAATTCACTGGGAGGGTGACATGGACACTCGGGTGCTGATCGCGGGAGCGGGGCCGACCGGGCTGACGCTGGCCATCGAACTGGCGCGGCGGGACGTCGCCGTGCGGATCATCGACAAGGCCTCGGAATACTTCGTCGGGTCGCGCGGCGACGGGATGCAGCCGCGCACGCTGGAGGTGTTCGAGGACCTGGGCGTGCTCGACGCGGTGCTGGCGGCGGGCATGGCCCCGGTGCCGATCAAGATCCACCTCGGCGGCGAGGTGGTCGGCGAGCGGATGATGTTCGACCCCGTCGAGCCGACGCCGTCGAAGCCGTACCCGACCGGCTGGTTCCTCGGCCAGTCGCAGACCGAGGGCATCCTGCGCGACCGGCTGGCCGAGTTCGGCGTGCGCGTCGAGCTGAACACCGCGCTGACCGGCTTCGAGCAGGACGCCGACGGCGTCACGGCCACGCTGAGCACGGGGGAGACCGTCCGCGCGGCGTACCTGGTCGGCGCGGACGGCGGCAAGAGCTTCGTGCGCAAGACGCTGGGGATCGCGTTCGAGGGCACGACCGACGAGTCGATCCGGATGCTGCTCGGCGACGTCCGGGCCGAGGGCCTCGACCGGAACCACGGCCACTGGTTCGCGACGCCGGACGAGCCGATGAGCGGCATGATGTTCAGCCCGCTGCCGGGGACACCGCACTTCCAGTTCGGCGCGGCGCTCGGCGACGGCGAGACCGACGTCGAGACGGCGTTGCCCGCGGTCCAGGCCCGGCTCGACGTGCTTTCGGGCGGGACGGTGGTGTTGTCGGACCTGGCCTGGTCGACGGTGTGGCGGCCGAACATCCGGCTGGCGGCCCGCTTCCGCGACGGCCGCGTGTTCCTGGCCGGCGACGCGGCGCACGTCCACCCGCCGACGGGCGGCCAGGGGCTGAACACCGGCGTCCAGGACGGCTACAACCTGGGCTGGAAGCTCGCGGACGGATCACCGGAGCTGCTGGACAGCTACGAGATCGAGCGGCGCACGGTCGCGGCCCGGGTGCTGGGGGTCTCGGCGGGCCTGCTGCAGAAGTACGTCGACGGCGACGAGGACGCCCACCGCCGCGGGGAGGACACCCAGCAGCTGGACATCACGTACCGCGGTGGCCCGCTGTCGCCGGCGGGGACGGGACAGCTGCGGCCGGGCGACCGGGCGCCGGACGCACCGCTGGCCGACGCGAACGGGAAGCGGGTGCGCCTGTTCGAGCTGTTCCGCGGGCCGCACGCGACGGAGCTGCTCTTCGGCGACGGCGAGACGGCCGGCTACCGGATCCGGCCGGCGGGGAGCGTGGCGACGGGAACGGACCTGGTCGACGAGGGCGGCCACGCCTACGCGGCTTACGAGGCCACCGATGGCCGGCGGGTGCTCATCCGGCCGGACGGCTACGTCTGGTCGATCTCCTGAGGGGAGCCGGGTCAGGCGTGGAGGGCCTGGGCGGCGGCGTCCACCGCGGCCCACGAATCCCGCCAAGCCGCGCGGGCCTCCGCCCGGCGGGCCAGCTCGCGCTCGGCGATGCGGCCGGCGACGAACCCCATCGGGCCGTCGGCCGACGCCAGGACCGCGCGCATCCGCTCGGCCGCGATCACCGCGTCCTGGTGGTCGCCCAGCACCGTCTGGAAGTCCTTCGTGGCCTTCAGCAGCTTCTTGAGCTTCGCCGCCTGCTTCTTCTTCGCCGACGTCTGGGCCAGCTCGGCCGCGTAACGCAGCTTCTTGCCGCGGATGCGCAGGGCGTGCAGGTCTTCGTCCGGCGGGTCCGCGGGCAACGCGCGGACCGCCTTCGCCAGCTTCCGGTGCGGCTTCGCCAGCCCCGCGATCAGGTCGTGCCGCCGGTCGGCGGGCGGGCCGGACTCCGCGCGGGTCAGCAGGCTCACCTCACGCAGCAACGTCGAGTACCGGGCACTCGACAGCGCCCGCGTCAGGCGCCGCTTGGCCGCGGCGCGTTCGGTGACGAACTTCGCCACCAGGCGGTGGCCCGGCGCCTGGTCGCGGACCTCGAAGCCGGCGATCACCTCGCGCAGGTGCTCGATCAGCACGTCGTGGTCGCGGACCTCGCCGAGGGACTGGCCGAGCCGGCCCAGCTCCGCGCGCACCGGCTCGGCGCCGTCGCCGACCAGCTCGCCGGACAGCTTGAGCACGCTGCGCATCCGCCGCAGGGCGACGCGCATCTGGTGCAGGTCCTCCGGATCCGCCCCCGAGCGCGTGCCCGGTTCGTGCGCCAGCAGCGCGCGGATCTCGCGGTCGAGCTTGGCCCGCACGTGGTGGGCCGCCGGGTCGGCCGGACGCGCTCGCACGGGCGCGTCCGGCAGGCCCAGCTCAGCCGGGCTGCGACGCAACGATTCGGTGGTCACACCGTGAATAGTAGGTGAACGATCGCGCTCAGTCGTTGGCGTGCAGCGCCGCGTTCAGCTCGACGCCGGCGCCGGTCCGCGGCACGACCTCGACCGCGCCCGTCGCCGAGTTGCGGCGGAACACCGCGCCGGAAATGCCGTTGAGCTCGCGGGCCTTGACGACCTTGCCCTCGACGACGACCTTCGTGCCGGCCGTCACGTACAGGCCGGCCTCGACGACCGTGTCGTCGCCCAGCGAGATCCCGACGCCGCCGTTCGCGCCGATCAGGCAGCGCTCGCCCAGGGAGATCGTTTCCTTGCCACCCCCGGAAAGCGTGCCCATGATCGACGCGCCGCCGCCGACGTCCGAGCCGTCGCCGACGACCACGCCGGCCGAGATCCGGCCCTCGACCATCGACGCGCCGAGCGTGCCGGCGTTGAAGTTGACGAAGCCCTCGTGCATCACGGTCGTGCCGGACGCCAGGTGCGCGCCGAGCCGGACGCGGTCGGCGTCGCCGATCCGGACGCCGGACGGCATGACGTAGTCGACCATCCGCGGGAACTTGTCGACGCTGTAGACGGTCACCGCGCCGCGCGAGCGCAGCCGCAGCCGGGTCGTCTCGAAGCCCTCGACCGGGCACGGGCCGTGGTTGGTCCACACGACGTTGGCCAGCAGGCCGAACATGCCGTCGAGGTTCTGGCCGTGCGGGCGGACCAGCCGGTGCGAGAGCAGGTGCAGCCGCAGGTACATGTCGTGCGTGTCCGCGGGCGCGTCGGCCAGCCTGCCGATCGTGGTGCGGACGGCGACGACCTCGACCCCGCGGTCGGTGTCCGGGCCGAGCAGCGCCGCGGCGGCCTCGCCGAGCAGCTCCTCGGCTTCGCCCGCGCTCAGGCGCTCGGTCCCGGGCGTGCCGCCCTCGGTCAGCTTCGGGTGCGGGTACCAGGTGTCGAGGACCGTCCCGTCGGTCGCGACGGTGGCCAGCCCGACGCCGCTGGCGCCGGTCGTTTCGGGGTTCGGGCTCTGCTCGCTCACGCCCGACACGGTAGTCGAGTGAACCGAATCAACCACTCGTGGGCCGGGCGTCTACCTGCTTCTTAAGGCCCGAAAGGGCGCCGGCGATGTCGACGAGCGCCTGCGAACACGGGCCGCCCGCGGCCGGGACGGTCGTGCAGCCCGCGCTCCGGAACGCCCCGACGGCCTGCTCCAGCTTCCCGGCCTCGGCGACCAGCTGCGGGTCGCGGTCGTTCGCACGCTTGCGGGCCGCGCCCGGCACGTTGCCGACCTCCGTGACGTACTTCTCACAGCCCTTCGGCAGCTGGGTGCGCGGGCTCGCGTAGCACTGGTCGACGGTCAGCGCGGCCAGTTTGGTCGGGAGCGCGTCCGGGCCGGGCTCGCCGCCCTGGCGCGGAGGCGTGGGGCCGGCCTCGTTCCCGCAGCCCGACAGGACCAGGACCAGCAACGCGCCGCCCACGGCGACTCCGAACCTACGCACACCCCCACGGTAGCGTGCGGGGCATGAGCCTCGACCTGCACGCCGACCCCGTGGACCTGACCGCCGCGCTGGTGGACGTCTTCAGCGTGTCCGGCGCCGAAGCGGAGATCGCGACCGCGGTGCAGGACGCGCTGCTCGCGCAGGCCCCGCACCTGGAGGTCGTCCGCAACGGTGACGCCGTCCTCGCGCGGACGAACCTCGGCCGCGAGTCGCGGGTCGTGCTCGCCGGGCACCTGGACACCGTGCCGGAAAACGGCAACTTCCCTTCGCGGCGCGAAGGCACCGGTGACGACGAGATCCTGCACGGCCTCGGCACGGTCGACATGAAGGGCGGCGACGCGGTCTTCCTGCACCTGGCGGCGACGCTGGCGGAGCCCAAGCACGACGTCACCTTCGTGTTCTACGACAACGAAGAGGTCGAAGCGGTCAAGAACGGCCTCGGCCGGATCGAGCGCGAGCTGCCGGAGTGGCTGGACGGCGACCTGGCGATCGTCGGGGAGCCGTCGAACGCGGTGATCGAGGCCGGCTGCCAGGGCACCATGCGCGTCGAACTGCGGCTTTCGGGGAAGCGGGCGCACACCGCGCGGGCGTGGATGGGCGAGAACGCGATCCACGCGCTCGCCGAGCCGCTGCGCCGGCTGGAGGAGTACACGCCGCGGGTCGTCGACATCGACGGCCTCACCTACCGCGAGGGCCTCCAGGCGACGTCGATCAGCGGCGGGGTGGCGGGCAACGTCGTCCCGGACGCGGCGGTGCTGACGGTCAACCACCGCTTCGCCCCGGACCGCGACGCGGCGGCGGCCGAGCGCCACCTGCGCGAGGTGTTCGACGGTTTCGAACTGTCCGTTGTGGACCTTTCCCCGGGCGCGCTGCCGGGCCTGTCGGCCCCGGCGGCGGCGGAGCTGGTGGCGGCGGCCGGCGGCCGCGCGGCGGCCAAGCTCGGCTGGACGGACGTCGCCCGCTTCGCGGCCCGCGGCATGCCGGCGGTGAACTTCGGCCCGGGCGACCCGACGTTGGCGCACACGAAGCAGGAGAACGTCCGGACGGCGGAGATCCGCCAGGTCACCGAGGTGCTCCGCAAGTTCCTGGGCTGAGCGCCTGTGGCCGTCGTCACACGCGGCGGTCCTGAGCTGCGGTGACGCTCCGCCACCGCAGGTCACCGCAACTTTTCCCGGCCGCGGCCCGTATGTCCTTCTGAAACCGCGCACCCCGGGAGGACCCATGCCGAAAACCGCGAGACGAGCCGCGGCCGTGGCCGTGCTCGCCCTGGCGGTGAGCGGGTGTGGCGGGGAAAGACAGCCCGTCGCCGCGCCGGCGGCCGGACCGGTCCTCACCGCCATCGGGGACGCCACCTCGATCCCGCCGCCGCCCGCCGAGCGGGAGCCCGAGCGGCCGCCGGTGCCGCAGAGCGCGCCCGCCATCTCCTTCCCGCGGACCGGATCCGGCCAGTGGATGTTCACCCCGGGCAGCGACGAAATCGCCGGCAGCCGCGGCCGGCTGATGCGCTACCGGATCGCCATCGAGACCGACATCGACGGCGTCGGCCCCACCGGGTTCGCCAAGGACATCCGCGCCATCCTCGGCGACCCGCGCGGCTGGACCGTCGGCGGGCAGTGGCGGCTGCAGCAGGTCGGCCCGGCCGACAGCGCCGACTTCACCATCTACCTCGCGACCCCGGCCAGCCGCGACAAGCTGTGCGGCGGCACGCCGGACAGCTACACCTCCTGCCGCAACGGCAGCAACGTCGTGCTCAACGTCGCCCGCTGGGCCAACGCCGTCCCGGGCTACGGCGCCCCGCTCGAGGTCTACCGCCAGTACATGGTCACCCACGAGACCGGGCACCGGCTCGGCCAGGGCCACGAGCTGTGCCCGGGCCCCGGCAAGCCGGCGCCGGTGATGGAGCAGCAGACGCTCGGGTTGCACGGCTGCGTCCCGAACCCGTGGCCGTTCCCCGACGGCAGCCGCGCCTACGCCGGCCCGCCGGGCGAGTACGCCGACCCGATCCCGGCAGGCGACTCCTGATCCGCCGCTAGGCTCGCCGGTATGCCGGACAGCACCCCGACGTCGCGCGTGGTCGGCGGCGACGTCGTCGAGGGACGGCAACGCCTCGTCTTCGTTCCCAACGGTGACTGTTACGCGCTCGGCACGAGGGCGCACCACTGGTCATCACCGGCACGGCGAAGGGAACCGTGCCGGCACTGGAATCGTGGCTGACCCCGGAGCTGGTGATCGGTGAGCTCGCCGACGAGGTGGACGAGCTGGCGTATGCCGCGGATCCGACCGGGGCCAACCTGGAGAGCGTCCGCGAGTCGTACCACGCGGTGCCCGAGCACCGCCGGATCCACCTGCTCGGCGACATGGACCAGAACGACGTCCCGGTGCGGATCCTGCTCGCCGAGGTGGGGGAGACGATCCCGGCCCGGAGCCGGGGCCGGACGCTCACGGTGACCCTGCAGCTCCGGGAGCAGGCGCTCGACTACTTCCGCCGGAGCGCGGCCGGTGGCGACAGAGACCGGGCGCGGCGGGTGGCGGACGGACCGGAGACGACCGTCCCGCTGGTCGTGGGCGGCACCGTCCACCCGGGCGGCTGGCCGGATCCGGCGGGTCTGGAGGTTCTGCAGATCGACTACCCGGCGGCCGGGCCGGCCGACGGCCCGGCTGGGCGTGATGGCCGCGCTGCTGCGGGAGAAGTTCGAGCGCCACCCGGCGATGGCGGCGACCTTGCTGGGCACGGGTGACGCCTGCCTGCTCTGCAACGACTGGGCCCGCCGGGGCGGCTACCACGACCGATCCCGGCGGGCGGCTCCTGACCTACCGGCCCTGCAGCGCCTTGACGTTGTCGCCGAACGTCCAGCCCTTCGAGCCGTCCCAGTTGACCGACCAGTCCATCAGGCCCTTGAGGCCCGGAACCGACCGCCACGCCTGGGACACCAGGCTCGGCGACAGGTACCCGCCGCCCGCGCCGGGCTGGGCGGGCAGGCCGGGGACCTGCTTGTCGTAGGGGACGCGGATCGTGGTGCCCTGCACGACCAGGCCGTTGTTCAGGCACTGCGTCTGCACGGTGAAGCCCTGCACGGTCCCGGCCTGGTACGAGTCGCCGGCGCAGCCGTACATCGAGCCGTTGTAGTACTGCATGTTCAGCCACCACAGCCGGCCGTTGTCCGCGTACTTCTTGATGATCGGCAGGTACGCGCCCCAGATCGAGCCGTAGGCGACGCTGCCGCCGGTCACGTACGCGGTCTCGGGGGCCATCGTGAGCCCGAAGTTCGACGGCATCTGCGCGAGCACGCCGTCGATGATGCGGATCAGGTTGCTCTGCGACGCCGACAGCGTCTTGATGTTCCCGCTGTTCGTCAGCCCGGTCTCGATGTCGATGTCGATCCCGTCGAAGTTGTACCGCTTCAGGATCGGCACGACCGTGGCGACGAACCGGTCCGCCACCGCGGCCGACGAAAGGTCGATCCCGGCGGCCGCGCCGCCGATGGACAGCAGGATCGTCGCGCCCGCGGCCTTGGCGGCGCACATCTCGGCGGGCGTGGACACCCGGACCCCGGCGTCCATCCCGTCCTCCCACAGCACCGTCCCGTCGGAGCGGATCACCGGGAAGGCGGCGTTGATCACGTTGTAGCCGTGCTGGGCCAGCCGGCTGTCGGTGATCGGGATCCAGCCCAGCCCGGGGTGGACGCCGTTCGCGGCGCCGTCCCAGTTTTCCCAGTAGCCCTGGAGAACCTTGCCCGCGGGCCGCGATTTCACCGCGCACGTGTCGGCCTGCACCGCCGCCTGCGCGGGGGCCGGGACGAACAGCGGGACGGCCAGCACCGTGGCCAGCAGGGTTCCGAGCAAACGACCGGACATACCGGCTCCCATCGTCGTTGAGGGGTGAACGCGGCGTGTCCGCCCAACATAAGCGCCGCGGGGAACCGGTGACTACCGACGAACGGGTGGTCTAGACAACTCGGTGACGTCCCGCGAGGGACGCCCCCGAGCCGTGGATCAGACGGTCAGCGTCCAGGAGGACAGGTAACCGGTGTCGGCCGGGCCGACGTCCTTGATCTGCAGTTTCCACGTGCCGTTCGCGGCTTCCGAGGAGGCGTTGACGGTGTAGGTGGTGTCGATGTTGTCCGCGGAGTCGCTGCTGGAGTTCTTGAGCCGGTAGGCGGTTCCGTCGGGGGCGACGAGGTCGAGGACCAGGTCACCGCGGTAGGTGTGGGTGATGTGCACCTCGACCTTGGTGGTGCCGGACGCGTTGCGGGCGCAGCCGCTGACGGTGCCGGTGCTGCTGACCGCGCTCGCCGGATAGTCCGGGATGTCCAGGCGGGTCGAGTTGGTCACCGGCGCGCACGACGAGCTGCCGACGCCGAGGGAGAACGTGGCCGTGTGGTCGGCGTTCGCGCCGTCCGCGGTCACCGTGATCGGGAAGGTGCCGGTCGGGGTCGACGTCGTGGTCGCGATGGTCAGCGTCGAGCTGCCGCCCGAGGTGATGGTGGCCGGGCTGAACGTCGCGGTCGCGCCGGCGGGCAGGCCGGAAGCGGACAGCGAGATCGGCTGCGCCGAGCCGGACGTCGTCGCGGTGTTCACCGCGACCTGCAGCGACTGTCCCGGTTGGACATTCCCGGCCGCCGGGTTCAGCGTCACGGAGAAGTCGTTGCCCTGCGGTGTCCCGACGGCCAGCTTCCAGAGCGCGTAGGCGATGGCGTCGCTGTTCTTCTCCAGCGGCGCGTCCGGGATGTTGGAGATCGTGTCGCAGGCGCGGTGGTAGCAGTTGTCGAACGGCGAACCCGCGGTGCCGCCCCACTTCTGGGCCTGCGCGGAGCTCTTGATGTCGCCGGCGCCGGTGGCCAGGCCGCCGACCGGGATGCCCGCGCTCTTGAACGACGCGTGGTCGGACCGGCCGTCGCCCTCGCTGTCGCCCTCGGTCGGGATGCCGATGGAGGTGAAGTACTCGTCGAAGACCGCCTTGACCGAAGCGACGTCGTCGTAGACGAAGTAGCCCCAGTTCTTCGAGCCGATCATGTCGAAGTTGAGGTAGGTCTTGATCTTCGTGCGCTCGGTGCTCGGCAGGTTGTTGACGTAGTACTTCGACCCGACCAGGCCGGACTCTTCGTCGGCCCACCAGCCGAACCGGACGCGCTTGGCCATCGCCGGGTTGGTCCGGGCCAGCGTCAGCGCGACCTCGAGGATCGACGCGCTGCCGGAGCCGTTGTCGTTGATGCCGGGGCCCGCGCTCACGCTGTCGAGGTGCGCGCCGAGCATGATGACCTGGCTCGCGTCGCCCTGCGGCCACTCGGCGATCAGGTTCTGCGACTGGCCGAGACAGCTGGTGCAGGTCTGCCGGGTCGTCGTGTAGCCGGCGTTCTTCAGCAGGTTTTCCACATAGGACACCGAGGCCGCGTAGCCGCCGCCGCGCGCCGAGCGCGTGCCGCCGTTGTTGTTCGCGATGGTCTGCAGCTGGTTGAGGTGGGCCTTGACGTTGGCCAGGGAGATGTCCGGCGCGGCGAGCGCGGTGGCGGGCGCGGCGGTGGCCGCGGGCACGGACACGACGCCCAAGACGGCGGCCAGGGCGGTGACCCCGGCTCCGATTCTGGTCTTCCACTTCATGGCGGTGAATTCCTTCGGTGGGGGTGGGGGAGAGAGCCGCGGGGGCGGCACTTTCACGTGAAAGTGCCGCCCCCAGGTGGTCACTTTCACGTGAAAGTGACCGTGAAGCCGCTAGACGGTCAGCGTCCAGGAGGACAGGTAACCGGTGTCGGCCGGGCCGACGTCCTTGATCTGCAGTTTCCACGTGCCGTTCGCGGCTTCCGAGGAGGCGTTGACGGTGTAGGTGGTGTCGATGTTGTCGGCGGAGTCGCTGCCGGAGTTCTTCATGCGGTAGCTCGTGCCGTCCGGCGCGATCAGGTCGAGGACGAGGTCACCGCGGTAGGTGTGGGTGATGTGGACTTCGACCTTGGTGGTGCCGGACGCGTTGCGCGCGCAGCCGGACACGGTGCTGGTGCTGGCGACCGCGCTTGCCGGGTAGTCCGGGATGTCCAGGCGGGTCGAGTTGGTCACCGGGGCGCACGACGAGGTCGTCCCGACGGTCAGGGCGTACGTCGCGGTGTGGTCGGTGCTGGCCCCGTCGGCGGTGATGGTGATCGGGAAGCTGCCGGTCGGGGTCGACGTCGTGGTCGCGATGGTCAGGGTCGAGGAACCACCGGAGGAGATCGTCGCCGGGCTGAACGTCGCGGTCGCGCCGGCGGGCAGGCCGGAAGCGGACAGCGTGATCGACTGCGCCGCGCCCGAGGTGATCGCGGTGGTCACGGTGGCGGTGGCCGTGCCGCCCGGCTGCACCGAACCCGACGCCGGGTTCAGCGCGACCGAGAAGTCCGGCCCGCCGCCGCTGCACGAGGCGGGCTCACCGCTGGCGGCGGTGACGGAGATGGCGTCCCACGCGGCCTTGGTCGCGTTGTACTCGGTGCAGCTGCCCGGGAAGAGCGCGATCGCGGCTTCGAGGGTCGCCTTGCGGGCGGCCTTGTGGTTCCACGACGAGGTCTTCTTCAGCAGGCCGTTGTAGAAGATCTTGCCGGCCTTCTGGATGCCGACGCCGGTGACCGAAGAGTTGTTGCAGGTCGGGCTGGCGGGCTTGCCGCCACCCGGGTTCGAGCCCTCGGCCAGCAGGTAGAACCAGTGGTTCTGCGGGCCGGCCGCCGCGTGCACCTCGGTGCTCGGGATCGACGACGAGTAGCAGTTCGGGTCGCCCACCTTCGACGGCTGGTACATGTAGCGGATCGGGCCCTGGCCGACCAGGTTGACCCCCTCGCCGACCTCGTAGTCCGGGGTGTCCTTGGCGTTGTTGGCGTACGCCTCGGTCAGCGCGCCGAAGATGTCGCCGGTGGACTCGTTGAGGCCGCCGTTCTCGTTGCCGGAGCCCGCCCCACCCGGGGTGGTCTGGAAGATGGCGTGCCCGTACTCGTGGGCGACGACGTCGATCGAGGTGGCCTGGCGCTGGTTGTCCTGCGAGTGGCCGAAGTGCGTCGACGAACCGTTCCAGTAGGCGTTGACGTCGGACAGGCCGACCGACGCCGGGTATCCGCCGCCGTTGCCGTTGATGCCGTTGCGGCCCAGCCAGTCGCCGAGCATCTTCCACTCGGTCTGGGAGCCGAACAGCGTGTCGACGCAGGCGGTTTCCAGGTCGGTGCCGGAGCCGTTGCCCCAGTTGTTGTCCGGCCCGCTGTAGACGGAACCGCCCTCACGGCCGCAGCTCAGCCCGGTGCGGGCCGGGTCGCGCAGGGTGTACGTGCTGCCGGACTGCGTGGTGTCGATGGAGACGTTGCCGACGTAGTAGCTGTTGCCGGTGCCGGCCACGTTCACCGTGGCGGGCTGGGCCTGCCGCTTCACCCCCGAGTCGAAGGTGCGGACGTCGTCGCGCTTGTCGAGCACCGCGCCGGTGGCCGCGTCGACGAACACGTGCAGGTTGCTCGGGGCCGTGGCGGTGCGCCCGGCGACGACGACTTCGTAGGCCAGCTTCGGGCTCGTCCCGGCCAGCACCACCTTCTCCGGCGTGCTCACACTGTCCACAGTGGGCAGTTGAGCGCGCGCGGTGGCGGCGGCCTTGGCCGCGTCGACCAGGGCTTGGGTCCCGACGGTGATCGGCGCGGTTTCCGCGGCGCTGGTGCCGCGGACGCGCCCGGCGCCGTCGGCGACGACGACCGCGTCCCCGCCCACGACCCGCAGGCCCTGGTAGGTGCGCTGGTAGGCGCCGTAGAAGAGCCCGGCGCCACCGGGGGTCAGGCCGATGCGCTGGAACGATTCGGCCGGGCCGCGGCGCAGGGTGTCGAGACCACTGGCGGCCGCCTGGTCGGCGGCGCGGGCGGCGGCCGCTTCCGGGGCGGCGGGCTGTGCTTGGGGCGCCGCGCCGGCCGGGGTCACCGGTAACGCGAGCGTCATGGCAAGCCCGGCGGCGGCCGCCAAGCCCGTGCTGAACCCACGATGGGTCATCGAGGTCTTCCTTCCATGAAGGCAGAATCGAGGTCCGGTAAGGGAAAGGGGAGACGTGTCCGGCGGGCTAACTCCAGGTATGCGTCCGGACGCATCCGAGTAAAGGATCAGCCGATCCGGGCGTCAATGCGCCGAACGGACCAACAGCGCGTTACGGATTATCGAATCAATTCGTACAAAGCCCGCTGCAGCAGGGGATTCTCGCCGCGTTCCGCTCCGGAACGACTTTCGTAGGGATTGTCGGCGACACCATCCGAACGCCGGACGATCTCGATCACCGGGATTCGTTGGTACCGCTCGGAATCGCTTCAGTCCGCTTCGGCGCCCAGCGCGATGAGCCCGTTCCGCAGCACGTCCGCCGCCTCCGCCGGTTTCCCGGTCTCCCCGAGCAGTTCGCTCAGCGGCCGCAGCGCGCGGACGAGCACCCCGCGGGCGTCCAGGCCGGTGGCCAGCTCGACGGCGGCCCGCAGGTCCTCGACCGCGCGGCGGGCGTCGCCGCGGGCCTTGGCCAGCGAGCCCAGCTGCAGCCGCAGCTCGGCGGCCAGCGGCGTGCCCGCCGCGACGGCCGGGCGGATCTGGTCGAGCAACGCGGCCGCCGTCTCCAGCCGGCCGGCGGCGAGGTGCTCCCCGGCGAGCTCGACGGTGATCGCCGGGACGTCGTCCGGCCACGCCGTCTCCCGCGCCGCGCCGAGGTCGGCCAGCGCGCCCTCGACGTCACCCGACCGGCCGCGGACCCGGGCCCTGGCCAGCAGGCAGTACGCCATCGCGGGGTGCAGCGCCCGTTCCTGCATCAGGTCGTAGGCCGCGGCGACCGACGCGGCGGCGTCGGCGAACCGGTCCGCCGCCAGGTGGCTGCGGCAGACCTCGACGTGGCTGCGGGTCAGCTCGGCGAGCACCGCCGGGCCGCCCCGGGTGAGCCGCAACGCCGAGCCGGCGTACTCCGCCGCCCGCTCCAGGTCGCCCTGACGCAGGTGCCGCTCGGCCAGGCACGCCCGCAGGGTCAGCAGCATCGACGGCTGCGGGTAGCCGTCGCGCAGCAGTTCGGCGTGGCAGGTTTCCAGCAGGTGCACCGAATACTGCACCTCACCCCAGCCGGTCAGCACGGCCGCGCGCAGCGGCACGACCATCGCCCGCACCGGCGGCGGCTCACCCGCCAGTGCCGTTTCGGCGTCCGCGACGTACTTCGTGCGGATGTCGCCGGTCGAGTACCCGGCCAGCCACAGCAGCGCGATCCCCGCCTGCCGCGGCCGGTCCAGGCGCTCGGCGCGACGCCGGATCCGCTGCATCCGCGGGGTGGCGCGGCGGGCGTCGCCGGCCAGGAACCGTTCCGCCGTCTCGATCAGCTCGAGGTCCAGCTCGATCAGCTCCCGCGGGGACCGCCCGCCCAGCAGCTCGTCCGGATCGACGCCGAGCTGCTGGGCGAAGAACCGCAGCGCGTCCCCCGACGGCGTCCGCACGCCGGTCTCGACCGACGACACGTACGCCGCGGAGTACTGCGGCCCGGCGAGTTCGCGCTGCGTGAGCCCGCGTTCGGTGCGCAGCTCACGCAGGCGTTCGCCGACGCTCTCGCTCACCCGGGTGCCTTTCCGCCGTGGACGTTCAGGGTAGGCCTCAGCACGCGCCGCCGTCGCTCCAGACGGCCCACGAGGTGGGCGCGCCGGGCTCGGCGCCGGTCGAGTACCACAGTGATGTCCACCGGTGACCGTGGTGGCTCACGACGTCGTCGGGCGCGTACGCCTTGGCGACGTCCCACTCGGCGAGGCCGTCGCAGCCGGACGGCGGCGTGCCGGTGCCGACGGTCAGCGAGAACTGGGCGGTGTGGTCGGCGTCGGTGCCGTCGCCGGTCACCGTCACCTGGCTGGTGCCCTCCCGCGTGGTCGCCGAGGTGGTGATGGTCAGCGTGGCCGTGCCGCCGGAGGAGACGGTGGCCGGGCTGAAGGTCGCCTTCGCGCCTTCGGGCAGGCCGGTGGCCAGCAGCTGCACGGTCTGGGCGTTGCCGGAGGTGATCCGGGTGGTCACCGTGGTGGTCGCCGTCTGTCCGGGCTGGACGGACGCCGATGCCGGGGAGAGCGTCAGCGAGTAGTCGTTGCCGGCGGGCGGCTGGCCGCTGCAGGCCGGTTCACCGCTCACCGCGGCGACGCTCACCGCGTCCCACGCGGCCTTGGTGGCGGCGAACTCGGCGCAGCTGCCGGGGAACAGGGCGATCGCGGCTTCCAGGGTGGCCTTGCGGGCCGCGCGGTGGTTCCACGACGAGGTCTTCTTCAGCAGGCCGTTGTAGAAGATCTTGCCCGCCTTCTGGATGCCGATGCCGGTGACGGCCGAGTTGTTGCACGTCGGGCTCGCGCTGCTGCCCTGGGAGAGGAGGTAGAACCAGTGGTTCTGCGGTCCGGCCGCCGCGTGCACCTCGGTGTTCGGGATCGACGACGAGTAGCAGTTCGGGTCGCCGACCTTGGACGGGTTGTCCATGTAGCGGATCGGGCCCTGGCCGACGAGGTTGACGCCCTCGCCGACGCTGAAGTCCGGCGTGTCCTTCGGGTTGTCGGCGTAGTACTCGGTCAGCGCGCCGAAGATGTCGCCGGTGGACTCGTTCAGGCCGCCGTTCTCGTTGCCCGAGCCCGCGCCACCCGGCGTGGTCTGGAAGATCGCGTGGCCGAACTCGTGGCCCACGACGTCCATCGGCGTCGCCTGGCGGCGGTTGTCCTGCGAGTGCCCGAAGTGCGTCGACGAGCCGTCCCAGTAGGCGTTGACGTCGTTGAGGCCGACGCTCGCCCGGAACCCGCCGCCGGCGCCGTCGATGCCGTTGCGGCCGAGCCAGTCGGCGAGCATCTTCCACTCGGTCTGGACGCTGTAGAGCGTGTCGACGCAGGCGGTTTCGAGGTCGGTGCCGGAGCCGTTGCCCCACGTGTTGGTGCTCTTGGTGAAGATCGAGCCGCCTTCGCGGCCGCAGGCGACGCCGCGGCGCCCGGGGTCGGTCATCGAGTAGGAACCGCCGGAGCCGGAGGTGTCGATCGGGACGGTGCCGGCGTAGTACGCATTGCCGGTCCCGGCTTCGCGGACGTCGTCACGGGTCTCGAGGATCTCGCCCGTCGTGCTGTCGACGAAGACGTGCAGGCGGGTGGGTCTGCCGTGGTCGCGGCCGCCGACGACGACTTCGTAGGCGAGCTTCGGGGCGTCGCCGGCCAGCACGACCAGCTTAGGTGCCTCGGCCGTGTCCACTGTGGAGACTGCGCTTTTCGCGATCTGCGCGGCCTGACCGGCCTTGAGAGCGGCCTGTGTGCCGACCGTGATCGGCGCGGTGTGGGCGGCTTCGGTGCCGCGGACGCGCCCGGCGCCGTCGGCGACGACCACCGCGTCCCCGCCGACGACCGGCAAGCCGTGGTAAGTGCGCTGGTAGGAGGCGTAGTAGAGCCCGCCGCCACCCGGGGTGACCCCGGTGCGGACGAAGGCCTCCCCGGTGCCCTTCGCGAGCCGGTCGGCGCCGCTGAGGGCGGCCTGATCGGCGGCGCGGGCGGCGAGCGCCTCGGGCGGGGTGGCGGCGGGAGGTGCGGGAGCGGCGGCGGCCGGGATCGCCGGCACCGCGAGGGCGAGGGTCAGGCCGGCGATCGCCGCCAGCCCGCGTGGGGATCTCATGGGGAACCTTTCCGGGGACCGGGGAGGAGTGTGTCCAGGGGAATAACTGCTGTTATTGCCCCGGACGCGTCCGAGTAAAGGGTTCCGCTCGTGGGTGGGTCAATGGGCCGAACGGAGCAGCGCGACGACGTCGCGATCATCCGCGTCCGCATGAATCCCCTGGTGGCGGCGAGATACCGTACTGGTCTGAACCAATTCACCGACTTTCGTAGGAAAGTCGTCCCGGTGCGGACCGGTGCCCCCGCTGGTCCGCTATTCGGCGCCGGCCGCCGACTCCAGGCCGCGGCGGTAGGCCTCGATGGCTTCGTCGAGGTGACCACGGTGGCGGAGCGCGTCGCCGAGCCGGAGGGCCGTCGAGACCGCGGCCCCGTGCAGGGACGCCGTCGTCTGGATCTCGAAGGCCTCGCGCAGGAGCCGGGTCGCCGTCTCCGGGTCGCCTTGGGCCTGGGCGACCTGGCCCAGCAGGCTCGTCGCCTCGCCCAGCGACTCGACGTCACGGGACAACAGGTCCCGGACCGCGGAAACCAGCGAAGCCGCCTCCGCGGCCGCCCCTTGGCGGAGCCGGACCTCGGCCAGCTCGAGGGTCGCCCCGGCGAAGCCTTCGTCCGCGCCGATCGCCGCCAGCTGGTCGCGGGCCGCCGTCAGCTCCGCGCGGGCCTCGTCCAGGCGGCCCAGGTGACGCAGCAGGTAGCCGCGGGCCCAGCGGCAGCGGGCCGCGTCACGGTCGAAGCCCGCCGACGCGAACAGCCGGCACGCCTCGGTCAGGTCCTCGTCCGCCCGGTCCGCGTGCCCCGTCGCCTGCCACACCTGCGACGCCTGCCGGTGGAACCGCGCGACGAAGTCCGGCCGCGTCGCCGCCCGCGCCAGCCGCCGCCCGGCTTCGGCCGCGCGGCGGGCCCGGTGCAGGCCGCCCATCTCCACCAGCGGGTGGATCAACGCGGTGAGCAGGCACAGCTCGGCGTCCGGGTCGGCCGGCCCCGCCGCCAGCTCGGCCTCGAGCCGCGCGATCGCCGTCCCCGCGTCGCCGCGCTGGAACCGGCAGCCCGACCACCGGTGCACGATCATCGCGCGCAGCCACGGCGGCGCCGCGCCGGCCAGCTCCTCCGCGTGCTCCAGCGCCTCCTGCGCGCCCGAGACGTCGAACAGCTGCCACTTCACTTCGGCCTGGCAGAACCGCGCGTAGCACTCGATGTCGTCGAGGTGGTAGCCCGCCGCCTGCTTGCCCACGGAGGCGAACCGCTCCTCGGCGGCGGCGATCCGGCCCTGCTCCAGATCGCGGTAGCCCTCGTCCAGCGCCGCGCGCAGCTCCTCGGCGATGCCGGGCGGGCGCCCGAACCTCAGCTCGTCGACGGTCAGCCCGAGCCGCTGCGCCAGGTAGGCCAGCATTTCCTCCGACGGCGGACGGCTACCGGTCTCGACCTTCGCCAGGAAGCCCCGGTCGTAACCCGGCTCGGCCAGCTCGCGCTGGGTCCAGCCGCGGCCGGTGCGCAACCGCCGGATCCGCGCGCCGAGCGGTTCGGTCATCTCCCCACGGTAGGTCATCGGGCACGCCGGAGCGGAGACGGCCATCTTGCCGGCCGCGGCGCCCCGGGACAGCGTTCTCCCGCCGAACAGGCGGCGGCGTCCGGCCTCAGTCTGTCCAGTGTGGATAGTCCAGGCACCTGCCGGGGCAAGGCGGCGGGCGCGCAGGAAGGAACCCGTCCGGATGAATCCTTCGACGGCCGGGGAAGCCGTTGCGCCGACGACCTGAGTTCATGGCCCGGTAACGAGCCCGCCATCGACTTCACCGCCACGGCGTTGTTCGCATTCTCGCCGGCGGGCAGGCCGTAGCATGGCGTAGTGAGCGAACAGTCTGAATTTCCCGACGGCCAGTACCCCGAACGTCCGGTCGAGCGCCAGAAGGGCCCGGTCGTGCTGCGCGGCGACCGCCGTGACCAGGGCAGCACGACCGACCAGCGGCTGCTCGACTCGCGGGGGCCGACCGACTGGGTGCACACCGACCCGTGGCGCGTGCTGCGGATCCAGGCCGAGTTCGTCGAGGGTTTCGGCGCGCTCGCCGAGGTCCCGCGCGCGGTCACGGTGTTCGGCTCGGCCCGCACCAAGCGCGACAACCCGGAGTACGAGCTCGGCCGCAAGATCGGCGGGGCACTCGCCAACGCCGGCTTCGCCGTGATGACGGGCGGCGGACCGGGCGCGATGGAGGCGGTCAACCGCGGCGCGGCCGAGGCCGGCGGCTTCTCCGTCGGGCTCGGCATCGAGCTGCCGTTCGAGCAGGGCCTGAACCCGTGGGTCGACCTCGGCGTCAACTTCCGCTACTTCTTCGCCCGCAAGACGATGTTCATCAAGTATTCGCAGGCCTTCATCTGCCTGCCCGGCGGCTTCGGCACGCTCGACGAGCTGTTCGAGGCGCTGACCCTGGTGCAGACCAAGAAGGTCACGAAGTTCCCGGTGGTGCTCTTCGGCAGCGACTACTGGGGCGGGCTCTACGACTGGATCAAGAACTCGGTGATGGCCGAGGGCAAGATCAGCCCGCAGGACCTGGACCTGCTGCACGTCACCGACGACATCGACGACGCGGTCCGCGTGGTGCAGGAGTCCTACCAGGCGTGGGAGGACACCCACTGATGCGGCGGATCTGTGTTTTCTGCGGCTCGGCGATGGGCTTCTCACCGCGCTACGCCGAGCAGGCGGCCGCGCTCGGCAAGCTGCTGGCCCAGCGGGGCATCGGCCTGGTCTACGGCGGCGCGAGCGTCGGCACGATGGGCGTCGTCGCCGACGCCGCCCTGGCCGCGGGCGGTGAGGTGATCGGCGTGATCCCGGAGGCGCTGTCGTCGGTCGAGATCGCGCACGCCGGCCTGACCGAGCTGCACGTCGTCGCGGACATGCACGAGCGCAAGGCGAAGATGGCGGCCCTGTCCGACGGGTTCCTGGCCCTGCCGGGCGGCGCGGGCACCCTGGAGGAGCTGTTCGAGGTCTGGACGTGGGCCCAGCTCGGCCTGCACGGCAAGCCGATCGGCCTGGTCGACGTCGACGGGTACTACGCGCCGCTGATGACGTTCGCCGACCACATGGTCACGGAAGGCTTCCTCAAGGACGGCTACCGGGAGCTCCTGCTGACCGACCCGGACCCGGCCGTACTGCTGGACCGGTTCGAGACGTACGAGCCACCGGCCCCGCCGAAGTGGGCGAAGGAACCGCCGGGGATCTGAGCCGGTGAACCCGTGGGTCCAGGCCGGAGCGTCGCTTGCCGTAGGTCTGCTGACGGCGACCGGCGCGTTCCTCGGCGTGCGCTTTCCGTCCGCGGCGGCGATCGTGCCACGGAGCGGCTCTCGCGGGTTAGGCCACACCCTCGCTGGGCCGCTTGTGGTAGGTGTCCACGTACTCCTGCCCCGAGATCTCCAGGATCGCGTACATCACCTCGTCGGTGACCGACCGCCGGATCGCCGGGGCGTAGTCCTGGCCCTCGTAGCGCGAAAAGTCCAGCGGCTTGCCGAACGTGATGCCGATCTTCGCCAGGCGGGGGATGCGAGCGCCGCCCGGCTGCAGCTTCTCGGTGCCGGTCAGGGCGACCGGGACCACCTTCGCGCCGGTCGCCAGGGCCAGTGCGCCGACGCCCGTGTGGCCGCGGTGCAGCCTGCCGTCCAGGGAGCGGGTGCCCTCCGGGTAGATCGCGAAGACGCCGCCCGCGTCGAGGACCTTGCGGGCCGCCTCCAGGGCGGCGAGACCGGCCTGGGCGTTGCCGCGCTCGACCGGGACGTAGCCCAGGCCGCCGAGGAAGGCGGCCAGTGCCCGGCCCTTGAGGCCCTTGCCGGCGAAGTACTCGGCCTTGCCGAGGAACTTGACCTGCCGCGGGGTCGCGAAGGTGATCACGCCGGTGTCGAGGGCGGCGCGGTGGTTGGCCGCCAGGAGCACCGGGCCGGTGAGCGGCACGTTCTCCACGCCGTGCACCTCGGGCCGGTACACCGCCCTGACCAGCGGTCCCAGCACGAACCGGACAAGCAGCGCGATCAAGTGGTCCTCCTCCTCGGTGGCGGTGCCATCAGCATGGCACGATCGTTACCCGTGAGTTGGTTCGAGCGGCGTACGTGGCAGGAGCCCGGTTGGACGCCCGCGGACATCGTGGCCGCGAAGGGTGACCGGACGGTTTCGGTGGTGCTACCGGCCCTCGACGAAGAGCGGACCGTGGGTGACGTCGTCGCGTCGGTCCGCCCGCTGGTCGGCTCGGTCGTCGACGAGCTCGTCGTCATGGACTCGGGTTCCACGGACGCGACCGCCGAAACCGCCGAGGCCGCGGGGGCGCGGGTGGTCCGCCGCGAGGACGTCCTGCCCGACCTGCCGCCCGTCCCCGGCAAGGGCGAGGTGCTGTGGCGGTCGCTGGCCGCGACCAGCGGCGACTTCGTCGTCTTCCTCGACTCCGACCTGGTCGACCCGGACCCGGCGTTCGTGCCGTCGCTGCTCGGGCCGCTGCTCTCGGAAAGCGGCGTCCACCTGGTCAAGGGCTTCTACCGCCGTCCGCTGCGGCTGGAGAGCGCCGGCGGCGGTCGCGTCACCGAGCTGCTGGCGCGGCCGGTGCTCTCGGCGCTGCGTCCCGCGCTGGGCGGGCTGGTCCAGCCCCTCGGCGGCGAGTACGCGGGCACGCGCGAGTTCCTCGAGTCGGTGCCGTTCGCGGCCGGCTACGGCGTCGAGATCGGGCTGCTGCTCGACGCCGAGGCGCGGTACGGCCTGGACGGGCTCGCGCAGGTCAACCTGGGGGTCCGCAAGCACCGGAACCGGTCGCTGGGCCAGCTGGGCGTGATGTCCCGGCAGATCCTCGGCACGGCGCTGGGCCGCTGCGGCGTCCCGGCCGCCGACGCGCCGTTCACGCAGTTCGTGCAGGTGGACGAGGAGTGGCTGCCGGACGTCACGAACGTCCGCGTCGCCGATCGGCCGCCGATGCGGGAAGTGCTCGCCCGTCCTCGAGGGTGAGGACCTCGTCGAAGCCCTCGAGGTGCTCGGGACGGTGGGTGACGAGGACCACGCTGCCGTTCGCCTGCGCGAGGACCCTCGTCAGGACGGCGTCGCCGTGCGCCGGGTCGAGGCCTTCGACGGGCTCGTCGAGGACGAGGACCTTGGGGGCGGCCAGGACGGCCCTGGCGAGGACCAGCCGCTGACGCTGACCGCCGGAAAGGGCCTCGCCGTCCGGGCCGGTTCCGCGATCGAGGTCCAGGTCGAACCCGGCGGTTTCGCAGGCGGCTTCCAGTTCTTCGTCGGTCGCGTCCGGCTTGGCGAGCAGGAGGTTCTCGCGCACGGTCGTGTGGAAGACGTGCGCGTCGGCTTCGGCGCCCGAGATGACCTGCGACAGGTCGGCGTACTCGCCGAGCGGGTGGCCGTCGAGGACGACCCGGCCTTCCGTCGGGGACTGGCTGCCGAGCAGGAGCCGGAGCAGGGTCGTCTTCCCGGCGCCGCTGGGGCCGAGGATCCCGACGCGCTTGCCGGGCGGCAGGTCCAGGTCGACGCCCCGCAGCGCCGGGCCCCGGCCGGGGTGGCGGACGCCGGCCCCGTCGAGCCGGAAATGGCCGGTTGCCGCGACACGGGTGCCTTCCGGCGGGGCCGGCTCGGTGAGCACGGCCCGCACCCGGGCGGCGGACGCGCGGATTTCGGGCACGCGCCGAGCGGCGCCGATCAGCGGGAGAACGACTTCGAAGGCGGCCAGTGCGGCCAGGGTCAGGGCCGCGGTCCAGGGCACGGAGGCTTCGGCGAGCAGAGCGACCGCGACGGTCGCGCCGAGCTGGACGAGCACTCCGCCGGCGGCGGCCGGCGCGGTTTTCGCCGAGGTCGCGCGCTCGCCGGTGGCCAGGTCGCCGGCGACCCGGGTCGCCTCGGCCCGGTGCTCGTCCAGCGCCCCGGCGGCCACGAGCTCCCGGTGCCCGGTGACGAGTTCGACGGCCCGCTCGGCGAGTTCGGCCCGGTTCGGGGCACTGTCCCGGGCGGCCGCACCGGTGACGCGCACGACCAGCCACGGCAGGAGCACCCCGGCCACGAGCAGCCCGGCCCCGAGCGCGACGGCGGCCTGCGCCGAAGCGAGGGCGGTGACGACGACCGCGGTGGTGCCCACGATCGTCGCGACCCCGGCGGGCAGGAGCCACCGCAGTACCGCGTCCTGCAGAGCGTCCACATCGGACACCAGCCGGGTGACGAGGTCGCCGCCCGAGTACCGGTTCCCGGGGATGAGGGCCTGGTAGACGCGGGTCCGCAGCGAGCCGAGCCACCGGAGGACGACGTCGTGCCCGGCGAGCCGTTCGGCGTACCGCAGGCCGCCCCGGAGCAGGGCGAGGGTCCGGACGGTGACGATGGCGACGGTGAGCGAGGCGAGCGGAGGTCGTTCGGCGGCGCGCAGCAGCAGCCAGGCGGCCGTGGCCATGAGCGCGAGGGCGGCGATCTCGGCGGCGGCACCGAGGAGGGCGGCGCGGAAGAGCCGGAGGAGGTCCTTGGCGGACAGGGCCCAGAGGTTCACGCCGCCACCTCCGCGCGGACCCGGCCGCCACGCAGCTCGACCACCCGGTCCGCCAGCGAGACCAGCGCCGGGCGGTGGGCGACCAGCACCGCCGTCCGGCCCGGCAGCAACCGCCGGGTCGCCGACAGCACCGCGGCTTCCGTGCGGGAGTCCAGGCGGGCCGTGGGTTCGTCCAGCAGGACCAGCCCCGCCGACGTCCGGGCCAGCGCGCGCGCCAGGCCCACCCGCTGCCGCTGCCCGGCCGACAACACCTCGCCCAGTTCGCCCACCGGCGTCTCGTACCCCGACGGCAGCCCGGCCGCCACGGAGTCCAGCGCCGCCGCCCGGCCCGCCGCCGGGACGTCGGCCGGTGACCCCAGTGCGATGTTCGCGGCCAGCGACCCCCGGAACAGCGTCGGCCGCTGGGGGACCCACGCCACCTCGGCCAGCCACTCCGGCGACGACAGCGAACGCAGGTCCACCCCGTCCACCAGCACCCGTCCCGAGGACGGCGGCACGAACCCCAGCAGCACCGCCAGGAGCGTGCTCTTTCCCGACCCGCTCGGCCCGGCCAGGGCGATCCGCGCACCGGACGGCACGGTCAAGTCCACATCGGACAGAGCCGGTACTCCGTCGTAGGAGACGCAAACCCGGTCCAGTTCGAGAGAAGGCGCGCCCCGGCGCCGGGTGAAGACACCCGGGCGGGAAGAACGCACCGGCACCGCAAGGGCCTCCCGCAACGCCGTCAACCCCTCCGCCGCCGCGTGGAACTTCGCGCCCGCCGCCCGCAGCGGCAGGTACGCCTCCGGGGTCAGCACCAGGACCAGCAGCGCCGTCCGCGCGTCCAGCCCACCCGCGAGCAGCCGGAACCCGATCGGCACCGCCACCAGCGCGACGGACAGCGTCGCCACCAGTTCCAGCACCAGCGCCGACAGGAACGCGACCCGCAGCGTCTTCATGGTCGCGTCGGCGTGGGCGGACGCCATCGACCGGACCGTCGCCGCCTGGGCCGACGCCCGGCCGAACACCTTCAGCGTCCCGAGCCCGCGGACCACGTCCAGGAAGTGGCCGCCCAGTTTCGTCAGCAGCTCCCACTGGGCGGACGCCTTCGCGTGCTTGCCGATCAGGATCGCGAACACCGGGATCAGCGGCAGGGTGACGACCACGACGAGCGCCGAGGCCAGGTCGGTCGTGCCCAACCGCACGACCACCGCGACCGGGACGACGACCGACACGACCAGCGACGGCAGGTACCCGGTCAGGTAGCTGTCCGTGGCGTCGACGCCGCGGGTGATCTGCGTGGCGACGACCCCCGCCCGGTCCGAAGCGGACCCGAGCAGCCGCCGGCGCAGCCCTTCCCGGACCGACGCCGCGAATCGTCCACTGAGGACACCGTGGCCCCAGGTGAGCGCCACCCGCGCCGCGATCGCCACGACCAGGGACAGTGAGATCCCGCCGCCGGTGAGCAGGGTGGCGAGCCCTTCGGCTTGGAGCAGCACGGAGAACGCCGTGAGCACCCCGAGCAGCCCCAGAACGACCAGGTACCGCCGGAGTCCGGGCAGAGCAGGCACGACGTCCTCCTAGAAGTGCAGCAGCGAGCGCTGGTCGACGGGACGGCGGTGCGCGCGCCAGGTCAGCCACTGCACCACCAGCAGCACCAGCACCGCGGGCGGCGTGAACCAGGCCAGCACCGCGAACGTCTCCGGGGCCGTCGCCGCCTGGTCGAGCGTCAACGCGTACCCCGGAGAAGCCAGCACCGTCGGGAACCGCAGGGTCCCGGCGAGCAGCGCCGGGCAGGCCGCGAGCACCATCGACCCGACGAGCGCGACCCGGTACCGCTTCGCGAAGAATCCGAGCCGGGTGACGGCGAACGCCAGGAACGCCAGGACGACCGCGCCGAGGCCGAGCGCGGAGACGCCGTCGAGCGCGAAGAACCCCCACCCCGACGCGATCACCAGGAAAGCGAACACCGGCGCCGAGAACGCGCGGGCCAGCCGCACCGCGCGGCCGGTCAGCTCGGCCGGCGCCCGCACGGCCAGGAACGCCGCTCCCTGCAGGCAGAACAGCGCGACGAACCCGAGCCCCCACAGCACCGCGTACGGCGAGAACAACGCGAGGACGTCCCCGGACGGTGAGCCGGCGGGGGTCAGGGGCAGCCCGAGCACCAGGTTGCCGAGGAACAGGCCCCACGACAGCGCCGTCACCAGCGCGCCGCCGACGATGCCCGCTGTCCAGGCACCGCGGCGGGCGTCCGGGCGGCGGCTGCGCAGCTGCATCGACGCCGTGAACGTCACCAGGCCGAGCAACAGCGTCACCACCAGGACGTACGCCCCGGCGAACACCTTGCCCTCCAGGTGCGGGAACGCGCCGAACAGCAGGCCGACGGCGGCCACCAGCCAGACCTCGTTGGCCAGGAAGAACGGCCCGAGGGCGCCGAGGGTCTGCCGCCGCCGTCGCTCGCCGGCTTCGAAGCCGGGCAGGAGCATGCCCACGCCGTAGTCGTAGCCCGCCAGCGCGAAGTACCCGCAGGTCAGCAGGCCCAGCACGCACCACCAGAAGGTCGCCATCGGTCAGACTCCGCTCAGGACGGGCCGTTCGGCGGGCTCGCCGACCGGATCCGGGCCGCGCTTGGCGACGCGCGCCATGAGCACCCAGTCGGCCACCGCGAGCGCGGCGAACAGCAGTGTGAAAGCGATGAAGGAGAAGAGGATCTGGCCGGCCGGGACGTCCGCGACCGCGTCGGCGGTGCGCAGCTTCCCCCAGACCAGCCACGGCTGGCGGCCGAGCTCGCGCACCAGCCAGCCCATGATCGCCGCGGCGAACGGCAGCGGGATGGCCGCGACCATCAGGTAGTGCAGGAACCGCGCCCGGGTGAGCCAGTTGCGGACCAGCAGCACCGCGCCCAGCAGCGCACACAGCAGCATCGCGAACCCGAGCATGATCATCACGCCGAGCGGCAGGCCGACGCCGGCGTCTTCCAGCTTGTCCGGCTGGTACTTCGCGAGCTCGGCGAACTGCGCGAACCCCTGGTTCACCACGAGCACCGAGCCGAGCAGCGCCGCCACCACGCCGAGGCGCATCGAGCGGCGGAAGAACTCGACCTCGGTGGTGCGCTTGAGGAAGTGCCAGGCGCTGACACCGACGACGAAGAAGCCGCCGGTGACGATCGCCGCGCCCACGACGTGCGGCAGCGACGCGGTCAGCGCCGGGTTGGCGAACAGCGCGCCGAAGTCGTCGAGGCGCAGCGTGCCGCCTTCGAGGTGGCTGCCGACCGGGTTCTGCAGGAACGAGTTGGCCAGCATGATGAACAGCGCCGACGCGTACGCGGTCAGCGTGACCAGCCAGATCAGCGCCAGGTGCAGCCCCTTCGGCAGCCGGCCGAAGCCGAAGATCCACAGGCCGAGGAAGGTCGACTCGAGGAAGAACGCGACCAGCGTCTCGATGGCCAGCGGCGCGCCGAAGACGTCGCCGGCGAAGGCGGAGAGGCCGGTCCAGGTCAGCCCGAACTGGAACTCCATCACGATGCCGGTGACGATCCCGAGCGCGTAGTTGATCACGTACAGGCGTCCCCAGAAGCGGGTCATCCGCAGGAGCTCCGGCTTGCCGCCGAGCGTCCAGCGCGTCTGCATCACGGCCACCAAGGTGACCAGCCCCAGCGTGAGCAGCACGAACAGGAAGTGGAACGAGGTCGTCGTCGCGAACTGGAGTCTCGCGACCGGGAGTGCGTTCATGTAGACAGGCTACACATAGCCTGCCTACATGTAGCGAGCCGATGTGTAGACTGGGTACTCATGAAGGCGGACACCCTGCGCGGCCACCTCGACGCGCTGCTGCTGGCCGTGCTCGACGGCCGGAAGCTCCACGGCTACGCGATCATCGAGGCGCTCCAGCTGCGCAGCGACGGCGCGCTCGACCTGCCGACCGGCACCGTGTACCCGGCGCTGCGCCGGCTCGAGCGGGCCGGCTGGCTGGCCAGCGAATGGGACGTCGTGTCCGGTCGCAAGCGCCGGACGTACCGGCTGACCCGCTCCGGCGAGCAGGCGCTGGCGGCCGAGCGCACCGAGTGGCGGGAGTTCACCGCGGTCATCGGGGGAGTGCTGGACGCATGATCGACGCGTACCTGGGGGAGCTGGACCGCAGGCTGCACGGCTGCGGCCGCTTCAAGGCCGACCTCCTCGAAGAGGCCCGCGACGGCCTCCACGACGCCGCCGACGCCTACCGCGCCGGCGGGTGGGACGACGAAGAGGCCGAGCGCCGCGCCGTCGCCGACTTCGGCCCGGCGGCGGTCGTCGCCCGCGGCTACCAGGCCGAGCTGGGCATGCTCAGCGGGGTCCGGACGCTGTGGAAGCTGGTGCTGGGCGTCCCGGCGATGCAGACCGCGTGGGACTACGCGCGGATCCTCACCTTCGGCGAATGGACGAAGCTGCCGACGCCGACGCCGGAGTGGTACAAGGTCGTCGCGCACGCTTCCCACGGCGCCGTGTTCGTCGTGCCGGTGATCGGCGTGGTCGCCCTGCTCGGTATCCGCTGGCTGAGCCGCCGCATGGACGGCACGGGGCTCGCCCGGTTCTGCGGGATCCTCATCGCGCTCGCGGTCGGCGTCAACCTCGCCTCCGTCGGCCTGCTCGTCGCGGCGACCGGTGTCGTCGACGTCTCGAGGCTGTTCCTCAGCGTCCCGTGCGCGCTGCTGATGGTCGCCTGGGTGGCGCTTTCGGTCCGGCTCGTCGTGCTCGCGAGACGTTCCTGGGGTGGGTATGCCACGATCGTCGCGTGACGACCGCGCTGATCTACCTCGTAGTCATGCTGCTGGTGGCGGCCGTGGTGTTCCTGCTCGCCGCGGTGGTGTTCGGCCGGGGTGAGGAGCTCGCCCCGCTGCCCCCGGGCAGCTCGCCCACGCGGCTGCCCGCCGAGGACATCACCGGCGCGGACCTGGCCGAGGTCCGCTTCCAGCTGGTGCTGCGCGGCTACAAGATGTCCGAGGTGGACTGGGTGATGCGGCGGCTCGGCGTCGAGCTCGACGAGCTGCGCGCCCGGGTCGCCGAGCTGGAGCAGCGCGAGCGCGAGCGGGAGAGCTCGCCCGAGGCGTCCCCGTGACGGACCTGATCCTCTCGGTCGACGTCGGCGCCCCGGCGGGGACCACCTGGCTCGCGCTGACGGACTGGGCGCGCCAGGGCGAGTGGATGCTCGGCACCGAGGTCGAAGTCGTCGAGGGCAACGGCCGCAGCGTCGGGTCGCGGCTGTCGGCGTTCACCGGCGTGGCCCGTGTCGGCTTCACCGACACCATGGAGATCACCAGCTGGGAGCCGCCGGTGCGGTGCGGTGTCCGGCACCTGGGCAGTTTCGTGCAGGGCACCGGGGTGTTCCAGGTCGTCCCCAAGGGCGCGACGCGCTCGACGTTCGTCTGGGCCGAGCACCTGCGGCTGCCGTTCGGGCCGCTGGGCCGGCTCGGCTGGCCGGTCGTGCGACCGGCGTTCGCGCTGGGGGTGCGCCAGTCCTTGCGGCGGTTCGCGCGGTTCGCGGAGAGCTATTCGGTGGGTGGGCATGAGTGAGCTGGTCGGCGCCGACGGCGTCGCGCGGTGCAGCTGGGGCAATTCGACCCCGGACTACGTGGCGTACCACGACGAGGAGTGGGGCGTGCCGCTCCACGGGCAGGACGAGCTGTACGAGCGGCTGTGCCTCGAGTCGTTCCAGTCGGGGCTGTCGTGGATCACGATCCTGCGCAAGCGTGAAGCCTTCCGGAAGGCGTTCAAGCAGTTCAAACCGGCGAAGGTGGCGAAGTTCGGCGACGCCGACGTCGAACGGCTGATGCAGGACGCGTCGATCGTGCGGAACCGGGCGAAGATCCTGGCCGCGATCAAGAACGCGCAGGCCATCGCTTCGCTTGAGGTTCCCCTGGACGACCTGCTGTGGTCGTTCGCGCCTTCGTCGCACAAGCGTCCGGCGACGATGGCCGACGTCCCGGCGATCACCGAGGAGTCCAAGGCGATGGCCAAGGAGCTGAAGAAGCGCGGCTTCGCTTTCCTCGGCCCGACCACCTGCTACGCGCTGATGCAGGCCACCGGCATGGTCGACGACCACGTCGAAGGCTGCTTCCGGGCGGTCTGAGCCCGGAAGCAGCCCCGCGTCACTTGCCCTGGAAGGCCGGCTTGCGCTTGCCGACGAAGGCCTCGACGGCTTCGGCGTGGTCGGCGGTCCCGCCGAGGGCGGTCTGGGCGGCGTCCTCGGCTTCGAGCGCCTCGTCGAACGTCGACTGCGCGGCCAGGTTGAGCACGCTCTTGATCTTCGCGTAGGCGACGGTCGGGCCGGCCGCGAGCTTCGCGGCCACCTGCTGGGCGCGGGCGGCGAGCTCGGCGTCCGGCACGACCTCGCCGACCAGGCCGAGCCGCAGCGCCTCGGCGGCGTCGACGGTCCGGGCCAGCAGCATGAGCTCGGCGGCGCGGCCGTGGCCGACCAGCCGCTGCAGCGTCCAGGACGCGCCCGAGTCCGGGCCCAGCCCGACGTTGGCGAAGGCCATCAGGAACGACGACGACTCGGCGGCGATCCGCAGGTCGCTGGCGTAGGCGAAGGCGGCCCCGGCACCGGCGGCGGTGCCGTTGACGGCCGCGATGACCGGCTTCGGCATGGCCACGATCGTCTTGACGATCGGGTTGTAGTGCTCCTTCACCGTCTGTAGCGGGGCGGGGTCACCCGCTTGCAGCAGCCCCACGTGCTCCTTCAGGTCCTGCCCGGCGCAGAACGCCTTGCCCGAACCGGTCAGCACCACCGCGCGGACTCCCTCGTCGCCGGACGCCTCGCGCAGCGCCGCGAGCAGTGCTTCCTTCAGCTCGACGGTCAGCGAGTTGTACGCCTGCGGCCGGTTCAGGGTGAGGGTGCGCACCCCGTCGGCGTCGGCGGTCAACAGGACGTCGGATGTGGTCACGTCTTCTCCTTGCGCGGAAAACTTCGGTCGGCCGAGAGTCTTTCACCTCGCGCGGGCCGCATACCAGCACCGATACGGCGGCAAAAGATCGGTCCGCTGATGCGCCCGGCCGCTGATGAGGGACAATGGACACCAGACCCGGCTGGCTTTCACGCGAGCGCGACCCGGGCGCGCCGGTTGAGACGGAGGGAGCACGCTATGGCGGCCATGAAGCCCCGGACCGGAGATGGTCCCCTCGAAGTGACTAAGGAGGGGCGGGGCCTCGTGATGCGCGTACCGCTCGAGGGCGGTGGGCGACTCGTCGTCGAACTCTCCGCGGAAGAGGCGAAGGACCTCGGCGCCGCACTGGCGGAGGTCACCGGCTGACCCGGCTCCCCCGATCCGTCCTTCCGTCGCACCCCGGTCTCCCTTCGGAGGCCGGGGTCGCGGTTCCTCTGCGCCCGAAGGTTGCTCACTGTGCGTAATCCGCTACCGCCCGTTCCGGCTACCCTGCTCGACATCGAGGTCGCGGGCGAGCTCCGCCGCGGCGTCCCGGCGGCCCGGCTGGTGGCCGCGCCCGACAACGATGACGTCGAGCCCTTGGAGATCGAGGGCGTCCGGATCACCGGCAAGGCGGGCGACGTCCAGACGGTGCCCGGCACCGGCCCCCGGTGGATCGCGGGCATCGGCGGCGGCGAGCCGAAGGACTACCGCAAGACCGGCGCGGCGCTGGTCCGCGCGGTGAACGCGGCGTTGGCCGACGACGTCGAGCACGGCGGCAAGGCCTTCCGCGCGGTGCAGCTGGAGCTGCCCGAGGAGGCCGCCGGCGAGCACGTCACCGAGCTCGCGCTGGGCCTGCTGCTGGGCGGCTACCGGTACCGGGTGACCGGCGAGGACCCCGCGCCGTCCGTGCGGACGGTGCGCCTGGTGGCGGCCGACCCCGCGCTGCCGGCGCTGGTCGACCGGGCTTCGGCGCTGGCCGCGGCGACGGCGCTGACGCGCGACCTCGCGAACACGCCGTCCAACGTGAAGACCCCGGCCTGGCTCGCGGACACGGCCGCGCGCGTGGCCGGCCCGCGCGTCGAGGTGACGGTCCGGGACGAGAAGTGGCTCGCGGCGGAGGGCTTCGGCGGCGTCCTGGCGGTCGGCGGCGGGTCCGCGCGACCGCCGCGGCTGATCGAGATGACCTACCAGCCGCCGGGGGCCGCCCGGCACCTGCTGCTGGTGGGCAAGGGCATCACGTTCGACACGGGCGGCTTGTCGATCAAGCCGGCCGACGGCATGCACCTGATGCGCACGGACATGGCGGGCGGCGCGGCGGTGATCGCGGCGATCCGCGGCGTCGCGGCCCTCGGGCTCGGCGTCCGCGTGACGGCGCTGGTGCCGTGCGCGGAGAACCACGTCTCGGGCTCGTCGTACCGCCCGGGCGACATCGTCCGGCACTACGGCGGCAAGACGACCGAGGTGAGCAACACGGACGCGGAGGGCCGCATGGTCCTCGCCGACGCGCTGGTCTACGGGATCCGCCGGTTCTCGCCGGACTACGTGGTCGACGCGGCCACCCTGACGGGTGCGATGAAGGTCTCGCTCGGCCTGCGCACGGGCGGGCTGTTCGCCTCGGACGACACGCTGGCGGCGCTGGTGTCGGAAGCGGGTGCGCGCGTCGGCGAGGCGTGGTGGCGGATGCCGCTGGTGGAGGACTACGCGGAGAACGTCCGCGGCGAGTTCGGCGACGTCCGGCAGACGCCCGGTGGCCCGGGCGGCATCACGGCGGCGTTGTTCCTGCGGGAGTTCACCTCGGGCCTGCCGTGGGCGCACCTGGACATCGCCGGGCCGGCCCGGTCGGAGAAGAACTACGGGGAAGTGGTGCCGGGGGCGACCGGCTTCGCGGCCCGGACGCTGGTGGAGCTGGCGGCTTCGCTGGCCTGACGGCTCGCGAGGACGTGCTCGCGGAAGCCGGTGACCGCCGGGGTCATCGGCTC
>NZ_JMQI01000018.1 GCF_000695625.1 Amycolatopsis rifamycinica
GGTGAGGCGGTGTTCTGCACCGGCATGACGGGTTACCAGGAGACGCTGACTGATCCGTCGTACCACGGGCAGATCGTGGTGCAGACGGCGCCGCAGATCGGGAACACCGGCTGGAATGACGAGGATGACGAGTCTTCGAAGATTTGGGTCAACGGTTATGTGGTGCGCGACCCCGCGCGCACGCCGTCCAACTGGCGCTCGAAGCGGTCTCTGGATGAGGAGCTGGTGCGCCAGGGGATCGTCGGTATCGCCGAGGTCGACACCCGTTCGCTGACCCGCCATCTGCGTGAGCTCGGTGCGATGCGGGCCGGGGTGTTCTCCGGTGACGCGCTGGGCACGGTCGACGACATGGTCGCCGAGGTGCTGGCCAGCCCGAAGATGGAGGGTGCGGACCTGGCCGGCCAGGTCACCACGCCGAAGCCGTACGTCATCTCGCCTTCCGGTGACGTCCGCTTCCGCGTCGTGGCGCTGGACCTGGGCATCAAGTCCAACACCCCGCGCCAGATGGTCAAGCGCGGCATCGAGGTGCACGTGCTGCCCTCCACGTCCACCCTGGACGAGCTGCTGGCGGTCGAGCCGGACGGTGTGTTCCTGTCGAACGGCCCGGGCGACCCGGCCACCACGACGCACGCCACCGAGCTGACCAAGCAGGTGCTCGGCCGCGAGATCCCGCTGTTCGGCATCTGCTTCGGCAACCAGGTCCTCGGCCGCGCGCTCGGCCTGGACACGTACAAGATGCGCTACGGGCACCGCGGCATCAACATCCCGGTGATCGACGTCGCGACCAAGTCGGTGGCGATCACCGCGCAGAACCACGGCTTCGCCTTGGAAGGCGAGCCAGGGCAGCGCTTCGAGTCGCCGTTCGGCGCGGCTCAGGTCAGCCACTACTGCGCCAACGACGGCGCGGTCGAGGGCCTGCGGGCGTTCGACGTCCCGGCGTTCTCGGTCCAGTACCACCCCGAAGCCGCGGCCGGCCCGCACGACGCGGCCCCCCTGTTCGACGATTTCGTTTCGCTCATGGAGAAGAAGGCCTGATGCCGAAGAGGACGGACATCCAGCACGTGCTGGTGATCGGCTCCGGGCCGATCGTGATCGGGCAGGCGGCGGAGTTCGATTACTCCGGTACCCAGGCCTGCCGGGTGCTGCGCAGCGAAGGGCTGCGTGTGTCCCTGGTGAACTCGAACCCGGCCACCATCATGACCGATCCCGAGTTCGCCGACGCCACCTACATCGAGCCGGTGACTCCCGACTTCGTCGAGAAGGTCATCGCCGAAGAGCGGCCGGACGCGCTGCTCGCGACCCTGGGCGGGCAGACGGCGCTCAACTGCGCCGTCGCGCTGCACGAGCGGGGTGTGCTCGACAAGTACGGTGTCGAGCTGATCGGCGCCGACATCGACGCCATCCAGCGTGGTGAGGACCGGCAGAAGTTCAAGGACATCGTCCGCACGGTCGGTGCCGACGTGCCGCGCTCGCGCGTCTGCCACGACATGTACGAGGTCCGCGACACCGTCAAGGAGCTCGGGCTCCCGGTGGTCATCCGGCCGAGCTTCACCATGGGCGGGCTCGGCTCCGGCATGGCACACACGCCCGAGGACCTCGAGCGGCTGGCCTCCACCGGGCTCGCGGAGTCTCCCGTCACCGAGGTGCTCATCGAGGAGAGCGTGCTCGGCTGGAAGGAGTACGAGCTCGAGCTGATGCGCGACAAGCACGACAATGTCGTGGTCGTCTGTTCGATCGAGAACATCGACGCGATGGGCGTGCACACCGGCGACTCGGTCACCGTCGCGCCGACGATGACCCTCACCGACCGCGAGTACCAGGTGATGCGCGACGTCGGCATCGCGGTGCTGCGCGAGGTCGGCGTCGACACCGGCGGCTGCAACATCCAGTTCGCGATCAACCCGGCCGATGGCCGGATGGTCGTCATCGAGATGAACCCGCGCGTGTCGCGCTCGTCGGCGTTGGCGTCGAAGGCGACCGGTTTCCCGATCGCCAAGATCGCCGCGAAGCTCGCCATCGGCTACACCCTCGACGAGATCCGCAACGACATCACCGGCGAGACGCCCGCGGCGTTCGAGCCCACTTTGGACTACGTCGTCGTCAAGATGCCGCGGTTCGCCTTCGAGAAGTTCCCCGGTGCGGACCCGACGCTGACCACGACGATGAAGAGTGTCGGCGAGGCGATGTCGTTCGGCCGCAGCTTCCCCGAGGCGCTGGGCAAGGTGATGCGGTCGATCGAGACCAAGGCGACCGGGTTCTGGACGCTGCCCGACCCCGAGGGCGCGACGCTGGAGTCCACTTTGGACGACCTGCGCACGCCGCACGAAGGCCGGCTGTACGAAGTGGAACGTGCCCTGCGGTTCGGCGCCACCGTGGAGCAGGTCCACGAGGCGAGTGGTATCGACCCGTGGTTCATCGACCAGATCGCCTACATCGGCGAGGTCGGCGCCGAAGTCCGTGACGCGCCGGTGCTGGACGGTGATCTGCTGCGCCGCGCCAAGCGCACCGGGCTCTCGGACCGTCAGATCGCCGCGCTGCGGCCGGAACTGGCCGGTGAGGACGGTGTCCGCACGTTGCGGCACCGTCTCGGTGTGCGGCCGGTGTTCAAGACCGTCGACACCTGCGCGGCCGAGTTCGCGGCCAAGACCCCGTACCACTACTCGGCTTACGAGTCCGACCCCGACGCGCAGTCCGAAGTGGCCGTCCAGTCGGACAAGCCGAAGGTGCTCATCCTCGGCTCGGGCCCGAACCGGATCGGGCAGGGCATCGAGTTCGACTACTCCTGTGTGCACGCGGCGATCGCGTTGCGGGAGGCCGGGTTCGAAGCCGTCATGGTCAACTGCAACCCGGAAACCGTGTCCACCGACTACGACACTTCCGACCGGTTGTATTTCGAGCCGCTGTCGTTCGAGGACGTGCTGGAGGTCGTGCACGCCGAGCAGGCGTCGGGCACGGTCGCCGGTGTGATCGTCCAGCTGGGCGGGCAAACGCCGCTGGGCTTGGCGAAGAAGCTCGCCGACGCCGGTGTTCCGGTGGTCGGGACGCCGCCGGAGGCCATCCACCTGGCCGAGGACCGCGGCGCGTTCGGCGAGGTCCTCACCGACGCCGGCCTGCCCGCCCCSCGTTACGGCACGGCSACGTCGTTCGAGGGCGCGAAGCGGATCGCCGACGAGATCGGYTAYCCGGTGCTGGTGCGGCCGTCCTATGTGCTCGGCGGGCGCGGCATGGAGATCGTCTACGACGAGGAGACGCTGGCCGGCTACATCCGCCGCGCCACCGAGGTCACCCCGGAGCACCCGGTGCTGGTGGACCGGTTCCTCGACGACGCCATCGAAATCGACGTCGACGCCCTGTTCGACGGCGAGCAGCTCTACCTCGGCGGGGTCATGGAGCACATCGAGGAAGCCGGGATCCATTCCGGTGACTCCTCGTGCGCGTTGCCGCCGATCACGCTCGGGCACACCGACCTGCAGGCTGTGCGCCGCTCCACCGAGGCGATCGCCCGCGGCGTGGGCGTGCGGGGGCTGCTGAACGTCCAGTACGCGCTCAAAGACGACGTCCTGTATGTGCTGGAGGCCAACCCGCGCGCGTCGCGGACGGTGCCGTTCGTGTCCAAGGCGACGGCGGTGCCGCTGGCCAAGGCCGCCGCGCTGATCATGACCGGCTCGACGATCAAGGACCTGCGTGAGAGCGGTGTCCTGCCGGCCGAAGGCGACGGCGGGCAGCTGCCGGCCGACTCGCCGGTCGCGGTGAAGGAAGCCGTGCTGCCCTTCCACCGCTTCCGCACCCCCGAAGGCCACGGCGTCGACTCGCTGCTCGGCCCGGAAATGAAGTCCACCGGCGAGGTGATGGGCGTCGACGTCGACTTCGGCAAGGCGTTCGCCAAGTCCCAAAGCGGCGCCTACGGCTCCCTGCCCACATCCGGCCGGGTGTTCGTCTCGGTCGCCAACCGCGACAAGCGCTCACTGGTGTTCCCGGTGAA
>NZ_JMQI01000019.1 GCF_000695625.1 Amycolatopsis rifamycinica
CGGTGGCGGGATCACCGTCAGGTGATCAACGCGATCCTGTGGAAGCTGCGCACCGGTGCCCCCTGGCGTGACCTGCCCGATCGCTATGGCCCGTGGAAGACCGCGCATGAACGGCTGCGGTTGTGGACCAAAGACGGCACCTGGGAGAAGATCCTCGACCGGGTGATCGTCAAAGACGACGCCGTCGGCGAACTCGAATGGATCACCTCGGTCGACTCGAGCGTGGTCCGGGCGCACCAGCATGCTGCCGGTGCCCGGAAAAAGGGGGATGCAGCGACGGAACCGAAGCCATCGCCTGCGACGGGGAAGGACTCGGCCGGTCCCGCGGCGGACTGAGCACCAAGATCCACCTTGCCGTCGAAGGGCGAGGCCTGCCGGTCCGGATCCTGCTCACCCCAGGCCAAGCGGGAGACAACCCGCAGCTGCTGCCGCTGCTGGATGGCATCAGCGTCGCCCGGATCGGACCAGGCCGGCCACGCTGCCGGCCGGAGACCGTGATCGCCGACAAAGCCTATTCGCATCCCTCGACCCGGGCGGCGATGCGAGACCGGCGGATCACCTTCGTCAGCCCGGAACGGGACGACCAGGTCGCCCGCCGCGCAGCCAAGGGCTCCCGCGGCGGACGACCACCTGCCTTCGATGCCGAGGTCTACAAGCAGCGCAACGTGGTCGAACGCTGCTTCAACCGCCTCAAGCAATTTCGTGACCTGGCCACCCGCTACGCCAAACGCGCCGCCTACTACCAGGCCGAACTCACCATCGCCGCCATCATCCTCTGGCTCCGATGACTTACAGGACACGACCTAGGCGCGCTCAGGAAGACAATCGTCGTCATCCCCCCGTCTCGTGACAGCCTCGCACGCGCGTCGGTGCTTGCCGAGCTTCTTGACCTTCACGAACCGTGGACGGGCTACGACGGAATCCGACATCCGATCGCATTCCGGTTCGACGAAGATGGCGCGTGCCAAGCCGTGTACGGCGATGTCTTCGACGATGTCGCGTACGAGCTCGCCCTGACAGCTGCCGTCCGGCCGATCGTCGCGTAACAAATGCAGCCGCATCACGACCTCAACCGGTGAACCGACACGTCGCAAGCGCTGGCAGGGAGTAACATTGACCGAAGTCTTAGCCGGACTCCGTGTCACCGAGACTGTCGCGGCAGCCCTCAGCCTGGCGGCGACCCGCCGATCCGGCGGCAGGAGCCTGGACACGCAGACACTGCTGTGGGCACTCGCGGCAACAGATACCGTTGGCGACTGGCACCGGCTTCTCCTGACCGACCAGCCAGCGTCCGATCCTGCGAGCACCTCCGTACACACGTGGGCCGCGGTGCCGTTGACCGGAACCTGCGCCGAGGCGCTGGCTCGCGCACGGACCATTGCCGAGACCTACGATCTCCTTCCCATGCCGCCCGGAGTCCTCGCCGTCGCGCTGGTTTGGGATCCCGCGTCGGGTGCAGCCCGAGCATGTCTTGGCATGCAACACCATGAACTGCTCAGGGCGATGCAAGACGACGTTCTGGGGACTGACCTCGAAGGGCTCGAGAACCTCCTAGCTGACCGAGGTTCCTCCCACAAACAGCCAACACCGGCGTCAGAAATAGCGCCACCGCGGGATCCAGGAGCTGGCCGGGAGATCACTAAGTCAGATGTGGATCTGACCTTCGCGAAGATTACGACGCGGGCACCGGTTTGGCTGCTCCGATTGCTTCTTCTCGCCGCCGTCGGAGGAGCCGTGGCAGGCCTGCTTACCAGTCCGGTCTGGAGTGTCACTGTCCCGGACGACCTGGCACCGCCGCTTCGCGCCCAACCCGTTTCTTCGGCGATGCCGGATGACACGGCGATGTCGCGACTGGTCGGCGTCGAGTTCGTCCGAACGCAGAATGGCTTGCCTCTGGGTACGAAACTGTTCGACTCGAACCTAGCGCTCTGGCACGACACACGAAACGAGGCCGTCCACAGCGCCTGGGAGACCCGTTGGGACTCGACCGACGGACGAACTCAAGCCACTGTGCAGGTGATACAGCTCAAGACAAAGAGCCCATTGACCTCGGCAACCCACGGCTGCAATCCAGCGACCACTGCACAACCATCCCCCGGGCCGCCAGTGCTCCAAGCTGGATACGTCGCCCATGATAAGAACTCGGGCCTATACTGCATGACCGGGTTCGACAAGCAAGCTCTGATATTCATCGCTCTTCGCAGCCTCGACGGCAGTGTCGTCGCACGCATGCCCGACAGTACCGCGGCGACTTGGCGCACGATCCAACAGAAGTTACCCTCGCCCGCATTCCCGGTTAAAGATGGAATCAGCACCCCGATTTCCACCGCGTTGCTCAACCGCGGTCCGTTCCTCGCCGTACTGGGCTTGATATTCCTCTGGATGCTTCCCACCCTGCTCTTCGACCGCGCCACGTGGCAGCGCCTGTGGTCGTTCGTGAACCATCGACGATACCGTTCTCGAAGTCTTCCAGGACTGGACATCGACGCCGCAGTCCGAGCACAGTTGTCCAGTGCAATGGCGCTTTCGGCTACTCAGTTGTGCGCGGCCATCTGGATGCTGAGGCTGACCTTCAAGCAAGGCATGCTCATCACCAGCGTATCGACCCTCGGCATCGTCTTCATCATCGGCGCGATCCCCAGGATTCTCCATTTGCGAAGAGTCGGCAGTCAACGAGGCTTCCAGGTCCGGAGAAGTGTGGTCTGGTTGACCGGAATACTTCTCGGGGTAACCGCGGTCGGTTTCTCCGTAGTGCTCATCTTGCTCGCCAACACTCTGTCCACCACCGGAGCCGGCTACGACGTGCCCGACTACCAGCAATTGCGGTTCAACACCATCCTGGAGGTCATGGCCATCCCGACGGCCATCGTCGCGATTGCGCCGACAATGCTCGCACGAAGAATCGCCATGCGAACTCTCCGGAAACGACGAGGCGAAGACCCTCGGCCGCCTATTCTACTCCTGCGCTCGTTCGCAGACGACGGCCGCCGGCTTCGATCGCGCTCCAGCCATCGCCGTGCCCTTCCCGACCGACTCAGCCTACGGAGGTGGGAACGCTTCGAGGAGGTCATCGCGGCCTCCTTGGGAGCACACGGGCCGGTATATGCTGTGGGGCAGGTCGGCGAGCGCCTTCCACCACCGCTGGGAGCGGTCCGCCGCCAGTTCACCAACGACGAATGGCAGAACCGGATCCAGGGGCTAATGGCCGAAGCCTCAATCATCTGCGTGACCCTGGGTCGTTCCACGGCACTTGACTGGGAGATTCGGCGCATCGCTGAGCTGGGGTTCCTGCCGAAGGCCGTCTTCGTCCTGCCACCGACCAGCAGGCGCGAGCACATCAAGAGGCTGGCCGTTCTCGCCGCGGCCTTAAAGCTCGCGTGGGCCGATCTCGATATCCGCCCTACTGGCGGCTGGGCGTTGGCGATCCGGGTTCCGGCGGTGGGATCCCAGCCACAGGTTATTCGAGCCCGTGCGCAGGAAGATATGGGCTACGACATCGCACTCGACCTGACCCGGCTCGCCGCTGACGGCGTCGACCTGCTGAACTTACCGTCGCTGGCAGCTGACGACAGATCAGGCGCACCGACGGCCGAAGTCTACCCGCCAGGGAAAACTCCCATCTTCAAATCGCTGTTCCGACGAAAAGGAACGCGGCTGCTCTTACTGCTCAACGGGTCGGCTATCGTAACGCTGCTCTTCGCCTTCCTCACCGGCGAGGTCAAGGACACCAGCGCCGTCATTACGCTCGCCGAAAGCTCGGCATGGACAGCAGTTGCCGCCGACCCGGACACTGCTCACCTATACGGCATCGCCGACGCCACTCGACTGGCCACCTTAGACTTCGACGACGGCAAGGCCAGCCTCGTGTGTGAAATCGAAGCCGCCGGAAACCTCACCGCTGGTGGTGGATGGTTGTTCGCGTCGAACAGCTTCACCGGGACGTTGCAGGCGATCGACCCGGCGGATAAGCGAGTTGCGTGGACTCGGCGCGACCTACCGGGAGTTCGCGGGGTCGTCGCGACTGACGCCGCGGTCTACCTTCTGCTTCCCGCGGCGAGAGAAGTTCGCGAACTCGACCGGCGCACCGGTGATCCGATCGCGAGCCGAAAGCTCGACGGTATTCCATGGGCAGCCGCCCGTAGCGATGACGGCGTACTGGTCAGTATACTGGACTCTTCGTCAATCGTGCGCGTCGACCGGACGCTAACCAAGGTCACGCAAACGGGTTCTCGGATAGACGCGACCCAGATTGTCTCCGTGCGGGGAACAGCCTGGGCGTACTCACGGGACAGACACGCCGTCTTCGCCGTCGGCGGATCTGCGCAGGTGATCTACACCCGTAGCCAGAGCCCCCACATCGCATCCAACGGCTCGGTGCTGGCCATCGAGGGTATCGAACAGACCAGCACGTTCTGGCCCGACGGCACCGTCGTCCGCAATCGCCTGTCGACGAGGCACGCGGACAGTCTCGCAGTAACATCGACCGGCGACGTCCTAGCCATGGCTGACAACGAGGTACTTCTCATCCGAGCCTCGAAGAGGTGAGGTCGGCCGACCGGACGCGGAAGCCGCCCCGGGTTCATAGCACCGCACACACTCCGGCCGGGAGACCGAGGCAACACGCATGAACGGATCACCCAGTGATCATCGACTCGCCGACGTGTTGACGGGAGAACATTTTCCGGCGCCGCAGCATCACGCTTCGACCGCTCTTGGCCGAGAGGTCGGCAGCTGTCGAACCCCGCATCCGACCACCGCGACGTCGCAATCAGGGATATCGGACATGCGAAATACTTCTCTGGGCGGACGGCTACGCACAGCCTGTCGTCACCTCACCTTGCGGTTCCGCCGTCGAGCCGCTCAGGGCCGAGCCGAGCGCCGACCGTGCGTGGCCTCTTAGGAAGAGGCTCGGAAGAGCCGTATCAGCCGGGAAAGATCGTCCGCATAATCCCCAAGACGAGGGCCGCTGCCAGTACAAACAGCAGGAACTTGCCGTACGCGGGGAGGGCACTGCCGCCGATCCTGTACAGGAGCCGCTTCCGCACGCCAATGCGGGCCAGCGCGGCCTGCAGAGCGCACGCGACGTAGAAGGCCGGGGTGCCTCGGACGTTCGTCTCGCCAGGCGCCGGCCCCACGGCCTGCACGTGCGGCGTCCAGTCGTCGTCGAACACGATCACCGACGCTGTCCACTTGCCCGGCTCCGGCTTCGAGCCGGAAGGCTTGCAGAGGAGCTTGTCGAGCCGCGCAGCCAGGTCCCATCGACCCCCTGGCAACAAGATCACGAGTTTGCGCGGCTGCCGCATCGCGATCGCCTGCTCGACTTCCCACCACACACTCGGGCCCTCGCCGAGCCGCAGCACGATCAGCTGTGACACCGTCATCAGTTCGAGCACACCGGCTCGCCAGTCGTCCTCCGGCAGGTAGAACCGCGCCGCGCCGAGGCGGGGAAGCCGCTCGCCCGGCCGGCCCACCGCGATCACCGGCCCGAAGGCCCGCAGCGCACCGATCAGCTGTTCCTCGCGGGTGTGCACGGTGAGCAAGCTCTGCATCCACGTTTCCGAGGGCAGCCTGTCGACCACCGCGGACGCCGGATCATCACCGAAGCCACGCAGGTATAGCACGGGTTCGCGGTCTTCCGAACGCAGAACGGCCGCAGCGCTTCGCGCCGTCCGCGGGCGGGCGTACCGCAGGCCGTAGTAACCGGCGGGCAACGTCGGAAGGACAGCCGCCAGCCAGTCGATCCGACCTCCTCGGGCGATGGGGTAGATCGCCAGTATGCCTCCGAGCAGCAACGCCCAGCACAGACCGGAGACGAGGAGGAACACCGGGCGCAGCCACCAGCGCTTCGCGAGCGCGTATTGCCTAATCAGAGCCACAGTCTTTGCGTTGACTGTCCGTCTGCGCAGCCGGAAGACGAGCGCGGCCGCGGCCAAGGGCACGTCGGTGACCAGCCACGGCAGAGCACGACCCCAGGACTCCGCGCTCCTTTCCTCGAGCGTTCTCTGACCGGCCATCACCTCGGTGTCGATATCGCGAATGTCGCGACGAGCACCGTCGAAGTCTCCCGTCGTGGCATGCCCATAGGCGCGCGAAATCGAGGCGCGCGCGGCGGAGTCGGGCGCGGCGTGCTTGTTGAACCAGTTGCTCACCGGCGTTGTGTCCGCCCGTTGGTCGAGTGCCGCGCGGAACGCCGCCACCTGCGCGGGAGCGTCGAGGAAGGCGTCGCGATCATGCAGTGCGGCGCCCGCCGCGATGGAGAGCCACGCCGCGATATAGCCCACTGCCACTGCCGCCGCTGTGACGAGCTGGGCCAGAGTCCGCATCCGGTCATCCGATCAGGCCCGGACGGGCGACTGGCGCGGTCCAGCGGAAATCACCCGAAGTGAGCAACGACGACACCTGGTCACGGACCGAGTGCTGGCCGAGGTGGCGAGCACGGCTGCGGCTCAGCTCCGGCTTCGCAGAACACCAAGTCGCCCAAACCCCTCGTCAGGCAGCAAGCGAATCGCGGCAAATGGCCACGACCCGAGCCGGCGCTGACCTGGGCTACGGCCTGCGGCCCGTCGACGAGGTAGTCGCGGAAATCGTGGCCGGACTGGAAGAGCGCCGCATCGACATCAACACCCAGCTGCCCGAACGCCGTGCCATGCAGGAACTCAACGCCCGCGATCCGCTCGCCGTCGACGCCGCGCTCGCACCCAAGCTCGCCGAACTCCGGGCGGCTGTCAGGACCCACCGCAGCATCTGAACCACAGATTCCTTGCCCGTTTCGGATTTCCACGCGGTCATGGACGACAACCTGGTCCACTTATCGTCGCCATTACCTCAGGCCTCCGCGAGGACCTCGCCCGCTACTTCCGGCTACGCATCAGGCGACGGTCAACGCGACGCGCCCCCATAGAAGACACCGGCCGCGTTGCTGGAACGCCTTACCCGATTCCCGGCGCGAGACGCTCGACTTCCCGTGCTCGACGACGATCGGCGACCAATTCCGCGACAGGTCGTATGGGTAAGGCATCCGTTACCCCCGTTGGTTGCGGCGGATCTACTTGCAGGCTGCAGTCTGGCCAGCCCCATAGGCGGCCTGGGCCTTCGTGAAGCCCTCACCCGCCGACGATGACAGCTGCTGCTTCAACCCCGAGCACGAGAACGACGTGAAGCTCAAATAGTTCTCCGCCGACTTGACCGCCTGCGCGTTCCAGTCCACCGACAGGCTGTCGACGGCCTGGGTCGCCACATCCTTCGGGAACCCGTCGCCGGCCGACGAGGACAGCTGCCGGATCAGGCCGTTGCGCGAGAACGCGGTGAAGCTCAGGTAGTTCTGGGCGGAGGCGCGGGCCTGCTCGACCTGCGGCGGGAACTCGGGTGCTTCGCTCGTGGTGGGTGCCGGCGGCTCGACCGGAGCAGTGGCCGCGGCCGAAGCGGCGGCTTCGTTCAGGTTGGGGCTGGTGGTCTGAATGTGGTCGGGCGCGGCGACCGAGCTGGTCGGGGCAGCGGCGGGCATCCCGTTGGCGGCGTCGTTGACCGCCTTGCCGAAGGCCGCGGTCCAGAGCACGCAGATGACCAGCCCGATCGCCGACAGCACGACGGCGGTGATGGCCAGCCCCTTGTTGCTCGCCTGGCCCCGGTTGGCGCGCAGCGTCCCGACGATGCCGAAGATCAGCCCGAGGATCGTCAGCGGCCACGCGACGATCCCGATGATCGGGATGAACGCGAAGATCAACCCGATCAGGCCGAGCACGAACCCGGCCGTGCCGAGGCCGTTCTTGGGCTGGTTCGCCACCGGCATCGGCACCGACGGCATGGGGGCGTAAGACACGGGTTGCCTCTTTCAGTCCAGCGGCGACGCAACGGAACGCGTCACGCTCTGTGGCATCCGTCGACATCCGCATCCCGCGCGTAACAGTGCCCGAAAGCCGCTCCCGGTCACGAAAAGGACTCAGCCGACGATGTTCACGATCATTTCCGCTGGTGACCGCAGTGAGCGACTCGCTCACCGCCGTTACCCAGGGTAATAAATTGAAACTTCAAGTTCACTCGTCAGAGCAAGAGGAGACGTGGGACGTCACCTCGAGCTGAGTTACGACATGAGCGCTCACTGTCACTGGCCGGCGGCGAGCCTCCGAGACGACGACCCACCCTCACCAACCGAGCTGCGGAAAACGCGTGCGTCGGGAGCGCCGCGGGCTAGATGACGCGTTGACTGCGCTGATCGGATGAACCGCTGAGAGCGCGCCGTCATGACCCAACGGCCGTGACATCCGTTCAGCGTGATCCCACCGCACCCGCCTCCGCATCACGCAGCCGCATCACCTGCCGGCACGGCCGATCTGCTGGCGCAGTGGTTGAACGGCAAGAAGCCTGCAACTACCACCACCGCCCGCCCCGACCATGGCAGTGGCTTGCGGTTCGCGTTCTACGGCCGCACCTCGACCACCCGCCATCAAGACCGGCTGTCGTCGCAGGGCTGGCAGCGCGACATGGCCGATGAGTTGGTCGTGGGCCACGGCGAGGTCGTCGCCGTCTACTTCGACGCCGGCACCTCACGCCGCATCCCCTGGCGACAGCGACCGCAGGCTGCCCAGCTCATGGCCGCGGCCTCGAGCCCGGAGTCCGTGATCGATGCGATCGTGGTCGGCGAGTACGAGCGCGCCTTCACCGGCACCCAGTTCGCCACCCTCTACGCCTGGTGCACCCGGCACGGCATCCAGCTGTGGCTGCCCGAAACCAGCGGTCCGGTCGATCTCGGCAACCGCGATCACCGGGCGCTGCTGTCACTGCTGGCCACCCAGTCGCAGCGCGAGGTCCTCCGCGCCCGCCACCGGGTGCTGGCGGCGATGCACAACCAGGCCACCCAGCAAGGCCGCTACCTCGGCGGCCGACCACCCTACGGCTACCAACTCGTCGACGCCGGCCCCCACCCCAACCCAGCAGACGCCCGCTGGGGCCGACGCCTCCAGCGCCTCGCACCCGACCCCCGAACCGCAGCGCACGTCGCCTGGATGTTCCGCCAGCGGCTCGCCGGGCACAGCGTCGCCAGCATCGCACGACACCTCAACGAGCGCGGTGTCCCCTGCCCGTCCAGGGCAGACCCGGACCGCAACCGGCACCGGACCAGCGGCGCCTGGACTTTGCGCACTGTTGCGGTCATCCTCGCGAATCCGCGCTACACCGGTCGGCAAACGTGGAATCGCCGCACCACCGAGACCTGCGGCCCAGCGTCAACGCCAGCCCTGTCGGCGAAGGTTGCGCATCCGGCGCTCATCACGGAGCAGGACTTCGTCGCCGCACAGCAGATCCGGGCCGCTCGCCCTGCTAGCGATGGTCGGCCTCGCCGGTTCGCGCTGGCAGGCTTGATTCACTGCGGTGTCTGCGACCGGCGGCTGGACTCGCACTGGAACCACGGGCGACCGACCTACCGCTGCCGCCACGGCCACACCAGCACCCAACGCGCAGGCCAGCTGCGGCCGAAGACGCTCTACGTCCGCGAGGACCACCTCGTCGACGAGATCCATATCCGGCTCAGAGGCGAGGGCAACGACGGCCACACCGAGCTGGAGTCTGCTCGGACACGAAGCAGTCACGTCGCGGTGGCGTTGCGCGATTCAGGACGGTTCGTCGTCTACGACATCGCCGGATGGCGACTGGAGAAGATTGATTCGAGCTGAGCTACGATCAACCCCAGTTTCAAGATCGCGTTTCGCGACCTGTGGGGTAATACTGTGTCCGAGGGGGGACTTGAACCCCCACGCCCGTTAAGGGCACTAGCACCTCAAGCTAGCGCGTCTGCCATTCCGCCACTCGGACCTGCTGAAGAAAGAGTATACGGCCGCCCCCACCCCTCCTTCAGGGGGGTCCGGATCCACCCCGCGCCCACCTCTGGCATGATCGAAAGTTTCGCCGGACCTGCATCGATCCAGCCGGCCCGACCTCCCGGTGGCCGCACCGAAAGATTCCGCCCTTCTGTGCCCGGATCCGGTCATCTACCAGCGAAACGCCGCCGCGGGGATACGGTTTACAAGACCGTCTTCGGTTCCTAGGATTCGCCGGGCAAGCCAGCGCGCTCGAGCGCCCTCGCGGACTGGAGGTTGCCGTATGGCGCGCGTTGGGCGGCCTGATGATGAGATCTCCGTTGATGAGCTTCTGCGGGAGACCGGGGCCATGCCCCGGTCGCTCGGGGCCTACGTTCCGCTGACCCGGGCCCGGGAGGATGACACCGGGGAGGGGTACCGGGAACGGCTCGAACAGCGGGCGCGGGAGGCCGCCGCCGGGCAGCAGCGGGCTGGGCGGCGGATTCGGTGGGTCTCCGCCCTCTGCGGGGGTGTTGTCGTCGTCGGGAGCCTGGTCATCATCGGGGTCACCTCCGAGAGCTCGCCCGGGCGGCTGGCCTCCATGGCGCCCGATCCGCTCGCTCCCGCCACCACCACTCCGCGGACCGTCTTCACCACGGCGACGCCGACGCCGGTGCCCACCGTGCTCCGGCAGACCTCGACCTCCGCTTCTCCCACTTCGACGACGGCGCCCACGACCACCTCCGGCAGCCCGACGGCGGCGGCTCCTCCGCCGCCCGCTCCGGTGGCCTCCTGCCGCGTCCGGTACGCCGTCACCGACCAGTGGCCCAATGGTTTCACCGCCAACGTCTCCGTCACCAACACCGGTAACCAGACGCTCAACCCGTGGACCTCCACCTGGACCTTCACCGCCGGGCAGCGGGTCACGCACAGCTGGAACGGCGACTACTCCCAGAGCGGCTCGCGGGTGCTCATGAAAGCGGTTTCCTACAACCTGACCCTCGCCCCCGGGGCGACCGTCGACATCGGCTTCAACGCTTCCTTCGACCGCGTGAACCCGGCGCCTGTGGGCTTCACCCTCAACGGCGCCCGCTGCACCGCGAACTAACCCAGCACCTCCCGCATGAAGCCCACCAGCCAGTGCTGCGCCGGGCTGCGGGCGTGCGTGTGCCGCGTGTACACCGACACCTGGGCCGGCTCCACCTCGAGCGGCAGCTCGAACAGCCGGACGCGGTGCTCGGCCGCGAACACCTCCGCCACCAGCCGCGGGACCATCGCCACCAGCTCGCCGTCCTGGACCAGGTACGGCAGCGGTGCGAAGCGGGTCACCTCGAGCACCACGCGGTCGAGCAGGCCGGACGCCTCCAGTGCGCGGCGGGGGCCGTTGTGGCCGGTCGGGCCGAACACCGTCACGTGGCGTTCCGCCGCCAGCTCGCCGAACGACACCTCCGCCCCCAGCCGGGGGTGGTCCAGGGCCACCATGCCCAGGTAGCCCTCGGAAAACAGCGGGATGCGGGCGACGCGCTGGGAACTGATCAACGGGGACGCGATGAACGCGTCGATCTCGCCGCGGCCGAGCTGGTCGGCCGCGCGCTCGACGTCCAGCGGCCGGACGGTCAGCGTCACGCCGGGGGCGCGCGCGGGCAGCGCCGCCATCAGGCGCGGCAGCAGCGAGATCTCCCCCAGGTCGGACAGGCACAGCGTGAACGCCGCGCGGGCCGTCGACGGCTCGAACGATTTCGCGCCGCTGACCGCCGTCTCGATCTCCGACAGCGCGCTGTGCAGCGGCTCGTAGAGCGCGCGGGCGGTCGTCGTGGGGACCAGGCCACCGCCGGTGCGGCGGAACAGCTCGTCGCCGAACCGGCGCCGCAGCTTCTGCAGGCTGTAGCTGATCGTCGGCTGCGTGACGTGCAGGGACTCCGCCGTGGCCGTCACGCTGCGGGTCTCGTAGAGCAGCACGAACGTGCGCACCAGGTTCAGGTCGAAATCCCGCATCATCGATCCCGTCTATGAACCATCGAGACAACATTTATTGGAACACGGCCGCCGCGCTCCATAGGGTCCGCCCATGCCCACTGTCCGCCGCCTCGCCCACGAGTTCCTGGACCGCCGTGGCCTGACCACGATCTTCGGCAACCCCGGTTCCAACGAACTCCCGTTCCTCGCCGAGCTGCCCGCCCACTTCCGTTACGTCCTCGGCCTGCACGAAGGCGCCGTCGTCGGGATGGCCGACGGCTACGCCCAGGCGACCGGCCGCCCCGTGCTGGTCAACCTGCACGCCGCCGCCGGCTCCGGCAACGCGATGGGCGCCCTCACCAACGCCGTCTACTCACGCTCTCCCCTGGTGCTCACCGCCGGCCAGCAGGTCCGGACGGCGATCGGGCCGGAGGCGATGCTCGCCAACGTCGACGCGACGCAGCTCATGCGGCCCCTGGTCGCCTGGTCGGGCGAGCCGAGCTGCGCCGCGGACGTCCCGCGGTCGCTCGCGCAGGCGGTGTTCGAGGCCGAGCTGCACCGGCGCCCGAGCTACCTCTCGGTGCCCTACGACGACTGGGCCGCCGAGCTGGACGAGACGGCGACGCTCGACCGGGGAGTCCAGAAGGGCCTGGCCCCGAGCGAAGCGCAGCTCGACGCGCTGGCGGCGAGCGTCGCCGCGGCGAAGAACCCGGCGCTCGTCCTGGGCGGCGACATCGACGCGACCGGCCTGTTCGACCGGGCCGTCGCCGTGGCCGAGCACCTCGACCTGCCGGTCTGGGTGGCGCCGTCGCCGCACCGGCTGCCCTTCCCGAACCGGCACCGGCTCTTCCGCGGCGTCCTGCCCGCCGGGATCGCCCCGGTGTCGGCCGCGCTGACCGGGCACGACCTCGTGCTCGTGCTCGGCGCGCCGGTTTTCCGCTACCACCAGCACGTTCCCGGCGCGTACCTGCCCGAGGGCACCCGGCTGATCCAGGTGACCGACGACTTCGGCGCCGCGGCCCGCGCGCCGATGGGCGAGGCGCTGGTGGCCGATCCGGCGCCGGTGATCGAGGCACTGCTGGCCAAGGTGCCCGCCCGCGCAACACCAGCCGGCTACTCGGCGACCCCGGAGCCCAGGATCGGCGCGACAGCGCTGCACCCGGAGCAGGTGTTCGCCGCCCTGCGCGACACCCAGGCCGCCGGCACGCGCTACGTCGTCGAGTCGACGTCGACGAACTCGGCCTGGTGGCGGCAGATGGACCTGCGCCGCGCGGGCTCGTACTTCTTCCCCGCCGCCGGCGGGCTCGGCTTCGGCCTGCCCGCCGCCGTCGGCGTCGCCATGGGCGACCCGGACCGCCCGGTCGTCGGCGTCATCGGCGACGGCTCGGCCAACTACGGCATCACGGCGTTGTGGACGGCCGCGCACTACCGCGTGCCGGTGACCTTCGTGATCCTGCGCAACGGCGTCTACGGCGCCCTGCGGTGGTTCGGCGAGCTGCTCGGCACGCCGGACGTGCCCGGCACGGAGATCCCCGGGCTCGATTTCACCGCCATCGCGGCCGGCTACGGCGTCGAAGCCACGACCGTCACCGGCGAAGAGGACTTGCGCGCCCAGCTCAAGGCGACCCCGGACGGCCCGCGGCTGATCCAGGTCGACACCGAACCGACCACACCGGAGTGATCATGACCTTGCTCGATGACGCCTTCGTCCGCGGAAGCGGCGGGACCCACCCGGTCGTCGAACCGGCCACCGGGACCGTGCTGGGCCAGGTGGGCGTCGCGACGCCGTCCGACGTCGCGGAAGCCGCCGCCACCGCCGCGAAGGCCCAGCGCGACTGGGCCCGGCGCAAGCCCGCCGAACGCGCCGCCGTGCTGCGCCGCGCCGGCGAGCTGTGGGAGGCGCACGCCGCCGAGGTGCAGGACTGGATCGTCCGCGAAGCCGGCTCGACGCGGCCCAAGGCCGCGATCGAAACCGAGATGGCGGCCGGGATCTGCTTCGAGGCCGCGGCCCTGCCCACCCATCCGCTCGGTGAGGTGCTCAGCACCGGCGAGCCCCGCTGGTCGCTGGCCCGGCGGGTGCCGGCCGGCGTGGTTTCGGTGATTTCGCCGTTCAACTTCCCGCTGATCCTGGCCATCCGCTCGGTCGCCCCGGCGCTCGCGCTCGGCAACGCCGTGCTGCTCAAGCCCGACCTGCGGACCGCGGTGTCCGGCGGGGTGAGCATCCTGCGCGTCTTCGAGGAGGCCGGGCTGCCCGAGGGGCTGCTGCACCTGCTGCCCGGGGACGCGGGCGTCGGCGCCGCGGTGGTCGACGCCCCGGAGGTGTCGGTGGTGTCCTTCACCGGCTCGACCGCGGCCGGGCGGAAGGTCGGCGAAGCCGCCGCGCGCTCGCTCAAGCGGGTGCACCTGGAACTCGGCGGCAACAACGCGCTCGTCGTGCTGCCCGGCGCCGACGTCGCCAAGGCCGCCTCCGCCGGCGCGTTCGGCTCGTTCCTGCACCAGGGCCAGATCTGCATGACGACCGGCCGCCACCTGGTGCACGAGTCCCAAGTGGACGAGTACCTCGAGGCGCTCGCGGAGAAGGCGCGGCGGCTCCCGGTGGGGAACCCGGCCGAGAGCGACGTCGCGCTCGGCCCGATCATCGACGACCGCCAGCTCGCGCACGTCACCGACGTCGTCGACCGCAGCGTGGCGGCCGGAGCGCGCGTCCTGGCCGGCGGGAAGCCGGACGCGCCGTTCTACCCGCCGACCGTCCTGTTCGGACTCGACGACGCGAGCCCGGCGTGGCGGGAGGAGATCTTCGGCCCGGTCGCGCCGGTGCGCGCCTACCGCGACCTCGACGAGGCCGTGCGGCTGGTCAACGACTCCGAGTACGGCCTGTCGGTCGGCATCCTCGGTGACGTCGGCACGGCGATGAAGCTGGCCGAGGAGGTCCGCTCGGGCAAGGTGCACATCAACGAGCAGACCGTCGGCGACGAGCCGACCGCGCCCTTCGGCGGCGTCGGCGACTCCGGCAACGGCTCCCGCTTCGGCGGGGCGAAGGCCAACATCGAGGCCTTCACCGAGACCCAGTGGCTGACCGTCCGCGCGGACATCGCGCCCTACCCGTTCTGAGGAGGACGACGATGACAACGACGTCTCGTGGCACGTGGACGGCGGTCCTCTGCTGGCTGACCGTCCTGCTCGAGGGCTACGACCTGGTCGCGCTCGGCGCGACCATCCCGACCCTGCTCAAGAGCGGTCACCTCGGCTTCACCGCGGCCGGCGCGACCGCGGTCGCCACGGTGTCGCTGATCGGCGTGGCCGTCGGCGCCGCCGGCCTCGGCCCCCTCACCGACCGGTTCGGCCGCCGCGTGCTGCTCATCGGCTCGGTCCTGCTGTTCTCGCTGTTCACCCTGCTGACGCCGCTCGCGCCGAACGTCGCGACGTTCGGGGTGTTCCGGTTCGCCGCCGGGCTCGGCCTCGGCGCGTGCATGCCGGTGGCGCTGACGGTGATGTCGGAGAACCTGCCCGCCCGGCGGCGGGCCAGCGCGAGCACGTTCACCATGACCGGCTACCACGTCGGCGCGGTGCTGACGTCGGTCCTCGCGCTGTCGGCCAAGGAGGACTGGCACCTGCTGTTCTACGGCGGCGGGATCGCCGGCCTGCTCGTCGTGCCGCTGATGTGGTGGAAGCTGCCGGAGTCCGCGGCCTACCTCGCGGCCCGCGAGACGACCGCGCGCGTGGGGTTCAAGGACCTGCTCGGCGGGCGGTTCCGGCGGATCAGCATCGCCGTGTGGACGGGTTCGTTCATGGGGCTGCTGCTGGTCTACGGGCTCAACACCTGGCTGCCGCAGCTGATGCGGACGGCGGGTTACCCGATCTCGACGTCGATCACGCTGCTGCTGGTGCTCAACATCGGCGCGGTGCTCGGGCTGGTGCTGGCCGGCACGATCGCCGACCGGTTCGGCATCCGCCCGATCGCCCGGATCTGGTTCGGCGCCGGGGCGGTTCTGCTGGCGGCGCTGAGCCTCCGCATCGGCAACGCAGTCGTGCTCAACGCGGTCGTGCTGCTGACCGGTGTGTTCGTGTTCTCGGCGCAGGTGCTGATCTACGGCTACGTCGCGCACGCGTTCCCGGCGTCGGCCCGCGGCACCGCCCTCGGGCTGACGTCGGCGGTCGGGCGGCTGGGCTCGATCCTGGGCCCGTTCGTCACCGGGGCGCTGGTCACCGCCGGGGTCGCCTACCCGTGGGGCTTCTACTTCTTCGCCGTCGTGGCCGCGCTGGGGCTGGTCGCGGTGCTGCTGTTGCGCGGTGAGACGCGGGCCGAGGACCAGCCGGCGCCGGTGGGGGCGTCTGGACGGTAGCGCGAAGTTGCTATAGATTTCAGTCGTGACTGAAATCTATAGCAACTTGCCGGTCGTGACCGCGCGCCCGGAACCCGTGACGTTCCTCAGCCTGGGCACTCGCTGCGCGGGCGACCTCTACGTGCCCGACGAGGTGTCCGCGGACTCGCCCGCCCCCGCGCTGGTGCTCGGGCACAGCGGCGTCATGGTGAAGGAGGCGCTGGCCTACTTCGCGCCGTACTTCGTGGCGGCCGGCTTCGTCGTGCTGGCCATCGACTACCGCACCGTCGGGTCGAGCGAGGGTGAGCCGCGCGGGCTGGACTACCCGGAGCGGCAGGTCGAAGACTTCCGCAGCGCGATCTCCTACCTCCAGACGCGACCGGAGGTCCGGGCGGACCGCATCGGCCTGTGGGGCGTCAGCGTCGGCGGCTCCGTCGCCGTCCAGGCGGCCGTGCTCGACCGGCGCGCCAAGTGCGTCGTGGTGCAGAGCCCGAGCGTCTGGAACGGGTGGCGGTACCTGGAACGACTGCTCGGCCGCAACGGGCTGCACGCCCTGCGTGAGCGGCTCGGCGAGGACTGGCAACGCCGCTACGAGACCGGCGAGAGCGCTCGGGTGCCGCACCTGGACCTCGATCACGAGAACGCCAAAGGCGCCCAGGACCTGTCGGTCGAGTTGTATCCCACCTACCGCAACGAAAAGACCCTCGACTCCACCGAGCACCTGCTCACCTTCGCCCCGGAGAACCTCATCGACCGGCTCGCGCCGACTCCGCTGCTGATGATCGCCAACGGCGGCCACGACCCGTACCACATGCTCGAGGAAGCCCAGACCGCCTTCGCCAGGGCCGGGGAGCCCAAGCGGCTGGCGGTGCTGCCCTACGACGTGCTCGGCCTCTACACCGGCCCCGGGCTGGAGGAGGCGATGGCGCTGGCCGTCGAGTGGTTCGACCGCTACCTGCGCCGGACCCGGCTGCCGATCGCCACCCCGGCGCCGACCCGCGAGTCCGTCGCCGCTATGAAACGGTGACCAGCGGACACAGGGAGCGCGGCGCCATGGGTGACGAACAGCAGGACCAGCTCATGCGGTGGGTGGAGCGGGTGGCCACCTTCTGCGTGGAGGAATGGGGGCTGCCCCCGATCACCGGGCGCGTCCTCGGCTGGCTCATGATCTGCGACCCGCCCGAGCAGTCCGCGGGCGGGATCGCCGACACGATCCAGGCCAGCCGGGCGTCCCTGACGTCCAACATGCGGCTGCTCACCACCATCGGGCTGGTGCGCAAAGTCCGCCGCCCCGGCGACCGCGTCGCCTACTACCGCATCGAGGACGACGCCTGGCACAAGGTCGTCCAGCGCAAACTCGACAGCCTCAGCGCGTTCGGCGACATCGCCGAGGAGGGCTTCGCCATCACCGGCCGCGAAGGACCCCGCACCGAACGCATCAAGGCGGCCCAGGAATCCCTGACCTGGTTGCGGGACATCGCCGCCCGCAATCCCCCGGAACACTAGGAACCCCATGCCATCCCCGCTTCGCCTGGACCCGGTCCAGGAGACCGCGCTGCTCACCCTGTACGCGCGAGCCCTCGACAGCAAAGCGCCGGCTTCGATCCTCGGCGACACCCTGGCCGCGGCGGTCGCGGACCGGATCGCCGGGGACACCGGCTACGACTTCGCCAAGCTGAAGGTCAAGCCGAGCCTCATCGCCGGCACCGCGCTGCGCGCCGCGAAGATCGACGACGTCGTCCGCCGGTTCACGGCCACGCACCCCGACGCGGTCGTCGTCGACCTGGGCTGTGGCCTCGACACCCGGTCGGCCCGCTGCGACCCGCCCGACGGCGTCGGCTGGTACGACGTCGACCTGCCCGAGGTCACCGACCTGCGACGGCGGTACCTCCCGGACCGGACGCACCTGATCGCCGCGGACGTCACCGAGCCCGGCTGGTCCCAGGCCCTGCCCGGCGACCGGCCCGCCGTGATCGTGGCCGAAGGTCTGCTGCCCTTCTTGCCCGGAGGCTCGTTCCCGACGACGATCCGCCGGCTGACCACGCGGTTCCCGACGGGCGAACTCGTGCTGAACGGCTACACGCGGTTCGCCGCCTGGGCGATGAAGTACCACCCTTCGATCAAGGCGCTCGGCATCGACGCCGCCCAGGGCTTCGACGACCCGCACGAGCCGGAACACTGGAACGCCGGCCTCACGCTCGTCGCGGAGCAGCTGCTCACCCGCGCCCCGGAAGTGGCCGCGTTCCCGCAACCCGTCCGAGCGCTGACCCGCCTCCTGGCCCACAGCACGGCGATGTCCCGCCAAGGCACCCGCGTTCTCCACTACCGGTTCTGACCGGCGTGGTGTCCTGGATGCTGCGGCGTCTGGGGTGCTGCGGCGTCTGGGGTGCTGCGGTCAGACCGTGTCTTCGGGCTTGCGGCGCCCCAGCGTCGCTTCCGGATGCTCGGTGCGGCGGTCGGAGTCGCGCAGGACCTCGCGGGCCTGGCCCTCGGGGTCGGCGCTGTCCACCGCCTGCTCTTCGGGCAGCAGCTCGGCCCGGGTTTCCGTCCGGTCAGGGGTGTCGTCCATGCCTGGTGACTACCCGGTCCTCGGCGATCTCAGACACGCGGTCTCCGGGCGAACCCGGTCAGTCGCGTGAGCGGCGGTTGCCGGCGGCGTCGCGGCGCAGCTGGTCCGTGCGGGCCGAGATCTCGCCGAGCTGCTCGGCCAGCCCGGCGTGCGCGCCGGTCAGGTGCGGCCGGGCGGCGGCCAGCGGCGGGAGCAGCGTCGCCGGGTCGTCGTCGCCGAGGGCCGCGCCGAGGCGGTCGGCGCTCTCCTGCGCGGCCGGGCCGAGCCCGTCGAGCGCGCTGACGCGGCCGGCGAGCTGGCGCAGGATCGCGGAGTTGCGGCGGGCCCAGTCGGCGACGGCCCGGTCGCCCGCGCGCCGGTCGCGTTCCGCGTCGACCCGGGCTTCGCCCGTCTTCTCGCCGGTGTGCGAGGGCTGCAGCCGCAGGTAGCGCCGTTCGGCGGCCTGGCGGCTGGCGACCCCCAGCGCGGGCGCGAGCGCCACCCAGCTGGTGCCGGCCGCCCTGGCCGCGGTGATCAGCTCCGGTTCCCAGCTCGCGAGCTCCTCCCGCAGCCGCCGCAGGCCGGACAACGCGGCCAGCACCTGATCCTGCTCCGCGGCCCCGGCCCGGGCGGCGGCCACCACCTCCTGGATCCGGCGCAGCGCGCCGGTGGGATCGATCCCGTCCATCACGTCATCCTTTCGACGACCCATGTCTTGTCATCGTTTTGACGACATGCTAGAACAGACCCGCGTGTTGACACCAGAGCTGTCAAGTTTCCAGGAGGTGGATCCCGATGTTGATGCGCACCGACCCGTTCCGCGACCTCGACCGGTTCGCCCAGCAGGTCTTCGGCGCCGGCACCTGGTCGAAGCCGGCCGCGATCCCGATGGACGCCTACCGCGCCGGCGACGAGTTCGTGGTGTGCTTCGACCTCCCCGGCGTCGACCCCGGCGCGATCGAGCTGGACGTCGAGCGCAACGTCCTCACGGTCAAGGCCGAACGACGGCCCCTGCCGACCGGGGACGACGTCCGGATGCACGTCTCCGAACGGCGGCTGGGCGTGTTCTCCCGCCAGCTCTTCCTCGGCGACACCCTGGACACCGAGCACATCACCGCGAACTACGACGCCGGGGTGCTGACCGTCCGCATCCCGATCGTGGAAAAGGCGAAGCCGCGGCGCATCGAGATCGACGGCACCGGCGACCGCGACCAGATCGAGGCTTGACTCCCGGCGGGGGCGGGCCGGGCGCACGTCCGACCCCCGTCCGTGCGTCGCTCCCATGGCGCGGGGTGGCGACGGAGGGGCGCTGGAGCGGGACCGCCGCTGACTCAGGACCGCTCGACGCGGAAGACCGCGATGCGGTCCGCGGCCGCCGCGACGGCGTCCGGCGTCGCCCCCTCCGCCAGGCCGGTCGTCACGAACCGCTTCCCCACGCTCGCCGGGCTGGTCTCGACCAGCCGGCGCAGCACCTGACGCCGCTGCGCCACCGGCAGTTCGGTCAGCCGCGCGGCCGACGAGCGGCGGCCGCGGGTGAGCGTCACCTCGCCGGCGGCTCGCACGTTCGCCACCCAGGCCGCCTTCGGGTAGGCCTGGACGATGTAGTGGTGCCCGTCGATCGGGTTGACGGCGATCGGGAACGTGCGCGGGACACCGGTGCGGCGTCCGGGCACGGTGAGCAGCTGCATCGGGCCGAAGGCGACGCCGAGCCGCTGCAGGCCGACCACGATCTTGTTGCCGGTGTTGACCATCCGGCGGTAGCTCTGTGCTGTTGTCATGCCCCGACGGTACACGAAATCATATGAAACTCGTATGATCTGATTTCCATAATTTACTCGCGTTCGGGGCCGGGCTTCGGGTCCGGCGGCAACGGGTCCGGCACGGGAACACCGGGGTCCGGCAGCGGCCGGGCCGGTCCCGGACCCGGCGGCCCCGGCTCCGGGACGATGGGGTCGGGCTGGATCGGGCCGGGTGGCACCGGGGGTGCGGTCGACATCGTCTTCCCTCCGCCACGCTGCGCCACCCGCGATCCGGGCGGCGATCACCTCGGGGCTACCCGCTGCGGCGGCCCGCGGAAACCCGGCCCCGGACCGCTCCGAGGATTCCGCGGGGTCAGCCGGACCGCGGGTGGTGGGCGTGGTCGCCCGCAGGGATGTCGCGGTCCACGTGGTCCGCGTGGTGCAGGGCCTGGGCCAGCAGGCCGCGGACGTGGTTGTCCGCCGCCGAGTAGTACACGAAGGTCCCTTCGCGGCGGCCTTTCACCAGGCCCGCCAGACGCAGCTTCGCCAGGTGCTGGCTGACCGCCGTCGGGGCCGCGCCGGCCAGTTCGGCCAGGCAGGCCACCGAGGACTCGCCCTGCAGCAGGGCCCACAACACCTTGATGCGGGTCGGGTCGGCCAGCAGGCGGAACGACTCCGCGGCCAGGTGGACCTGCTCTTCGGTGGGCATGTCGAACTCCGGCAGCGACGCGTGCATGGTCACAACCTTACTACTTGCGTATCTGCGTGCTTGCGCAGATAAACTGGCTCTCATGACCGGTCACGGACACCCACACGGGCACGGCCACGGGCACCGCCACTCGCGGTGGCGGCCGCACAGCCACGACAGCGCCGACCGCGTGGACCACGCCCTCGAAACCAGCCGGCGCGGGGTGCGCGCGCTCGTGTGGTCGTTCGCCGCGCTGTCGCTGACCGCCGTCGCGCAGCTGGTGCTCGTGCTGATCACCGGCTCGGTGGCGCTGCTGGGCGACACCATCCACAACTTCGCCGACGCGCTGACCGCCGTCCCGCTCGGCGTCGCGTTCCTGCTCGGCCGCCGTGCCGCGACCCGCCGCTACACCTACGGTCTCGGCCGCGCCGAAGACCTGGCGGGCGTGGTGGTCGTGCTCGTCGTCGCGGCTTCGGCGGCGATCGCCGGCTACGAATCGGTGGCGCGGCTGCTCGACCCGCGGCCGGTCGCGCACCCGTGGGTGGTCGCCCTGGCCGGCGTGATCGGCTTCGTGGGCAACGAACTCGTGGCGCGCTACCGGATCAAGATCGGCCGCGAGATCGGCTCGGCCGCGCTCGTCGCCGACGGGCTGCACGCCCGCACGGACGGCTTCACGTCGCTCGCGGTCGTCGCCGGCGCGGCGGGCGTCGCGTTCGGCTTCCCCGCGGCGGACCCGATCATCGGCCTGGTCATCACCGTCGCGATCCTGTTCGTCCTGCGAGACGCCGCGAAGGAGGTCTTCCGGCGGCTGCTGGACGCCGTCGACCCGGCGTCGGTCGACCTGGCCGAACGAACCGCCCTGGCGGTCGACGGCGTACTGGGGGCCCGGGACCTGCGGATGCGCTGGATCGGGCACCACCTGCGGGCGGAGCTGGCGGTGACGGTGGCGGCGGACCTGACCGTCGAGGCCGCCCACGCGCTGGCCCACGAGGTGGAACACCGGTTGCTGCACACGATCCCGCGCCTGACCGCGGTGGTGATCCACACCGAACCGGCCACCGGCGCGGAGCGGGCGCACGAAACCGTCGCCCACCATCGCTAGGCGCGGCCGAGCGCGTTCGATCCACACCCCGGCCGCACCTGGCCGGGGAGGCCGGCGCGCACGGTCGCAGCGGGCCGCCCGCTCAGCCGACGGGCTGCTCCGCCGGTTCCGGCTTCGGGCTGAGGATCCCGGCGAACACCGCCGCCAGCACGCACAGCACCACCGGCACCGCGAACGTGACGTTCAGCGGCATCCACCGCGTCAGGCCGCCGATCAGCGCCGGGCCGGCCAGGAGCCCGACGTACCCGAGGCCGACCACCCGGGCCATCAACGCTCCCGAGGCCCGCGTGTCCAGATTGCCCGCCGCCGTGAACAGCTGCGGGACGCCGCCCGAGAGGCCCAGGCCGAACAGCGCCCAGCCCACCAGGGACAGCGGGACCCACGGGGCCGCCGCGGCCGTCGTCAGGCCGATCGCGGCCAGGATCGCTCCGTAGCGGACGATCGCCGCCGGGCCGGACCAGGCCGCGACGCGGTCGGTCAGGAAGCGGCCGGTCGTCATCGCCACCGCGAACGCGCCGTACGCCAGCGCCGCCGTGGACGCCGAGGTGCCGAGGACCTTTTCCATGTGCAGCGCGGCCCAGTCGTTCGCGACACCCTCCGACAGCATGAGGGCCAGCGCCAGCAGGCCGAGCAGCCAGACCGTGCGGCCCGGGGTCCGGCGGCGCCCGGCCGGCGCCGCTTCGGCGGTGTCCGCGGCCCCGGCGGACGGCGCGTCGGCCGGCTCCATCAGGAACCGCGCCGACAGCACGGAAAGCACTACGCAGACCAGGCCCGTGCCGGTGAGCGTCACGCCGGTGGCGACGCCCGCGCCGAGCGTGGCCGCGCCGATGACCGCGGCGATCGCGCCGCCGATCGACCACATCGCGTGGAACGCCGCCATGATCGGGCGCGGGTAGGCCCGCTCGACCACGACCGCGTGGGAGTTCATCCCGACGTCGATGGCGCCGTTGCCGAAGCCGAAGAAGACCAGCGCCAGCCCGAGGGTCCACCACGAATCCGCGAACCCGGGCCCGCACACCGCGAGGCCGAGCAGCACGCCGGCGGCCGGCACGAGGCGCCGGTGCCCGAACCGGTCGACCAGCGGACCGGCCAGCTGCATGCCGGCGAACGCCGCGCCGCCGAGCACCAGCAGCAGCGCGCCCAGCGTGCTGTGCGAAATGCCCGTCGCGCGCTCGACGTTCGGGATGTGCACCACCCACATGCCCATGGCGAACCCGTTGAGGCCGAAGAACATGAAGGTCGCGAACCGGGCGGCACGCGGGCGGGTCGGGACGGTCGTCATCGGCTCTCCAAAGGAACGGCGACGTGCACCAGCACGCCACGCTCGGCCAGCGCCGCGCGCGGGCCCTCGGGCGCACCGGGATCGGTGATCACCACATCCGCGCGATCGGCGGGACAAACACAGGCGAGCGCGGACCGGCCCCACTTGGCGCCGTCGGCGAGCACGATCGTGCGGGCCGCGACCTCGAGCGCCGTCCGCTTGACCTCGGCGTCGGCCAGGTCGAACGCCGTGAAGCCGGCCTCGAGGTCGAACGCGCAGGGGCTCAGCACGGCGACGTCGAAGCGCAGGGCGCGCAGGGACGCCAGCGTCAGCGGGCCGACCAGGGCCTGCTCCCCCGGCCGCGGTTCGCCGCCGGGGAGCAGGAGGCGGATGCCGGGGGCCTCGGCCAGCTCGCGGGCCGCGTGCAGCGACAGCGGCATCACCGTGATCGCCCGGCCGCGCAGCAGCCGGGCCAGTTCCAGGGCCGTCGTCCCGCTGTCGAGGACGATCGTCTCGCCGTCGCGGATCAGCTCGGCCGCCGCGGCGGCGATGGCGCGCTTGGCCTCGATCGCGGAGGTCGCACGGGCCGCGAACGGCGGCTCGATCCCCGACGGGGACGCCGGGACCGCGCCGCCGTGCACCCGGCGCAGCACGCCCCGGGCGGCCAGCTGGTCGAGGTCGCGGCGGACGGTCATCTCCGACGCGCCGGTCGCTTCGGCCAGCTCGGCGACGCCCACCTGGTCGGTGTCGCGCAGCCGCTCCACGATCACCCGTTGCCGTTCCGCGCTCTTCACGCCGTGATGCTCGCAAGCCGGCCGAGATCGCACAACCCGTTTGTTCGTTCGCTCACGTGCCTTGTGCGAGCTACCGCTGCGGCATGATGGTGCCGTGCACGCCGCCGAGACCACCGCGACCCCGTGACCGGGGGCTACCTGAAGGGCCGGATCCGCCGCGAAGACATCATCACGGCGGCGGCCTCGGCGTACGGCGAGCTCGGCTACCACGGCTCGTCGCTGCGGGAGATCGCCAAGCGCGTCGGGATCTCGCACGCCGGCCTCCTCTACTACTTCCCCACCAAGGAAGCCCTGCTCGCCGCCGTGCTGGAACGCCGGGACGCCGAGGACACCGAGCGCGAGCAGCTCGCCGCGCCACCCGGGCTCGAAGTCCTGCGCCACTTCGTCGCGCTCGCCGAGCACAACGTCCGCCACCCCGGGATCGTCGACCTCTACTCGCGCCTCGCCGCGGAAGCGGTCGCCCCGGACCACCCGGCGCACGAGTACTTCGTCCGCCACTACCGGGCCGCGCGGGACGGCGTCCGCGAGTCGTTCGAAGCCCTCGCCGCCCGCGGCGAGCTGCGGGAGGGCGTCGAGCCCGGGATGGCGGCGCTGACGTTCATCGCGCTGATGGACGGCCTGCAGGTGCAGTGGCTGACCGTGCCGGGCGACGTCGACCTGGTCGGCTCGCTGCGCTGCCACCTGCAGAACCTGCTCACCGTCCCGCTCTGAAGGGCGGGAAAACGGCGGCGGGAAAGACGGCGGCCGCGGGTAGGGTTCGCTCGCGTGACCGGGGACGACCTGCTGCAGGACCAGCCGCACCGGCGGGTGGTGCGCATCGGCGACACCGTCCGCAGGCCCACGTACCCGTGGTCGCCGGCGGTCCACGCTCTGCTGCGGCATCTGGAGGCCGTCGGCTTCCCGTACGCACCGCGCGTGCTGGGCCTCGACGCGGACGGCAACGAGGTGCTGACCTACCTGGAGGGCACATCGGGCCCCGAGGGCTGGGCCGAGGTGACCGGCGACGCCGGCCTGACGAGGTTCGCGCGGCTGCTGCGGGACTACCACGACGCGGTGGCCGGCTTCCGGTCGCCCGACGGGCTCGCCTGGTTCACCGGCGAACGCGGCACGAGCGGCCACGAGGTCATCTGCCACGGCGACTTCGGTCCCTGGAACGTCGTCTGGCGAGGCGGGCAGCCGGTGGGCATCCTCGACTGGGACTACGCCCGTCCCGGCACCCGGATCCACGACGTCGCCTACGCCCTGGAGTACGTCGCCCCCTTCCGGGACGACGCCGAGTGCCTGCGGTGGCTGCGTCATCCCCGGTCTCCCGATCGGCGGCACCGCCTGGAGCTGTTCGCGAGCGGCTACGGCCTGACGTCCACGGCGGGCCTGGTCGATGCCGTGATCGAAACCCAGCGGGACGGCATCGACCAGGTCCGGAAGCTGGCCGCCGCGGGAATCCAGCCCCAGGTCGACTGGGTCGCCGGCGGCTTCCTCGAGGAGTTGGCGGACCGGGTGGCCTGGAGCCGGGCCCACCGGCATCTCTTCGAGTAGGCGGCGGGCACGGTCGCGTCGCGGCCGGCTCAGGTTTCCCCCAGAGTCTTCGCGTACGGGTCCCACTCCGGCGGCAGCAGCGGCGGGACGTCGACGCTGCTGGTGACCTCCACGCTCTGCCCGCGCGTCATGGACTCGTCGATGGCCAGCATCGCGTCGAGCACGTGGTAGGCCAGCTCGCCCGACGCGCGTTCCGGCACCCCGGCCCGGATGGCCCGCGCCAGTTCGAGCGCGCCGGTGCCGCGCGAAGCCGCGTGTCCCCGGGGCGCCAGCTCTTCCGGCTCGTCCCGGTCGAGCAGGAGCAGCCGGGTCGGCCGGTCGAACCGGTTGGGGTCCGGCAGCACGGCGGTGCCGAGGGTGCCGGTCAGCTCGACCAGCCCGCCCCGCTCGAGCGCCGAGTCGAAGCTCAGGACCAGCTGGGCCGAGGCGTGCTCGAACTCGACGAGCGCGGTGACCGTGGTCGCCACCGACACCGGGAACTCCGTGCCTGCCCGCGGCCCGGACCCGACGACCCGCGTGTCGCGTGCCCGCCCGCCGGCCCCGGTGACACGCCGGACCGGGCCGAGCAGGTGCACCAGCGCCGTGAGGTAGTACGGGCCCATGTCGAGCAGCGGCCCGCCGCCGGGCTGGAAGTAGAACTCCGGTGCCGGGTGCCACCGCTCCGGGCCCGGCACCTGGAACAGGGCCAGCGCGGTGAGGGGACGGCCGATCCGGCCCGCCTCGACGGTGCGGCGCGCGGTCTGCAGCGCGGCGCCGAGCACGGTGTCCGGCGCGCTCGCCACGCGGAGCCCCTTCTCCCGGGCGCGGTCGAGGAGCTTGCGGCCGGTCTGGCGGTCCAGGGCCAGCGGCTTCTCCGTCCACACGTGCTTGCCCGCTTCCAACGCGGCGAGCCCGACGTCGGCGTGTGCGGCCGGGACGGTCAGGTTGACCACCAGCTCGACGTCCGGGTCGGCCAGCAGCTCGGCCACCGTGCCCGCCCGCGGCACGCCGTACTCGGCGGCGCGCGCCGCCGCGCGCCCGGTGTCGAGGTCGGCGACCCGCACCACGCGGACGTCCGGGAAGGCGGTGAGGTTTTCGAGGTAGGTGCCGCTGATGACGCCGGTGCCGATGATCCCGACGCCGACCGGCCCGCCGGTCACCGGCCCGCCCCGGTCAGGTAGGCGTGGCTGGCGGCGAGGGCTTCGAAGAGGTCGCCGTCGAAGGCGTCGAACTCGACCACGCGCAGGGCGTCCGGTGCCGCGGCGAGCACGTCGGCGACCGGCACCCGCCCCTGGCCGGCCGGGACCTGGCCGGTGGCGTCGGTGGCCAGGCCGCCGTCCTTGACGTGGATGGCCCGCACGCGGTCGCCGAGCCGGCGCAGCAGCGCGGGCGCGTCTTCGCCGCCCGCGGTGGCCCAGTAGGTGTCGATCTCGAGGGCGACCGCCGGGTCGAGCTGCTCGGCGAACACTTCGAGGGCGCTGCGGCCGTCGATTCGGGATGCCAGCTCCCACCAGTGGTTGTGGTAGCCGGCGCGGACACCGTGCTCGGCCGCGAGTTTCGCGGCGGCGTTGAGCGCCTCCGCGGTGGCCGCGATGCCGGCCGGGTCCTGCCAGCGCTCGGCCGGCACGAACGGGTCGATCACCAGGCCGATGCCCAGCTCGGCCGCGGCGGCGAAGACGGCGTGCTGGTCGGCGCCGAGCAGCTGGGCGTGGGCGGTCGGGGCGGTCAGGCCGTTGGCGGGGAGCCCGGCCCGCAGTGCTTCGGCGTTCTCGACGACGCCGTACGGCTCGACCTGCGTGAAGCCGATCGCGGCGAGCCGCCGCAGGGTGTCGGCGGGATCGGCCGCGAAGGCGTCGCGGACCGAATACAGCTGTACGGAAGGCACGCTCATCCCCAGTTCCTCCAGCTCCGGTGGCGGCCGTCCGCCACGGCTCCTCAATTTCTACCACCTGGTCAAAATTGTGCCCAGGGATTTTCCGACCGGTCCACCGGACGGCCGCGCGCGTGCCACGGCTCACGCCGCACGGCGTTTTGGCCGGCCGCCGATGGGGCAGTAACGCCAAGAGCAGGCAGCCAGGGCCGATCCGGGAGGTGCCGGTAGTGGACAGGGCAGGGGACGAAAGGGACACGGAGGCCGCCGGGCGCCCGTGGTCCCGTCGCGACCTGACGGACCTGTCCGAGGCCGCCCGCGACCTCGACCGGCGGATCGAACAGCACCTCGAGCGGCTGCGCCGGGAACGCGCCCAGCGCGCCGCCGACATCCCCGGCCAGCGGCTCCGGCCCAGCGGCTAGCCGGCGGACCTCGCCTTCACCGCGCGGACGCGACCTACTACGCTGGGTGGCCCACGCCGCACGCCGAAGTCCTGCGAGGTCGCCATGTCCGGCACGCCGTCAGCGCTGTCCCCGAGCCAGACGCCGGTGGGGGTGGACCCCGCCCGGCCGAGCATCGCGCGGATCTACGACGGGTTCCTCGGCGGCCACAACTTCTACGAAGTCGACCGCGTGGTGATGGAGAAGATCCGCACGGCGGTCCCGGAAGCGGTGGACATCGCCCGCGGCAACCGCGGGTTCCACAACCGGGCACTGCGGATGCTGGCCGGCCAGACGAAGATCCACCAGTACCTCGACTGCGGGTCCGGGCTGCCGACGGCCGAGAACACCCACCAGATCGTGCAGCGCATCGACAAGGACAACACGGTCGTCTACATCGACAACGACCCGGTGGTCCTCGCCCACGGCCGCGCCCTGCTGGTCGAAAACGACTTCACGCACATGGTCGAGGCCGACATCTTCAAGCCGCGGGAAGTCCTGGGCCACGAAGGAGTGCTGCGGCACGTCGACTTCACCGAGCCGGTCGCGCTGCTGCAGGTCGGCACGATGCACCACTACGAGGGCGACGGCGTCTTCGACATCATGCGCGAGTACATCGACGCGCTGCCGTCGGGCTCGTACGTGGTGCTTTCGCACTTCTACGACCCGGAAGTGCCGGAGCTGACCGAAATCGCCAAGCGCATCGAGCAGATCCTGGTCTCCGGCCCGCTCGGCGCCGGCCGCTTCCGCACCCGCGCGGAGATCGAAGCGATGCTGGACGGCCTCGAACTGCTCCAGCCGAACGCGACGTCGAAGCCGGGCATGGCGGTCTGCGACGAGTGGTGGCCGGACGGCCCCCGGCTGACGCCGCTCAGCGACTCGGCCAGGTGCGTCGCCGGGGTCGTCGGCTACAAGCGGTAACCGGACGGCGGCGGCTCATCGAACGGGTCGCCGCGCCCGCCGGCCTCGCGGGTCCAGGCAGCCTCACGCCTCCGGTTCCTCGGCGGCTTCTTCGGCCGGCGGCACCCCCTCGCGCAGCCACTTCAGCTTGACCTCGAACTGGCCCTGCAGCCCGGTGCGCGCGATCACCGCGCCGGCCTGGGCGTCGAGTTTGACGCCGAACTTGAGTTCCACCTCGTCCGGGCCCAGGTCGCGGAACTGGGCCAGTGCGGCGGACGCGGCCGCGCGGACTTCGCTCAGCGCGTGCTCGAACGTCGTGGTCGCCTTGCGCAGCACGCCCGAGGGCGCCGCGGCCTGCTCCAGGCCGGGTTCCCCTTCGACCTCGACGACCACCGAACCGCCGTCGGCCAGCGGGAACCGCACGAACTCCTGCACCGGATCTCCTTCTCTCCACTAAGAGCCTGCTCCTGAGCACGGCAGGTCGAGCCGCTGTTCCGGGCCGATGCCCTTGCGCACCTGTTCCAGCTGCCCGAGCAGGGTGGGCAGCCGGTCGGGGCGGGCCAGGTACTCCAGCACCGCCTGGTAGAACGCGCTGGTCATCGCCGAGGGCATCAGGTCCGACGCGTCGAAGCAAAGTTCGCCGCCGCCGGCGAGGGTCGTCGCGATCCGCCGTGCCACGTCGCTGCCGTAGACGTTCTGCCCGACGAGGCCCTGGTGCACCGAGAACGCGGTCCCGCCGGACGGCCAGATCCGCTGTCCCTCCTCCCCGGCGAGGTAGGCCATGAGCCGGCGCGCGGCGGGGGTGTCGCGGAACATCCCGGCGAGGTCGGCCGAGACCTCGGACGGCCCGGCGCCGCCGGAGCCCGGGAACGGGAAGAACCGGAAGTCCCGGTCGGGGACGGGCGGCCCGCCGGGCCGCGGGACCGCGCTGTACCCGCCGATCGCGAACGAGGCGAGGTGCTCCAGCGCGCAGCCGGGCGGGTCGGCGAACATGGCCCGGCCGGCGTCGGCGAACGAAGTGAGCAGCGCCGCCGTTCTGCCGCCGCGGACCGTGCCCGGCGCCAGGACCAGCGTGCCCCAGCTCTGCCACGCGTCCACCACCGCCGGGTCGGTCCAGGCCAGCCGGCCGGCCGCCCAGTCGCTGTAGACCCGCGGCCCGGCGCGGTGCAGCAGGATGTCCTCCAGCCAGTCCGTCCCGGGGAACCCGGAGTTCGGCGGGGCGCCCATGCCGAGGCACCACGGCGGCTGCCCGGCCGCGGCCATCCGCCGGGACACCGCCACGAGCTCGTCCCAGGTCTCGGGCACGGGTCCGGTGAAGGTTTTCGGGGTGTACCAGACGATGCTCTTCAGGTCGGCCTTCACCGCGACCGCGTACACCGCCTTGCCGCCGAGCTGCTGCAGCTTCAGCCACTGCGAACTGTAGGCCGCGGTGGCTTCCGCGCCGAGGACGGCATCCAGGGGCTTCAGGTGACCCGAACGCGCGTACCCCGCTAGTTCCGCCGGTTTCGACAGCACCGCCACGTGGGGCGGGGTGCCCTGCTGCAGGTCGCCGCGCAGCACCTGGTCCTGCGCACGGGTGCCCTGGTAGCGCACGGGAATCCCGGATTCCCGGGTGAACCCGTCGAGCACCCGCTGGAACGCCGCCTGCTCGTCGCCGGTGAACGGCCCCAGCACCGTGACCTCCTCCGTGCCGCTCCCGGCGGAACACCCGGACAGCAGCAGGACGACGGCCATCGCCAAGCCGGAGCAGCGCTTCATCACGGCTCTCTCCTCGCGCGGAACCGGTATTCGTCGAGGCGGGGTTGCAGGCCGCCCACCGCCAGGACGCCGATTCCCGCGGCCAGCACGGGAATCCCGTAGCCGAGCACCTCGGTCCAGCCCGGTTCGGTGAGCCCCGGCCCCAGCAGCACCGCCTCGTCGGCCTCGGCCGACGGCGCGGCCGCACCGGCGGGCGGGGCGGTCGCCGCGGCGGCGAACGCGGCCACGGTGTCGCCGCACGCGGCCGCTCCGCCCGGTCCGCACTGTTCCACCAGCACCCGGGCGAGCATCGACTGGGCTTGGGTGGCGGCGGCCGTGGTGGCCGTGGACCGCGCGTCCACGGTCCGCTCCAGCGCGGCGCCGCTTCGCCGCGCGTCCGACTGGATTCCCAGCAGCAGTGCCGTTCCCGTGCCCAGCAGCACGCACGCCGCCGTGGCGGCCAGCAGCGCGGTGTTCACCGTGCGCCGGAACCGCCGGGCGAGGAACCGCTGGGTCCACGCCAGCGTGCCGAGCAGGACGACCAGCGGCAGTGCCCAGAGCAGCGTGATCGCCGGGTCCAGCCAGTCGGCGCCGAGCTGGCCGTCGAGCGCGGCCCGCTGGGCGGCTTCGAGCCGGTCGAGCTGCGCGAGGATGCCGTTCTGCGGTGCGGTCAGCAGATCCGACGCCGACAGCAGGTTGCTCGCCGCGAGCGGGCCGCCCCCGTCCTGCCGGAAGTGGACATCGGCCTGGCCGATGAAGCCGTTGTAGGCCGGCAACAGCCCTTCGATCAGCCGGAGCGTCCGGCTGCCCGCTTCGCCGGCCGCGTTGTGCTCCGCGACCTGGGCGAGCTGCTGGCTGGCCAAGGCGATTTCGTCCTCGTACTGCTCGCTGGGGCCGGTCAGTCTCGCCTGGCCGCCGTGGAACGCGGCCACCGCGGCGCCGTGCGCGGCCACGATCGCCCCCTTGGCCAGCGACACCTCGAGCACCGCGGGCGCGGTCCGCTCGCGCACCTCGGCGATGCTGGCCCGCAGGCCGAGGAAGGTCGCCAGGGCCGCGCCCAGCACCAGCACGCTGCCGGCCACCAGGCCCAGCCGCAGCCACCACAGGGTCTGCCGGGTCGTGCTGGTCGCGGTCACGAAGGCGCTCCGGCTTCGAACAGTTCACCACAGTGCCCGCACCGCTTCGCCGTCGGCCGCGCCTTGTGTCCACAGTGGACGCACTCGCGCGGGGCGCCGCCGGCTTCGGGCGGGGCGGCGACGGCGACGGGTTCCGCCCCGCCGGTGTAGGTGGAGAGGGTCGAACCGAGCACCAGGGAGAAGCCGTCGCGCGGGCGCACGCCGTCCTTGACCACGACGGTGCCGTCGTCGCGCACGTCGATCAACCGGCCCAGGCGCTTGAGGATCTCCGCGTTGCCCAGCTCGGTCGCCAGCCGGACCGCGGTACCCCACTCGCGCGCCGCCGTCACCCGGTCTTCGCGCTCGAAGGCGTCCCAGCCCGCCCGGACGGCGCGGCCGAGCTCGGCCTGCCCCGTGACGCGGGCGACGTTGTCGTCCGGCACGCTGGACAGCGCCAGGTCCTCGGTCAGGTAGCCGACGACGGCCTGCTGTTCGGCGACGGCCTCGTCGGCGCCGGCGAAGAGGCCGACGGTACCCAGCAACCGGTCCTCGTACCGGGTCAGCTCCCCCGTCCCGACGTCGAGGCAGAGGTGGTACTCGCGCAGTTCGTCGCCCCACGCCCCGGTGGGCAGCTCGAACACCCGGCCCTCCGTCCGGCACTGCGCGGTGAGGTCGACCTCGGCCGGGAAGACCTGCTTGACGAACCGAAGCCGGCTGTAGGGCATCGTGGTCATCCGCAGCCGCAGGTCCGGCACGGTCCGGCCCATCGCCTGCTCGACCAGGCGCCGGAAGTCCCCGGCGAGCTCGGCGTCCTCCAGCACGGCGTCCGCGCTGCCGCGCAGGACCGACGCGATGCGCTGCAGGTCCCGGGGTTCCCAGTCGTCACCGATGCCCCGGGCGTCACAGGCGAACCGGCCGCGGCAGCGGCCGAGCGCGGCCTCCAGCGCGCCCGCGCGGTCGGACTCGTTCTTGCCGTCGGTGAGCAGGACGGCGTGCCGGATGGTGGCCGGGGTCTTGTCGAACAGGTCCCGGGCCAGGTCCAGCCACGTGCTCATCGCGGTGCCGCCCCCGGCGATCAGCTCGGCGGCCGCGGCCTTCGCCTCGTGGCGGGTCCGCTCGCCGGCCACCGCCAGCGGCGGCGCGGGCGGGTACACCAGCCGGGCGCGCCCGGTGCACTCGACCACGCCGAACAGCACGCCGTCCCGCAGCGAGCCGATGGCCGCCCGGCAGGCGTGCCGCGCGGCCTCGATCTTCGTCGGCGGCCAGTCCATCGAGCTGGAGCAGTCCACCAGCAGCAGCTCGGCGGTCGGCGGCGGCCCGGTCGCGGCGGCACCGGCGTCGCCCACCCGCACGGTGACGACGACGTCCATCCGGTCGTCGGCGGGCGCCAGGTACTTGTTCTGGCTCAGCTGGAGGGTGAACGACGGGCGGTCCCGCTCGGGCATCCGATCACCTTCTCGTCTTCGGCCGGACGGAGTTCGCGAGGTCGACCAGCACGCCGTGGGAATTCCGGTCCGCCGCCCGCTCGGCGAGCCGGCGCAGGGACTGCTCCAGCAGCGACCGCAGGCCGCGTTCGGTGACGTGCTCGCCGAGGAGCGCGCCGCCGTTCCAGGCTCGGCCGGTGTCGAGCTCGGGCAGGCCGGCCAGCGCCGCCTCGCGGACCAGTGCCTCCAGCCGGTCCTGGGCCTCGCGGTCGAGGTAGAGCTCGGGCAGCCGCCGCGCCGCGTCGGCGAAGTCGTCGCGGTCCGGTGGCCCGGACGGCAGCCGGCCGGCGCGGATCCGCACGGCCGCGATCCGCGCGGCGTCGTAGTGGCGCGAGATCGGCGGCACGGCGTCGAGCAGGGCGATCGCGGCGTCGCGGCCGTGGGCCCGCAGGTAGCAGCGGGCCAGCCCGAAGGCGGCGCTGACCTGGGTGTGGTCGCGGTGCCACACCGAGCGGTAGCAGCGCTCCGCCGGTTCGATCTGCCCGCGCAGTTCGGCGCAGAACCCCAGCGCCAGCTTCGGCGCGATCTCACCGGGCCAGCTGCGGTGCACCCGGTCGAACGCGGCCGCCGCCTGTTCGGCGTCGTCGCGGGCCAGCGCCAGCAACCCGTGGTGCCAGGCCGCCCGCCAGTCGCGCGCGGCCTCGGTCCCGAGCAGCTCTTCGGCGTTCACCAGTGCCGCGGCCGCGGCATCCGAGTCCCCCAGTGCGACCAGCGCCCGCGTCCTGGCGAACGCGATCTCCACCGAGCGCTCGTCGAACATCGCGAGCTTGTCCAGCCAGCGGTGCGGCCCGGGCGCGCCCGCGGCGGCGATGAACCCGGCCGCGACGTCCTCGGGGGCGACCCGCGGGATCGGCAGCCGGCCGGCCCCGTCGGCGGCACCCGGCAGGCCGAGGTCCAGCGGGCCGTCGGCGCGTCCGCCGCCCACCCAGTGGTCGAGGCCGGGCACCGCGCCGAGGCCGTCGTCGAGCAGTTCCGCGGTGTCTTCGAACAGCGCCGACGGCACCGGCCGCGGCCGTTCGTCGCGCAGCGAAAGGATCTCCCGGCGCACGCCGTCGAGCTGCTCGGCCATTTCGGCCGCCGTGGCGAACCGCCGCTCGAACGGCGCGACGGCCCGTTCGAGCACCCGCCGCAGTGAGTCGAGGCCGCCGGCGACGCGGTCCGGGTCGGCGTCTTCGGCCGCGGCTTCGAGCAGCACCTGCAGCGTCCGGCCCACGGTGTACAGGTCCGACCGCACGGTCAGGCCGTGCCGGGCCAGCTCGTGCGCCGGCGCCTGGAACCCTTCGGTGCCGACGCTCGGCCCGGTGCCCTCGCCGATCGGGCGCGCCGCGCCGAGGTCGATGACCGTGACCCGCTTGTCGCCGTGGATCACGTTCTCCGGCTTCATGTCGCAGTAGAGCAGGCCTTCGCCGTGGAGGTAGTCCAGCGCGCCGAGGATGGCGCGGCCGTAGACGATCACGTGCTCCACCCGCGGGGGCGGCCCCTGCTTCAGCAGGTCACGCAGCGACCGCCCGCCGACGTACTCCATCACCAGGTAGGTGTCCGGTTCGCCGCCGGGCGCCGGGTGCTCGACGAAGTCGTTGACGCGCACGATGTTCGGGTGGTTGAGCCGGACCAGCACGTCGCGCTCGACCCGCGCCATCGCGCGCAGCACGGCGCTGCCGCTGTTGATCACGCCCTTGATCGCGACGTGCTGGCCGGCGAGCGCGGTGTCGGCGGCCAGGTACACCCAGCCGAGCCCGCCCCGGGCGAAGCAGCCGAGGACTTCGTAGCGGTCGCCGAGCCGCTCGCCGCGGTTCAGCTTGGGCAGGAAGGAGAAGCGCTCGCCGCAGTTTTCGCAGAACCCCTCGGCGAACGCCGGTTCGCCGGCGTAGGCGCGGCCGACGGGTTCCCCGCAGTGGCCGCAGAACCGGTGCTGCTCGGGGTAGTCGGTGTCGGCGAGGACGAGCTTCTCCGGGTCCGGCACCTCGATCGCGGGCAGCGACTGGAAGTCCGCCTCCCCGCTCCAGAGCTCGACGCTGCGCCGGGTGCTCTCGGGGGCCGGCCCGGACGCGGCCGGCGGCTCGGCGGGCACCCGGCGGCGGCCGCACACCTCGCAGAACCCGATCGGCCCGACCGGACGGCCGTGGCACCACGCCGTTTCCGTGGTCACGCGCCCTCCAGCCGGCGGCGGACCGCCCGCACGTACCGCTCGACCAGCCCGGCCGCGACCTCCGACTCGTCCGGGCGTGTGGTCAGCGCCGCCATGGCCGGCCGGTAAAGCTCGGCCAGTTCCTCGTCCTCCATCAGGCCCGCGTCGGTGGCTTTGGCGTTGTAGCCGCGCAGCCGCCCGTGCAGTTCGTCGTGCCGGGCGGCCACGGCGTCGAGCTCGGCGCACAACCGGACCAGCTCCCACCGGGCCGCTTCCGCGTCCCGTTCGGTCGCCGCCAGTGCCCGCCGCACCCGGCCCGGTTCGATCCGCTCGCCCGCCGAGCGCAGCGCGGCCAGCCGCAGGCGCAGATCCGCGGAACCGCCGGGCACCGCCGTCCGCGAGCCGAGCCGGGCGACCCGCTCGCGGGTGCGGTCCTCCTCGTGCTCCACCATGTCGACCAGCAGCGCCAGCCGGTCCAGGCGCCGGGCGTTGCGCTCGGTCTCCCAGCGCCGGGCCAGGCGCACCCCCGGCGAGTCGGGTCCGCTGAACTGGACCAGCACGGTGGCGCCCCGGTCCACCAGCGGCCGCACCACGGTGGTGAGCACTTCCTCCGGCGCGCGGGCGTCTTCGACACCGGTGACCGCCACCGCGACGTCCTCGGGATGGGTCTCGAGCACGGTGAGGACCTCCCCGGTGCTGATGCCGGCGCTGACGTGTTCGGCCACCTCGCCCGCCGTCTTGCCGGTCGCGTCCACGATCGCGTCGAGCCGGTCGGCGGGGGCCCGGCCCCCCGCCGGCGGACGGACCCCGCGGCGCTCGCGCCGCACCTGCGCCAGGAAGTCCTCCCGGACGGCCGAACCGCGGTCGCCGAAGACGACGATCAGCGGCCCGGCCGCGGGCCGCGGCGGCTCGCCCACCCACCGCGCGACGTCCGGCACGTGCCGGACGATCACCTCGACCGGGATCAGGTAGGCCAGGCCCGCGCGTTCGTCGGTGTACTCGGTGACCACCATGCCGAGGACCGCACCGGTCGCCTTGTCGATCACGCCGGCGCCGCTGAACCCGCGCCGCACCCGCTCGCCGGGCAGCGGCGAGTTGAGCTGGATCCATTCCCCGGCGGCCCCGGCCGGGCCGGCCAGCTCGGCGTTGTTCACCCAGACGCCGTAGCGGTGCGGCGGCGGGAAGCCGTAGGTGTAGACCACCCGGTGGCGTACCGCGCCCAAGCGCACCAAGGGTGCGCCGGGCACGTGCGGGAACGCTTCGGCGAGGTCGAGGAGGGCGATGTCGCCCCGGCCGTCCTCCGAGGGCGGCACCCAGCACCCGGGCCGCACGGCGGCGAGCGTCTCGGGCATGCCGTCCAGTCCGACGAACCGGACCAGCACGTGCGCCCCCGAAAGCGCTTCCTCCCCCGCGGCCCGCACCACGTGCGCGCAGGTGAGCACCGTGGATTCGCCCAGCAGCATCCCGGCGCCCAGTGCCCGGCCCGACGAGTCCAACAGGCATACCCGCCACGGTTCCGGGTCCCCCGCGCGCCCCTCGTGCCCCTCGGCAGAACCGTCGTGCTCCCTCACCGGGTGCGACCTTACGACCCCGCACCGGTGCTTGGGGCGGGATCGCCCGCTTACCCCGCCAGATCACCCGATCGGCCGCCGAACTCCGCGCCACCGTGGGGAATTCACGAAACCGCGGCGGCTTCCGGCGGGCGGTGTCAGGCGATCGCGCGCAGCCGACGGGCGGTGTCAGGCCATCGCGCCCAGCCGACGAGCCCTGTCAGGCCACCGCGCCCAGCCGGCGAGCGGCATCAAGCGATCGCGCGCACCCGACGAGCGGTGTCAGGCCATCGCGCGCAGCCGGCGAGCAGTACCAGGCCACCGCGCTCAGCCGGCGAGCGGTATCAAGCGATCGCGCGCACCAGACGAGCGGTGTCAGGCCACCGCGCGCCGCCGACGAGCCGTGTCAGGCCACCGCGCCCAGCCGACGAGCCGTATCAGGCCACCGCGCGCACCCGGCGGGCGGTGTCAGGCGATCGCGCGCAGCCGGCGGAGGGCGAAGAACACCAGCGCCGCCGTCAGCACCACGAAGATCCCGGTTTCGATGCCCTGGAAGAGCCAGAACCGGTCCCCCGGCTGGTACTGCAGCCAGTTGACCGCCCCCGGGCCGGCTTGGGCGTCGGCGCAGCCGCCGGGCGGGCACGGGCCGATCTGCGCGTCCGGCCGGACCAAGTCCCCGGCCGCGTTGCGGACACCGACGTCCATCACCCAGTTCCCCGACGCCGGGTTCGGCGTCTGCCCGCCGGCCGGGGAGAACGTGAGGCTCCGCGCGGGCAGGTACCGCGGCCGGGCGAGGACCTCGATCGCGACGCGGACCACCGCGAACCCGGCCACGGCGGTGGCCATGGCCGGCAGGACCTTCCGCCAGTGGGTCCCGGCGAAGACGCCCAGCGCCAGCGCGAACAGCGTGTACGCGATCGGAACGATCCCCTGCACGTCGAACGCGAGGTAGCCCAGCCGGCCGGTGCTCGCGCTCACCAGCGGCCGGAACCACCACGACACGCCCAGCGCGTAGCCGACGGACAGCACCGTGGTCATCGCGCCGACCAGGCCGAACCCGGCCAGCGCCCACCGCAGGCGGGTCACCCCCTGCGTCCACACGAGACGGTGGGTGCCCTGCTCGACCTCGCGGGCCACCAGCGGCGCGCCGAAGAACACGCCGACCAGCGCCGGCAGGACCACGAACAGGACGGCGACGAACACCATGCCGCCGAACTCCTGCTGGAACTGGTGGCCGAGGCTTTCGCACCGCGCGACCGCGTCGGTCTGCGTGATCATCGACGCGTCGCCGAGCGCGGACCGGCAGGCGCCGAGGCCGAGGCTGTCGAACTTCGCGTGCATCGCCAGTCCCGTCGGCACCATCACCGCGGCGAGCGCGGCCAGCGCGGCGAGGGTGAACAGCGCCTGCCTGCGGTGCTGGCGCCAGATCAGCCACATCATGCCGGCACCTCCCACGCGGACGCGGGGACCCGGATTTCCGCGTCGGCGAGGTATCCCAGCACCACGTCCTCCAGGGTCACCGCGTGTTCCGTCCACAAGGGATCGATCGGGCCGGCGCCGCGGCGGACGAGCAGCGTCGACTGGCGTTCGGTGTGGCTCGCGCGGACCACCTCCGCCACCCCGGCGATGGATTCGCTGCCCGCCCGCGGGCCGGTGAGCGTGCAGTGGCCGGCGAGCAGCTCGTCGACCGAACCCGCCAGCCGGACGTGGGACCGCTGCAGGACGACGAGGTGGTCGCAGCTGCGTTCGAGGTCGGCGAGCAGGTGCGAGGACAGCAGCACGGTCGTCCCGCTCTCGGCCACCGCACCCATCAGCGTCTGCATGAACTCCCGGCGGGCGAGCGGGTCGAGACTGGCGATGGGTTCGTCGAGCAGCAGCAGCCGCGGCCGTTTCGCCAGGGCCAGGGCCAGGGCGACCTGGGCGCGCTGGCCGCCGGACAGCTTCCCCACCGGCTTGTCCGGCGGGATACCGAGCACGGCGAGCCGGTCGCGGGCCAGGGCGGCGTCCCAGCGGCGGCGGTTCAGCTTGCCGCCCATGGTGACCAGCTCCGCCGCGGTGAAGTCGCGGTAGAGCGGGGTGTCCTGCGCGACGAACCCGATGTCCGGCAGCGCGGACCGCGGCTCGCGGCCGAAGACGCGCACCTCGCCCGCGTCGGGTTCCAGCAGGCCGACGACCAGGTGCAGCAGCGTCGTCTTGCCCGCGCCGTTCGGGCCGACCAGCGCGGCGATCCGCCCGGCAGGCACCTCCAGCGCGCAGTCGCGCAACGCCCAGGTGCGGCCGTAGCGCTTGCCCAGCGCCGCGGCTTCCACCGCCAGTTCCATTCCGGACTCCCTACGACAGGTCGCGCGGCACCCGGGTGCCGCGGATCGTGGTTTCGATGAGCGCGGCGATGTCGTCGGGCGACATCCCCGCGGATTCGGCGCGCTCCAGCCAGGCCACCAGCTCGTCGCGCAGCTGCCCCTGGTGCCCCAGCGAGGGGCCGGCCAGGCTGCCGGTGACGAACGTGCCCACCCCCGGCCGGCCTTCGGCCAGCCCTTCCAGCACCAGTTCGCGATAGGCCTTGAGCACGGTGTTCGGGTTGATCGCCAGCGCCTCGGCCACGTCCCGCACCTTCGGCAGCTGGTCGCCCGGCCGCAGCAGGCCGACGCGCAGCGCCTGCTTCACCTGGACGACGAGCTGCATGTACGTGGCGACCCGGGAACGGCCGTCGAGCACGAACTCGATCACCCTGCCTACCCTCCTATTGTCTTACGACATTAATACAACACCTGACGGCGCCCGGCTGTCAAGGCATAGAGTTCCCGATCGGGACACCCACCGGCACCGGGAGGCACGCATGTCGTTGTTGGACGAGCTCGGCCAGGCGATCGCGGGCGGGACGGTCGAGATCGTCGACCTGACCGCTCCCCTGAGCTCGAGCACGCCGGTCCTGCGGCTGCCGGAGCCGTTCGCCAACACCATCCCGTTCCGGCTGGAGGAGATCAGCCGCTACGACGAGCGCGGCCCGCGGTGGTACTGGAACGACATCCACACCGGGGAGCACACCGGTACGCACCTGGACGTCCCGGTGCACTGGCTGTCCGGAAAGGACGGTCACGACGTCTCGCGGGTGCCGTTGAAGACCCTGGTGGCGCCCGCGGTCGTGCTCGACTTCTCGGCGCGGGCGGCCGAGGACGCGGACTTCCTGCTCTCGGTCGACGAAGTCCGCGCCTGGACCGCCGAGCACGGGCCGCTGCCGGACGGTGGCTGGCTGCTCTACCGCACCGGCTGGGACGCGCGCAGCGGCGACCAGGAGGACTTCCTCAACGCCGACGAAACCGGCTCGCACACCCCCGGCGTCTCCCCCGAGTGCGCGCGGTGGCTGGCCGAAGAAACGCCGATCACCGGCCTCGGCGTCGAGACCGTCGGCACCGACGCGGGACAGGCACCCGGCCTCGATCCGATGTTCCCCTGCCACGAGCTGCTGCTGGGCGCCGGGAAACACGGCCTGACACAGCTGCGGAACCTCGCGTCGCTGCCGCCGACCGGCGTGCTGCTGCTGGTCTCGCCGCTGCCGATCGTCGGCGGCTCGGGCAGCCCCGCCCGCGTGCTCGCCCTGGTGGAGCGGTGAACGTCGCCGAACTCGTCGGCCGGACCCTGGCCGGCCTCGGCGCGGGCACGGCGTTCGGCGTGGTGGGCAGCGGCAACTTCGCGGTGACGAACGCGCTGCGGGCGGGCGGCGTCCGGTTCGTCGCCGCCCGCCACGAAGGCGGCGCGGCGAGCATGGCCGACGCGTACGCCCGGATGAGCGGGCAGGTGTCGGTGCTGTCGCTGCACCAGGGGTGCGGGCTGACCAACGCCGTCACCGGGATCACCGAGGCCGCCAAGAGCCGGACGCCGATGCTGGTGCTCACCGCCGACTCCGCGGGCGCGTCGGTGCGGTCGAACTTCCGGATCGACCAGGACGGCCTGGCCGCGGCGGTCGGCGCGGTGCCCGAGCGGGTGCACTCGGCCGGGAGCGCGGTGGCCGACACGGTGCGGGCGTTCCGGACCGCGCGGCAGCAGCGCCGGACGGTGGTGCTGAACCTGCCGCTCGACGTCCAGGCCGAGCCGGCGCCTTCGCCGGCCGAGCTGCCGGACATCCCGGGCCCGGCTCCCGTGCGACCGGACGCCGCCGCGGTGGCCGCGGTGGCGAACCTCCTGGCGGCCGCCGAGCGGCCGGTGTTCATCGCCGGCCGCGGCGCCCGCGGGAGCCGCGAGCCGTTGCGGGAGCTGGCTTCGCGGTGCGGCGCGTTGCTGGCGACGTCCGCCGTGGCGCACGGGCTGTTCCACGACGACCCGTTCGCGCTGGGGATTTCGGGCGGCTTCGCGTCGCCGGTGGCGGCCGAACTGATCGTGGGCGCCGACCTGGTCGTCGGCTGGGGCTGCGCGCTGAACACGTGGACGACCCGGCACGGGAAGCTGCTCAGCCCGCACGCGAAGCTGGTCCAGGTCGACGTCGAGCAGGCCGCGCTCGGCGCGCACCGCCCGGTCGGCCTCGGTGTCGTCGGTGACGTCGGGGCCACCGCCGCCGACGTGCTCGCGGTGGCGCCCGCGCGTGAGGGTTACCGCACCGGCGAGGTGGCGGCCCGGATCGCGGCGGGCCGCTGGAACGACGTCGAACACGAAGACCTCTCCGGTGACGGCCGGATCGACCCGCGGACGCTGAGCAGGCTGCTGGACGAGCTGCTGCCGGCCGAGCGGATCGTCTCGATCGACTCGGGCAACTTCATGGGCTACCCGAGCGCGTACCTGTCGGTGCCCGACGAGCACGGGTTCTGCTTCACGCAGGCGTTCCAGAGCATCGGCCTGGGCCTGGGCACCGCGATCGGCGCGGCGCTCGCCCGGCCGGACCGGCTGCCGGTGCTGGGCACCGGCGACGGCGGGTTCCACATGGCACTGTCCGAACTGGACACCGCCGTCCGGCTGGGCCTGCCGCTGGTGGTGGTCGTGTACAACGACGCGGCCTACGGCGCCGAAGTCCACCACTTCGGGGACGCCGACCTGACGACGGTCCGCTTCCCCGACTCCGACCTCGCCGCGATCGCCCGCGGCTTCGGCTGCGCGGGCCTCACCGTGCGCACGGCCGCGGACCTGGAACCGGTGCGCGAGTGGCTGGCGGGTCCCCGCACGGCCCCGCTGGTGATCGACGCCAAGATCGCCGACGACGGCGGCTCGTGGTGGCTGGCCGAGGCGTTCCGCCACTGACCCGGCCTTGACACGGTCTTGGACCACCGCGATGCTGACCGAGTTGTCTTACAGTCGTAGGACAGTGGGGGAACTATCCGAGGAGCTCTCGTGCGACTCTTCCTGGCCGCTCTCGCGGCCATCACGCTGCTCGCCCCGCCGGCGGACGCGGCGCAGCAGCGTCCCGACCCGGCGACCGCGGTGCTCGCCGCGTTCGACCACCACGCGATCGTGGCCAAGTCCAGCCCGGACGTGGGCCCGTTCGTGTTCGACCTGATCCGCGACCCCCGGTTCCCGGCCCGGGCGAACGACATCGCGGTGGAGTGCGGCAACGCGCGTCTCCAGCCGCTGCTGGACGCCTACACCGCCGGGGCCGACGTGCCGGACATCAGCAGGGTGTGGCGGGACACGACGCAGCCGAGCTGCGGGTTCTCGACCTTCTACGAGCAGCTCTTCGCCCTCGTGCGGCAGGTCAACACGACACTGCCCGCCGCGCGGAAGATCCGGGTCCTGGCCACCGATCCGCCGGTCGACTGGAGCCGCGTGCACGCACCGGCGGACCTGGAGCCGTTCCTGGACCGGGACGCCTCGATCGTGTCGGTGGTGGAGAGCCAGGTGCTCCGGAAGAACCGCAAGGCGCTGATGCTCTTGGGCTTGGGCCACCTGACGCACGACGGAGGCAGCGGCGCGGTGGCCCAGCTCGAGCGGAAGTACCCCGGAGCGGCGTACGTGCTCGCCGACCACCGCGGGTTCACCACGGACAACGCGCGGCTGGAGCGACGGCTGGGCGCGTGGCCGGCCGTGGTGCCGTTGCCGGGTTCGTGGCTGGGATCGCTGGAGACGACGTACTTCCCGCTCGACCGGGACTATCCGCCGGGCACGCGCGGCTACCCGGGTGTGGACGCCTACCTGTACGAAGGCCCGGCGGATCTCCTGCTGCGCGAGCCGTTGTCGGCCCGGGCGGTCCTGGACACCGCGTACCTGACCGAACTGCGCCGGCGGGCCGCGGCGATCGACGCACCGCCGGACTCGATCGAGTGGCCGGAGACGTTCTTCGAGCGGGAACGCACGTCGGGGGTCCTGCTGCGCGGCTGAGCGGGCCCCGCCGTCACGGGTTCCCGGCCGGGGCGGCGAGGTCCAGGACCCACGCGCTCCACGCCGTGCCGGCGCGCCGGCCGGGCAACTCGAGCGAATCGAGTCCGTGTGCGTAAGCACACGACGCAAGACATCACATGTCTCGGAGCTCTGCCCCGGTCGAAACTGGTGAATCAGCCAAAATCAGCCGCGATGAGCGCCTCCTTGACGGCCATACATCATATGACTGCTAAAGTGATGGTGAGCTGCGCGAGGAGAGCCATGGCGAAGTCGTTGACCGACGAAGCGATCGACCGGATCCGGGAATTCGTCCGGTCCGGCCGGTTCCCGGCGGGCTCCAAGCTGCCCCCCGAACACGAACTGGCCACCGAGCTGGGCATCTCCCGCAGCCCGACCCGGGAAGCCGTGAAGGCGCTCGCACTGGCCCGGGTGCTCGAAGTCCGCCGCGGCGACGGCACGTACGTCACCAGCCTCGCGCCGAGCCTGCTCCTGGAAGGCCTCGGCAACGCCGTGGCGCTCATGCAAGGCGGCAGCGTCCTCGAGCTCACCGAGGTGCGCCGGCTCCTCGAGCCCGCGGCGACCGGCCTGGCCGCCACCCGGATCACCGACGCGCAGCTGCGGACCGTCGGCGAGCTGCTCGACGCGATGCACGACGCGGTCGAGGACGTCGAACGCCTCACCGTGCTCGACGCCGCCTTCCACCGGGCGGTCGTCACCGCGACGGGCAACGAGACCCTCACCGCGCTGCTGGACGGGATTTCGTCCCGGACGCTGCGCGCGCGGGTCTGGCGCGGCACCGTCGAACGCGGCGCGACGCACGTGACGCTGTCGCAGCACAAGGCGATCTACGACGCGCTCGCCGACCGCGACCCCGCGGTGGCCACCGCGGCCGCGCTGATGCACGTCGACACCTCCGAACGCTGGCTGCGCGCGCACCTGGCCGAGGTACGGGAGCTCGACGGCCGATCGCCGTGACCGGAGCCCGGTCACGGCGTCGGCGTACCCGCGGCAACCAGTCGCGACACCAGATCCGGCGGTACCTCCCGGCGGAAGGCACTGACGTTCGCCCGTACCTGGGCGGCGCTCGTGGCCCCGACCAGGACGGAAGTGACGGCGGGGTGCGCGGCGGCGAACGCCAGCGCGCACGCGGCCAGCTCGTACCCCGCCGACACGGCGATCTCCTGCATGCGCCGCGCGCGGGCCAGCAGTTCCGCCGGCGCCGGGGCGTAGTCGAACCAGGCGCCCGGGCGGGGGTCGATGAGCAGCCCCGAGTTGAACACCCCGCCGAGCACGACGTCGACCCCGCGCTCGCCGCACAGGTCGAGCAGCCGCTCGCCGCCGCGGTCGAGCAGCGTGTACCGGCCGGCGAGCAGGACGATGTCGACGTCGAGCCGCTCGACGAACCGAGCGGGCATCTGCCACTGGTTCATCCCGACGCCGATCGCGGAGACCACGCCTTCGTCGCGCAGCCGGCACAGTTCCGGCCACGCCTCGGAGGCGGCTTGCTCTTCGTGGTCGTCGGGGTCGTGCAGGTAGACGATGTCGACGCGGTCGAGGCCCAGTCGGTCGAGACTGCCTTCGATGCCCCGGCGGACAGCGGCGGCGGAGAAGTCGAAGAAGCAGCCGCCGTCGGTGAGCGTCCGGCCCGCTTTCGTCGACACCACGAACGAACCCGCGGGAAGCGCCCGGCCGAGCCGGCGCTCGGCCAGCCCGAACCCGTAGTAGGGGGCGGTGTCGAAGTACCGGACGCCGGCCGCGGCCGCCGCGGCGACCACGTCCGCGGCGGCCTCGTCGTCGATCTCCCCGAAGACGTCGCCCAGGCCCGCGGTGCCCAGGCCGAGGTCCGCCATCAGGTCTGCCGCTTGCCGCTGGTGATGCGGGACATCACCAGCGCGATGAGGATGATCGCGCCGTTGAGCGCGCCGATCCACTGGGCGGGCACCCCGGCCAGGGTCAGCACGTTCTGGATCATGTACAGCAGCAGGATGCCGGTGAACGCGCCGAAGAGCGTGCCCCGGCCGCCGTTCAGGCTCACCCCGCCGATCACGGCGGCGGCGAACACCGTGAAGATGTAGCCGTTGCCCTGCGCCGCGGCCACCGAGGCGAGCCGTCCCGACAGCAGCAGCCCGCCGAGCGCGGCCAGCACGCTCGCTCCGATGAGGACGATCCACACGATGCGGTCGGTGCGGATGCCCGCGGCCTTCGCCGCGTCCTCGTTGCCGCCGATCGCGTACAGGCTGCGGCCGAACCGGGTGTAGCCGAGCAGGACGATCCCGCCGGCGAACAGCAGCACGCAGATCCAGATCGACGCCGGGATCCCGGCCCACAACGTCGTGCCGAGGTAGAGCAGCGAATCGGGCAGGCCGAAGAAGGTCTGGCCGCCGGAGATCCCGGTGAGCAGGCCGCGCAGCACGATCAGCATGCCGAGGGTGACGACGAACCCGCTCAGCCCGAACCGGACGATCAGCAGGGCGTTGAGCGCCCCCACCACCACGCCGACCACGAGCACCACGAGCACGGCGGACCACGACGGCAGCAGCCCGAGCGAGTGGCCGCCGCCGATCGTCAGCCAGGCCGCCACGCCGGGCGCCAGGCCGAACGTCGATTCCAGCGAGAGGTCCATCTTGCCGACGACCAGGACCATCGTCTGGGCGAGCACCAGCAGCGCGATCTCCGACATCGTCTGCAGGATGTTGATCACGTTGTCGTACTGGAGGAACACCGGGTTCACCAGCTGGCCGACGACGGCGATCGCGATGATCCCGGGTACCAGCGCGAAGTCGCGCAGCCGGGCCAGTGCGATGCGCCGGGGCGGGGCGCCGGGTCCGGTCCGCGGCGGAACGCCCACCGCGGCGGGGCTGTCAGGCATCGAGGTCGACTCCTTCCATGGCGGCCACGACCTCGCGGTCCTGCCAGCCTGCGGGGATTTCGGTGGCGATCCGGCCGTGCACCACGACCAGCAGCCGGTCGCACAGACGCAGGTCGTCCACCTCGTCGGAAGCGATCAGCACCGCGGTACCCGCCGCGGCGGCCTCCGCGACCTTGCCGAGGAGGAACTCCTTGGAGCGCACGTCGACGCCGGCCGTCGGGGTGATCAGCACGAGCAGGCGGGGGTCGCCCGCCAGGGCACGGGCCATCACGACCTTCTGCTGGTTGCCGCCGGACAGCGCGGACACCGCCAGCTCGGGGCCGGGGGTCTTGACCGCCAGCCGCGTGATCAGGTTCCCGGCGAGCCGGTCACGCAGACCGGACCGGACGAAGATGCCGGGGCCGAGCCGGTCCATGACGCTCATCGTCGTGTTGTCGGCGATGGACATCTCCGGCACGAAACCCTGGTGGTGCCGGTCTTCCGGGACGAACCCGACGCCCGCGGCCAGCGCGGCCGGGACGTCACCGGGCCGGGGACGGCGGTCCCCGACGAAGACCGTGCCGGAGGTGGGTTTGCGCAGCCCGGCCAGTGCCTCGGCGAGCTCGGTCTTGCCGCTCCCGCCCGACCCGGCCAGCCCGACGATCTCCCCCGGCGCGACGTCGAACGTCACGTCCTCGAAGTACGGGGCGAGGCTCAGGTCGTCGACCCGGAGCACGGGTTCGGCGCCGCGGCGGACCGACGACGCCCGTTCCTGCGTGGTGACCGCGTTCTCGCCGGTCATCGCCGCGACGAGGTCGGCCTTCGGCAGCTCGGCGACCGGCGCGGTGAGGACGTGCCGGGCGTCCCGGTACACCGTCACCGTGTCGCAGATTTCGTACACCTCCTGCAGGTGGTGGCTGATGAACAGGAAGGTGACGCCCTGGCGCTGCAGGTCGGCGATGTGCCCGAACAGCCGGGTGATGGCGGCGCCGTCGAGCTGCGTGGTCGGCTCGTCGAGGATGACGAACCGGGCGCCGAACGACAGGGCCCGCGCGATCTCGACGAACTGCCGCTGCTCGACGCTCAGCTCCCGGGCCGGGCGGTGCACGTCGACGTCCACCGACCAGCGTTCCAGGAGTTCGCCCGCCGAACGGCGCAGCGCGGCCCAGCGGACGAAGCCGCCGCGGGTCTCCTGCCGGTTGAGGAACAGGTTCTCCGCCACCGACAGCTCGGGGATGATCGTCGACCGCTGGTACACGCACGCCACCCGCGACCGCCAGGCGTCCCGGTCGGACAGGGCCGGAGCCGGTTCCCCGTTCAGCCGCACGGTACCGGCGTCGGGCTCGGTCAGTCCGGTGAGGACCGACACCAGGGTCGACTTGCCGGCCCCGTTGCGGCCGACCAGTGCGTGCGTCTGTCCGGGTAGGACGGTCAGGTCGGCTTCGTCCAGCGCGACCGTGGCGCCGTAGCGCTTGACCACCTGACGGGCCTCGACGACCGGCACGGTGTTCATGTTCGTTCCTCTCCGCAGCGCTTCAGCTCTTGCTGTTGCCCCACAGGGACTGGTCGTCGACCTTGACGCTGCTCACCGGGCCGAACGTGGCGCCGTCCGCGGTGACCAGCGGCGCGGCCAGCTGGTCTTCCATCAGGCCGTCGCGGACTCCGATGATGGTGCTGTCGTGGTCGGTCTTGCCCGGCGACGGCGTCTTGCCGGCGATCGCGTCCTTGACGTACTGCAGGGCGTACTTGGCGAACAGGTCCGCGGGCTGGGAGACCGTCGCGTCCATCTCGCCGGCCCGGATCTTGGCGAGTTCCTCGGGGATGCCGTCGTTGGACACGATGAACACGTGCTTCGGGTCGCTCGCCGGGACGGCCAGGCCACGCTGCTTGAGCAGCTGCAGCGTGCCGGAGAGGGCGAAGCTGGACTGCATGTAGACGCCCTTGATGTCCGGGTTCGCCGTCAGCCGCGTCTGGAGCTTCTGGGCCGCGGTGTTGGCGTCCCAGTTGGTGGCCTCGCCGAACACCGTGATGCCGGGGAAGTCCTTCTTCATGCAGTCGTTGAAGGCTTCGGTGCGGTCCCGGCCGTTGATGGACGCCAGATCGCCCTGCAGCATGACGACCTTGCCCTTGCCGCCGAGCTTGGCGCCGAGGAACTGGCAGGCCTTCTCGCCGTAGGCGCGGTTGTCGGCCCGCACGACCATGTAGACGTTGCCCTGGTCGGGCCGGGTGTCCACGGAGACGACCGGGATCTTCTTGGTCGCGAGCTGCTGCAGGGTCGGGATGATCGCCGCGGTGTCCTGCGGTGCCATGACCACGCCCTTGACGCCCTGGCTGATCATCGTCTGCACGTTGGCCGTCAGGTTGGCGACGTCGTTCTGCGAGTTGGTGGTCTTGAGGTCGAGGCCGAACTGGCCGGCGAACTGGGGCACGTACTTGATGTAGGCGTTCCAGAAGTCGGTGTCCGAGCGTGGGTAGTCGACCCCCACGACGGTTCCCCCCGAAGCGGCGGTCGAGCCGCCGCCGCTGCAGCCGGCCAGTGCGGCCGCGGTCAGGACGCCGGCGGTGACGACGGCGGCGGCGCGCAGGTGCTGGAACTTCATGACCTCTCCTCGTTGACAGGTTTCGGGCGGAGACGGAGGCCGGACATCCCGCCGTCCACGGCGAGATCGGTGCCGGTGGTGGCGCCGGAGTCCGGGCCGGCCAGGTAGCAGATGGCCGCGGCGACCTCGTCGGCGGTGACGAGCCGGCCGGTGGGCTGACGTGCGGCGAGCGCGGCCAGCTCGGCCTCGGGATCGCCGGCCGTGGCCAGCAGCCGGTCGATCCACGGGGTGTGCGCGGTGCCGGGGTTCACGCAGCACACGCGGATGCCTTCGGCCAGGTGGTCGGCGGCCATCGCGCGGGTGAGCGCGAGCACCGCGCCTTTCGTGGCGCTGTAGAGCGCTCGCTGCGGCAGCCCGGCGGTGGCCGCGATCGAGCAGGTGTTCACGATCGCCGCCGCGGCCGACTCCCGCAGGTGCGGCAGGGCGGCGCGGGTCACCCGCACCATGCCCACGACGTTGACGTCGAAGACGCGGTGCCACTCGGCGTCGTCGTTGTCCTCGACGGTTCCCTGTGCCCCGATCCCGGCGTTGTTCACCAGGACGTCCACGCCGCCGAGGTGCTCGGCCGCGGCCGCGACCGCGGTGCGGACCGAGCCGTCGTCCGAGACGTCGGCCCGCACGCCGGTCAGTGGCTCTTCGACCTTTTCGTTCAGGTCGAGGCAGACGACCCGCGCGCCCCGCCGGGCCAGCATCCGCGCGGTGGCGAGCCCGATCCCGGACGCCCCGCCGGTGACGATCGCCCGGACGCCGTCGAACTCCCCGCCGCTCACGCGACCACCACCGCGTCCCGCTGCCAGACCGGGCCGTCGGGGAACCGGTACTGCGCCACGGATTCCGCGTGCAGGCGTGCGCCGAGGCCGGGCTCCCGCGGGGCCAGGTAACGGCCCCGCTCGATGCGGACCGGGTCGACGAAGTGCTCGTGCAGGTGGTCCACGTACTCGATGACGCGGTCGGTCCGGGTGCCGCTCACCGCGACGAAGTCGAACATCGCCAGGTGCTGCACCATCTCGCACAGCCCGACGCCGCCGGCGTGCGGGCACACCGGGACGCCGAACTTCGCGGCCAGCAACAGGATCGCGATGTTCTCGGTCACCCCGGCGACCCGGCTCGCGTCGAGCTGGAGGATGTCGATCGCCTCGGCCTGCAGCAGCTGCTTGAACATCACCGCGTTGTGGGTGTGCTCGCCGGTCGCCACCTTGATCGGCGCGACCGCCCGGCGGATCGCCGCGTGGCCGAGGACGTCGTCGGGCGAGGTCGGCTCCTCGATCCAGTACGGGTCGAACTCGGCGAGGGGGCGCAGCCATTCGATGGCCTGCCCGACGCCCCAGGCCTGGTTGGCGTCGATGGCGATCCGGATGTCCGGCCCGACGACCTCCCGCGCGAGCCGCAGCCGGCGGATGTCCTCGTCGAGGTCGGCGCCGACCTTGAGCTTGATCTGGGTGAAGCCGTCGGCGACCGCTTCCGCCGAGAGGGCCGCGAGTTTCTCCGGCGAGTAGCCGAGCCAGCCGGGAGTCGTGGTGTAGGCGGGAAAACCGGACTCCAGGAGTTCGGCCTGGCGGCCCGCGCGGCCCGGTTCGGCGCGGCGCAGGATGTCCAGGGCTTCGTCGCGGGTCAGGGCGTCACGCAGGTACCGGAAGTCGACCAGGTCCACCAGCTCTTCCGGCGGCATCTCGGCGAGCAGCCGCCAGACCGGCTTGCCTTCGCGGCGGGCCCGCAGGTCCCACGCCGCGTTGACGATCGCGGCCGCGGCCATGTGGATCGCGCCCTTGTCCGGGCCCAGCCACCGAAGCTGGCTGTCCCCGGTCAGCCGGCGGGAGAACGCGCCGAGGTCGGCGAGCGCCTCGGCGACCGGCATCCCGACCACCAGGGGCACGAGCGCCCGGACGGCGGCCACCTCGACGTCGTTGCCGCGGCCCACGGTGAACGCGAGGCCGTAGCCCTCCTCGCCGGCACTCGTGCGGATGGTCACGTAGGCCGCCGAGTAGTCGGGTTCGGGGTTCATCGCGTCCGACCCGTCCAGGCTCAGCGAAGTCGGGAAGCGCACGTCCACGGCGTCGATGGCGCTGATCACTTCGGCCAACGGGGCCACCTCTCCTTCGGGGCAGACAACATATGTATGGCTACGCGCCGACCCATGGATTGTCCAGACTCGATCCGTAACACGGCCATAACTTGGACGTTCAGTCACGATCGACTACTTAGAGCACTAAGACATATGATGACCGCTCTGACCTTTGAACGAGACATCATATGTCTGCTACGGTCCGCCGCATGCGCTTCCAACGCCTCGGCGACGCCGGCCGCGAGATCCCCGTCGTCCTCGACGAAACCGGTGCGGCGCGGGATCTGCGGGCGCTGACCCCGGACATCGACGGCGCCTTCCTCGCCACCGGCGGCGTGGCGCGGACCCGGACGGCGCTGCGCGACGGGACCCTCCCGGTCCTCGACCCGGCCGGCCTGCGCGTCGGCGCCCCGGTGGCCCGGCCCGGGCTGCTCGTCTGCATCGGGCTGAACTACTCCGACCACGCCGCGGAGACCGGCGCGGCACCGCCCACGGAACCGGTGGTGTTCCTCAAGGCTGCCAACACGATCGTCGGCCCGGACGACACCGTGCTCATCCCGCGGACCAGCACCCGCACCGACTACGAGGTCGAACTCGCCGTCGTGCTCGGCGGGCGGGCGCGGTACCTGGCCACGCCGGAGGACGCCGACGCGGTCATCGCCGGCTACGCCGTCTCGAACGACGTCAGCGAACGCGACTTCCAGCACGAACGCGGCGGCCAGTGGACCAAGGGCAAATCCTGCGAGACGTTCAACCCGCTCGGCCCGTGGCTGGTCACCCCGGACGAGGCCGGCGACCCCCAGGACCTCGGCCTGCGCCTCGCCGTCAACGGGCAGCCGCGCCAGGACGGCACCACGAAGAACATGCTCTTCGGCGTCCGGCACATCATCTGGTACCTCAGCCAGTTCATGGTGCTCGAGCCGGGCGACGTCGTGAACACCGGGACGCCGGCGGGCGTGGCGTTCGGCGCCAACGACTTCCCCTACCTGTCCGAAGGGGACGAAGTGACCGTGGCCATCGACGGCCTCGGCCGCCAGCACCACCGGATCGGCCGCGCGTGACCGGCCGGCGCGTCGACGCGCACCACCACCTGTGGCGCACCTCCGCCCGCCGCCACGCGTGGCTGGACGGCGAGGACACCGCGGCCATCCGCCGGGACTTCACCCCGGACGACCTGCGCGTGGCCGCCCTGGGGATGGACGCCACCGTGCTCGTCCAGGTCCTGCCGGAGTTCGACGAGTCGGTGGAGTTCCTCGCGATCGCGGCCGCCGAGCCGCTCATCGCCGGCGTGGTCGGCTGGATCGACCTGACCGGTTCGCCGGCGCGGGACATCGACCGGCTGCGGTCGGCACCGGGCGGCGAACTGCTGGCCGGCGTCCGCCACCTCGTCCAGGCCGAGCCCGACCCGCGCTGGCTGGAACGCGAAGACGTCCTGGCCGGGCTCGCGGCGGTGCGTGACGCCGGGCTGGTGTACGACCTGCTCGTGCGGCCCCATCAGCTCCCCGCGGCCACCGCGGCGGTCCGCGCGCTGCCGGAGCTCACCTTCGTGCTCGACCACCTCGCGAAACCGCCGATCGCCGCCGGGGAGCTCCAGCCGTGGGCGACGGAGCTGGCCCTCCTGGCCCGCGAGCCCAACGTCGTCGCCAAGCTGTCCGGTCTGGTGACGGAAGCCGGCCGGCCCTGGCGGGTCGAGGATCTGCGGCCGTACGCGGAAACCGCGCTCACCGCGTTCGGCCCGGACCGGCTGATGCTCGGGTCCGACTGGCCGGTGTGCCTGCTCGCCGGCACGTACGCGGAAGTCATGGACGCCGCCGACCGCCTTCTGGAAGACCTGACGCCGTCCGAACGCGACGCCGTCCGGGGCGGAACGGCGACCCGCGTCTACGGGCTGGCGCCATGACCGCCCGGACCGTCCGGCTCGCGTACGGCGAAACCGGCCTGGACCTGGTCATCGATCCGGCGGTCACCACCGTCGTGACGCCCGTGCACCACCCGGTCACCGAACCCGCGGACGTGCTGCTGCGCCGGGCGTTGCGGGAACCGGTGGCCGGGCCGCCGCTGCGCGCGCGGGTGCGGCCGGGACAGACCGTCGCCATCTCGGCGTGCGACGGGACGCGGCCGCAGCCACGCGAACTGATGATCCCGGCCATCCTCGCCGAACTCGACGGCGTCGTCCGCCTCGACGACGTCGTCATCCTGGTCGCCACCGGCACCCACCGCGGCAACACCGACGCCGAACTGCGCGCCATGTTCGGGGACGACGTCGTGGACACCGTCCGGATCGTCAACCACGACGCCCGCGACCGCGCGAGCCTGACCTGGCTGGGGCGCCACGGCGACGACGTCCCGGTGTGGCTGAACAGCGAGTGGGTCGCCGCCGACGTGCGGATCACCACCGGGTTCGTCGAACCGCACTTCTTCGCGGGGTTTTCGGGCGGCCCCAAGCTCGTCGCGCCCGGGCTGGCGGCCCTGGAGACCGTGCTGGTGCTGCACGACGCCCGCCGGATCGGGCACCCCGACGCCACCTGGGGGATCACCGAAGGCAACCCCGTGCACGACGACGTCCGCGCGATCGCCGCGGCCACCGGCGTCACCTTCGCCCTCGACGTCATCCTCAACCGCGACAAGGCGGTCATCGGCGCCTTCGGCGGCGACCTGCTCGCCATGCACGCGGCCGCGGCGCGCGCCGCCCGCGACGTCGCCATGCGGCCGGTGCCGGCGCCGTTCGACGTCGTGGTGACGACCAACTCCGGCTATCCGCTCGACCAGAACCTCTACCAGTCCGTCAAAGGGATGTCGGCGGCGCACCGGATCACCAAGCCGGGCGGGACGATCGTCTGCGCCGCGGAGTGCCGGGACGGGTTCCCCGACCACGGCTCCTACCGCGAAGTCCTCGCTTCGGCGAGTTCGCCCGCGGCCCTGCTCGCCGAGATCGCGGCCCGTCCCGTGACCGTGCCCGACCAGTGGCAGGTCCAGATCCAGGCGAAGATCCAGGACGACTGCCGGGTCGTCGTGCACACCGGCTCCCTGACCGAGGCCGACCTCGCGACGGCCCACCTGACCCGGACGACCGACATCGCGGCCACGGTGGCCGAGGCCCTCGACCGGGCCGGGCCGGGCGCGCGGGCCTGCGTGCTGCCGGACGGCCCGCTGACGATCCCGTACGTGCGGCCATGAGCAGCGCCGACCTCGGCTTCGCGCGCGTCGACCTGGACCGCGAACACCGGCAGGGACTCCCGGAAGTCGTTTACGGGCCGGGGAAAACCCCTTCGCAGATCGCGGCCATCGTCCGGACGCTGCTCGCCCACAACACCGGGCCGGTCCTGGTCACGCGGGTCGACGCCGAGCCGGCTCGGGCCGTGCTGGCCGAGGTCCCCCGTGGCCGGTACGCGGCCGGCGCGCGGCTGCTGGTCTGGCGCCCGGCCCCGGTGACCGCCTTCACGGTCGCGGTGGCCGCGGCCGGCACGTCCGACGGCCCGGTCGCCGAGGAAGCCGCGGAAGTCGCCGCGGCCGTCGGCCTCTCGGTGCGGGCCGTCACCGACGTCGGGGTCGCCGGCCTCCACCGCCTGCTGGCCGAGCGGGACCGGCTGCGCGAAGCCGACGTGGTCATCGTCGTGGCGGGCATGGAAGGCGCGCTGGCTTCGGCCGTGGGCGGGCTGGTCGCCTGCCCGGTGATCGCGGTCCCCACCTCCACCGGGTACGGCGCGAGCTTCGAAGGCGTCACCGCGCTGCTGGCCATGCACGCCTCCTGCGCGGCCGGGATCACCGTCGTCAACATCGACTCCGGGTTCGGCGCGGCGATGGCCGCCTTCCGGCTCGCCCAAGTGCTGCGGAGGCCACGGTGAGGATCTGCGTCGTTTCCCCGTTCACCGGACTGGCCGGGGACATGCTGCTGGCCGCCCTCGTCGACGCCGGCGCGCCGGCGGACCGCATCCGGGCCGCCGTCGCCTCCAGCGGGCTGACGGGCTGGGACCTGCGCGTGGAGTCCCTGCTCACCCACGGGCTGACGGCGGCTCGCGCGCTCGTGGCCGTCACCGACGACGCGACCAGCCGTTCCGCGGCCGAACTGATCGCCATGGCCGGGCGCGTCGAGCCCGCGCCGGTCGCGGAACGAGCCGTTGCCGCCCTCCGCGCGATCGCCGAAGCCGAAGGCAGGCTGCACGGGGAACCGCCTGAGCGCGTCCACCTCCACGAACTCGGCGGGCACGACACGCTCGTCGACGTCATCGGCGTCTGCGCCGCGCTGCACGCCCTTGACGTGTCCACTGTGTACTGTGGCGCGCTCCCCCTCGGCACCGGCACCGTCCGCACCGCGCACGGCGTCCTCCCCTGCCCCGCCCCCGCGACCGCGGCGCTGCTGGCGGGCGCGCGGACGGTGGGGAGCGACCTCGACGGCGAGACCGTCACGCCGACCGCGGCCGCGCTGCTGAAGGCCGTCAGTGCCCGGTTCGAGCCGCCGCCGGAGTTCCGCCTGCTGGCCACCGGCTACGGCGCGGGCACCCGGCCCCTGCCGGACCGGCCGAACGTCGCGGTCGTGTACCTCGGCGAGCCGGGGGACGCCGGCGCTCGCACGCTGGTGGTGCTCGAGACGAACCTCGACGACGTCACCGGCGAGGTGCTCGGGCACGTCGTCGGCGAACTCCTGTCCGCCGGCGCGCTCGACGCGTGGATCAGCCCGGTGACGATGAAGAAGGGCCGGCCGGCCCACGTCCTGCACGTGCTCGCCGAGCCGGAGCACGCCGCCCGGCTCGGGGACCTGGTCCTCGCCGAAACCGGCAGCCTCGGGCTGCGCGAGTACCCGGTCCGCCGCACCGCGCTCGCCCGGGAAACCGAAACGGTCGACGTCCTCGGGATGCCGGTGCGGCGCAAGCGCGGACCGCACGGGGCGAAACCCGAGCACGACGACGTCGTGGCCGCCGCGCGCGAACTCGGGCTGCCGGCGCGGGTCGTCGCGACGATCGCCGCGGGCCGCTGATGAACGGCACCCGGCTCGTCGCGCACCTCGCCGGGATCGGCCGGCTCGCGGTGGCGTTCTCCGGCGGTGCCGACTCGGCGCTGGTGCTCGCGGCCGCCGTCCGCGCCCTCGGCCCGGCGGACGTGCTCGCCGTGACGGCGAACTCCGCCAGCCTGGCCGCGGTGGAACTGGCCGCCGCGCGGGAGATCGCGGCCGACCTCGGCGTCCGCCACCTCACCCCGCCGACCGGCGAACTGGCCGAGCCGGGGTACACGGCCAACGGGCGTCAGCGGTGCTACTTCTGCAAGACCACCGTGCTCACGGCGATCGCCGAAGTGGCCGTCGATCACGGGTTCCCGGCGCTGGCCACCGGCACGAACGCCGACGACGCCGTCGACCCGTTCCGGCCGGGCATCCGCGCGGGCGACGAACTCGGCGTGCACACCCCGCTGCGGACCCTCCGGCTGTCCAAAGAGGACGTGCGCGCCATCGCCCGGCACTGGGGCCTGGACTGGGCGGACAAGCCGGCGGCGCCCTGCCTGGCGAGCCGGGTCCGCTACGGCGTCCCGATCACGACGGCCACGCTGGCGCGGGTGGAACAGGCCGAATCGGCGGTGCGCGCGTACCTGGACGACCGTAGCCTGCCCTCCCGTGACGTGCGCGTCCGCGACCTCGGCGGAACCGCCCGGATCGAGCTCGACGCCGCCGTGGCCGCCGAGGTCCGCGACGACCCGCGGTTGGTGGATGCCGTGCGGGCGCGTGGTTTCGCCGAGGCGGCCGTCGCGCCCTTCCGCTCCGGCGGCCTCAACCACGAATCCACGGCGGGGTGAGGCGTTCAGCCGTCGAGCCGCCGCCGCCCGGGCGCCGTCACGGAGCTCAGCGGCCCCGCGATCCCGGGCGGCCGGCGTCACCGGCCGCGCGGGTGGCCCGGCCGGCCAGGTCCGCGAAGGCCGCGCGCAGCTGCGGCGGGTCCACCACTTCGAGCTCGCCTCCGAAGCGCAGCAAGCCGGCGGCGAGCGCCGCCCAGGACCAGGACCCGGTCAGCAGCCGGGTCTTCCCCGGGGCGATTTCCGCCACGACGCCGTCGCCGGCGAACGGCGCCACCTCGGCCACCGGCAGGGCGAGGACCACCTCGCCCCGGCACGGCCACGCATCCGCGTCGGATCCCTTGAAGCGGGCGGAAAGGAACGTCGCGACGTCGCCGCCCGGCACCTCCCGCGGCGTGAACCGCGGTCCGTTCGGCACGCGCAGGCGCAGCCGGTCGACGCGGTAGGTCCGCCAGTCCGCGCGGACGGCGTCCCACCCGACCAGGTACCACCGTCCACTCCGGACGACGAGGTGGTGCGGCTGCACCCGGCGCGGCGGCCGGGGTCCGTCGTCCGCCGGACGGGACGGGGACTCGTAGTCGAACCGGATCTCCTCGGTGGCCCGGATCGCCGCACTCAGCGCCAGCAGGACCTCCGTGCCGACCTGGACCCCCGCGCCCCCGGCGGCGGCGACCTCCAGCCCGTCGACGCGCTGCCGCAGCCGCGACGGCAGCACCTGGCGCACGGTGGCCAGCGCCCGCGCAGCGGCTTCCTCGATGCCCGCGCCGGTCCCGACGGCGATCCGCAGCGCCACCGCGAGCGCGACCGCCTGGTCCTCGTCGAACAGCAACGGCGGCAGGTGGCTGCCGGCTTCGAGCCGGTAGCCGCCGTCGGGTCCCTTGACCGCCCGCACGGGGTAGCCGAGCTCCCGCAGCCGGTCGACGTCCCGGCGCACGGTCCGCTCGCTCACACCCAGCCGGCCGGCGAGCAGCGCGCCGGGCCAGTCCCGGCGGGCCTGCAGCAGGGACAGCAGCGAGAGCAGGCGACTCGAGGTCGCCGTCGAGGACGCGGTCGGCACGGATTTCATGGTGCCACGAGAAGCGGACGTTCCCTGACCGCTACCGCTGCGATCGTGGCTCTCGTCGCCGGGACCTCCGAGCGACACCACTCCTCGAGAAAGACCGATTCCATGTCGCTCACCGCTGTCGCCCACCTCAACTTCACCGGCCAGGCCCGCGAGGCGCTCGAGTTCTACCGGTCGGTCTTCGGCGGCCAGGCCACGATCGTCACCTACGGCGACTTCGGGATGCCCGCCGCACTGCCCGACGCGGGCAAGGTGGTGTTCGGCCAGGTCACCGCGGACAACGGCTTCAGCGTCATGGCCTACGACGTCCCCGGCACCGACGGCCCGGCCACCCCGGCCGCGCCGACGACGCGCCGCGAAAACGGCACCACGATCACCAAGGAGCCCTTCTTCCTGTCCGTCCGCGGCGCCACCGTCGAGGAGGTCTCGCCGGTGTGGAAGGGCCTGGCCGAGGGCGCGACCGTCATCGAAGAGTTCGGCCCGGCCCCGTGGGCGCCGGCGTTCGGCATGCTGGCCGACCGCTTCGGCGTCACCTGGATCATCGACGTCGCCGCCGGGTACCAGGGCTGATCGGGAACCCGCCCCTCACCGGGGCCGGAACGTCTTCCGGTACGCGCTCGGGCTGACCCGCACGGTCTGGGCGAACTGGACGCGGAAGTTGCTCGGCGACGGGAAGCCGACCTGGCCGGCGATGCGGTCGATCGTGTGGTCGGTCAGCTCCAGCAGCTCCTGCGCGTGCCGGATCCGCACTCCGGTCAGCCACTGGATCGGGCTCTGCCCGGTCTCGGCGTGGAAGTGGCGGGTCAGCGTGCGGGTGCTCATGCCCGCCGCGTCGGCGATGTCGGCGAGGGTGAGCGGGCGGTGGGCGTTCTCTTCGATCCACGCCAGCGCCTTCTCCAGCGTCGCGGTCTGGTAGGTCGGCCGGTTGCGGAGGATGTACTGGCCCTGCCCGCCGGTGCGCTGCAGCGGCGCGACGGCCAGCCGGGCGGCGTCGGCGGCCACCGCGGCGCCGTAGTCGCGTTTCACGATGTGCAGGCACATGTCCAGGCCCGCCGACGCGCCCGCGGACGTCAGGATCTGCCCGTTGTCGACGTAGAGCGCGTCCGGTTCGACCCGCACCGCCGGGTACCGGCGGGCCAGCTCGTCGGTGGCGAGCCAGTGGGTGGTCGCGCGCTGCCCGTCGAGCAGCCCGGCCTCGGCCAGGGTGAAGGCGCCGACGCAGATCGAGGCGACCCGCGTCCCGCGCGCCACGGAAGCGCGCAGGAACTCCGCCACGCCGTCCGGTGCGGGCCGGTCGGGGTCGTTCCGCCCGGGGACGACGACGAGGTCGGCGCGCACGACCTCGTCGAGCCCGGCGTCGACCTGGAGCCGCACCGGACCGGCCCCGACCACCGGCTCCGGCCCGGCGACGACGACCCGGTAGCCCCCGCGGCCGTCCGGCAGCCGGACCCGGCCGAGCGTTTCGATCGGTGTGGCCAGATCGAAGGCGATCACGTCGTCGAGCGCCAGCACCGCAACCGTGTACATAGCGCAAACGTACGCCGCGTGGCGGGATCCAGTCGGCCGGCTACCTTCGGGCCATGCGCCGGCGGACGGTGCGTTCCAGGATGCCGAGGGTGGCTTTGAGGGCGGACTCGGGGACCACCGGAAAGGTGAGGCGCCGCTTCCACCCTTCGGGGATCTCCGACCAGTCGTAGTAGGACGTGACGCGCGTGCCGCCTTCGGCCGGCTCCAGCCGGTAGCCGTAGACGTGGCGGACGTGCGACCCGGTCCGGCCCTCGACGGTCCAGGCGATCTCCTCACCGGGGACGAGCTTGGTGATGACGACCTCGACGTCGTACTTGCCGAGGGGAACGTCCCCCAGCGCGTCCCGGTCCATGTGCACCACGAACCGGTCGCCGGCCCGCTCGACCGGGTGTCCCTCGGCGGCCATGAGCATGCCCGACGCGTCGATGTCCACGTGTCCCTGCGGGTCGGTCAAGACCGCGAAGACGGCGTCGGCGGGCGCCGGGACGACGCGGGAGACCTCGAGGCGTTCGACGACCTCGCCCGGGGTTTCCGCGGTGGCGGTCAGGACCGCGCGGCCGAGGACGTGCCCGGCCATGGTGAAGCCGAGGACGGCCGGGGTGGCCTCGGCCGGGACGCCGATCGAGGCGACGTCGAGGGCGTGCACGACGAAGAAGTAGCGGTGCGGGCCGTGCCCGGCCGGCGGGGCCGCGCCGACGAACCGGGCCTGGCGGGTGTCGCCCGGAAGCTGGAAAGCGCCGTCCGGCAGGCCCGAGCCGGTGTCGTCCCCCGCCCCCTCGGGCAACTCGGTGACGGTGGCGGGGATGTCGGCGACGGCCCAGTGCCAGAACCCGGAGCCGGTCGGGGCGTCCGGGTCGTAGACGGTGACGGCGTAGCTCTTCGTGCCTGCCGGAGCACCACTCCAGGACAGCTGCGGGGAGAGGTCTCTCCCGGACCGGTGCGCGGGCGGCAGGGTGGCGCCGTCGGTGATCGTGGTGCTGGTGACGGTGAAGGAAGCCGCCTCGGGCAGGCGGGCGAAGGGGTCGTTCATCGGATCGGTCGTCTCCCAGTGCTGGATTGCGGTCTCCATCGACCATAGCACTAATAATCGATTATCTCGGGGATCGTCTATGCTTCCGGGGTGACAGAAGCTCCATCGGGACGGCCGATGCTCTCCGAGCAGGTCCACACCCACCTGCGGGACGCGATCATGCACGGGCGGTACTCCCCCGGCGAGGCGCTGAAACCGCAGGACCTGGCCAAGGAACACGGCGTGAGCCTGGCCGTCGTGCGGGAAGCGCTCGTGCGGCTGGTCGGCGACGGCCTCGCCGATCGCCTGCCCAACCGCGGCTTCGCGGTCCCGCACATCTCCGACCGCCGCTGGCAGGAAGTCGCGGAGGCCCGCCGGACGGTCGAACCGCTCGTGCTGCGCCTGTCCCTCGAGCGCGGCGACCTCGCCTGGGAGGCGCGGGTGCGAGCCACGCACCACCGGCTGGCCCGCACCCCGGCGTTCACCCCCGGCGAGGGCCGCCACTACCGCGGCGAATGGGCCGAAGCCCACCGGATCTTCCACCGCACGCTGCTCGAAGGCTGCGGCAACCCGGTGCTCCTGGAGACGTTCGACCGGATGTGGACGGCGAGCGAGCTGGCCCGCCGCTGGTCGGCCCACCGCACCCCCGGCCGCGATTACCTGGCCGAGCACGCACTGCTGGAGCAGACGGCCTTGGCCCGCGACGCCGACGCCGCGGCCGAAGCCCTGACCCGGCACCTCACCTCGACCGCGGCGGGCCTGACGGACGATCCGCCGCAGGCTTGACCCCGCCTGCGGGACAGCCGGCGCACTGCTGCCGCCGCGGCTGAGGCGGCTCGCTCGCCGATCGGGGCGCACCCGCCGGGTGCGCGCTCAGCCCCGCCGCGGCCACGGCCGTCCGGCGGTTCGCTCGACGAGCGGTCCACACCCACCCGGGTGCGCACTCAACCCCGCCGCAGCCACGGCCGTCCGGCGGCCCGCTCGACGAGCGGGCCACACCCACCCGGGTGCGCGCTCAGCCCCGCAGCGGGGCACCCGACGCACGACCGCCGCCGCGGCCGCGGCGGCTCGCCCGACGATCGAGGCGCACTCGCTCGGGTGCGCGCTCAACCCCGCCGCGGAGGGCACCCCGCGAACGACCACCCCCGCGCCGCGACCGTCCGAGGTCCGCTCGACAACCGGGGCACACCCGCCCCGGTGCACGCTCAGTCCCGCCGCGGAGGGCACCCGGCGCCGCCGCCGAGGCGGCCCGCTCGACGAGCGGGCCACACCCACCCAGGCGCCCGCTCAGCTCAGGGTGACGTCCATCGACCGGGCCGGGATCGCGTTCAGCGCGGCCAGCGTCTCGCCGTCGAGCGCGATGTCCGCGACGGCGAGGTTGGCTTCCAGGTGCGCCGCGCTCGCGGTGCCCGGGATGAGGTGGACGTTCGGCGCCCGGTGCAGCAGCCAGGCGAGGCCGACCTGCGCCGGCGTCCGGCCCAGGGCTTGCGCGGCCGCCTGGACCGCGGGCTCGTCGGTCACCTTGGGCACCCCGGGGAACGCGCCGCCCAGCGGGAAGAACGGCACCCAGGCCACCCCTTCCGCGACGCACAGCTCCACCATGTCCTCGTCGTCGCGGCCGACCAGGCTGTAGGCGTTCTGCACGCACGCGATCCCCGCCGGGAGCGCCCGGCGCAGGCCGTCGAGGGTGACGGCGCTGAGCCCGATCGCGCCGATCTTGCCCTCGTCGCGCAGGGCCGTCATCACCTCGAGCTGGTCGTCGAGGCCGACGCGCTGGTCACCTTCGGCGACGAGGCCGGGCAGCCGGTCGGCGCGGCGCAGGTTCACCAGCGGGATGCGGTCGAGCCCGAGCGACCGGAGGTTGTCCTCGACGCTCGCGCGCAGCTGTTCGGGCCGTTGCGCCAGGCGGAGCGGGATCGGGCCGCCGGGGTCGGGGTCGGCGCCGACTTTGCTGGCGATCAGGACGTCGTCGCCGGGCCGGAGGGCTTCGCGGATGACGTCGTTGACGAAGCCGTTGCCGTAGAACTGCGCGGTGTCGACGTGGTCGACGCCGAGGTCGATCGCCCGGCGCAGGAGGGCGACGGCCGCGGCGCGGTCGTCGTGCAGGCGCTCGAGCTGCATCGCCCCGTAGCCGACGCGGCAGACGGTGCGGCCGGCGAGCGGGCCGCGGGCGGTGGAAGGCATGGGGGTCCCCGTCCTCGTGCGATGATGACTAAGCGGAGGAGCCTCCGCTCGAGCCGACCGTAGCACAACCGGAGGTGCCTCCGCTTTGCCTTCGCCTGATCCCACCCGGCCCGTGCGCTCGGACGCGCGGCGCAACCGGGACAAGCTTGTCGCCGTGGCGCGCGCCGCGTTCGCCGCCGACGGTCCCGTCGCCCTCGAAGCCGTCGCCCGTGAGGCCGGCGTGGGCATCGGGACGCTGTATCGGCATTTTCCGACGCGGGAGGCTCTGGTCGAGGCCGTCTACGCGGCGGAACTCGACGATGTCACGGCCAGCGCGCCGGCCCTGCTCGAAGAAATGGCCCCGGAGGACGCGCTCCGCGCGTGGATGGATCGGTACGCGGCGTTCGTGGCCACCAAGCGGGGGATGGGGGATCTTCTCCGCGCCAGTGTGGCGTCGGGCCGGATCGCCACGCCGGCGACGCGGCAGCGCATCACCGCGGCGATCGGGGCGATCCTCGATGCCGGGGTGAAGGTGGGAACGTTGCGGGGTGGGGCCGATCCGGAGGATGTGACGCTGCTGCTGCTCGGGGTTTTCCTGTCCACTGCCGGCGAGCGGGATGCCGACCGCACTGCGCGGATGCTCGATCTCATCGTTGCCGGGCTGCGGGTGGATCGCTGATTCGGAATACCCGGGACGAGGAGGTGCAGGGCAGGTGCGGTGCCCGATCCTGCACCTCCCGGTCAGGATGCCGAAACGGAATAGCTGTTCGACGTGAAGTTCAAGCCGCCCGACGATGAGGTGATTTCGAAGCCGAACTGGACTTCGCCCAGGGTCACGTCGCCGAACCAGCCTCGGCTCCTGATCCAGTTCAGCACCGCGAGGATGTCGACGGTGCCCGCGTTCGTGTTCGACGTGCGGAGGAACGAGAACACCGCGTTCGATCCGTTCGATCCCTTGTAGACGTCCCAGGTGTGGCCGCCCACGGTGACCGTGGCCTGCCTGGTGCCCAGGGGGCCCACCGCGCCCTGCTTGTTCACCCACAACATGATTTCGTACGCGTTGTTGTTCGCCCAGATGTCATAGGCCGTCTCGTACGCGCCGGCGCCCGGGCGGGTGACGCTGAAGCTGCTGGAAACCTGGCGCAGGGAACCGATCGTGCGGCCGACGTTCTTCGCCGAGTGGGGGTACGACTTGATGCCGCCCGTGTTCGGGTGGTCCGCCCACACTCCCCAATTGCTGAAGGAGTTCGCCCAGATCGTCTGCGGGCCCGCGCCGCTGCCCCAGACGTCGTTGCGGACGGTGTACCCGCCGTTGGACCAGGTCGCCCATTTGTCCGAAGACGACCAGGTGGCCGCCTCGGCCACCCCCGCGGTGGTCGCCACCACGGCGGCCGCGGTCAGTGAGACGAGCAGGGAACGCACGGCTTTGTGCATGGGTTCGCCCTTTCCCGGGAATCGAACGGGGAGACCGGGACGACTATTGCAGTCAGCTTGTGCGCTGGTCAAGATTCCGTTCGTTATTCACCCCCTTCGACCGAAGTGAACAATGACTTCGACGATTTCAATGGCGGCGGTCGTCGATTCGGTCGAATGAACCGGAATATCATGAAGGCGCTTCTTCCGCGTGCCGTCGTTCGGCGTCGGCGGCGAGCAGGAGGTAGGCGGCCGCCGTCCAGGTGTAGGCGCGGTCGCGCAGGCCGTCGCCGGTCAGCGCGTCGAAGTTCTCGGCGAACCCGGACTTTTCGCACACCGCGCGGAACCGGGCGCTGACGCGGTCGGCGAGGTCGGTCGCGCCCGCGCGGCGGAGGCCGTCTTCGACCAGCACGGTGACGGGTGCCCACACCGGCCCGCGCCAGTAGCCGTCCGGCTCGTAGAACGCCGACGACGGCCGCTCGGTTGCCAGGCCGATGCCGGTCAGGTGCGCTTCCAGTCCCGCCACCACCTTGTCCCGGACCTCCGGCGGCAGGTGTTCGCCCAGCACGATCGGCATCAGCTCCAGCAGGCTCGCCCCGGACCGCACCTCCCCGGTCGCGGCCGAGCGGCTGATGAACTTCGTGCCGTCCCACAGCTCGTCCAGCAGGGCCGCCAGCATGCGTCCGGCTTCGGCGTCCCACCGGGCGGCCGCGCCGGGGTCGCCCTGCCCGGCGGCCAGCACGGCCAGCTCCTTCAGCTGCAGCACCAGGAACGCGGCGAGGTCGGGCGTCTGCACGAGCCGCCGCTCGGCGAACGGCGTCGCGTTGTCCCAGCCGCTGTCGTTGCCGTGCTCGTAGTGGGCGAACGGCGCGCCGGGCACGCGGCGGTGCTCGAGCCAGAACGTCGTCCACGCCGCCAGCTGCCGGTACGCCGGCCCGGGATCGGGCAGGCCACCGGGAAGGCGGCCGCGCAGGCGGCTCAGCGCCCAGCCGTGGATGGGTGGTTTGACGAAGTTGCGCAGCACCTCGGCGTGGGTGATCGAGTCCGGCAGCGCCCCCCGGTCGTCCTGGTGGTCGAAGACCACCTGGAACTGGTGCCAGGCCAGCTCGGGGCGGCCCCCGGCCAGCGCGAGCGCGTTGAAGCAGTGGTCCCAGCTCCACACCTTGTCCATCCAGTGCTTCGACATCAGCACGGCGGGACGGCCGACGAACCCGGCGGGCGCCACGACGGCCGACCAGAGCACGTAACAGGCGAGCTCGGCCGCCGGCGTGCGCTCGCCGCGCCACGGCGCCACCGCGTCGGCGAACCCCGCGAAATCCGTCCGGGCGGCGGTGACCACGTCGCCGAACGCCGATGCCGGCACATACGGCTCGCGGGCGCCGGGCAGCTCCTCGATCGCCACCTCCCAGGCGTCGCCGCTCACCACGACGGCGCGCTCGGCGGTGGCCAGCGCTTCGGCGCCGACGTGCCGCGTCTGTCCGAAAAGGACGGTGACCCGGTAGCGCTGACCGGTTTCGTACGAGGTGAACACGGCCGAGCCGTCGACCGGATCGGCGAAGAAGTAGGTACCGGTGAACGGCGTCAGCGTGGGCTCCGCCGCCCGGATGCGCAGGTCGAGGCCGCGGCCGGCGATCCGGAGCGTGTCCGGTGCCGCGTACGCCGCGGTGATCCGCCGGTCACCCTCGCCCCAGGTGAGCGCGGACGGCGTGGCGGCGGCCGGTACCGCCGCCCGCTCCCCGGCGCGTTCGGGGATCAGCGCCAGGACGGCGTGCATGCCGTGGCGGTGGGACACCAGGTGCAGGTCGCCGGCGTAGGTGGCCTGGGCCACCACCGGGGAGACGTCGAACCAGGATCCCGGGTGGCTGAAGGGGATTTCCCGCAGCGAAAATTCGCCCGTGGGCACAGAGGTCGTCCTTTCCGAGAGGGCTCAGTCCTTGACGGCGCCCGCGGTGACGCCGGCGGCGACGAACCGCTGCGCCAGCACGAGGAGCACCGCGGCGGGCACGGAGGCGACCACCGCCGTCGCCATGATGGAGTTCCACTCCTGGTTGTTGTTGCCGATGTAGCGGTAGATGCCCAGGGTCAGCGGCCGCATCGAGCCGCCGCCGTCGAGCGTCGCCGCGAAGACGAAGTCCGACCAGGCCCACAGGAACGAGAACAGCCCCGCGGTCACCACCCCGTTGCGGCTCGCGGGCAGCACCACCGACCAGAACGCGCGCACCGCGCCCGCGCCGTCGATCGTGGCCGCCTGGACGAGCTCGTCCGGGACCGAGGCCATGAACGAGGTGAGGATGAGCACGGCGAAGGGCACCGCGATCGTCGAATCGGCGAGGACCAGGCCCCAGGCGGTGTTCGTGATGCCGAGGGTGACGTAGATGCCGTAGAAGCCGAGCGCCATGATGATGCCCGGGATCATCTGCGCGACGAGCAGCACGAACCCCAGCGCCCGGCCGCCGCGCGGGCGCAGTTTGGCCAGCGCGTACGCCGAAGGCGCGGCCAGGGCCAGCGTCAGCGCCACGGTGCCCAGCGCGACGAAGAGGCTGGTGGCGAAGTACGGCAACTGCTCGCGCAGCACCCGTTCGTAGCCTTCGAACGTCGGCGCGGCGGGGAACCAGTCGGGCGGCGACTTGCGCATCCGCCCGGCCGGGGTCAGCGACACGTTGACCATCCAGTAGACGGGGAACAGCATCACGGCGGTGAGGACGAGGCCCACCGCGGTGCGCCAGCGGCGGATCACCCAGCGACCGATCACACTGCCTCCTGCCTGCGCTGCGCGCGGATGTAGAGCAGCCCGGCGACCAGGGCCAGCAGGATGAGCACGTTGCCCACGGCCGCGCTGGGCCCGAACCGCGGCAGCATGCTGCCGAAGCCGAGCTGGTAGGACCAGGTGGCCAGGGTGGTCGACGAGCCGCCGGGGCCGCCCTTGGTCATGATCCAGATGACGTCGAAGACCTTCAGCGTGTAGACCAGGCCCAGCAGCAGGGTGATCGCCGAAACTCCGCGCAGCAGCGGGAAGGTGACGTGCCGGAACCGCTGCCACGCCCCGGCGCCGTCGAGCGACGCCGCCTCGTCCACCTCGGCCGGGATGTTCTGCAGGCCGCTGTGCAGCACGACGAGGTTGAACGGCACGCCGATCCAGATGTTGGCGATGATCACCGAGACCAGCGACCACGCCGGCGACGTCAGCCAGTCGATCCGGCCGGCGCCGAACCAGCCCAGCACGGAGTTGACCACGCCGGACTCGCTGTTGAGCAGCCACGCCCACGTCGATCCCGAGACGATCAGCGGCAGCAGCCACGGCACGAGGAACAGCGCGCGCAGGGTCGGACCCAAGCGGAAGTGGCGGGCGAAGAACACCGCCGTCGCCAGGCCGATGCCGTACTGGAAGAGCAGCGACGCGGCGGTGAAGACGAGCGTGTTGAGCAGCGCGGTGCGGAAGGTCGGATCGGTGAACACGACCGCGTAGTTGTCGAACCAGACCACCGGCGCGCCGCCGTGGACGAAGGTGCGGACGGTGTAGTCGCGCAGGCTGAGGTCGACGTTCGTCACCAGCGGATAGCCGTAGCACAGCACGAGGTAGGCGACGAGCGGGGCGAGGAACGCCCACGCGAGCAGCCGCTGGTGGCGGCGCCGCCCGGCCCGCCCGGGTGCTCGCGCGTCCGGACGGGCGGTGACCGGCTGACGGGTGTCCAGCACGAGCCGGCCTACTTCGCCGACGCCGCGGTCGCCTGCGCCGCCGCGAGCGCCGCGTCCGGGGCCTTGGCGCCGGTGAGCGCGGCCTGCACGCCACCCCAGAGCGGTTCGGAGATCCGCGGGTACCGGGTACCGAGGTTGTCGCCGGTGCGGCCCTTCGCGACCTTGACCGCCTCGACCCACACCTTCAGCTCCGGCTGGGCCGCGACCTGCTTCTCCTGCACCGACGGCACGGCGGAGACGTAGGTCAGCGCGGTGTCGGAGTCTCCGACGTTGGCCGGGCTGGTCAGGCAGGACGCGATCTTGCCCGCGGTCTTCTCCGCGTCCGGGCTGCTCTGGGCGGGCACGGTGACGAACTCGCCGCCGGTCGGTGCCGGCGCCGCTCCCCCGGTGCGCGCCGGGATCGGGAGGACGCCGTAGTCCAAGCCGGCCTTCTTCGCGTTCTGCAGCTGCCAGGTGCCGTTCTCGGCGAAGGCGTACTCGCCCGTCGCGAACTCCTGCCAGCTGGTGGTCTGCGTGTTGCCGACCACCGAGTTCGGCGCGTACCCCTTGTCCAGCCAGGACTTCCACTGCGTGAGCGCCGCGACGGCGTCGGCGGAAGCGAGGTCGGTCAGGTTCGCGCCCGAGCCCCAGAACCACGGCAGGAACTGGAAGCTGCCTTCCTCGGTGCCGATGGCGGAGAACGTGATGCCCTTCTTGCCCGCCGCGTGCACCTTGGCCAGCGCCGCGTCGAGCGAGGCCCAGTCCTTCACCGACGCCGGGTCGACGCCGGCCGCGGTCAGCACGGCCTTGTTGTAGTAGAGGGCGAGCGTGTTCGCCCCGATCGGGACGCCGTACACCTGGCCCTTGACGTCGGCGGCGGCGAGCAGGTTGGGGGCGACCTGCGCGGCGTCGAGCCCGGTGTCCGCATTGGACTTCAGCACCCCGCCCTCGGCCAGGGTGGAGACGACCGGGTTGTCGACGACGAGCACGTTCGGCGCGGTGTTCTGCTGGGCGGCGAGCAGCACCTTGTTGGTGAGGTCGGTCGTGTCGAACGCCTGCCGCGCGATCTTGACCCCGGCGTCGGCGCCGCACTTGTCGACGACCTTGGCCCACGCGGAGCTCGCGTCGAACTGCGGGTAGGGGTCCCAGACGGTGAAGGTGCCGCCGCCCGCCGTGGGAGCGGGCCCGGAGGAGCAGGCGGCCAGTGTCGTCGCGGCGACGGCCACCGACAGCAGCCGGGTGATCGGGTGACGCTTCATGGGAGGTCCTTCCTGTCGGCACCTGCGGCGACGTCCGCCGCCTCATCGAACCGGTTCGACGATGGCGAGCGGCGTCACCGTAAACCCCGAGGACACTCCGGCGCAATACTGCGTGTACTACGATCGAACCGGTTCTGAGCACCGGGGTCAGGAGTGGCATGAACATCGGGGAGATCGCGCGGCGCGCGGGGGTTTCGCGCAGCACCGTGTCGTACGCGCTGAGCGGCAAGCGCCCGGTGTCGGCGGCCACCGTCCAGCGCATCAACGACGTCATCGCCGAACTCGGCTACCGGCCCAACGCCAGCGCCCGCGCCCTGGCCGAAGGCCGCACCCGCACCCTCGGCCTGGTGGTTCCCCCGGCCAGCCGCCGGCTGACCGACGTCCAGCTCGGGTTCGTCGGCAGCGTCGTCGACGCGGCGGCGGCCCACGACCTCGACGTCCTGCTGTCCCCGAGCGGCGGCGACCACGACCGCTCGTTCGAGCGCATCGTGACCGGCCGGCGCGTCGACGGCGTGATCCTGATGGAGATCCTCCTCGAGGACCCGCGGGTCGAGCGGCTGAGCCAGGCGAGCCTGCCGTTCGTGACGATCGGCCACGTCGAGCACCCGGGGGCGTCCTGGTGGGTGGACGTCGACTACGGCGCCCTGATCACGCGCTGCGTGCACCACCTGGCGGACCTGGGCCACGAAGAGGTGGTGCTGATCAACCGATCGGCGGAGCTGGTCGCGGCGGGCTACGGGCCGGCCCTGCGCTCGGCCACGGGCTTCCTCGACGCGACGGCAGCCCGCGGCCTGACGGCCCGCACGGTGTGCTGCGCCGACGAAGCGGCGGCGGGCCTGGCCTGCTTCGAGCAGATCCGGGCGGAGTGGCCCGCGGTGACGGCGGCGGTGACGATCAACGAAGCGGCCCTGCCGGGCGTCCAGCGCGCGTTGCACCGGGCGGGCCTCGAGGTGCCCCGCGACTTTTCTTTGACGGGCGTGATCGCCGAGCGCCTGGCCGAGGACTTCCACCCACCCCTCACGGCGGCCGACGTGCCGGCCGTGGAGCTGGGCAAGCTGGCGGTGGATCTGTTGCTGGCCCAGATCGCGGACGCCGGCGCGGAACCACGGCACGCCCTGCTGGAGCCCCCGATCTCGCTGCGGTCGAGCACGGGCGCCCGGCGCCGCCACTGACCGGCGGCACGCCCGGCCCGGGACGCACACCCACGGCGGGCCGGGACGCAACCACCTCCCGCCACTCACCGGGCACTTTCACGTGAAAGTGCCGCCTGGGCGAACGCCGGGCGTGGACCCGGGATCGGCGACGTTCACGGGAAACAGCCGGGTCGGGGTCACGCGTGAACCGTCGGCTCGCGGCCCCGGAAGGGCCCGTTCGAACCGGTTCGAGCGGGCCGTTCGGGTCCGTGGGTGAGACGTGCGGGGTCAGCGGGCGAAGACCCGGAGGTCGATCGAATCGCCGAGGCGGCGGTCGCCTGCCGCGTTCGGGTGGTAGCAGTCGGTGCGCCAGTCCGCGCGGATCACCGTCGGGTCGGCCGGGTCGCGCAGCACGGCGTCGAAGTCGAGCACCGCGTCGAACGTCCCCGACGTGCGGATCCACGTGTTCACCGCGAGCCGGGCCTGCTCCTTCGCGCTGCCGGCCGCGTTGCACATCGGCAGGACCGTCGCGCCGACGATCCGGCGCCCCGCCGCGTGCACGCGCCCGGCGATGGTGCGCATGGCGTCGACGACCTGCGCCGCCGGCGCGGGCGGTGCGTTGTCGCCGCCGCCGAGGTCGTTCGTGCCCTCCAGCAGCAGGACGTACCGCACGCCAGGCAGGGAGAGCACGTCGCGGTCGAGCCGGAGCGGCGCGGGCGGGCCACAGCACTGGCCGGTGGGGTCGTACGGGTTCGGCTGGACACTGACGGTGTTGCCGCTGATCCCCGCGTTGGCCACCGACAGCCGCCGCGACGGCGGGAGCGTGCCGATGCGCTCGGCGAGCACGTCGGTCCAGCGCGGACCGCCGCCGAAGGCGTTGTAGCCGTCGGTGATCGAGTCGCCGAGCGCGACGATCGTGCCGCGGGCGGGCGACACGGCGCTGATCGCGTCGGCCCACCACAGGACACCGGGCGCGAAGGGCCCGTACGCGCTCCCCGACTCGTCCGCGCCGGCGTCGCCGGGCCCGGCGGAGGTGAACGACCCCGGTGTGTCCTTCTCCGGTGGCGGGAAGGTGTGGTCGTTGACCGGCGCCCCCGGCGCGTACACGCTCACCGCGACGTGGTCGCCGCGCCGGACCGGCAGCGGCAGCGGATCGGTCCACGCGCTCGCGCCGGGCGGGATCGTCACCGCGTGCCGGAAGCCGAACGTGGCCCGGCGGTTCGATCTCGGCGCCAGCGCGGGCGAGTCCGTCGACGGCTGCCGGCCGACCCACACCGACCGCACGGTCATCGCGGTACCGCCGAAGGGATTGCTCAGCCGGACCCGCAGGGCCGTCCCGGTCGCGGTCACGGTGAGCACGTTGCGGACGGTGACGTCGGGGGCGGTGCCGTGCACGCCTTGGAGCGCGGACTCGGTCAGGGTCACCCACCCCGGTGGAGCACCGTGCGAGGGCGCCGCTTCCGCCGTCACCGGGCTCAGCAGCGACGCGGAAACGGCCAGGACCACTGCGGTTCGGCGCAGGCGCATCCGAGGCGTCCTTTCTGGTGCTGAGAAGACGACCGGCCGGCCAGCCCCGTCATGTCCAAGACAACACTTTCCGCCGGAGCGCTCTCCGCCGAGCGTAACCCAGGTTTCGCGGTCCCGGCAAGACACCGGAAAGCGCTCTCACGGGCCCCGCCCGATTGCCGGGCGGGGCGCGTGACGGGCGTTGGCGATCAGGACGCCCACGGTGAGCTGACGAGCCAGCTCACGTCGTCGCTGTAGGCGTTGGCGCTGTCGAACGTGTTCGACCCGCCGTTGGCGGCGATGTAGACGATGTTGTCGTAGTGGCGGACGTACCGGTCGGAGAAGTTGAGCGACCGGAGCGAGGCACCCTGGCCGTTGCGGCCGGCCTCCGGGCAGAACGTCGCGTCCTGGGCGAACAGCGCGCTGCCGTCGTTGGCCTGCAGGTACAGCCGGTAGTTCTGGTGCCGCAGGTACTGACCGGCCGCGTTCTTCGACTCGAACGACACGCACGAGCCGCTGCCGAGTCCGGTTCGGACGGTCCAGGACGCGTTGCCCTTCTCCGTGGCCGAACTGCCGCTGCCGATGACCGCGGTGTCCACAGTGGAGCCGGTGTGGTGGATGTAGCGGTCGGTGCAGCAGGCGGTGGTGGCGCGCAGCGAGACGGACGTGCCCGGCGTCAGGCCGGTGTTCACGGAGCTCGTGGCGTAACCGGCCGCGGTGATGTTGGCCTGCACCGCGTTTTCCGTGGCGTCCGAGGGATAACCGGACGTCATCACGCCTTCGTAGAACGTGCCGCGGGCGCCGACGCTGTTGTCACCGCCGATGCCCAGGATGATCGCGCCTTCCTTCTTCATCGGGTTGTAGCCCGCGACGTTCGGGCGCACGCCGTCGTAGAAGGTGGACACGCCGCCGGACTGGGCGTTGCCGCCGCGGATGGCCCAGTGGTTGGGGCCGCCCTTGACGATGGCGGTCAGGAAGCGGTGGCTGATGCTCGGGTCGTTGGCGTTGTAGTGCTGGTTGACGCCGGAGAACAGGCCGTTCTCGAGGTCGGCCATGATCCACGGCCCGTTTCCGGCACCGTAGCCCCAGACCTTGATGTTGCCGAAGTAGATGGCTTCCATCGTGCCGTTGCCGTTGTCCCGGCTGTTGCGTTCGGCGTTGCCGTAGTCGAAGCAGCAGCCGCCGTTGTAGTGCGTGCCGTCGAAGATCGCGTACATGCCCTCCGGCTGGTCACCGGTCGCGATGCCGTTGGTGTTGTTGTTGCGGTAACCGGTTCCGGGCGCCACGTAGACGCCGTAGGCCTTGTGGCCGCCGACGGTGATGGGCGCCGCGGTGGCGTTGGCGAGGTTGTCGTAGCCGCCCGCGGCCGGCCCTTGGAACCCGCCGGGTGGCGCCTGCGTGAGGCGGTTGTTCCGGCCGGTCTGGTCGTAGATGACCGTGATCAGGCAGGTCGTGCCCGCGCAGAACGAATCCTGCGTCGACGCGTCGGCCACGCCACCCGCGGTCAAGGGGGCGATGTCGCGCGTGGTGTTGTCGGACGCGCGCCGGACTTGGTACAGCGGACCGGTGTAGGCGCCGTACAGGGCCCGGGTGGTGGAGTGCGCGGCCACGCACGGCGTGCCGCCGGCCGCGTAGATGTCGCACGGCCCTTGCGTGGCCGCCTGGGACGTACCGCCGCCGGCGATCAGGCCGGTGACGAGGGTGCCGGCGGCGATGAGGGTCGCCGCGATGGCGCGTGGACGGGCATATCTCGGCTGTCGTGCCATGGGTGAACTCCCGCTGGGGTACGGAAATCGTCGAATTCGACAGGGGCGCGGGCCGGCGACGGTGCCAACCTCCTCCTCGATCACCGACACGCAGGAACGGCACAAGCGGAGCGATTGTGAGCGCTAACATAACGCCCGCGCGGACGGAGTGCAATGGCCGGTTTTCCCGCCGCGGACGGAATCGGACACGACGGATCCGTTGGCTCCCTTGCCCTCCGCGCCCCCGCGTGCCTGCCAGCGGACGCGGCCGGGTCGCCGCACCGGGCGGTAAGAGTTCGGTAACCACCGGACGGGCCGGGCGGCCGATACCGTCGGGCGATGCTTCACTCTCGATGGTCGCGTGCCGCCGGGTACGCCGCACCCGGACTCGCGCTGGCGGCGTCCGGTCTGGCCCATCCCCTCGCGCTCGGCCCGGCGAGCGCGCCGTGGTGGACCACCCTGCACGTCGTCCTGCTGCCGGTGTTCCCCTTGCTCGCGGTGGCGCAGTGGCTGCTGCTCTCGTCCGCACCCGCGGCGCTGCGCCGTCCGGGCCGCCTCGCGGCGTTCGGGTTCGCGGCGTTCTACGGCGGCCTCGACGCCGTGGCCGGCATCGCCGCCGGAACCGTGGTCCACACCGAGCACGCCGTCACCCCGGTCACCGGAGCGGTGTTCGGCATCGGTGACACGCTCGGCCACATCGGCGCGCTCTGCTTTCTCGCAGCCAATGCCCTGATCGTCGCGGCGGTCGCGCGGGAAGCTTCGTGGCGCGCCGCACCGGGAGCCGCGGTGCTGCTGGCCGCCAGTGTTTCCTTCTTCGACAGCCACATCTTCTGGCCGCGGGGCGTGCTGACGATGCTGGTCGTCGCGGCGGGGATGTTCCTGCTCGCCGCGGCCCGGAAACCGTTGCCCGCCAAGACGTCCGGCTCGACCGGCTAGGGCGAGTCCGGTAATGGCGTGCTGAGCACCGAGATCCATCTTGCTGTCGAAGGGCAAGGCCTGCCGGTCCGGATCCTGCTCACCCCCGGCCCAGCCACCCGCTACGCCAAGCCATCGCCGCCGTCGTCCTCCGGCTCCGATGACTTACAGGACAGCTCCTAGGCCAGCGTCACGCGCCGGCGGCTTTCGCCGCGTCGTACCGCGCCTGGGCCGCCGCGACGCCGGGCACGCTCGCCTCCAGGACCTCGATCAGTCCCGCCAGCCGCTGGGCGACTTCGCGTCCGGCGGGTGTGAGGCTGTACTCCACGTGCGGCGGGATCGTCGGCCGCGCCTCCCGGTGCACGAACCCGTCGCGCTCCAGCGCCTGCAGCGTCTGGGCGAGCATCTTCTCGCTGACCCCCTGCACCCGGCGGCGCAGCGCGTTGAACCGGAACACGCCGTCGTTGAGCGCGACGAGCGCCAGCACACCCCACCGCCCGGTCACGTGCTCCAGCACGGCCCGGGACGCGCACGCGGCACTGAACACGTCGGCGACCAGCGCCTCGTGCTCGGCGTCGGGCACGCCGTCGGCTCGTTGTCCATCCACGCCTCGATACTACCCAAGAGTTTGCACAATGGATGTGACGGCACTAACAATCAGTTGGTACTTTCTAAAAGTTAGTACATGCTCCAGAGACCAGTTACTTGAACCTTCAAGGAGTTCTCATGATCGTCGTCACCGGCGCCACCGGCCACCTCGGCCGGCTCGTCGTCGAAGGCCTGCTCGAGAAGCTGCCCGCCGACCAGGTCGTCGCCGCGGTGCGCACTCCGGAGAAGGCCGCCGACCTCGCCGAACGCGGTGTCGAGGTCCGCCGCGCGGACTACTCCGACCCGGAAAGCCTGGTCGCCGCGCTCAAGGGCGCCGACAAGGTGCTGCTGGTCTCGAGCAGCGAGGTCGGTCAGCGCGTCGCCCAGCACCAGGCGGTCGTCGACGCGGCCGGGCAGGCCGGCGTCCGCCACCTCGTCTACACCAGCGCGCCGCGGGCGACGACGTCGGCGCTCGTGCTGGCCCCGGAGCACAAGGCGACCGAGGAACTGATCCAGGCCTCCGGCCTGCCCGCCACGATCCTGCGCAACAACTGGTACAACGAGAACTACGCCGACACGATCAAGCAGGCCGCCCAAACCGGCAGCTTCGTCGGCAGCGCCGGTGACGGCCGCGTCGCCAGCGCCACGCGGGCCGACTACGCCGCGGCCGCGGTCGCGGTGCTGACCGGCGAAGGCCACGAAGGCAAGATCTATGAACTCGCCGGCGACGCCACCTGGACGAACGCGGACCTCGCCGCCGAGATCGGCAAGGCGACCGGCCGCGAGATCACCTACGTCGACCTGCCGGCCGACGAGCACGTCAAGGCACTGACCGATGCGGGTCTCCCGGAGCAGGTGGCCGGCTTCCTCGCCGCGCTGGACGCCGGCATCAAGGACGGCTTGCTCGCCGAGACCACGCCCGACCTGCGTACCCTGATCGGGCGCCCCAGCACGCCGATCGGCGTCACCGTGGCCGAGGTCGTCGGCACGCTCTGAACCACGCCACGGTGGGGAGCCTCCTGGCGGGGCTCCCCACCGGCGTCATCCCGGCCGGCCGGGATGACGCCGCGAAACGCTGTTCTCCCGCAACGGCGGCTGCCACACCCGGGGTTCGGGGGACTCGCCGTCGTCGCCGGGCTGGTCGAGCGGGTCGGTCCCGTTCTGCCAGCGAGCCCAGTGAGCCGCGCACATCCTCCGCCAGAGGGCCGGCTCGTCGCACTGGTACCGCCGGCAGGTCGGCACCCGCTGCTGGTGATCGCTCACGTATCGCTCCACTCGCCATCGAACGTTCCGCGTTCAACTACCACAGCGACGGTGGCGTTGTCGATCCTCTCCTCCCCGGCGCGGGCAGCGGGAGATGCGGGTGATTAACCGTCCGCTAACCGGGAAAGCCCCCTGGACCGCCGGCCCCCGCCGGCACCACCCCGGACGACGGAGGGAATTCTCGTGTTCCGTCACACGAAGCTGCTGCAGTTCGAAGCCAAGCCCGAAAAGCCGGACGCCGTCTACGCCCGCAAGCTCCAGGAACTCATCGGCGGCGCGTTCGGTGAGATGACCGTGACGATGCAGTACCTGTTCCAGGGCTGGAACTGCCGCATCGAAGGCAAGTACAAAGACCTGATCATGGACACCGCGACCGAGGAAATCGGCCACGTCGAAATGCTCGCCACCATGGTCGCCCGCCTGCTCGAAGGCGCCCCCGCGACCGTCACCGCCGAAGCCGTCAAGGACCCGGTGATGGCCGCGACGATCGGCGGGATGGACGTCCAGCAGGCCATCGTCGGCGGCGGCGGGGCGCTGCCCGCCGACAGCAACGGCTACCCCTGGAACGGCAAGTACATCGTCGCCTCCGGCAACCTGCTCGCCGACTTCCGCGCCAACGTCGCCGCCGAAGCGCAGGGGCGGCTGCAGACCGCCCGGCTGTACAACATGACCGACGACCCGGGTGTCAAGGCGATGCTCCAGTTCAACCTCGCCCGTGACACCGTCCACCAGAAGCAGTGGCTGGCCGCGATCGAAGAGCTCCAGGCCGACGGGTTGGAAGGCGACATCGCCCCCGGCGCACTGCTCGACGAAGAAGACCAGACCCACAACCACACGATCTGGCACCTCTCCGACGGCCCCGACGGCGCCAAGGGCGCCAGCTGGACCACCGGCGCCGGCATCGAGTACCTGATGGACCCCGAACCGCTCGGCGGCCCCGGCACCGCGCCGAAGCCCGACCCGGCGCTCTTCGGCACCTACGCACCCCTGCAGGACGCCAAGGGCACGGCCAAGGGCAAGGCCAAGGAACTCAAGAACAAGCTGACCTGACGCCCACCGGCGATCGGCGCGGGACCGTTGAACGCACAGCGGTCCCGCGCCGGGTGGTGCGTCCGGGTGAGGAGGGCGACGTCACGGTGTCCGGGGCGGCCGGGGTGGGTATCCCGGGTCGAGATCCCTCGCACAGTGGAGGCCCAGTGCAGCCTTGGCCCGGTTCCCCCTACCCGCTCGGAGCCGATTACGACGGCGTCGGCACCAATTTCGCGCTCTTCTCCGAGGTCGCCGACCGCGTCGACCTCTGCCTGTTCGACCCGGACGGAACCGAGACCCGGATCCGGCTGCCGGAGGTCGACGGCTTCGTCCACCACGGCTACCTGACCGGCGTCGGTCCCGGCCAGGAGTACGGCTTCCGGATCCACGGACCGCACGACCCCGCCCGCGGGCTGCGCTGCAACCCCGCGAAGCTGCTGCTCGACCCGTACGCCAAGGCCGTCACCGGCCGGGTGGACTGGGACGAATCCGTGTTCGGCTACCGGTTCGGCCGTCCCGAGGAGCGCAACGACGACGACTCGGCGGCGCACACCGTCCGCGCGGTCGTCGTCAACCCGTACTTCGATTGGGCGAACGACCGGCCGCCGAACGTGCCCTACAACGAGTCCGTCGTCTACGAGGCCCACGTCCGCGGGCTGACGAAGCTCCACCCGGACATCCCGGAGGAGCTGCGCGGGACCTACTCCGGGCTGGCGCACCCGGTGATGATCGAGTACCTCAAGACCCTCGGCGTCACGGCCGTCGAGCTGATGCCGGTCCACCAGTTCCTGCACGACCACGCCCTCACCGAGCGCGGGCTCGCCAACTACTGGGGCTACAACACCATCGCCTTCTTCGCGCCGCACAACGAGTACGCGGCGTCGATCATGTCCGCCACGCCGGGCAGCGAGGTGCACGAGTTCAAGGCGATGGTGCGGACGCTGCACGAGGCGGGCATCGAGGTCATCCTCGACGTCGTCTACAACCACACGGCCGAGGGAAACCACCTCGGGCCGACGCTGTCCATGCGCGGCATCGACAACCAGGCCTACTACCGGCTGGTGGAGAACGACCCGCAGTACTACATGGACTACACCGGCACCGGCAACTCGCTCAACGTGCGCCAGCCGCACACCCTGCAGCTCATCATGGACTCGCTGCGCTACTGGGTGACCGAGATGCACGTCGACGGCTTCCGCTTCGACCTCGCCGCCACGCTCGCCCGCGAGTTCTACGACGTCGACCGGCTGGCCACCTTCTTCGACCTGGTCCAGCAGGACCCCGTGGTCAGCCAGGTGAAGCTGATCGCCGAGCCGTGGGACGTCGGGCCGGGCGGCTACCAGGTCGGCAACTTCCCGCCGTTGTGGACGGAGTGGAACGGCGCCTACCGGGACACCGTCCGCGACTTCTGGCGGGGCGAGCCGGCGACGCTGGGCGAGTTCGCCTCGCGCATCACCGGCTCGTCGGACCTCTACCAGAGCGACGGCCGCCGCCCGTTCGCGTCGATCAACTTCGTCACCGCCCACGACGGCTTCACGCTGAACGACCTGGTGTCGTACAACGAGAAGCACAACGAGGCCAACGGCGAGGACGGCCGCGACGGCGCCGACGACAACCGCTCGTGGAACTGCGGCGCGGAAGGCCCGACCGAGGACGAGAAGGTCCTCGACCTGCGGGCGCGCCAGCGCCGCAACATGATCGCCACGCTGCTGCTGTCCCAGGGCGTGCCGATGCTCCTGCACGGCGACGAGCTCGGCCGCACCCAGCAGGGCAACAACAACGCCTACTGCCAGGACAACGAGCTGTCCTGGGTGGACTGGTCACTGCTGGAGCGCAACCGCGAGCTGTTCGAGTTCACCTCGGCGGTCGTCGACCTCCGCCACCAGCACCCGGTGTTCCGCCGCCGCCGGTTCTTCGCCGGGCGCCCGATCCGCCGCGGCGACGAACTGCGCGACATCGCCTGGTTCACCCCGGCCGGCGACGAGATGACCGACCAGGACTGGGAAGCCGGCTTCGGCCGCAGCATCATGGTGTTCCTCAACGGCACGGCGATCCCCGACCTCGACGCCCGCGGCGAGCGGGTGGTGGACGACTCGTTCCTGCTGTGCTTCAACGCCCACGACGACGACATCACCATGACGATCCCCGGCGGCTACGGCGAGGAGTGGGCGATCGTGCTCGACTCCGCGACGGGCGAGGTGTTCCACCGGTCCGTGGGCGGCGTCCTGGTCGGCGGCGTGGCGGGCGACCAGCTGGCGACGCCCCGCACGGTGCCCGGCGACGGCGAGCTGGTGGTCGGCGGCCGGTCGCTGACCGTGTTGCTGCGCACCAAGGACCAGGAGGGGTAACACCGCTCACGCGGGGTAGCCGGGACGGGCCGGGCCGACGCGGCCCGGCTACCGCCGCGTGAACGGAAGGCACCCCCATGGACAAGGCCACGTACCGCATCGAGGTCCACGCCCCGGCCCAGGCCTGCTACGACTGGTGGCGGCCGCTGACCCGGCTGCCGGAGATCTTCTCCGACGTCGAATCCGTCGAGGCGGTCACCGGCGACGAAACGCGGACGCGCTGGAAGGTGGCGGGCCCGGCCGGCTCCACCGTCGAGTGGGAAGCGCGGATCACCGAAGACGCCGCACCGCACCGGCTCGCCTGGACCACGGTCGCGGAGTCCGACCCCGACGTCACCAACGCCGGCGTCGTCCTCTTCGAAGACCTGGGCGACGGGCGCACCGGACTCGAAGTGAGCCTCGAGTACGCCCTGCCCGGCGGCAAGCTCGGAGAGGCGGTGGCCGCCCTGCTGGCGAATCCGCAGAACAAGGTGGAGCGGGCCTGCACCGAGTTCAAGCGGATCATCGAAGCCCGGTAGCCGGCGGTAGAGCACGGCGCGGGACGTCGGCGGGCCATGGTGAGGCAGCCGCCGACGTCCCCGGTGACCACGCGGTGCGTGGCTCGTCAGCCGAGGCCGGGACCCCGGGTGGCGTGCGGGCCCGGACCGGCGGTGCGGCCGGCGCGGGCGGTGAGCAGGCCGAGGGCGATCATGCCGACGCCGAGGCCGAGGTGCAGCCAGTTGTCCGCGGTGTTGACCGGCACGAAGTTCGCGTCGCTGCCGTGGTCGATGAGCAGCCCGTAGAGCCACAGCACCAGGTAGACGGCACCGCCGACGATGAGGAACAGCCGGGCGCCGCGCGCGGTGCGGGCCGCGGCGAGGCCGGCGACGCCGAACAGCAGGTGGACGATGTTGTGCAGCACCGAGACCATGAAGACGCCCAGCAGCATGGCCATCGAGTCGTGACCGGCGAAGCTCAGCTGGTCGTAGTCCGTCGTGATGCCCGGGACGAAACCGAGCACGCCGACCAGCAGGAAGACGACCGCTACGACCGCGGCGGCGACCTGCACGGGGGTCCTGGTGCGGGTGGGGGAAGCGGTGGACATGGGCGGTTCCTTTCGGCGATCGCGCCGCCGCCGGACCGCGTGGTCCGTGGTCCGGCCGGTGGACGGCGCTACGCCGGACGGCATACCCGCCCGGACCGGTGTCAATCCCCGGTCCGGGTCTCACTCCGGTTGCGAACACGGCCGGTCGTCCCGCGTGTGTCCGGCGGCGATCCGGGAAGCCGGAGCCCAGCGTGTCGTCGAGGAAAGGACCCGGCATGAAGTGGCCGATCGGAGCACTCGCCGTGGCGGGCATCGCGGCCGGCACCGCCGCGGCGCGGCGGAAGCCCGCGGAGCCGGACCGCTGGCTCGGCGTGACCGTCAACCTGCCGCCGGACGAGGTCGAGCGCGACCCGCGGCTGCGGGAGGCCTTCGCGGAACTCGCGGAGGACGCCGAAACCCGGGTGCGTCCCGCTCCCGGCGGGCACGGCACGGAACTGGCGGCCCGGCCGCGGCGGCCGGCGGGGTCCGGGCTGAGCGGCGCCGCCCGGCGGCTGGCCGGCCGCGATCCGCGCCAGCCGGTGCGCAGCGCGCTCCGGGACGTCAAGTCGCTGCTGGAGACCGGCGAGGTGCTCCGCACCGACCCCCCGACGACCGGGAAGCCGACCCCGGGCGGGCTGGTGCTGCGGCTGGCGACCCGGCGCGCGGGTGGGGAGGGACGGCTGTGAAGGCCCTGTGCTGGCAAGGCGTGAACCAGCTTTCCGTGGAGACCGTCCCCGACCCGGAGATCCGCAACGAGCAGGACGTGATCCTCAAGGTCACCGCGACCACGACCTGCGGCTCCGACCTGCACCTCATCGGCGGCTACATCCCGGCGATGCAGGCCGGGGACGTGCTCGGCCACGAGTTCCTCGGCGAGGTCGTCGAGGTCGGCTCGCAGGTCCGCAAGCACAAGGTCGGCGACCGGGTGGTCGTCTGCTCGTTCATCGGCTGCGGCCGCTGCTGGTACTGCGCCCACGACCTGTGGTCGCTGTGCGACAACAGCAACACGAACCCGGGCCTCGGCTCGGCGCTGTTCGGCTACGAATCCGGCGCCGTCTTCGGCTATTCGCACGTCATGGGCGGCTTCCGCGGCAGCCACGCCGAGTACGTCCGGGTTCCCTTCGCCGACTACGGCGCCTTCGGAGTGCCTGAAGGCCTCGACGACGACAGCGCGCTGTTCGCCTCCGACGCGGCCCCGACCGGCTGGATGGGCGCGGACCTCGGTGGCGTGCGGCCGGGTGACGTCGTCGCCGTGTGGGGCTGCGGCGCGGTCGGGCAGCTGGCGGCCAAGGCGGCGATGCTGCTCGGCGCCGAGCGGGTGTTCTCCATCGACCGGTTCGGCTACCGGCTGCGGATGACCGAGCGGCACATCGGGTCGGAGACGATCGACTACTCCGCCACCGACGTCGGCGCCGAGCTGCGCGAACGCACCGGCGGCCGCGGGCCGGACGTCTGCGTCGAGGCGGTCGGCATGGAAGCGCACAGCGCCGGGGTGCACCACGCCTACGACCAGGTCAAGCAGCAGCTGCGGCTGGAGACCGACCGGCCGGACGCCGTGCGCGAGGCGATCTACTCGTGCCGCAAGGGCGGGACGGTGTTCATCCTCGGCGTCTTCGCGGGCGTCGTCGACAAGTTCCCGCTCGGGGCCGTCATGAACAAGGGCCTCACCGTGCGCGGGGCCCAGCAGCACGGGCAGCGGTACGTGCCGATGCTGCTCGACCGGATGGCCCGCGGCGAGCTGCCGACCGGCCACCTGGCCACCCACCGCCTGCCGCTGGCGGACGGACCGCGAGCCTACGACCTGTTCAAGCACAAGAAAGACGACTGCCTGCGCGCGGTGCTGCACCCGGGCGGCTGAGAGCACCCGACCGCCGCGTGTATCCGCGCCAGGTCCGGGTATACGCGCGGGACCAGTCGTTTCCCCGGCCACAACAGGTGGGAGTCCGATGACCGACACGGTGACGCGCCCGGTTCCGATCGCCCACCGGCCGGTGTGGCGGGGGCGGCGCGGCGCGACGATCCTCAAGACCATCCGCACCACCGACCACAAGACGATCGGCGTGCTCTACCTGACGACGTCGTTCGCGTTCTTCCTGATCGGCGGCCTGACGGCGCTGCTCATGCGGGGCGAGCTGGCCCGGCCCGGCCTGCAGTTCCTCTCCCCGGAGCAGTACAACCAGCTGTTCACCATGCACGGCACGATCATGCTGCTGCTCTACGCCACCCCGAACCTGTTCGGGTTCGCCAACTTCGTGCTGCCCCTGCAGATCGGCTCCCCGGACGTCGCGTTCCCCCGGCTCAACGCGTTCTCCTACTGGCTGTACCTGTTCGGCGGCCTGGTCGTCCTCTCCGCCTACGCCACCCCGGGCGGGCCGCCCGACTTCGGCTGGACCGCCTACACCCCGCTGTCCAACGCCATCCACTCCCCCGGCGTCGGCGGGGACCTGTGGATCGCCGGGCTCATCGTCACCGGCCTCGGCACCATCCTCGGCGCCGTCAACATGATCACCACCATCGTGTGCCTGCGCTGTCCCGGGATGCTCATGTGGCGCATGCCGATCTTCACCTGGAACATCCTGTTCACCTCGGTGCTGATCCTGCTCGCCTTCCCGATCCTCACCGCCGCGCTGTTCGGGCTCATGGCCGACCGGCACCTCGGCGCACACGTGTTCGACCCCGAAAACGGCGGCGCCATCCTCTGGCAGCACCTCTTCTGGTTCTTCGGCCACCCCGAGGTCTACGTCGTCGCCCTGCCCTACTTCGGGATCGTCACCGAAATCATCCCCGTCTTCAGCCGGAAACCCCTGTTCGGCTACAAGACCATGGTGTTCGCCACGATCGGCATCACCGCGCTCTCGGTGGCCGTGTGGGCGCACCACATGTTCGCCACCGGCGCGGTGCTGCTGCCGTTCTTCTCCTTCATGACGTTCCTCATCGCCGTGCCGACCGGGATCAAGTTCTTCAACTGGATCGGCACGATGTGGAAGGGGCAGCTGACGTTCGAGTCGCCGATGCTGTGGTCGGTCGGCTTCCTCGTCACGTTCCTGCTCGGCGGCCTGACCGGGATCATCCTCGCGTCGCCACCGCTGGACTTCCACGTGCACGACAGCTACTTCGTCGTCGCGCACTTCCACTACGTGCTCTTCGGCACGATCGTGTTCGCGACCTTCGCCGGCATCTACTTCTGGTTCCCGAAGATCACCGGCCGGATGCTCGACGAGGGACTGGCGAAGTGGCACTTCTGGACGACGTTCATCGGCTTCCACACGACGTTCCTCATCCAGCACTGGCTCGGCGACGCCGGCATGCCGCGCCGCTACGCCGACTACCTCTCCAGCGACAACTTCACCTGGATGCACATGGTGTCCACGATCGGCGCGTTCCTGCTCGGGTTGTCGGTGCTGCCGTTCATCTGGAACGTGTTCAAGAGCTACCGCTACGGCGAACCCATCGACGTCGACGACCCGTGGGGCTACGGCAACTCGCTCGAATGGGCGACCACCAGCCCGCCGCCGCGGCACAACTTCCTCGAGCTGCCCCGCATCCGCTCCGAACGTCCCGCGTTCGAGCTGCACTACCCCCACATGGTCGAACGGATGCGCGCCGAAGGCCACATCACCCGCGGGCACCCCGACGGCAAGGCGTCGCCGTTCGAGGTCGCCGCGGGTGCCACCCAGCCCGACGAGCAGGGCGAAAGTGACGACCCCCGCGGCCGCTGACGCGGGCCGGCCGCTGACGGCGGCGGAACGGCGGCGGCTGCGCGGGATCGAGCGAGGCCTGCGCAGCGGCGCCCGGGGACGGCTGCTGCTGTGCCTGGGTCTGGACGCCGTCGCGCTGGCGTTGCTGGCCGCCGGGATCTTCCTGGCGCTGCCGTGGCTGTTCGCCGGGTGCGTCGCCGGCCAGCTCGCCGTCTGCCTGCACCTGGACCGGACCGGCCGGCTCCACCGAACGAGAGGAAACCCATGGCCGAGGTGACCGTCGACGACCTGCGCGGGCTGCTCGACTCCGACGTGCCGGATCCGGTGCTGGTCCTGACCGGCGGCCGGCTGGTGGTCGAGCCCTCCGGGGACCGGACCGCGGGGGCGAGCGAGGTGATCACCCGCGGCGACCTGCGCCGGCAGCTGGACGACCGCGCCCTGGACCTGATCGCCGCGACCCTCACCACGACGATCGTCCAGCGCGGGGGCTGAGCGCGGGAAAGCCGCCGGAGCTCGTGGCCCCGGCGGCTTTTCCGTCGGCTTTCCCGCCGGCGGGTCAGAGGATCGGCGCGCCGCCCGTCACCGCGACGCGCGCCCCGGAGACGTAACTGCCGTCGTCCGAAGCCAGCAGCACGTACACCGGCGCGAGCTCGGCGGGCTGGCCGGCGCGGCCCAGCGGCACCTGCTCGCCGAAGGACTTCACCTGCTCCTCCGGCATGGTGGACGGGATCAGCGGCGTCCAGATCGGCCCCGGCGCGACGCTGTTGACCCGGATGCCCTTCGGCCCCAGCATCTGCGCCAGCGCCGCGCACATGTTCGCGATGCCGGCCTTCGTCACGTCGTAGGGCAGCAGCTGCGGGGTCGGGTTGTCGGAGTTGACCGACGAGCTGCCGATGATCGACGCCCCCGGCTCCATGTGCGGCACGGCCGCCTTGGCGAGGTGGAAGAACGCGCTCAGGTTGATGGCGAGGGTGCGGTCCCACTCCTCGTCCGGGATTTCGGCCAGGGTCTCGTGGCTCATCTGGAAGGCGGCGTTGTTCACCAGGACGTCGATCCGGCCGAACTCCTCGACCGTGCGGGCGACCAGGGCCCGGCAGTGCGCCGGGTCGGCGACGTCCCCGGGCACGACGACGGCCTTGCGCCCGGCTTCCTCGACCCAGCGCCGCGTCTCTTCGGCGTCTTCGTGCTCGTTCAGGTAGGAGATCAGCACGTCGGCGCCTTCGCGCGCGTACGCGATCGCCACGGCGCGGCCGATCCCGCTGTCCGCCCCGGTGATCAGCGCCGCCTTGCCGGTCAGCTTGCCGGAACCGCGGTAGGTGTGCTCGCCGTGGTCGGGCCGCGGCGTCATCGCGGCGGTCGTCCCGGGCGGGGTCTGCTGCTGGGCGGGCTGCTCGGACACAGTGACTCCTCCGATACGGAAATGACCTTTCCGTGCCGTGTTCCCGATGGAGGGCGGCTCACACTGTCATCTTGATGACGACTTTCCACTTGTCATCATTTGGATGACATGCTAGAACAGTAGTGCGTGTTGACACCCATCGTCGAGCCAGAAGGAGGACACCGATGTTGATGCGCACCGACCCGTTCCGTGAGCTGGACCGCTTCACCCAGCAGGTCCTCGGCACCGCCGGAACCTGGTCGAAGCCGGCCGCGATGCCGATGGACGCCTACCGCGCCGGCGACGAGTTCGTGGTCTGCTTCGACCTGCCGGGCGTTTCCCCGGACGCCATCGAGCTCGACATCGAGCGCAACGTGCTGACGGTCAAGGCCGAGCGCCGTCCGCTCCCCGGCGGGGACAACGTGGAGATGCAGGTTTCCGAGCGGCCGCTGGGCGTCTTCTCGCGCCAGCTGTTCCTCGGCGACACCCTCGACACCGACCACATTTCCGCCGACTACGAGGCCGGCGTGCTGACCCTGCGCATCCCGGTCGCCGAGAAGGCCAAGCCGCGGCGCATCGAGATCAGCGGCACCCAGTCCGACCGCAAGGAAATCCAGGCCTGATGAACGACCAGGCCCGCGCCGCGGCGGAGAGGATCTTCGCCGCGGCGGCGGAACTCGGCACCACGCGCCAGGAGGCGATCCTCGTGACCCGGGCGGTCCACGCGGTCAAGAAGGGCCGCCCGACCGAGGTCGCGCTCACCGACACCCCGCAACACAGGCGGCGCAAGCTGGCCCACGTGGTCGGCTGCGAACTGTGGGACCCGGCCCTCGACGCGGACGACGTCCTAGCGGCGGTCACCAGCGCGGGCCGCACGGCACCACGAGAGCGCCGGACACCACGCGAGCACCAGACCTCGGTGGCCGCCTGACCCGCACGCCGGCCGGGTCTGGGTCAGCAGCGCCCGGCCACCGCCGAACCGGCCCGGGCGGCGGCCGCCTGATCCACGCGCACCGGAATTGTCGGTGGTCACCGGTAGCGTGGAAAACGGGGGGCGCCCCCGCGGCCGGGCCCACCTTCGAAGCGGGGCGGCCCACCCCAAGCGACCCAGCCCACTGCCCTGCGGCCGGCCCACCTCCCAAGCGACTCACCCCGCAAGGCGACCCACTCAACGGCCGCCCGCTCAGCCCTACCCCGCCCCGCCGGCCCGCCGCACGCTCATCGCCGGCCCCTTCCCGGTCCCGGACAACGGCGTCGACCCGAACCAGTCCAGGCACACCACCATCGCGTCGTCCTCGGCCTGGCTGCCGTGGCGGCGGGTCGACAGCTCCCGCAGCATCGCGCCCGGTACGTGCGCCGCCGGCAGCTCCGCCGTCGCCGTCACCGCGTCGGCGAGCTCGCGGTCTCCGTACAGGTCGCCGTGCGGGCCGAGCGCGTTGTACACGCCGTCGCTGACGAAGACGAACCGGTCGCCGTCCGCCGCCTGGAAGCTCTCGAGCGTGTAGATCGTTCCGTCGAACGTTCCCAGCGGGAGCTGCTCGTCGAACAGGATGCGCTCGGCCTTGCCGTCGCGCAGCCGCCACAGCCGCGGCGAACCCGCGTCGACCACCGTCACCGCACCGGTACCCAGGTCGAACTCCAGCAGCAGCGCGGCCACGTGCTCGGCGCCGCGGTAGTGCGCGTACAGCGCCTGGTCGGCGAGCTCGGCCTGCGCGTCGAGCGGGATGCCGGCGCGCCGGGCGTTGCGCAGCGCGTTCACCGCGAGGTTGGTCAGCAGCGCCGCCTCGCTGCCCTCCCCCATGCCGTTGATCAGCGTGACCGCGAGCTTCCGCGCCGACGCCGACCAGTCGAAGCAGTCGCCGTAGATGGCGTAGGCGGGCTCCAGCTGGCCCCCGAGCGCGAACTCGGCGCGGGTGCAGGCGCGCCCGGGCAGCAGCTGCCACTGCATCTCCGCGGCCAGCGTCAGCCGCGAAGACCGCCGCGCCTGGATGTACAGATCGGTGTCCCGGTCGGCGACGAACAGCTCGTGGGCCACCGCTTCGGCGAACCGCTCGAGTTCGGCCCACACCTGCGGCTCGGGTTCCCGCGGCAGGGTGACGGCCAGGACGCCGAGCCGGTCGCCGCGGACGCTGACCGGCAGGTACCCGGTGACGCGGTCACCCTCGCGGGTGAACGCGGCGGCTTGGGCGAGGAACGCCGACCCGGGGGTCGTGCCGTCGACCGGGATCGGCTCCGTCGTGTAGGGCTGCTCGCCCACCTGGCACAGCTCCGTCAAGGCGTAGTCGGCCATGAGCAGCTCGACCGCTTCGGCGCCGAAGTGTTCGCGCAGGCCCGAGCGCAGCGCACGGGGCAGGTCGTGCGGTGGTACGTCACGGAGGAGACGCTCCACCGCCAGGGATCTGTCCAACGCCTGCCTCCTGCTCACGTGCCCGTGCCGGTCCTGTCGAGTCTGCGCCGCTCCGGCGCGCCGGTCCACGGCGAGTCGCGTGAGCTGTGCTGCCGGTTCAGCATAGGGATGCCAGAGTGGACGCCGTGGATCGATCCCGCGAGCAGCCCGGCCCGGACGGGACGGCTGCCGTGTCCGACCTCGCCCGGCTCCTCGAGTCGGTGGTCGAGAGCGAGCGGGACGTGTCGCCGCGCCCGCTGTCGGTGTCGCAGCTGCGCGCGGTCGTCGCACTGGATCGGCACGACGGGGTCAACCTGCGGCAGCTGGCCGAGCAGCTGGGCTCGACGCCGCCGCTGGTCAGCAGGCTCTGCGACCGGCTGGAGGCGGTCGGCTTCCTCGAACGCCTGCCCAGCGCGCGCAGCCGGCGGGAGCTGACGCTGCGGCTGTCCGACCGCGGCCGGGCCTACCTCCAGGACCTGCGGGCCCGCCGCCGGGACCGCCTCGAGGCGCTGCTGACCAAGATGAGCCCCGGGGGCCGGGCGGCACTGGCCGCCGGGCTGAAGGAGTACCGTGCCCTCGCCGCGGCGGCGGGCGACCCCCCGGATTTGCATCACTGACACCACTATTGTTATATGGCAATACTTAGGTCGGCGTACAGCAGAGCGCGCCCCGGACTCCGGAGGAGGAGTGGGTGCTGCGCACGGATGACAGCCAGGTCCGCACGGTCCTGGTGCGCATGCTGGAGGAGGACCGGACCGCGCTGGCCCGTGACTGGGCCGGGCAGGAACCGCACGACGGCGACCGGAGCGAAGCCGTCGAGCTGCTGCAAGCCCTCAGCGACGCGCTGGGCGGCACGCTCCCGGTGTCCCGGATCGTCGACCAGGACGCGGCGGTGCGGGACGCGCTGACGTCGCTGTCGGAGCGCCGGGCCCGCGCGGGCGCCCAGCCGTCGGCCACCGCCATGGCGATCCTCGCGCTCAAGCGCACGATGCTGAGCGCCATCGAGCGGCACACCGACGATTCCGCGCTGCGCTACCGGGCCGCGCTGCTGGTCAACGAGCTGCTCGACAGCGCCGGCGTGCTCACGTTCGAGGTGTACTGCGCCGGCCGGGAACGGATCATCCGCGAGCAGCACAGCCAGATGCTCGAGCTGTCCACCCCCGTGGTGCGGTTGTGGCGGCACGTCCTCGCGGCCCCTCTGATCGGCACCCTCGACAGCGCGCGGACCCAGGTCGTGATGAACAGCCTCCTGGAGGCGATCCAGGCGAACGAGGCCCGGGTCGCGATCATCGACATCACCGGCGTCCCGACGGTCGACACCGCGGTGGCGCAGCACCTGCTGCAGACCGTCAGCGCGGTCCGGCTGATGGGCGCCGAATGCGTGATCAGCGGCATCCGGCCGTCGATCGCCCAGACCATCACCCAGCTCGGCATCGACCTGTCCCACATCGTCACCCGTGGCTCGCTGGCCGACGCGCTGGCGACCGCCATGCAGCTGCTCGGCGACAGCGGCCGGCCGGGCCCGGTGGCCGGGTGAGCGCCGGCCTGCCGATCCTGCGGCTCGGGGACATCCTGCTCGGCGGGCTGCTGAGCGACCTCGACGACAAGACCGCCCTCGCCTTCACCGACGAGCTCACCCACCGGATCGCCGACGAGCACATCCGCGGCGTCATCGTCGACATCTCCCGGCTGGAGATCATCGACTCGTTCGTCGCCCGCGTGCTCATGCAGCTGGCGGAAACCGGGCGGCTGCTCGGCGCGCGGATGATCGTGGCGGGGATGCGCCCGGCCGTCGCGCTGACCCTGACCGAGCTCGGGCTCCAGCTCACCGGCGTCCGGACCGCCCTCAACGCGGAACAGGCGATGGAGCAGCTGGGCTGGCGCCGTCCCGCCGAAGAAGCGCCCCATGCTTCCTGACGAGCGGACCATCCCCTCCGGCGAGCACCCCGTCCGGGTGGAGGAGGACCTCCTCGCGGCCCGGCACGCGGTGCGGGCGGCCGCGGTCGCCGCCGGGTTCACGATCGTCGACCAGACGAAGATCGTCACCGCGGCCAGCGAGCTGGTCCGCAACGCCTACATCCACGGCGGGGGCGGCGCCATGACCGTCGAGCCCGTGCGGGACCCGGCGGGGCGGCTCGGGCTCCGGCTGCGGGTGCGCGACGAGGGGCCCGGGATCGCCGACGTCGAGCAGGCGATGACCGACGGGTTCAGCACCGGCGCCGGGCTCGGGCACGGCCTCGGCGGCACCCGGCGGCTGGTCGACGAGTTCGACCTCGAGACCACACCGGGGCGGGGCACCACCGTCACGGTCGTGCGCTGGAAGCGATGACCGCCACCGTCGCCGGCCTGACGCGCCACATCCGCGTCGACCACTCCAGCGCGGGGTACGCCGCCGCCCGCGTCGCGCGCGAAACCGCGCACGCGGCCGGGCTCGCGGGCGAGCCCGCCGACCGCGCCGCGGTGGTGGCCGCCGAGCTCGCCGGCAACATCGACAAGCACGCCGGCGGCGGCTCCGTGTTCGTGCAGCCGTCGCTCACCGGGCGCGGTGTCGACGTGCTGGCCGCCGACGACGGACCCGGCATGGCCGACCTCGACCACTGGCTGGTCGACGGCAACACGACGACCGCCACCCTGGGCACCGGCCTCGGCGCGGTGCGGCGGATGGCGACCGAGTTCCGGATCACGTCCTCGCCCGCGGCCGGCACCCTGGCCGCCGCCCGCCTGCTCGCCCCCGCCGCGCCACCGGCCCGCCGCGCGATCGGGCACTTCCGCCTGGCCCGCGACGGCGAGGAGCACTGCGGGGACGCCGTGGCGCTGGCCGACGTCGCCGGCAGCCGGACCGCCGTCGTCGCCGACGGGCTCGGCCACGGACCCGACGCCGCCGAAGCGGCGGAGGCCGCTCTGCGCGTGTTCGGCGAGAACCCCGACCGGCCGCTGTCCCACCAGCTGACGAACATGCACCGCGCGCTGCGCACGACCCGCGGCGCGGCGGTCGCCCTGCTGCGGATCGCGCCGCGGCGGCTGGAGTTCTGCGGCGTCGGCAACGTGAGCGGCGCGAGCCTCGGCGGCGGCCCGTCCCGGCTGCTGCTCAGCACCCCCGGCATCGTCGGGTTCACGTTGCCGTCGGCCCCGGTCCGGCACCTGGCGCTGGCCGACGACGACGTCGTCGTGCTGCACACCGACGGCGTCGGCACCGGCTGGCGCGTCCCCGGCCGGGCCCCCGACCTGCTGCTGCTCGCCGCGGACCTCGCCTACCGGCACCGGAACGCCCGCGACGACGCCGCGATGCTCGCCCTGCGCGCGGACCGGTCCACCTGATGCGCCCCGACCTGGCGCGGATCCGGCGGCGCCTCCGCACCGCCTGCACCCAGGCCGGCGTGCTCGCCGACGACCGCGGGCGGCTGGTCCTCGCCGTCACGCTGCTGGCCGAACCCGCCCTGACCGCGGGCGAGACCGTGGACGTCGCGACGGCGGCTTCGGACCGGCGGCTCGCCGTCACGGTGCAGCTGGAGCACGCGGTGAGCCAGGGCAGCCGCGACGCCCTGCCGCTGCTGCCCGAGCGCGGCGACGGCCGGACGCTGACCTGGCACCTCGCCGGCGGCCGGCCCACGGCCCCGGCCGCCGCCGACGACGACCGGGCGACGCGCGAGGAGATGCTGGCGCTGGTGGCCCGCGCCGACACCCTCGCCAACGAGCAGCGGGACCTCAAGCACGAGCTCGCCGAGACCAACAGCGGCGTGCTCGCGATGTACGTCGAGCTGGAACAGCGGGACGAGCAGCTCCGCCGCGCGCACGCGGCCATCTTCCGGGAGCTGGAGGACGCGCTGCGTCCGCGTCCGCCGGTGGTGCCGGGCCTGGAGCTGGCCGTCCACTACTCGCCGACCGACCAGGACTCCCCGACCGGCGGCGACCTCTACGACTGGTTCGTCCTGCCCGGCGGCCAGGTCCACGTGACCCTGGTCGACGCGGTCGGCCACGGCGTCACCTCGACCCGGCACGCCCTGACCGTCACGCACGCGATCCGCACCCTCGCGCTGGAGGGCCACCCGTTCCCGGACCTGATCGCCCACGCGTCCCACACGCTCGCGGCGATCGAGCCGGGCCTGATGGCGACGGTCCTGCTGGCCCGGGTGGACCCGGCGACGGGCCGCACCCGCTTCGCGAACGGCGGCCACCCGGAGCCGGTGCTGGTCGAGGCGGGCGAGCCGGCCCGGCTGCTGCCCGCCCCGGTGCCGGGCCGCGGGGTCGGCTTCCCCGACCCGGGCAGCCGCGAGCTGGTCGAGGTGGTCCTCGCCGAGGGCGACACGGTGCTGCTCTACACGGACGGCCTGGTGGAGAGCCGCAAGGACATCGACGAAGGCCAGGCCCGGCTGCTGACGCTGGCGGGGGCCCACCGCACGTGGCCGGTGGCGGGCCTGCCCCGCGAGCTGGTGACCCGCATGCACGACGTGGTCCTGCACGCCGACGACACGGTGGTCCTGGCCCTCCGCCGGACACCGGCGCCGCCCGAGGCGTAGCTTTCACGTGAGAGCTGCGCCTCGCGCCGGTGTGCGTTCGCCGTCCGGGGGTACTCCGCCCCGGGTGCACACCTCGATCTCCGCCGGCCCGCTGCGGGTCCTCTCCGCCGGCACCGGACGCCCGGGCCGTCCCCCGGTCGTCCTCCTGCCGGGCCTCGGGGCGCCCGGCTACCTCGTCGACACCCTGCACGGCTGCGCCGCGGTCACGCGCGCCCACCTCCTCGACGTCCCCGGCTTCGGCCGGCCGGGCCCCCTCGCCTGCGCGCCGGACATCGACGCGATCGCGGGCACCGTCGCCGGCTGGCTGGACCGGCCCTCCGTCCTCTTCGGACACTCGACGGCCGCGCAGGTCGCCCTCAGGGTGGCGGTGCGGCGCCCGGACCTCGTCCGGGCGCTCGTGCTCGCCGGGCCCACGTTCCCGCCGGAGCTGCGCCGCCTCGGCCCCCTGGCGGCGGCGTTCCTGGCCGACGTGGTCCACGAATCGCCGTCCGCGCTGCCGGGCACGGTCCCGCACTACCTGCGGGCCGGCCCGCGGCGGCTGCTGCGGATGATCCGCTCGGCCCAGCGGGACGCACCGGAGCGGGCCATGCCGCTGCTGCGCTGCCCCGTCCTCGTCGTCCGCGGCCGCCGGGACACGCTGAGTCCCGAACCCTGGGCCCGGTCGCTGGCGGCCGCGGCGCGCGGCGAGTTCGTCACCGTCCCGGGCGCGCACACGTTCCCCGCCCGCGCCGGCGGCGCGACCTCGGCGTTGATCACGGAGTTCGCCCAGGGTTAGCCGCGGTGGGCCCGGGTATGCCGACGACCCGTCGGAAGGAGGCCCTGTGCGTGCGATGGTGTACCGCGGTCCGTACAAGATCCGCGTCGAAGAGAAGGACGTCCCCGCGATCGAGCACCCCGGTGACGCGATCGTCCGGGTGACGCTGGCCGCGATCTGCGGTTCGGACCTGCACCTGTACCACGGCATGATGCCGGACACCCGCGTCGGCATGACCTTCGGGCACGAGTTCATCGGCGTGGTCGAGGAAGTCGGCTCCGGCGTGCGGAACCTCAAGCGCGGCGACCGCGTCATGGTGCCCTTCAACGTCTACTGCGGCACGTGCTGGTTCTGCGCGCGGGGCCTGTACTCCAACTGCCACAACGTCAACCCGAACGCCACCGCCGTCGGCGGCATCTACGGCTACTCCCACACCTGCGGCGGCTACGACGGCGGCCAGGCCGAGTTCGTCCGGGTCCCGTTCGCCGACGTCGGGCCGTCGGTGATCCCGGACTGGCTGGACGACGAGGACGCCGTCCTGCTCACCGACGCGCTCGCCACCGGCTACTTCGGCGCCCAGCTCGGCGGAATCGTCGAAGGCGACGTCGTCGTGGTGTTCGGCGCCGGACCGGTCGGCCTGTTCGCGGCGAAGTCGGCGTGGCTGATGGGCGCGGGCCGGGTGATCGTCATCGACCACCTGGAGAACCGCCTCGAGAAAGCGCGTACTTTCGCCCACGCCGAGACGTACAACTTCACCGAGTACGACGACATCGTCGTGCACCTGAAGAAGCTGACCGGCCACCTCGGCGCCGACGTCGCCATCGACGCGGTGGGCGCGGAGGCCGACGGCAACCTCACCCAGCACGTCACCTCGGCCAAGCTGAAGCTGCAGGGCGGCTCGCCGGTGGCGCTCAACTGGTGCATCGACGGCGTCCGCAAGGGCGGCACGGTCTCGGTGATGGGCGCCTACGGCCCGATGTTCAGCGCGGTCAAGTTCGGCGACGCCCTCAACAAGGGCCTGACGCTGCGGATGAACCAGTGCCCGGTGAAGCGGCAGTGGCCGCGGCTGTTCGAGCACATCCGCAACGGCTACCTCAAGCCCAGCGACATCGTCACCCACCGCATCCCGCTGGAACACATCGCCGAGGGCTACCACATCTTCTCCGCCAAGCTGGACGGCTGCATCAAACCGCTGATCGTCCCGAACGCCGGCTGAGGAAGGAACCACCATGACGTACACGTCGGAGCGGCCGCCGATCGCCGAGTCGAGCGGGAGCCTGCGCGCGCGGATCCCCGGCTGGGGCGCGGACCTGGACCCGAAGGACCGGCCGTCGGTGCCGAAGCTGCAGTGGCAGGAGGACAAGAGCGGCGCCCACTGGGACTTCCCCGAGCGGCAGCCGGAGAAGTGGCCGCGGGAGCGCTCGATCGAGCACGAGTTCCTGACCCCGGTGTTCGGGACGTCGTGCCCGCCGAAAGGCCTTTCCGGCGCGCTGCGCAAGTTCTCGTACCGGAAGTACAGCGAAGGGCGGGCCGCGCACTGGCTGCTCCTGCTGGCCGCCGACCGGGTGGACGCGTGGGAGAGCCACCTGCGTTCGTTCGCGACGCTGCGCCCGGACAACCCGGTCACCGAGACGGGGGTGCTGAGCGAGTTCACCCGGCACGGCTTCTCGTCGCGGGTGGGCAAGAACCGCGCGGACGTCAAGCACCACCTGGTGGACCCGGTCATCGTGGCGGGTCCCTGGGTGCTGGCGGCGGGGCTGGCGTACTCGGCGGTCCGGAAGGTGCTGCGGTGGCGCCGCCGCTGATCGGACGGCTCGCGGCGGCGGGGCTCCTCGCGCTCGCCGTCGCGGCCTGTGCCCCGGCGGACCGGCCCGCACCCGCGCCCGGGAAGGCGCACGGGGTCGCCGTGGAGGGAAAGCTCACCACGCAGGCGGGAGTCCGGGAAGAAAAGGGGTTGTCGCCGGCAAGCCCGGGTACGCACGGCTGACGGTCACCGACTTCCGGGAGAGGCCATGAGCCCCAGCCACGTTCCCGCCCCCACCCGCGGGCCGGGCCGCGCCACCCGCGCGGCAGGAGCGGTGGCCGGCGCCGCCGACGAGCGGGTGCACGCGGCCGGCGGCCTGCGCCGCCAGTTCAACAAGGTCTTCCCGACCCACTGGTCGTTCCTGCTCGGCGAAGTGGCGCTGTACAGCTTCCTGGTCCTGCTCCTGAGCGGGGTGTACCTGACGCTGTTCTTCGACCCCTCGATGCAGGAGGTCGTGTACCAGGGCACCTACCCGGGCCTGCGCGGTGTCCCCATGTCGCGGGCGTTCGCGACCACCCTCGACCTGTCGTTCGAGGTCCGCGGCGGGCTCTTCGTGCGCCAGTTGCACCACTGGGCGGCGTTGATCTTCGTCGCCGCCATGATGGTGCACATGCTCCGGATCTTCTTCACCGGAGCCTTCCGCCGTCCCCGCGAAGCGAACTGGGTGATCGGGGCGCTGCTGCTCATCCTCGGCATGTTCGAAGGGTTCTTCGGCTACTCCCTGCCCGACGACCTGCTCTCGGGCACCGGCATCCGCGCGACGCTGTCCGGGATCGTGCTGTCCCTGCCCGTGATCGGGACGTGGCTGCACTGGGCGCTGTTCGGCGGCGAATTCCCCGGCGACGTCATCATCCCCCGGCTCTACACCATCCACATCCTGCTGCTGCCCGGGATCATGCTCGCGCTCGTCGGCGCGCACCTCGCCCTGGTCTGGTACCAGAAGCACACGCAGTTCCCCGGCGTCCGGCGGAAGGAGACCAACGTCGTCGGCGTCCGGATCCTGCCGGTGTTCGCGCTGAAGGGCGGCGCGTTCTTCGCGCTCGTCACCGGGATCCTGGCGCTGATGTCCGGGCTGTTCCAGATCAACCCGGTGTGGAAGTTCGGCCCGTACGACCCGTCGAAGGTGTCCGCCGGTTCCCAGCCCGACTGGTACATGGGGTTCGCCGACGGCCTGCTGCGCGTCTACCCGCCGTGGGAGCTGTTCCCCGGCGACCACACCATCCCGCAGCCGTTCTTCGCCGGCGTCATCGGCCTGACCGTGCTGTTCGTGCCGCTGCTCGCCTACCCGTGGATCGAACGCAGGCTGTCCGGCGACACCGCCCACCACAACCTCGTCCAGCGCCCCCGCGACGTCCCGGTGCGCACGAGCATCGGCATGATGGCGCTCGCCCTCTACGGCGTGCTGACGCTGTCGTCGTTCAACGACATCATCGCGCTGGAGTTCGACATCTCGCTCAACGCCACCACCTGGGCGGGACGCATCGGGCTGCTGGTCGCCCCGCCCGTCGCGTACGTGCTCACCTACCGCATCTGCCTCGCCCTGCAGCGGTCGGACCGCGAGGTGCTCGAACACGGCGTCGAAACGGGCATCATCACCCGGTCGCCGGACGGCACTTACCTCGAGATCCACCAGCCGCTCGACGGCAAGGCGCTGGCCTACCAAGGAGCGTCCGTGCCGAAGAAGCCGAACAAGCTCGGCGCCGCCGGGCACGCGGTCCCGGGCAGCCTGCTGCGCCCCGACCCGCCCGAGGAGACCGCGGCCCTGGAAGCGGCGGCCCGGCAGGGAAAGCTCGGCCAAGGCCTCGGCGGCGAACCGCGAGAAGGGCAGGGCCGGCCGTGACCGGCGCGGCGATACCGTCCCGCTGGCAGATCGACATCCTGGTCTACGAGGAGGAGTACTCCTATCCCGTGCTGCTCCTGCAGCCGGGCCGCCCGGAGGACCACCGGCGGCTGCTCGGTCTCCTGGCCCGTGCGGGACTGGCGGCCGCGACGACGTGGGAGTGGCAGCACGGCTTCTGGCCGCTGGCGGCGGGGTGCGAGGTCGCGCTGGCGGAGGGGCCGGCGGCGGTGACGGTGCACGTCGGCGGGCACAGCCTCACGGTCGGCTTCGAGTTCGCGGAGCCGCCCCCGCCCTGGCTCGCGGCCGCCCGCCGCCAGCGGCAGGTGCTGTTCGTGCTGCTGCCGCCGCGCCCGCACGCGGCCGACGACGCCTTGATCATCGACGACGTGAGCAGGCTGGTCCTGCCGGCCGAGCGCGGCGGCTGCCTCGTGGGGGCGATCCCGCTGGCCGGGCACTGACACCCTGCCCTGCTTCGTGCGGCCGCGCCCAGGCGAACCGGTCTTGCGCTCTTGCCTACTGCGGCCCGTTGGTCAGCGAAAGGTTGAACGTGTAGCGGGACGCCCGGTACACGTGCCACCCGTACTCGACCACCCGGCCGGTGTCGTCGTAGGTCGTGCGCCGCATCGTGAGCAGCGCCGCCCCGGGCTCCTCCTGGAGCAGTTCCGCGTCCTCTTCGGTCGCGAGCCGGGCGCCGATGTTCTGCTCGGCCGCGTGCAGCCGCACCCCCGCCGACCGCAGGAGCTGGTAGAGCCCGCGTTCGCGCAGCTCGTCGTCGCCGGGGTCGACGAGGCCGTCGGGCAGGTAGTTGTTCATCAGGGCGAGCGGTTCGCCGTCGGCCGACCGGAGCCGCTTGAGCCGCCGGACGTGCGTCAGCCCGGGGGCCTCCAGCAGCTCGGCCACGTCGGCGCCGGCCTCCTCGACCCGGTTGACCAGCACGGCCGACTCCGGCTTGCCGCCCAGCCCGGCGAGGTCGTCGAACAGGCTGCTCAGCCGCAGCGGCCGGGCGACCTTCGTGCGGACGACCTGCGTGCCGACCCCGCGCCGCCGCACGAGCAGACCCTGGTTGACCAGCGTCTGGATCGCCTGCCGGATCGTCGGCCGCGACAGGCGCAGGCGCGCGGCGAGGTCGACCTCGTTGTCCAGCCGCGCCCCCGCCGGCAGCCTGCCGTCCTCGATCGCGGCGTGCAGCTGCCGGGACACCTGGAAGTACAGCGGCTCGGGGCTGCCCGGGTCCAGGACGATCTCGCGCCCCGCGTCCCAGGCCGGGAAGGTGACGTCCGGCTTGCTCATCCACGGATCCTACCGCCCCCGGGCCACCTGTTGGGATGACGTGTTGTCCATATGTCTTGACAAACTTCAAGCCCGCTGGAATCGTCGACGCCAGGGACACGAAGGCCGTGCCCCGGAGACCGGCGGGGAGCGGAACTGTGACCGACGTGCTGCGGCGCATCGTCGCCCAACGCGTGCACGACCCGGAAGCGATCGCCGAGGCGGCCGCGCACCGCGTCCGGGCCGAGTCGCCCTTCAACGCCCGGGGCCGCACGATGATCATCGCGGCGGACCACCCCGCCCGCGGTGCGAACGCGGTGGGCGGCAACCCATCGGCGATGGCCGACCGCGGTGAGCTGCTGGAGCGGCTGTGCCTGGCCCTGGAGCGCCCGGGGGTCACCGGTGTCCTGGCGACCGCGGACGTCGTCGACGACCTGCTGCTGCTCGGCGTGCTGGACGGCAAGACGGTGATCGGGTCGATGAACCGCACCGGGCTGGCCGGCTCGAGTTTCGAGATCGACGATCGCTTCGCCTGCTACGACGCGGAAACGATCGAGCGGATGCGCTTCGACGGCGGCAAGGCGCTGACCCGGATCTGCCTGGACGACCCGGCCACGCCGGGCGTCCTGGAGAACACCGCGAAGGCGATCAACGATCTGGCCGGCCGCCGACTGATCGCGATGGTCGAGCCGTTCCTGTCGACGTGGGCCGACGGGCGCCTGCAGAACGACCTCTCCCCCGACGCGGTCATCAGGTCCATCACGATCGCGGCCGGTCTCGGCCACTCGTCGGCCTACACCTGGCTCAAGCTGCCCGTGGTGGAGGAGATGGAGCGCGTGCTGGCGGCCTCGACCCTGCCGGCCGTCCTGCTCGGCGGTGAGGTCAAGGATCCGGACGCGGCCTTCGCCGCCTGGCAGCAGGCCCTGACCCAGCCGACGGTGCAGGGCTTGGTGGTCGGCCGGTCGCTGCTCTACCCCCACGACGGAGACGTCGCCAAGGCCGTCGACACCGCGGTGGGCCTGCTGTGAACCCGCACCACCGTCCCGGCGCCACTACCCGGAGGAACACCGTGAACACCATCGAGCACTGGATCAACGGCACGGCCACCTCGGCGGGCTCGACCCGTACGGCGCCGGTCCACGACCCCGCCACCGGGCAGCGGCAGGCGTCGGTGCTGCTGGCCGAATCGTCCGATGTGGACACCGCGGTCGCGGCCGCGGACAAGGCGTTCGAGGCCTGGGGCGATTCCTCGCTGTCCCAGCGCACCAAGGTGCTGTTCGCCTTCCGCGAGCTGCTCGTGCGGCACGAAGACGAGCTGGCGCGGATCATTTCCGCCGAGCACGGCAAGGTCATCGAGGACGCCCGCGGCGAGATCGTCCGCGGCCGCGAAGTCGTCGAGTACGCCTGCGGCATCGCCGACGCGCTGAAGGGCGGCTTCTCCGACCAGGTCTCCCGCGACGTCGACGTCCACGACTTCCGCCAGCCCCTGGGCGTGGTCGCCGGCATCACCCCGTTCAACTTCCCGATCATGGTGCCGCTGTGGATGCACCCGATCGCCATCGCCACCGGCAACACGTTCGTCCTCAAGCCCAGCGAACGCGACCCCTCGGCCTCGAACTACGTCGCCCGGCTGTACGCCGAAGCCGGCCTGCCCGACGGCGTCTTCAACGTCGTCCACGGCGACAAGACCGCCGTCGACGCGATCCTCGACCACCCCGGCATCGCGGCGGTGTCGTTCGTCGGCTCCACCCCGATCGCCAAGTACGTCCACGAGCGCGGCACCGCGGCCGGCAAACGCGTCCAGGCCCTGGGCGGCGCGAAGAACCACGCGGTGGTCCTGCCCGACGCCGACCTCGAATACGCCGCCGACCACCTGACCGCCGCCGCGTTCGGCTCCGCCGGCCAGCGCTGCATGGCGGTTTCCGTCGGCGTCGCGGTCGGCTCGGCCGGCGACAAGCTGGTGGAGATCCTCGAACGCACGGCCCACGAGGTGAAGGTCGGCCCCGGCACGGACCCGGCCAGCGACATGGGCCCGGTCGTCAGCGAAGCCGCCCGCGAGCGCGTGGTCCGCTCCATCGCCCGAGGCGCGGAACAGGGCGCGAAGGTCATCGTCGACGGCCGCGGCTTGACCGTCGAAGGCCACGAGGAAGGCTTCTTCGTCGGCCCGTCCCTGCTCGACGGCGTCACCCCCGAAATGGACGCCTACCGCGAGGAGATCTTCGGCCCGGTCCTGGCGATCGTCCGCGCGCAGACACTCGACGAGGCGATCGCCGTGATCAACGCCAACCCGTACGGCAACGGCACCGCCGTCTTCACAGCCAGCGGCGAAGCGGCCCGCAAGTTCCAGCGCGAAGTGAAGGTCGGCATGATCGGCGTCAACGTCCCGATCCCGGTCCCGATGTCGTACTACTCCTTCGGCGGCTGGAAGGACTCCCTCATCGGCGACAGCCCCATCCACGGCCCGGCGGGCGTCCGCTTCTACACGCGCGCGAAGGTCGTCACCACCCGCTGGCCCCACACCGAGGCCGCCTTCACCTTCCCCACGTCCAGCTAGTGTCGCGGACCATGCCGTAGCCGCGCCGGCACCGGGAGCCCGGCCGCCCCCGCCCTCATCCATTTCACGCCTCGCCGATCTCTCGACCCCGCCCATTCCGCCCTACCGGGGCCGCGCCCACAGGTGCCGCGCCCTCCGCCGGCCCCTCAGCACCACGGGCCCCTCGGTCTTCGGCCGGGCGAGCGACCGAACCCCACTCACAACCGGAACATAGCTCTCCGTTTTCCGGTACGGTGGCGGCAACCACTCCGAGGAGGCTGCCGTGGGATTCCGAGGCCCGCTGCCGAAATCCGCGATCACCCGGGCCAACGCCTGCGTGGACACGCTCCGGACGTCACCGCGCTGGGGCCCGCTGGTCCGCCGCCACCTCACGCGGATCAGCTACACCGGGCGGCGGTCGGGGCGCACCTTCAGCACTCCGGTCGGCTACCGGCGGACCGGCGACGTCGTCACCATCCGCGTGATGATGCCCGACGCGAAGTCGTGGTGGCGCAACTTCACCGGCGACGGCGGCCCGGTCACCCTCGAACTCGACGGCGCCGGCCGCGCCGGCCACGCCGGTCACGCGGTCGCGCGGCGCGACGGAAAGGGCCGGGTCACCGTGACCGTCCGCCTCGACGGCGACGTCTAACCGGGCTGCGCGGCCATCCCGTGCCAGAGGAGGTCGGCGAGCTCCGCCGCGTCGCGCCGCCAGTCGCCGTCCGGGTCGAGCCACAGCAGGCCGCCCAGTCCTCGCATCACCAGGACCGGGGTCAGGCCCGGGCGGACCGTCCCGGCCGCCACGTTGGCTTCGAGCATCGCCGACACCGCGCCGAGCATGTCCTCGTACGCGTCGCCGGGCAGCTCGCCCCGGGCCGCCGTCGCCGTTCGCAGGGCGTCGGCCAGGCCCTTCTTCGTCATCATGTAGTGGGCGACGTGGTCGGTCACCCACACCCGGAGCGCTTCTTCCGGGGGGTGCTTGTCCAGCAGCACCGGCACGATCTCCACGATGTGCCGGACCTCCCGCCGGTAGACCGCCAGGATCAGGGCCTCCGGAGTCGGGAAGTGCCGGTAGACCGTGCCGACGCCGACCTCGGCCTGCTTGGCGATCGCGTTGAACGAGACCTCGCCCGTCTCGGCCAGCGACGCCGCCGCCGCGACGAGGATGCGCTCGTGGTTGCGCCGCGTGTCCGCGCGGCGGGGGCTGACCGATCCGGTCGTCATGGTTCCTCCCGGTGGTCGTGCCGTCCGCTGAATCTAGCCGAGCGCTGGAGCAACTCCGGCCTGACCGGTTCATTGCCAAGCGGATTGTAATCCGCTAGCCTCGCGGCGAGTGAAGCGGATGACTATCCGCTCCCCCTCGGCACCGCCCACCACACTGCCGGGCCGTCCGCCCGGCTCCGCGGAAAGAGACCAGTGGAAATCTCACTCGAAGTCAACGGCACACCCGAACACCTGGACGTCGATCCCGGCGTGACACTCCTGGACGCCTTGCGCGAGCGGCTCGCCGTCACCGGCCCGAAGAAGGGCTGCGACCGCGGGCAGTGCGGCGCCTGCACCGTGCACGTCGGCGGCAAGCCCGTGCTCTCGTGCCTCACCCTGGCCGCCACCGTCAAGCAGCCCGTGACCACCGTCGAAGGACTGTCCACAGAGGACGGACTGCACCCGGTGCAGCAGGCGTTCGTCGACCAGGACGCCCTGCAGTGCGGGTTCTGCACCGCCGGGCAGATCATGTCGGCGGTCGCCGCCGTCGAGCAGGACGTCGAGGACGTGCGGGAGTTCATGTCCGGCAACCTCTGCCGGTGCGCGGCCTACCCGAACATCGTCAAGGCGGTCGAGCAGGCGAGGCGGGCCGATGCGTCCCTTTGAGCTGACCGCACCCACCACCGTCGAAGCGGCGGTCGCCACGCCCGGCACGTACCTGGCCGGCGGGACGACCCTGGTCGACCTCATGAAGCTCGACGTCCTGACGCCCGAGCACGTCCTGGACATCAACGAGGTGCCGTTGCGCGGCATCGACACCAGCGACGGGCTGCGCTTCGGCGCGCTGGAGCGGATGGCGGCCATCGCCGCGCACCCCGGCGTCTACCCGGCGATCTCGCGCGCCCTGCTGCTGAGCGCGTCCCAGCAGCTGCGGAACATGGCCAGCATCGGCGGGAACCTGCTGCAGCGCACGCGTTGCTCGTACTTCCGCGACGTCGCCATGCCGTGCAACAAGCGCGTTCCCGGCAGCGGTTGTTCGGCGATCACCGGCGCGAACCGGATGCACGCGATCCTCGGCACCAGCGAGTCGTGCGTGGCGACCCACGCCAGTGACGTCGCCGTCGCCCTGGTCGCCCTCGACGCCCGCCTGCGGCTGGCCGACGCGACCGGCACCCGCGAGGTCGCGCTCGGCGACTTCTACCAGCTGCCCGGCGACACCCCCGCCGTGGAGAACGACCTGCGCCCCGGCGAACTGATCACCGAGGTGGTCGTGCCGCGGCTGGACTGGGCCGCGAACTCCACCTACGTCAAGGTGCGCGACCGGCAGTCCTACGAGTTCGCGCTGTGCTCCGCCGCCGTCGCGCTGGACGTGCGCGACGGGGTCGTCGCCGACGCCCGGGTCGCCGCCGGCGGCGTCGGGACGGTGCCGTGGCGGCTGCCGTCCGTCGAGGCGGCCCTGCGCGGCGGCCCGGCGACCGAGGCGGCCTTCGAAGCGGCCGCGGCCGTGGCCGCCGACGGCGCACAACCGTTGTCCGAAAACGGGTTCAAGGTGACGCTGCTGCAGCGCACCATCGTCCGGGCACTGCTCGAACTGACCGAGGGGAGCTCCCGATGATCACCCGGCTGGACGCGCCGCTGAAGGTCACCGGCGACGCCAAGTACGGCGCCGACCACACCTTCCCCGGCATGGTCTACGGCTACGTCGTGCTCAGCACGATCGCCCACGGCGAGATCGAGGCCGTGGACGCCACCGCGGCGAAGAGCGCGCCCGGCGTGCTCGCGGTGTACACGCCGTTCGACCCCCTGACCCTGCGCACGCCGAGCCTGCCGGTCTTCGGCGAGACGTGGGTTCCCCTGCAGGACAAGCAGGTCACCTACTACGGCCAGCCGATCGGTTTCGTGGTCGCGGAGACGTTCGAGCAGGCCAGGGACGCCGCGGCCCTCGTCGAGGTCACCTACCGGGAGCGGCCCGCCCTGACCTCGCTCGTCGAGGGCCTCGACACGGCCGAACCCGCGGCACCGACCTTCGGCGGCGCGCCGCCCGAAATCGAGGTGCTCGCCGAGGACGTCGAATCCATCGAAGCCGCCTTGGCCGCGAGCCCGGTGGTCGTCGAGGCGACCTACACGACCGCGACGCAGAACCACGCCGCGATGGAGCCGCACTCCGCGGTCGCGGTGTGGGACGACGGCGAGCTGACCGTCTACAGCGGCAACCAGGCCTCCGACATGCAGGCCGCGGAGCTGGCCATCGCGCTCGAGCTGGCCCCGGAAGCCGTCCACGCGGTCAACCCGTTCGTCGGCGGCGCGTTCGGCGGCAAGGGGCGGACGTCCACGCCGGCGTTCCTGGCCGCGGCGGCCGCCCGCAGCCTCGGCCGGCCGGTGAAGGCCGCGCTCACCCGCGAACAGGTCTTCACCGCCACCGCCGGCCGGGCCGCGACGATCCAGAAGCTCGCGATCGGCGCCGAGCCGGACGGCACCCTGGTCGCCCTGCGCCACGACTCGTGGTGCCACACCGACACGGCCCGGTCGTTCGTCGAACCGACGTCGCACGGCACCTCGCGCGAGTGGTACTCGACGAAGAACCTGTCCATCACCCAGAAGGTCGTGCCGCTCAACCTCCCGCCGACGACGTTCATGCGGGCCCCCGGCGAGGCACCCGGCTCGTTCGCGCTGGAAAGCGCGATCGACGAGCTCGCCGTGAAGCTGGGCATGGACCCGATCGAGCTGCGCGTCCGCAACAACTCGACCGCTCCGCCCGGTCACGACCTGCAGTGGTCGAGCAAGCACCTCGACGAGTGCTTCCGCATCGGTGCGGACCGCTTCGGCTGGGCGCACCGCCCGGCGGGCTCCCGCACCGACGGCGACTGGCTCGTCGGCATGGGCGTCGCCACCGCGGTGTTCCCCGCCCTGCGGTTCCCGGCCACCGTCGGCATCACGCTGCACGCGGACGACACCGCCGTCGTCGGGACGAGCGGCGCGGACCCCGGCACCGGCCTGCTGACCGTGCTCTCCCTGATCGGCGCCGAGTCACTGGACATCCCGGCCGACCGGATCACCCCGCGCCTGGGCGACTCCGCGCTCCCGCCGGGCGGCATGTCCGGCGGCTCGACGGCGACGGCGAGCGCGGGAACGGCGATCATGCTCGCCGCCACCAAGGCGATCGACGAACTGACCGCGCTCGCCGCCGACCCCGGCGCGCCCTTCGCCGGGCGCCAGGTCACCTACGCCGACGGCCGCGTCTTCGCCGACGGCGAGTCGATGACGTTCGGCGAGCTGCTGCGGGCGGTGGGACGCGAGTCACTCCAGGTGACCGGGACGTCGGCGCCCGGCGAGGAGATGACCAAGCACTCCTTCGCCTCGTGGGGCGCCCAGTTCTGCGAGGTCCGGGTGCACAAGTGGACGCGTGAAGCACGCGTCTCCCGGATGCTCGGGGTGTTCGACGCGGGCCGGATCATCAACGACAAGGCGGCCCGCAGCCAGATCATGGGCGGCATGATCTGGGGTGTCTCGGCGGCGCTGCACGAGGGCCTCGAGATCGAGGCCAACGGGCGGCTCGCCAACGGCGACTTCGCGAGCTACCTGCTGCCGGTCAACGCCGACATCCCGGAGGTCGGCGTCCACTTCGTCGAGTACCCGGACACCCTCCACAACGCGGTGGGCGCGCGGGGCCTCGGCGAGATCGGCACGGTCGGCATGGCGGCCGCGGTCGCCAACGCCGTGTACAACGCCACCGGCATCCGGGTCCGGCACATCCCGATCACCATCGAGGACCTCCTCGAAGGCTGACGGTGTGGGCAGGGCGTTCCCCAACGCCCTGCCCGCACCGCGCCGGGAACCCACGGCGCCGCCACCGGAGTCGATCCGGGCCGGTCGCCGTTATCCATCCGCGACAACCTCGGAGACGGAACGCCCATGACGGCGGCCCGTCCGCGGTCCTAGGCTGACGGGCGCCTCCCCCGACAGTCCACGAAGGGACCCCCGCATGACCGACCCCGTCGTCCCCACCACGTCCGGCGCGGTCCGCGGTCAGGTCACCCCCGCCGGCGTGGCGCTCTTCCGCGGCATCCCGTACGCCGCCGCACCCGAGGGCGAGCTCCGCTTCGCCGAACCCGTCCCCGCCCCACCGTGGGAGGGCGTCCGCGACACGCGGAGACCCGGGCCGACGGCACCGCAACGCCGTCACGATGTGCCCCACCTCGACCTGACCCCGCTCACCGGCACCGGCTGGCGCCCGGGACCGGAGTACCTCACGGTCGACGTCTGGACGCCGCAGCCGGGCGCCGCTTCCCTGCCGGTACTGGTGTTCGTGCACGGCGGCGCGTTCCTCGGCGGCGCCGCGTCCGCCGCGGTCCACGACGGCACGGCGTTCGCCCGCTCCGGCGCGGTCCTGGTGACCGTCCAGTACCGGCTCGGCGTCGACGGCTTTCTCCCCCTGGACGGCGGCGCGACGAACCTGGGCCTGCGCGACCAGCTCGCGGCCCTGCACTGGGTCCACGAGAACATCGCCGCGTTCGGCGGCGACCCGGCCAACGTGACCCTCTTCGGCGCGGCTTCCGGCGCGGTCAGCGTCGCCTGCCTGCTCGGCTCACCGCTCTCGACCGGGCTCTTCCACCGCGCGATCGTCCAAAGCGGACACCCGGACATGGTCCGCGACGGCGTCCAGGCCCGCCGGCTGGCCAAGGTGGTCGCGGACGAGCTGAAGGCGGAACCGACCGCGGAGGCGTTCCGCAAGGTGTCGACCGAGCAGCTGCTCGACGCCCAGGACGCGGTCCTGCGCCCGGGCGGCGCGCCCGACCTGCGTGACGCGCTGGGCTATGACCGCGGCTACGGCCTGAGCCCCTTCCTCCCGGTGGTCGGCGACGACGTCCTGCCGCAGCACCCGGCCAAGGCGATCAAGGCGGGCGCGGGCCGCGACGTCGACCTGATCGCCGGCAGCTGCAGCGAAGAGATGCGGCTCTACCTGGTGCCGACGGGCGCCCTCGAAGCGGTCACCGACGACCAGGCGGTGGCCTCCCTGGCGGTGTCCCACCCGGACCCCGCGGGCGTGCTGTACGCGTACGGCCTCGGTTCCGGCCGCACGGCGGGCGAGGTCCTGGTCGAGGCCCTGACGGACCTGGTCTTCCGCGACGGCGTCCGCGCGCTGGCCGAGAACCACGCGGGACGGACGTTCCGGTACGAGTTCGAGTGGGGCTCACCCCTGCTCGAAGGCAGGCTGGGCGCGTGCCACGGGCTGGAGCTGCCGTTCGTGTTCGGAGCACTGGACGCGCTGTCGGGGCCGCGAGGGCTGCTCGGCGAAAACCCGCCACCCGAGCTGGCCGCGGAGCTGAACGGCGCCTGGTACCGCTTCGCGACGACGGGTTCGCCGGGCTGGCCGGAGTACACGGACGAGGACGCCATGTTCCACGCGTACTGACGGCGCGTCCCCGGCAGATCACGAAGCGGTAGAGGGGTTTGCTCCAGCGGGCTGGCTCCGGGCCGGGACGGTTGACGAGTCCCCCGCCGCACTGCCAGGCTCAGGCCGCCCGGACGGCCGGATGAATGGGGACCACCGATGCCCGAGGCGGGCTCTGCCGCACCGCCACGCGCCTTCGTCCGCACGCTGCTGCGCAGCGGCACACCAGCGGAACCGACCGAGCCCCTTCCCGACAGCGGCGATCTCACCGCCGTGGGGGACGCGACGCTCGCTCGCGCCTCGCGCTACTGGGTGGCCGTGCCGATGGCCTACCGGGCCGCCGCGTTCGTCAAGGTGTTCATCGGGTTCACCGCCGCGAACGGCGTGCTCGGGCTCGGACCAGTGCTGGGCGCCACGGTGTTCGGCGTCGCGGCCAACATCGCCGCGATCGTCTGGGTGCTGCGCTCGGGCGGCCTGCGGGCCCGCCTCACCGGCCGCGCGCTCAGTCTGGACCTGTCCCTGGGCGTGGTCCTCAACCTGGTGGTAGCCGTGACGGCCCCGGCCGAGATCCAGCCGTTCGCCGTCGACGTGTCGTGGACCTGGCTCGTCGGCTCGGTCGCCATGTGGGCGGGCACGTCCGGGCTGCCCGCGGCGCTGTGGCTGTTCGCCGCGGCCGTTCCGTTCCGGGCGTTGCTGACCGTGGCCGGCGGCCTGCCGCTCGACCACCAGCTCGCGCTGACGCGGTCGATCGGCTGCATGGTGGCGCTGGCGGTGGCAATCGTGCTCGCGGTGGCGATCCTCATCATGCTCGGCGTCGGCACCCGCTTCGCGGTGGACATCGGGCTGCGGCGCGGCCGCGAGGCCGAGCGCCACCGAACCCGGCGCATCATGCACGACAGCGTGCTGCAGACGTTGGAAGCGCTGGCCATTTCGGCACCGGGAGACGACGCCCAGGCCGTCACCCGGCTGTCGGAGCTGCGCTCGGTCGCCAAGGCGGAGGCGGCCGAGCTGCGCCGCCGGATCACCGAGCCGGTGCCGACCGGCTCGGCGCGGGGTTTCGCGGTCGAGCTGGCCGACGTCGCCACGGAACTGGCCCGCGACGGCCTGCGCACGCAGCTCGTCGCCGCGGACTTCGCCGACGACCACAAGGTCTCGCAGGACCGCCGCACGGCGTTGTGCGAAGCGGTCCGGGAAGCGTTGCGCAACACGGTGAAGCACTCGGGGACGAAGCAGGTCGTGCTGCGCGTGGAGCAACGCGACGGCGGAATCGCGGTGGTGGCCCGCGACCAGGGGCAGGGCTTCGATGTCCGGGACCGGCCGCCGGGCTTCGGCATCAGCCAGTCCATCATGGCCCGCCTGGCCGAAGTCGGCGGGCACGGAACGGTGGACTCGCAGCCGGGCCGCGGCACCCGCGTGACGATGTGGGTGCCGGGCTGAGCCACCCGGCGGGTGACCCGCCCGGCGGCGAGACTCGCCCGGCACGCAGCGGTCAACGTGCGCTGCCCGCGGTCGGCGGCGGACTCGCCGCTGCAGCCCCACACGGCAGGCGGCGGCGATGCCCGCACGTCAAGCCGCGGCGCGGTGGACTCGCAGCCGCGGCCAGCACCGCTGCCCGAGGGCGGCGGTGGGCTCGCAGCCGTGGGTCCGCCCCGATGGCGAGGCACACCGTGGCGCCAGGTCACCATGGCGATGCCGGGCTAAGCCGCGCGGCGGGTGGCTCGCTCGGCGGCGAGGCTCGCTCGGCACGCCGTGGTCAGGCGGGTGGTGGCCGGGCTGTCGCCGTGGCCGCAGGTCGGGCAGGTCATCGTCACGGCCAGGGACAGCTCGTCGACCGCGACGGCCAGCTCGGTGCGGCAGCCTCGGCACCAGCGGTGGCGGGTGACCGGGCTGACGTGCGCCGGTGAGGCGACGCACTGGTGGATCCACCGGCCGTGCACGTGGCAGGTCAGCCGGTCGTCGGGCGCCAGCAGGCCCATGTCCTCGGCGTCGTCCTCGGTGGCGAGCAGGACCGGCAAGCTCCGGACGCGGTTCGGGGTGGTGGTCGTGGCGGTCATCGTGCTCTCCTTCCCCTCTGCCAGGACGTCGAGCGAGCAGCGCCGGATTCGACAGTCATCGGGGGGATGGCCGGATTCCGGCGGTTCGTGGCAATCCAGCCACTCCCCCGGGGCCGCCAAGATCGCTAGCTTCGGGCGCGTGTCGAAAATCTTTCTCTCGATCCACGTCCTGGCGGCCATCCTCGCCGTCGGCCCGGTCGCGGTCGCGACCAGCATGTTCCCCGCCGCCGTGCGCCGGGGCGACGGCAAGACGGCGGCCCTGCTGCACCGCATCTGCCGCGTGTACGCCTACGCCGCCATCGCGGTTCCGGTGTTCGGCTTCGGCGTCGCCGGCACCATGCACGTCATGGGCGATCCGTGGCTGCTCACGTCGATCGGCCTGACGGCCGTCGCGGCCGCGGTGCTCGCCCTGCTGATCCTGCCGCGCCAGCGGCGGCTGCTGGCCGAGGAGTCCACATCGGACACCCTGGGTCGGCTGGCCATGCTGACCGGCGTGTTCAACCTGCTGTGGGCGGTCGTCACGGTGCTGATGATCGTCCGGCCCGGCTCGTCGACGGGTGCCTAGGGCGTGTCCTGTAAGTGGTTGAGCTGGACCTCTGGTAGCTATGCGTGGTGGTTGGTCGCGGTGAGTTGACGGATAAGGCGTGGGCGGTGATCGAGCCGCTGCTGCCGCCGGTGCAGGGTGGTGGGCGGCGGTGGCGGGATCACCGTCAGGTGATCAACGCGATCCTGTGGAAGCTGCGCACCGGTGCCCCCTGGCGTGACCTGCCCGATCGCTATGGCCCGTGGAAGACCGCGCATGAACGGCTGCGGTTGTGGACCAAAGACGGCACCTGGGAGAAGATCCTCGACCGGGTGATCGTCAAAGACGACGCCGTCGGCGAACTCGAATGGATCACCTCGGTCGACTCGAGCGTGGTCCGGGCGCACCAGCATGCTGCCGGTGCCCGGAAAAAGGGGGATGCAGCGACGGAACCGAAGCCATCGCCTGCGACGGGGAAGGACTCGGCCGGTCCCGCGGCGGACTGAGCACCAAGATCCACCTTGCCGTCGAAGGGCGAGGCCTGCCGGTCCGGATCCTGCTCACCCCAGGCCAAGCGGGAGACAACCCGCAGCTGCTGCCGCTGCTGGATGGCATCAGCGTCGCCCGGATCGGACCAGGCCGGCCACGCTGCCGGCCGGAGACCGTGATCGC
>NZ_JMQI01000020.1 GCF_000695625.1 Amycolatopsis rifamycinica
GTGAAAGGCCAATCAAACTCCGTGATAGCTGGTTCTCCCCGAAATGCATTTAGGTGCAGCGTTGTGTGGTGCTTGCCGGAGGTAGAGCTACTGGTTGGTTGAGCGGGACTACAATCTTAGCAATGTCAGCCAAACTCCGAATGCCGGTTTAAGTTAGCGCAGCAGTGAGACTGTGGGGGATAAGCTTCATAGTCGAGAGGGAAACAGCCCAGATCGCCGGCTAAGGCCCCTAAGCGTGTACTAAGTGGAAAAGGATGTGGGATCGCGAAGACAGCCAGGAGGTTGGCTTAGAAGCAGCCATCCTTGAAAGAGTGCGTAATAGCTCACTGGTCGAGTGGTTCTGCGCCGACAATGTAGTGGGGCTCAAGTACACCGCCGAAGCCGCGGCAACAATCCTGTCCTTGAGGCAGGTGTTGGGTAGGGGAGCGTCGTGCACTGCTGTGAAGCCGTACCGCAAGGGGCGGTGGAGTGTGTGCGAGTGAGAATGCAGGCATGAGTAACGATAGACAAGTGAGAATCTTGTCCGCCGGATGACTAAGGGTTCCTGGGTCAAGTTCGTCTTCCCAGGGTGAGTCGGGACCTAAGGCGAGGCCGACAGGCGTAGTCGATGGACAACGGGTTGATATTCCCGTACCCGTGTATGTGCGCCCATGTGTGAATCAGTGATACTAACCACCCACAATCATGATGACGGGAGGCTTTGCCTTCTGTGTTGTGTGCGTGCGTGGGGCCTGAACTGGTAGTAGCCAAGTGATGGGGTGACGCAGTGGGGTAGCCGAGCCACTTATTGGATTGTGGTGTAAGCGTGTAGCACGAGGGGACA
>NZ_JMQI01000021.1 GCF_000695625.1 Amycolatopsis rifamycinica
CGTGTCACCCTTCCGGTCATGTTTCCCGTGTCCGATAGCGCGACGCTCGCAGGCTTGTCCCTGCCGAGCGCCCTGTCGGCACGGCTGTTCGCGGTCCTGTCCGGCGGCGCTCGAAGCTGACCCTTCCCCGATTTCCCCGCCCAGGGCGCGAAACCGCCGGGGGAGGGTCGACGCGCTCCGCCCGGTTTCGCGCATTCTTCTTCCAGCGCAGGGAAAACGCATGACCAAGCAGCAGTACGTGCGGACCAAGCCGCACCTGAACATCGGCACGATGGGGCACGTCGACCACGGCAAGACCACCCTCACCGCGGCCATCACCAAGGTGCTCGCCGAGCAGGGCGGGACCAACCGCTACGTCGCCTTCGACCGCATCGACCGCGCGCCGGAGGAGATCGAGCGCGGCATCACCATCAACATCGCGCACGTCGAGTACGAGACGCCGACCCGGCACTACGCGCACGTCGACATGCCGGGCCACGCCGACTACGTCAAGAACATGATCACCGGCGCGGCCCAGCTCGACGGCGCCGTGCTCGTGGTTTCGGCGCAGGACGGCGCGATGCCGCAGACCCGCGAGCACGTCGTCCTGGCGCGCCGGATCGGGGTCGAGCACCTCGTCGTCGCGCTCAACAAGGCCGACCTCGCCGACGACGAGGAGCTGCTCGACCTGGTCGAGCTCGAGGTGCGCGAACTGCTCACCCGCTACGGGTTCGACGGCGACGCCGTGCCCGTGGTCCGGGTGTCCGGGCTGCGCGCGCTCGAGGGCGACCCGCGGTGGACGCGGCGGATCCTCGACCTGCTCGCCGCCGTCGACGAGCACGTGCCGATCCCGCCGCGGCGGCTCGACCTGCCGTTCCTGATGCCGATCGAGAACGTCCTGACCATCACCGGCCGCGGCACCGTCGTGACCGGCGCGGTGGAGCAGGGCACCCTCGCGGTCGGTGACGCGGTCGAGGTGATCGGGCTCGGCCCGGCGGTGACCAGCGTGGCCACCGGGCTCGAGACGTTCGGCAAGCCGATGGACCGCGCCGAGGCGGGTGACAACGCCGCGGTGCTGCTGCGCGGGGTGAAGCGCGGCGAGGTCCGGCGTGGCCAGGTCGTCTGCCTGCCCGGCAGCGTCCGCCCGCACCGGCGGTTCCGCGCGGACGTCCACGTGCTGTCGGCCGCCGAAGGGGGCAGGCGGACGCCGTTCGCGGCGAACTACCGGCCGCAGTTCCACTTCCGCACCAGTGACGTCGTCGGGGTGGTCGCCCTCGCCGAGGGCGTCACGGTCGTCCGCCCGGGCGACGCGGCGGAGCTGACGGTGGAGCTGGGGCAGGCGGTCGCGATGAGCCCGGGCCTCGGGTTCGCCATGCGTGAAGGCCGGCTGACCGTCGCCGCGGGCACGGTGCGCGAGGTACTGGACTGAAGATCGGGCTCGTCCCCGCCCGGGGGCGGGGACGAGCCCGACTCGCTGGGAGAGCTGCGGGTCCGGCCCGGCCATTGGCCGGGCGACGGTCGCACGATCGACACCGCCGCGAGCAACCGCGCGATCGACGCGGCCGCGACCCGCGGGGATCCGGCCGGTCAGCCCCGGCTCAGCGGCCGCGGAGTTTCGGGCGGGCCAGCCCGACCACGGACAGGGCGATCAAGGCCACCGCCGCCACCGCGGCGATCACCGTCAGGACGGGCGCCCGGCCGTCCGTGCCGGTCAGGGTGACGATGCTCGAGACGAGCAGGATCGCCCCCACGCCCAGGTAGAGCCAGCAAAGCGAAGCCGTCGTCGGGATGACGTGCCAGCGTCGTTCGGCCATCGAAACCTCCTCGATCGGGTGCGTTCTGCGAATTGCCCCGATCGGGAGTCGATCAAACCGGCGGGAATCCGACCTGACCCCGCGTGGCGATCAAGCCGTCGCGAACCTGCCGGAACTGGTGGTCGGCCGGCGGTTCACTGGGCCCATGAACGCACCTCCGCCGCGGTGGCCGGCCGTCTTCGCCGTCACCGTCGGGATCTTCGCCGTCGTCACCACCGAAATCCTGCCGATCGGGCTGCTGAACCCGATCGCGGCCGGGTTCGGTGTCCCGGCCGGGACCGCCGGCTGGACCATGACCGTGCCCGGTTTCGTCGCCGCGCCGCTGGTCACCGTCGCGGCCGGCCGGATCGACCGGCGGCTGGTGCTGGGCGGCCTGCTGGTCCTGCTCGCGGCCGCCGGGTTCCTCGCCGCCGCCGCGCCCGCGTTCTGGGTGCTGCTGGCCGCGAGGTTCCTCGTCGGTGTCGTCATCGGCGGCTTCTGGTCGATCGGCGCCGGGCTGGCGCCCCGGCTGGTCGGGACGGCGGCCGCCGCGCGGGCGACGTCGGTGATCTTCGCGGCCGTGCCGCTGGGCTCGGTACTGGGCGTGCCGCTCGGCACCCTCGTCGGGCAGCTCGCGGGCTGGCGGACGGCGTTCCTCCTGCTGGGCGTGCTGAGTCTCGGAACGGCCGCCGCCATCGTGGTTCTCGCGCCGCCGCTGCCGCCGACGGAGGCCACCCGCCTTACCGTCCTGAGTGGACTCATGCGGCGCCGCGGCGTCCGAAGTGGACTGCTGGTGACGTTCCTGGTCGTCCTGGCCCACTTCGGCACGTACACCTACGTGACGCCCCTGCTGCGCGACGTCGTCCGGCCGGAGGCGCTCAGCGGTTACCTGCTGGCGTACGGCGCCGCCGGCATCGCGGGGACCTTCTTGGCGGGGCGGCACCGGGCCGGCTTCGCGATCGCGGCGGTGGTGATCGCGGCGGCGGTCTTCGCCCTGCCGCACACCGGACCGATCGGCGCGCTCGTCACCCTCGTGGCGTGGGGCGCGGCCTACGGCGCGGTTCCCGTCTGTTCCCAGGCCTGGTTCGCCCGCGAAGCGCCCGACGCACCGGAAGCGGCGACGGTCCTGTTCACCTCCTCCTTCCAGGCCACGCTTTCCGCCGGGGCGCTGGCCGGGGGGTTCGTGGTGGACGCCGTGTCGGTCCCGGCCGTCATGACCTGCGGGGGAGTGGCCGCCCTGCTGGCCGCCGCGGCGATCCGGGGCGCGCGCGGGATCCCGGCGGCCACCGGGCGCCGCTGATACCCGGCCGGCGTTCCGCTGGTCGGAACACCAGCCTGTCCCGACCGCCCGGCGTGGTGCGACGGTCGGACCATGGCTCCCGTGATGGCGGCGATCGTCGGCCCCGGCAACATCGGCACCGATTTGCTGGCGAAGCTGCGACGCAGTGAAGTGATCGAAGTCGGTTACGTGGTCGGAGTGGTCGAGTCGGACGGCCTCGAGCGTGCCCGCGCGCAGGGCATCGCGGCGTCGGCCGAGGGCGTCGACTGGCTGCTGCGCCAGGATCCCCTGCCGCAGCTCGTGTTCGAGGCGACGTCGGCGAGGGCGCACGCCGCGAACGCCCCGCGGTACGAGGCGGCCGGTATCCAGGCGATCGACCTGACCCCGGCGCACCTCGGCCCGATGGTGTGCCCGCCGGTGAACCTCGGCGCGCACCTCGACGCGCCGAACGTCTCGATGATCACCTGCGGCGGCCAGGCCACCATCCCCATGGTGCACGCCGTGTCCCGGGTCGCCACCGTCCCGTACGCCGAGATCGTCGCGTCGGTCGCTTCGCGCGGCGCGGGGCCGGGGACGCGGGCGAACATCGACGAGTTCACCCGCACGACGTCGCAGGCGGTGGCCGAGATCGGCGGGGCCGGACGCGGCAAGGCGATCATCATCCTCAACCCGGTCGAGCCGCCGATGATCATGCGGGACACGGTGTTCTGCGCGATCCCCGCCGACGCCGACCGCGACGCGATCACCGCGTCGATCCGCGCGATGGCCGAGGAGGTCCGCGAGTACGTGCCGGGATACACGTTGCGGGCGGACCCGCAGTTCGACGACGCGCGCGAGGACTGGGCCGGGAACGCCCGCGTCGGGATCTTCCTCGAGGTCCGCGGCAACGGCGACTACCTGCCGGAGTACGCCGGGAACCTGGACATCATGACCGCCGCGGCCGCCCGGGTGGGCGAGCTGGTGGCGCGCGCGAAGCAGGAGGTGCCGGCATGACCCGGCCGGAACTGCGCCACGACGTCCGGATCGTCGACACGACGCTGCGCGACGGCAGCCACGCGATGGCCCACCAGTTCACCGAGCAGCAGGTACGCGACACGGTGCGCGCGCTCGACCGTGCCGGCGTCGAGGTGATCGAGGTGACCCACGGCGACGGCCTCGGCGGCTCGTCGTTCACCTACGGCTTCTCCGCCGTCGACGAGCTGGAACTGATCTCCGCGGCGCGCGAAGAGGCGAAGCAGGCGAAGATCGCGGTGCTCCTGGTACCGGGGATCGGCACGGCCGAAGACCTGCGGCGCGCTTTCGACGCGGGCGCGGAGATGGTCCGGGTGGCGACGCACTGCACCGAAGCGGACGTCTCCCCGCAGCACTTCGGCCTGGCGCGCGAACTCGGCATGGAGACGGCGGGGTTCCTGATGATGGCGCACCGGACGCCGCCGGAAGACCTGGCGAAGCAGGCGCGGATCATGGTGGACGCGGGCTGCCAGGCGGCGTACGTGACGGACTCGGCGGGCGCGTTGCTGATGCACGAAGCCCGCGCCCGCTTCGAAGCGCTGGTCGCCGAAGTCGGCGACACGGCGTGGGTCGGCTACCACGGGCACCAGAACCTGTCGCTCGGCGTCGCGAACTCGGTCCTGGCCTATGAAGCGGGGGTCCGGTACATCGACGGATCGCTGTGCGCGCTCGGCGCGGGCGCGGGCAACTCGCCGACGGAGGTCCTGGCGGCGGTGTTCGACCGCTTGGGGATCGGCACCGGTCTCGACGTCGGCGGCCTGCTGGACGCGGCGGAGGAGGTCGTCCGCCCGTACCTGCACCGCTGGCCGAAGATGGACCGCAACGCGGTCGTCCAGGGCTGGGCCGGGGTGTACTCGAGCTTCCTGCTGCACGCCGAGCGCGCGGCGGAGCGCTACGGCGTCCCGGCGCAGGCGATCCTGCGCCGCTGTGGCGAGCTCGCGCTGGTGGGCGGGCAGGAGGACATGATCATCGACGTGGCGGTGCGGCTGGCGGCGGAGGGATAGGCAACCGGATCCCGGCTTCGGGCGTGGGAAGGGCATGGAAACCGACCCCACCCTGGACGACGCGCCGGACATCCCGTGGCCCGTATGCCGCCGTGCGCTGCGGACGGGACCGCTCCGGCGCGCGTCTTGGCCGCGGCGCGTGCCGGCGGTGGCCGTGGATCTCGTGCTGCACCTGTTCGTGGCGACCGAGGTCGCGATGGTGGTGGACCTGACGGTGGGGGTCGCCTTCGTGGTCACGTTGGTGGCGACCTACCTCGCCGTGTCCTTCGGCCACCGCGTGTTCCTGCAGCGGTGGTGGGGCGCGACGATCGGCCGGCTGCTCGCCGGCCTGCGCTGCGCCGACCCGAGAACGGGCCGCCGTCCGACACTGGGCCGCCTCGCCGTCGGCTGGCTGTACGGCGTGGCCGTGGGCATCGCTGTCGTGCTCCCGTAGAGCGTGGCCCATGGGTGAGTGAACCAGGCGACCACCCCATCGGCCACGCTCTCAACCGGCGAACCGGTCCAGGGCGGCGAGCTTCCAGGCGCGTTTGACATCGCTCGCGCCGTGCCCGGACCGGTCGTCGACGAGCAGTTCGGCGTCCGGCCAGGCTTCGGCCAGCTCCCACGCCGTCGTCACCGGGCAGCTGAGGTCCAGCCGGCCGTGGATCAGCACGCCGGGGATGCCCGCGAGGCGTCCGGCGTCACGGATCACCGCGCCCTCCTCGAGCCAGCCGGCGTGCGCGTAGTAGTGCGTGGTGAGCCGGACGAACGCCAGCAGCGCGTCGTCCGGAGGTCCACTGTGGACCTCCGTCGACGCGCCCGGTTCCAGCGACAGGACCGTTTCTTCCCAGGCGTTCCACGCGAGGGCCGCGTGGTCCCGCCGGGCCGGGTCCGCCATCAGCCGGGCGTAGGCGGACACGACGTCGTCGTCCCCGGCGACGTCGCGGAAACGCCGCCACGCCTCGGGGAAGAAGCGTCCGGCGCCGCGGTACAGCCAGTCGATTTCCGACCGGCGGGTGGTGCTGATCGCGCTGACCACGATCTCCGTCACCCGGTGCGGGAAGCGCTCGGCGTAGACCAGCGCGAGGGTCGTGCCCCACGAGCCACCCGTCACCAGCCAGCGTTCGACGCCGAGGTGCTCCCGCAGCCGTTCGAGGTCGGCGACGAGGTGGTCCGTGGTGTTGTGCCGCAGCGACGTCGCCGGATCGGCGGCGTGCGGACGGCTCCGGCCGCAGCCGCGCTGGTCCAGCAGCACGACGCGGTACCGGGCCGGGTCGAACATCCGCCGCATGCCGGGCGGGCAGCCCTGGCCGGGACCGCCGTGCAGCATGACCGCCGGCTTGCCGTCCGGGTTCCCGCAGGTCTCCCAGTACACGTGGTGGCCGTCGCCGACGTCGAGCAGCCCGTGGGCGTACGGCTCGATCGGCGGGTGCGGTTCGATCACCCGCCCCATCCTGTCAGGCGGGCTCGCCGAACCACCCGCGCAGCGCCGCTTCGAGACCGGCCGTCGAACCGTCCTCGCGCGCCCAGGCGATGTACCCGTCCGGCCGGACCAGCACGCCGGTCAGCGCCGGCTCGCTGTCGCACTTCGCGGACAGCACGTTCACCCGCCCGGCCCAGCCACTCGCCGTCTCGCGCAGGTCACCGCGGTCGGCGAGGTCGAGCAGCAGGGCCCTGCCGTCGTGGAGGCGCTCGCCGAGCCGGGTGCCGTCGGCGAAGGCGAAGTCGGGCGCGGCCCGGCCGGTGAGGTCGTGCTCGCCGTCGATCGGGTAGCGGTGCAGCACGCCGGAGAGCTTCTTGGCCAGGTAAGTCGCACCGTCGCCGGTGTGCAGGAGATCGGTGACGACCTGCCGCAAGGCCTTGGTCCGCACGTCGCTGCGCATCAGGGCGACCTGCGCGCGGGTCCACTCGAGCACCCACTCGCCGATCGGGTGCCGCTCGGTCGTGTACGTGTCGAGCAGGCCGTCGGGCGCCCAGCCGTGGACGGTGGCGGCGAGCTTCCAGCCGAGGTTGACGGCGTCGCCGATGCCGAGGTTGAGGCCCTGCCCGCCGAAGGGGGAGTGGACGTGCGCCGCGTCGCCGGCCAGCAGCACGCGGCCCTGGCGGTAGGTGCTCGCCTGGCGCGCGTTGTCGGTGAAGCGGGTCGCGCTGTGGACCTTGATCACGCGGATGTCGGCGCCGGAGACCCGCCGGATGCTGTCTTCGAGCTCCTGCGCGGTGATCGGCGCGTCGCGGTCCGCCGGCGGTCCGTCGAATTCGACGGTGAGCATCCGCCCGGGCGTCGGCCCGTGGACGTAGAGCCCGCCGGGGCCGTGCTGCCACCCGGCGGGCAGCACGTCGGTCCCGGTCAGCTCGGCCATCATCTGCCGACCGGTGATGGCCGGATCGGTTCCGGGAAAGGCGAATCCCGCCAGCTTGCGGACCGAGCTGCGTCCCCCGTCGCAGCCGACGAGCCACCCGGCGCGCACTTCGCCGTCGCCGAGCCGCACGGTGACGCCGTCGTCGTCGGCGTCGAACCCGGTCAGCTCGACACCGCGCCGGACCTCGACCCCCAGTTCGGCGGCGCGCTCGGCGAGGATCGCCTCGACGGCCTGCTGCTGGATGACGACCACCCGGGCGGCGGGCCCGACGTCCCGGAACGCCGGATCGGTGAAGTCGACCCCGCCCGAGGTGACCATGATCCCGGCGAAGTGCCCCACCGGGACGGCTTTCGGCCCGTTCCCGCCGCGTGACTCGAGGAACTTCTGGATCTGGGCGAAGTTCTGCTGGACGACCGCGTCCATCGCGGGCAGCAGCCCCCGCCGGTAGAAAGCCTCGGCCGTGGTCAGGTTGACCGACCCGGCCTTGATCGTCTGGTCCGGCTCGGGCAGCCGTTCGACGACGAGCACGTCCACGCCCGCCAGCCGCAGTTCACAGGCCAGCATCAAGCCGACCGGTCCGCCCCCGGAGATCACCACATCCCTGTTCATGGCTCCGATGATGCCGCTAAACTTTTACCGAGTCAAACTTTGAGCTCGGTCTATACTCCGGGGCATGGCGGACCAGGGACTGCGCGAGCGGAAGAAGCAGGCCACCCGCCTGCTGATCTCGAACGTGGCCACCGGCTTGTTCATCGAGCGAGGCTTCGAGGAGGTGACGGTGGCGGAGATCGCGGAGGCGGCGGGCGTCTCGAAGATGACGGTGTTCAACTACTTCCCGCGCAAAGAGGACCTGTTCCTGGACCGCCACGCGGACCGCCTGGCGGAGCTGACGGAGGTGATCCGCGCCCGCCCGGCGGGCGTCTCACCGTGCGCGGCGCTGCGCCGTCACCAGCACGAACTGCTTTCCTCGGGCCACCCGCTGTCGGGCGCCATCCCGGGCGGCCCGGGTTTCTGGTGGGTCCTGACGTCGAGCCCGGCGCTGATGGCCCGGTGGTACGAGCAGGAGCGCGAGATCGCGGACGCGTTCGCCTCGGTGCTGACGGAGGAGACGGGCGAGGTGTTCCGGTCGCGCATGGTGGCCGGCCTGCTGACCACGGCGATCACCACGGTGTTCGCCCACGCCATGGGCCGGATCGTGGCGGGGGACGACGCGGAGGTGGTCCGGCGCGAGCAGGTGGCGGTGATCGACCAGGCGTTCGACCTGGTGGAGCGCGGGGTCGGCGGCTTCCCCGGTAGCGCGGACTGACCGGCCGGACCGCCTCACGGACGAAGAGGCCGGTGTTTCGCCGCGTCGCGTCTCACGTCTGCGGTCGCCCGCCGGCCTCCCGGGCGTCGACGATGTACTCCGCCAGCCGCTCGAAGTCACCCCTCCGCCCGAAGTGGTGCCGCTTGGTGCCGCGCACGATCAGCGGAACGGCCTCGTCGTTGCTCTCCTGTTCGTACAGCTTGAGCACGAGGATCTTCGGTTCACCCTGCCGCTTCACGTCGAGGTGCAGGACGGAATCGATCTCGCGGTTCGCCCACTCCGACTTCTTCAGGTTCGAGCTGGCGCACAGGAGCAGGAAGCGGCAGGTCATCAGCCCCTTCTCGATGGTTCTCCGCGTCGTGTCGCCCGGGAGCAGCTCGACGTCGTCGTACCAGGACCTGATCCCGTAGTCCCGCCACAGCCGGTCCTTGATTTCGCGGATCACCGGCTTGTCCGGACTCGCGTGGCACAGATAGACGTCGTACTCGAAGTCGGGTGGCTTCGCGCCGACCACGCCCTTCAGCGCTCTCAGCAGCTCGTTGCGCTGGTCGAGCGAAAGCTGGTCCACGCCGTGGGCGGCGAGCCACAGCACCATGATCGGTTCGGCGACGCGCCGGTAGCTCGTCGCCGCCCGGGTGAAGAAGTCGGGCAGGTTCACCCACAGGAGCGGGCACTGCGCCCCGGACAGCGTGACGGGCACCGGATCCCTCGTCTCGACGCTCCCCGACACCAGGACGAAGAGGCCGCGTTCCGCGGACGGCCGGCCGATCTTGCCGGTGACCTGGTCGACGGTGAGGTGCAGGCCGGTGTCCACCGTGACGAGTTCCGTGTAGTTGAGAAGCTGGCGCAGGGTGGCCTGCCAGGCCTCCCTTTCACTGAGGCGTGCGGAGCTGCGGGCGTCGACGAGGCTCAGCGGCCCCCGGCGGTTGGCTCCCAGCAGGTAGGGAGCGACCTGCGCGGTGTGCTGCACGACGCGGTCGAGGATGAACCGGTCGTACTGGCGCTTGGCGTCCTTGCCGGCTTCCGTGCCGGTGTTGGCCAGTTTCTCGTTGACCTCCTCGCTGATGAACGACAGGAGCGCCACGTCGGTCATGGCGACGAGGTCCGCGGTCCGGGTGCGCTTCAACGCCGCCGCGAGTTCACCGACGACTTCGCCGGCGCGGTGGGTGTGCTTGGGCTCGGCGGTGCCGCCGAACCCCGAACCCTCCAGGTTGTACACCCCGACCTCGCCGCGCAGGATGACGAACATCGACTCGCCGGGCTCGCCGACGCGGCAGATCACTTCGCCGGGAGTGCGCTCGACCAGGTGACCCAGCTTCAGCATTTCGGTCAGTTCTTCGGCCCGCAGGCTTTCGAGGAAGCTGCGGTTCTCGAGCGTGTCCGCCTTCAGGATTCGCGACGCGTCCTCGAGGTGGCTCGTGACGGCCTCGTCCTTCGCGTTGATCTGCGAGATCCGTTTCGCGTAGTAGAGCGCGCCCCAGCCGTCCTGCTTTTTCAGGCAGTTCTTCAACGAGGTCAGATCGTCGGTCTCGGCCTTCGCCCATCGTGACCTCGCGGTGCCGGAGGACATCAGCCAGAGCAGCTGGCGGATCGAGGCGCGGTCCACCCGCAGGCGTTCGTCGTGGAATTCGACGTCCGCGGCCAGCGCGGACGAGGCGATCCCCCGCCGGAAGGTGTCGGAGACGACGACTCCGTCGCCGGTGGCCTGCCTGATCAGCCAGCCGGCGAAGTTGATCCCGGCGCCCACCACCTGGGTGCGCATGTCGGCGCCGAAAAGCGTCGCGACGGAACCGAGGTGGCCGGTCACGCGCAGGATGACCTGTTCTTCGCGCGCCCAAGCGGTCAGTTCGTCGATGAGCCGGACGGCGTCGGCCTGCCAGTCGTCGCCGAGGAAGACCACGTGCCCGCCGTCGCCACCCGAAGACCAGACCACTTTTCCCGGTTCACGACGATGTATCGCGTCACCGACGATCCGATTGATCGCCGCGACCCGTCGCACCTGTTTCAGCTCGCTGGCCGAGGAATGGCCGAGGATGTCGCAGGACACCACCGCGACTTCCCGGAATTCGGTCGAATTTTCCCGATCCACCGGCTGCCTCCTCCGCCCCGTGGCCGCGCGAACCACGGGGCGCCCTCGTCCGTTCGGGCCACATTACTGGGTGCGAGGAGGTGTGTCTCCGAGCGCGGATGGCGGGCGTGGCGACGGACTGCCATTAGACGCGCTAATGTTGCCTAAGAAACCTTAGCTGGAGTAACGAGCGCGCCGCTCATACGGTGACCGGGTGCTGCCTCTCCTGCTGGCCGGGTTCGGGACCGGCCTGTCCTTGATCGTCGCCATCGGGTCCCAGAACGCGTTCTTGCTGCAACAAGGCCTGCGTGGGGGTGCGGTGGCGCCGCTGGTCGTCATCTGTGCCGTGTCCGACCTCGTGTTGATCGGGCTGGGCGTCAGCGGGATCGGGGCGGTGCTGGAGCGGTGGCCGACCGCCATCGGCGTCATTGCCGTCGGCGGCGGGTTGTTCCTGCTGGGGTACGGAGCGCTCGCCGCGCGGCGAGCGCTCAGGCCGTCCGTCATGACCGTGGGTGAGGAACGGACGCCGCTGCGGAAGGCCGTGCTGGCCTGTGTGGCCTTCACCTGGCTCAACCCGCACGTCTACCTCGACACCGTGCTGCTGCTCGGCTCGGTCGCCGTCGCGCACGGGGATGGGCGGTGGTTGTTCGGGGCGGGGGCCGGGATCGCCAGCGCCGTCTGGTTCAGTGCCCTCGGGTTCGGGGCCAAACGGCTCGCCGGCGTGTTCGCGAAGCCGATGGCCTGGCGGGTGCTGGACGTCGTGATCGCCGTGACCATGACCGCGCTGGGGGTCGGCATGCTGCTCAGCCGCGTCCGTGGTGGCTGAGTGTTCAGTCGCCGCCTCTGGCCATGATCCGTCGCGCGATGGCGAGGACGAGGCGGGTCGGCAGCAGCCGACCGAAGACGAAAGCGGTCAGCGCGTTGGCTTTGCCGTCGATGACCGCCGGTCCGGTGCCCGCGAGGGCACGCACCACGGTGGCGGCGACAGCTTCGGGGCTGCGCGTACCGCGGGCGTTCATCGGTGTCTTGGTGGGGCCGGGGCTGACCGCGACCACCCGGACCCCGGTGCCCCGGGTCTCGGCCCACAGCGCCTGGGTGAACGAGACGACGAACGCCTTCGTCGCCGAGTACACCGCCAGGTAGGGGGAGGGGATGTACCCGCCGGTGCTGGCGATGTTGACGACGGCCCCGTGGCCGCGGGCGACCATCGCGGGCACCAGAAGCGTGGTGAGCTCGGTCAAGGCGGTGACGTTGACGTCGATCAAGGACCGGAACCGGGCCGGATCGCCGTCGAGCGCCGGCCCGCGTGAGCTGACCCCGGCGTTGTTGACCAGCAGCTCCACCTCGATGCCCTCGTCGGCCAGCGTCTTGGCCAGCCGCGTCGGCGCGTCGGCGGCGGCGAGATCGAGGGGGACGGTGCGCACGGTCACGCCGTGCCGCCGGCTCAGCCGCTCGGCGGTCTCGTCGAGCTTGCCGGCGCTGCGGGCGACGAGGACGAGGTGCGCGCCGGAGGCGGCCAGCCGCTCGGCGATGGCCGCTCCGATGCCGGTGGAGGCGCCGGTGACGACGGCGAACTTGTCGCGCAGGTGCGTTGCTGTGGTCATGAACTCGACGCTAAACCTTGACGTCCGTGTCAAGGTCAAGGTGAACTGAGGCATGCGCATCGGCGAGTTGAGCAAGGCGACCGGCGTCAGCACCCGGGCACTGCGCTACTACGAACAGCAGGGCCTGCTGCGCAGCGAGCGCCGGCCCAACGGGTACCGCGAGTACGCCCCCGATTCGATCGAGGTCGTCGCGTTCGTCCAGGACATGTTCCGGGCCGGTCTGTCTTCGGACGTGGTCCGGGACATCCTGCCGTGCGCCGGAGACGAGCGCCCGCGCGGCGACTGCGCCGCCCTCCTGGCGCGCGTCCAGCAGGTCCGCGACGAACTCCTGCGGCAGGAACAGCACATCGCCGAGCGCCGCCGGCGACTGGACTCCTATCTCGTCGACGGTTACGAGGCACTCCCGGGCCGGTGGGGCCTGCACCAAGCCGCGGGGTCATGACGGCCGCCCGCCGAATCGCCAGTGGTGAACCTCGATGGCGGCGTAGCGGTCCGGGGTGAGGGCGGCGCGTGCCGTGTCCGAATCCGGCGCACGCACCAGCGCCGCCGTACCCAGCCAGCGGACGCCGTTGTCGGACAGGAGCGGCCCGTAGGCGATGAGGCCCTCCCGGCCGGGTGGCACGGCGAGGTCGGCGGCCGGCCCCGAGCCGAGACCGAGCACGAGGTACCGGTGGCCACCGGTGCGGCCGCCGGGGAAGTCCCCATGGTGCGCCCCAGCGTGTTGCGCCACCGGCGCAGCAGCACATCGCGGTACACGCCGGCCTGGTAGTTGGGCTCGTCGAAGACGAACGCGCGGGCGGCGGCGAAATCGGGCAGGTCGACGATGTGCACGCTGCCGGTGGGCGTGTCGCCGTCGTCGGCGAGGGTCGGGCCGCGGGCGATCATCCGCGTCGCGTACCGGTCCATGTAAGACCAGTGCCCTTCCCGCAACTGCTCGCGTAGCGCCACGGAGCCGGGCCGATCGCGGTGGTAGCAGAAGAACTCCATGCCCTCAGTGTCCCCTCAAGCGGTGTCCTCTCAAGCGGTCTCCCAGGTGGTGCCGTCCGTGCGGGCGCCCCGCAGGCCCGGGAGCGGGAAGCCCTCCAGTGCCGACGTCGCGAAAGTCCGATGTGGACTCCACGACGTCGATCGCAGCAGGCGCCGGGACATGCCCGTCCAGCCCGCCGGGGTGGCGCTGACCACCCACGCGTCCGGCTCCGGGGCCGCGAAGCGAAGGGCTTGGCGCAGCCACGACGCCGCCGTCTCGGGCCAGGTCACCGTGGCCAGCACCGTGCCGCCCCACGCCGTGGCGAGTCGCTCGCCGTCCGCGCGGGAAGAGGTGTCCGTGCCGATCACGATGTGCCGGGCCCCGCCGATCAGGCCCAGGAGGGCCTCGAGTTCGAGGGACGTCATGCCGCGTCGTGGAAGACGAGGCCGAGCGTGTGACGACGGCCCGTCCGGACCACCGAAACACCGTGGCGCACCGGGGCCGCCGACCAGCCGCGGGCCGAGCGGACCGGCCTGTCGCGGGTGGTGAACACCAGGCCGCGGCCCTGCGGGACGAGCGTTGCCGTGCCGCGGGACTGGGCGCGCGGCCGCTGCTCGACCAGCAGGAACTCGCCGCCGGTGTGGTCGGTGCCCGGGTCGTTGAGGTTGATCACCACCTGCAGCGGGAACACCTTGTCGCCGTAGAGATCGCGGTGCAGCGCGTTCCAGCCGCCCGTCTCGTAGCGCAGCAGGATCGGTGTCGGCCGCCGCTTACCCGCGGCGTGGCACACCGCCAACCACTCGTCCAAAGTGGACGGCCACTCGGCCGGACGGCCGAGGCGCGCGGCCCAGTCCCGCGCGATCGGCAGCAGCCGCGGGTAGAGCGCCTGCCGCAGCCGCTGCACCGGTTCCGGGAACGGTGCGGCGAAGTAGTGGTAGTCGCCGTTGTCCCCGAAGCGGTGACGGCGCAGGTTCACCGTCGCCCGGAAGTGCGACGGCTCGTCCCACAGCGCGACCAGCCGCGCGCACTCGGCCGGGGTGAGCAGCTCCGGCAGGAGCGCGCAGCCGAGGTCGTCGAGCTCGGCGGCCACCGCGGCCCAGTCCGCCGCGGCGACGCGCTCTTCGAACGTCGTCACGCCGCCTCCATCGTCAGCAGGACCCGCTTGGCTTCCTCGCCGCCGGCGTACTGGCCGTACGACCCGTCGGACCGGACCACCCGGTGGCACGGCACCACCACCGGCACCGGGTTGAGCGCGCACGCGGTGCCGACCGCGCGGACCGCCCTCGGGCTGCCGGCCGCCGCCGCCACCTGCGCGTAGCTTTCCGTGCGGCCGTAGGCGATCTCGGGCAGGTGGTCCAGCACCGCCCGGCGGAACCCCCGCGCCAGCCGGAGGTCCAGCGGGACGTCGAAGGCGTGCCGCTCGCCGGTGAAGTACTCGTCGAGCTGCCGCGCCACCGGATCGAGCCGGGCCGGCGCCCGGAGGATCCGCGGGCTGATCAGCGACGCCAGCTCGGCCAGCACGGCTTCGTGGTCCTGACGGTCGAACGCCACCTTCACCAGCCCCTGCTCGGTCGCCGCCAGCAGCAGCGACCCGACCGGGGAGTCGACCGTGTGGTAGGCGACGTCCAGCAGCCCCCGGTCGGCAGCGTCGGCGACGAGCCGCTCGTGCATCACGCGCGAGTCGAGCAGGATCTCGTCGGTGAAGAACCGGAACATGTCCGTCATGAGTGCGCTCCTTCCAGGGGGTAGCCGGACCGCAGTGCCTTGACGCCGTCGGCGGCCGCCCGCCGCGCGGCGTCGGCGGTGCCGCCGGTGATCTCCGCGATCTCGCGGTACGGCAGCCCGGCCAGGTAGTGGTAGGCGACGGCGAGGCGCTGCTTGTCCGGCAGCCTCGCCAGCGCGTCCCACAGGTCGCCGTTCCACGCGTCCGCGCGGCCGGGCCGGTCCGGGACCTCCCCGACCGGGACCGGGTGGCGGGCCCGCGCGCGGGTGACGTCGACGGCCTTGCGGTGGGCGATCGTGACGAGCCACGCCTGCACATTCGTGTCGGCGGGCAGATCCGGGTACGCCTTCAACGCGGCCAGGAAGGTTTCCGACCAGGCGTCTTCGGCGTCGGCCGGCCCGAGCACGGCCCGGCAGACCCGGAGGACCATCGGCCCGTGCTCGGTCACGACTTGCTCGAACGGTGTCACGATCACACCAGGTAGACGTCCGGGAGCGCCGGAACGTGAGATCACGGTTTCGCGGTACCGGTCACGACGGTCGCTCCCACCTCGTCGCAGGAGTGCACCCGCGGCGACAACCCCGCCTCCGCGAGGATTTCCGCCAGCACGGGCGCCTGCCGTTCGCTCGATTCGATCAGCAGGGTCCCGCCGGGCGCGAGCCAGCCCGGCGCACCCGCGGCGACCCGGCGGGCGAGGTCGAGGCCGTCCGCGCCGCCGTCGAGCGCCACCAGCGGCTCGTGCAGGCGAGCCTCCGGCGGCATCGTCGCGACGGCGTCCGAAGGCACGTACGGCACGTTCGCCAGCAGCACGTCGACCCGGCCGCGCAGGGCCGACGGCAATGCGTCGTAGAGATCGCCCCGGTGGACGTGGGCGTCCGGCAGGTTCAGCCGGGCGCACTCGACCGCGGCGGGTTCGACGTCGGCGGCGTGCAGCTCACGCGGCGGGCGCGCCGCGGCGAACGCGGCCCCCAGCGCGCCGGAGCCGCAGCACAGGTCGAGCACCACCGGGTCCGGGGGAGCGAGCGAGACGGCCACGTCGACCAGGAACCCCGTGCGGTGCCGCGGCACGAACACCCCAGGCCGCACGGTGACGCGCAGGCCGTGGAACTCCGCCCAGCCCAGCAGGTGCTCCAGGGGCAGCCCGGCGACGCGGCGTTCGACGAGCGCGTCGAGTTCCGCGGGGGTCGTGGCGGCGGCGACGAGGAGATCGGCCTCGTCCTCGGCGAACACGCAGCCCGCGGCGCGCAGCCGGGAGACGACGGTAGGAGTGTCCAACGGGGAAGGAGCTTACAAGACCTGCACCGCGTCACCGACGTTCAGCCCGGTGAAGAACGCCGCCGCATCGCCGTCGGTCAAGTGGACGCAGCCGTGCGACGGCGCGTCGAGCGGCCCGGCGTGGAAGGCGATGCCGCCGGCGGCGAAGAACACCGAGTTGGGCATGTCGGTGCCGTACTGGCTGCTGCGGTGCTCGCGGTCCTTCCACACGACGTGGAACGACCCGGCGGGCGTCGCCTGGTCGGGCGGTCCGAAGCCGGCCGGGACCGGGCCGCGGACCACCCGGCCGTCCCGCAGCAGCCAGGCCTGCCGCTGCGCCAGGCTCACGCAGGCACCGGTCGCGATGGCGCACGGCGGCGCGGGCGGGGGCGTGGTCTTCGTCGTCGTCACCGGAGTGGTGGTCAGCGGCACCGGCTCGGCGATCGGGCTCGGTGTCGTCGTGCGCGGGGCCGCGCAGGCCCCCGTGACCAGCACCGCCCCCAGCAGGGTCACCACCCCGGTCCTGCGCATCCGTCATCCCCTCGCCGAAAGCTCCGCCGGGGAGTAGTACGGGTGAACGGCCCCGGAGGTTGAGCGCGAGTGGGTTACCCCGGCCGGGCGACGCCGAATCGCTACTCCGGGGCACCGTCCCGCCCAGCGCCACGACGAGCCGAACGGCTCGCTCACCAGCGCGGTCAGGTCGGCTTCGGCGAGCGCGGTGTCCGGCACGGCCGGGGTGGTGACCACGGACCTGATGCCGAGCTTCCAGCACGGCGACCGGCACGCTGATGCCGGCACCAGCGTGCCGAGTGGCAGCAGGCGATGCCGAGGCAGGCAGCAAGGTGCGACGGAGGGAACAGCACTCACCGTCACGGGCCGGTCGGGTTTGCCCGGCCTCACCCGTCTCGGGGATGATCCGCGGCGTGAGCAGCCAGAACGCGACCGGACGGCCCGCCCCGCCGGTGCTCGACGACATCTCGCGGCAGATCATCGCGCAGCTTCGGGAGGACGGGCGGCGGGCGTACGCGACCATCGGCAAGGCGGTCGGCCTGTCCGAGGCGGCGGTCCGGCAGCGGGTGCAGCGGCTGGCCGACTCCGGCGTCATCCAGATCGTCGCCGTCTCCGATCCCCTGCGGGTCGGGCTGTTGCGGCAGGCGATGATCGCGATCACCGTCGACGGCCCGCTCGAGCCGGTCGGCGACGCACTGGCCGAAATGGACGAGATCGCGTACGTGATCCTCTGCGCCGGACGCTACGACCTGCTCTGCGAGGCCGTCTGCGCCGACGACGAGGCACTGCTCCAGCTGATCTCGACGCGGATCCGCGCGCTGCCCGGCGTCCGGCACGCAGAGGCGATGGTCTACCTCAAGCTGCGGAAACAGACGTACCAGTGGGGTACCCGCTGACCGTGGCGTCCACTTTGGACAAGCCTGCGGTGGCGCGGTGGGGTCGGCCTCCGGCCCCGCTGTCCACGATACCGGGCGGCACCGACGATTCCGGTGCTCCGGCCGGGACCACTGACCCGATCGGGCGGGGAACCCGCGTTCCCGGACCCGGGGGCGCGTTCCTGAGTACCGTGGATCGCGGGGGGACCGGGGGAGCGGCCGGTGACCGGCCCGCCCGCGTCCGCGCCGATCGGCCGCGCACCCGGGAGGAGAACCCATGACCGCCACGACCGACACCCCGCGTCTGCCGTTCCCGCGGCCGAACGTCCTGGAAATCGCCCCGCTGTTCGACGTGCTGCGCCGGCAGGGGCCGGTGGTGGCGGTGACGACCCCGGCCGGGGACCCGGCCTGGCTGGTCACCGGGTTCGAGGAGGTCCGCGCCGTCTTCACCGATCCGCGGTTCGGGCGCTCGCACCCCGCGCCGGAGGAGGCGTCGGCCCTCTCGGACGCCGCCATCCTCAGCCGTCCGCAGGGGGACCACGAGTCCGAGCACGCCGACCACGCGCGGATGCGGCGCCTGCTCGTGCCCGCCTTCTCCGCCAACCGGATCCGGCGGCTCGCCGGGCACGTCCAGGAACTCGCCGACGGCTGCTTCGACGCCATGGAACGGGCTCGCGCCGGCGACGGCCCGGTCGACCTGCACGAACACCTTTCGTTCCCGCTTCCGGTGCTGGTCATCTGCGAACTGCTCGGCGTCCCGTACGAGGACCGCGAGACGTTCCGCGTGCTGTCGGACCGGATGGGGCGGATGGACATCGGCGGCGGCGCGGACGCCGCGCTCGACGAGTTCACCGCCTACATGAGCCGGCTCGCCGCGGCGAAGCGGCGGGATCCCGGCCAGGACGTCGTCTCCGACATGGTGCGGGCGCAGGCCGGGGACCCGTCGTTCGGCGACGACGATCTCGCCCGGCTCGCCGCCGGCCTGCTGTTCGCCGGGCACGAGACGACCTCCAACCGGATCGACCTCGGCGCGCTCTACCTGCTCACCGACCTCGCCCGCCGGGACGCGCTGGCCGCCGATCCCGAGGGGCGGGTGCACGGCGTCGTCGAGGAGATCCTGCGGCTGTCCGCCCCGAGCGGGCTCGGCATCCTGCGGTACGCCCACGACGACGTCGAGCTCGGCGGTGTGACCATCGCGCGCGGGGACGCGGTCGTGCTGTCGATCGCCGCGGCCAACCGGGACGAAAGCGTGTTCCCCGCCGCCGGGACGTTCGATCCGGAGCGGAAACCGAACGCGCACGTCGCCTTCGCCTACGGCGGCTGGTTCTGCATCGGTGCCAGCCTGGCGCGCACCGAGCTGCGCGTCGTGTTCGGGTCGCTGTTCCGGCGGTTCCCCGGGCTGCGCTTGGCCGTCGGCGTGGATGAACTCCGGATCCGGACCAACCGTGTCACCGGGGGAGTGGACCGCGTGCCGGTCCTCTGGTAGACCAACGGCGGTCGTGAGCGGAGGAAAAGACGTGACGTTGTGGGACAAGCTCGGGATGGACGACAAGCTCGTCAAGGTGCTGACGGAGATCCCGCCGGGTCCCGACGCCTCGGAGTTCGGCCGGGCCTACGTCACCATCCACCAGCTGGCGGTCGAGCTGGACCAGCGGTTTCCCGAGGTGCGCAAGCAGCTGGACGTGCCGCTGGGCGGCGGCGCGACCCGGCACGCCGGTCTCGTCGAACTGCTCGGCAAGGAACTGGTGGACAAGATCAAGCGCTACGGCGACGTCTACCCGATCGAAGCCGCGCAGCTTTCGTCGGTGCGGTTCCGCGAGGTGCGGCTGCGCGGCCCGGGCGGCCGTGACCTGGTCGGGGCGTCGAAGACCGACCTGCCGTTGATCCGCCTACGGCCCAAGGACTGACGCGGTGCTCGCACCGCCGCCGGTCCGGGTCCTCCTGGCCGAGCGCGACCCGGCGGTGCGAGCCCGCCTGAGCGCGATCCTCGGGGAAGCGGACGGCATCGAGCTCGTCGGCGCGGTCCCCGACGCGACGGCGGCGCGGGTGACGCTGCGCCGCCGGCTGCCGGACGTGGTGCTGCTGGACCTGCGCCTGGACCCGCCGGACGCGTCGGCCCGGCGCCCGGCGGTGGTGGCGCTGGCGACGTTCGACTCGGACACGGGCATCCTGCGCGCCCTCCGCGACGGCGCGGCGGGGTTCGTGCTGCGGTCGGCCCGGCCGCGGGACCTGATCAAGGTGGTCCGCCTGGCCGCGGACGGCCACGTGGTGCTGTCGCCGGACGCCTCCCGCCGGCTGGTGTCGGCGGCGACCCGGTTGTCCGGCCCCCGCGACGAGCGGCTGGCGGCGGTGGACCGGTTGACGGCCCGCGAGACGGAGGTGCTGGCGGCGGTGGGCGCGGCGCTGACGAACGCGGAGATCGCCGAGCGGCTGGACCTGCCGGAGCCGGTGGTGCGGGAGTGCGTGGCCCGGGTGGTGCGGAAGCTGGGGTGTGCGCACCGGACGGGCGCGGGGTTGCTGGCCTACGAGCGCGGGCTGTGTCGCCCGGGGAGTGGCGCGGGCTGAGGGTGACGGGCGCCGCTTCGAGCCGGAGTGGTGGCGCGGACCGAGGGTGATGGGCCGCCGGTTCGAGCCCGGAGTGGTGGCGCGGGCTGAGGGTGATGGGCTGCCGGTTCGAGCCCGGAGTGGTGGCGCGGGCTGAGGGTGATGGGCCGCCGGTTCGAGCCCGGAGCGGTAGCGCGGACCGACGCTGACGGGCGCCGCTTCGAGGCGAAGCCGTGCGCGGACCGACGCTGACGGGCGCCGCTTCGAGCCCGGGCCGGTGGCGCGGACAGCCGTGTCCGCGCCACCGGTTCCCTCAGAAGCCCGCCAGGCCGTTCGGCACCCCGGTGCCCGTCGGTGCGTCGTAGCCCGGCCCCGCGACGCACAGGTAGTCGCCGCCGCACTTCTTGCCGCCGCCCGCCGGGTCGTTGCTGCCCGTGGTCACGTCGGTGAACGCGCTCGCGTTCGCGTACACGCTGGCCGGCTGGGTGGTTCCCGCGTGCCCCGACCGGCCGATCAGGCCCGCGACGAACGGCGCCGACGCGCTCGTGCCGCTGACCGGGAGCCAGCCGCCCGCGTCCGTCGCGTGGATCGCGATGTCCTCGGCCGCCGCCGCCACGTCCGCGACCGTCCGCTTGCCACAGTGGGTGTCCTGCTGCCACTTCGGCTTCGCGATGTACGCCGAACAGCCGCTGCCGCCGTAGGTCCAGGCCTGTTCGGCCCAGCCGCGCGGGGAGTCCGGGTCGCGGGCCAGCGACGTCCCGCCGACCGCGATCGTCGACGCCAGGACGGCCGGATAGCTCGCCGCCGTGAAGCCGCTGTCGCCGGAGGAAGCCACCACCGTCACGCCCGGGTGCCGGTAGTGGCTCGCGTACGCCAGCGGCGCGCCCCCTTCCCGGGCGCCGTAGCTGTTCGACACGACCTTCGCGCCCAGCCGCGCCGCCGTGTCTTCCGTCTCCGCCAGGTCGGCGAACCCGGGCGAGTTGCCCTCCACGACCAGGAGCCGGCACGACGGGCACGCCGCCGAGACCATCGACACGTCCAATGTGGACTCGACGGACCACCCGAAGTCTGCCGCCGGCAGCGGCGCCGCGGCGCCCTGCTGGTTCACCTTGCGAAAGCAGCCGTTGGCCGTCGTGCAGGGCGGCAGGCCGTACTGCGCCCGGTACGTGGCCAGGTCGGCCTCCAGGTTCGGCGCGTCGTAGGCGATCGAGATGCCGACGACGGTGTCCGGTCCGGCCGCGGCGGGCAGCCGGTAGGCCGACGCCAGGTCGTCGGCGCCCCAGCCGGCCGGGCCGGCGGCCGAGACGCGGGCCGAGCCGGGGGTGTAGGTGGTGAGGCAGCGCAGCACGCCCGGCCGTTCGGGGCACGCCGCCCGCGGCGCGGGTGCCGCGCTCGCGGCCGGTGTGGCGAACCCGGCGGCCACCACCGCGGCGGCCAGCACGCCCAGCCCTCTTCTGTTCACTGTGGACAGTCCCCTCATGACGTGTAGACGTGGTAGGCGGCGGTGATCGTCTCGGCGATCGTCGCCCCGGCGGCGTCGGAAGCCGTGACGCGCAGGGAGACGTCCGTGCCGCCGAACGACTCCGTGGCCGCGGCGAAGTCCGCGTGGAACACGCCGTTGCCGCGGGCGGTCACGGTCGCGTCCTGCCAGGTCGTGCCGTCGGTCGAGTACTGCACGGTCGCCGCCGTCACCGGCGAAACGGCACTCTGCTGCAGGTGCCCGACCGTCAGGTCCATGCCCTGCGGGCCGGACACCGTCGACCCGTCCGGCCGCAGCCCCCCGACGGCGTACTTCAGCGTCAGCAGCGGTTCGACCGCACACTGCCGGTCGGGCCCGCCGTCCCCGCGGGCGCAGTACAACGTCGGGGGCAGGGTCGAGCCTTCGACGTGCCGGGACGGCCACGTCCACTCCGTGTGGGTCGCGGTGCTCTGCCGGTACATCGGCCCGGTGCGTCCGGCGTCGATCGTGAGCCCCAGCGTCGACGGGCCGGGCGCGACCTCCCGCTCGAAGCCGGCCGCGACGGCCCCCCGCGGCTCGCCTTCGGCCAGGGTCGTGCCGTCCTGGGTGAACCGGTAGTGCCCGGTGATCGTGTCCCGGGACTCGCCGTAGAACCCGAAACCGGTGTGGCCCGGCTGGTTGTCGCTGAACGGCGTGATCGAGAACCGCAGCAGATCACCCGCCCGCGTCGCACCCGGCAGCGTGTACGCCCGGCCGTCGGTCAGCGGCAGCAGCGCCACCTCGCCCGCCGGGTGCAGCGGGAAGCGGTTCCAGTCCTCGGTGACCGACGAGCCGCCCTGGTAGGTGTGGAACGGCTCGCGCTGGCCGCCGGCCCAGCCGGGGAACGGCCCGGGCAGCACGTACTTCGAGAACCCGCCGAACCACCCCAGGTCCGGCGACGCCGAGACGTACTCGGTCTGCCTCCGGGGCAGCGGGAGCGGGTGCGCCGGCCGGCCGCTGACGTCCTCGAAGGTGAACATCCCGCTGCGCTGGCGCAGGCCGAGCGAGGAGTACTCGCTGAAGTAGGTGGCGTCGACCGCGGCGATGTCCTTCGCCGTGATCACGTACCGCTGCTGCGGAATCACGCCGATGCTCGCCTTCTGCAGCACGTATTCGTACGGCGTGCCGGGCCCGGGCGGGGACACGAGCCTGCTGTACGGGTAGGTCTGCAGCGCCCCGGTGCGCACCGGCACGGCCGTCGGCGACACCGAGATCGGCACGCCGGGCCCGGCGTCGAAGTCGACGAGCAGGGCCGGCCCGGTCCTGGCGGCCCGGCGGAACAGGAAGCCGGTGTCGTCGAGCAGCGCGGGGCGCGGCGTCACCCAGGTCACCTTGCTGGACGCCCGTTTCGCGTCGACGCGGACGGTCGCGTCCGCGTGCACCGCGAACTCCGGCTGCGCGCTGAACCGCAGTTCGGTCGGGTTGCCGTCGGCGTCGGTCGTCCAGAACACGCCGAGCGCGCTGTAGTTGCCGTCCGGCACGCTGAACTTGGCCGTGCCGCCGAAGAAGTAGTTGAAGTTCTCGTCGGCGGCGAGGGCGTCGCCGTCGTCGGTGTTGTAGAGGAACGCGATGCCGGTGTCGGCGGGCTTGCCCACGATGTCCGTGGCGTCGACGGAGACCGTCCGCATCACCGACCGCGGCCGGGCGGCCTGCCGCTGCGGCGCGCCGGCGAGGGCGTACCGCACGCCGTCGGCGAACAGCCCCCGGCCACCGAACCGGCCGCGCGCGCTGTCTTCTTCGAACTGCTTCGCCAGCGCGGCGCCGAACGTGGCGGTGTCCACCGGCGCCCGGCCGCCGGCCAGCAACGCCTTGACGTCGAACAGGCTCAGGTCGAGCCCGCGCCCGAGGTAGGGCAGCGCGGTGCCGGGCACCTCGTAGTCCCGGCCGCCGAGCCGCAGGTGCACCAGCGCCCGCGCCATGCCCTTCGCCGCGGCCGGCCGCACCTCGAACGTGTCCCGGCCGTCCGGTGCGGTCCGGACGGTCACCTGGTCCCCGGTGACGAGGGTGACGGTCGACGACGGTTCCGCGGCGACCGCGGCTGTCGCGGACGGCGGGGCGAGCCCGGCCACGCCCGCCGAACCGGCGAGCAGGACCGCGAACACCGAAAATGTTCTTCGCACTGGCACCTCCGTGTGGTGATCGATCACCACTACCGACGAGCCAGCCGCCCGGACCGTTGAGCCCGGGTTCTCGATCTTTCGCGAATTACCCCGACCGGTCCAACAACGGACAGTCAGCGCCGCGCCTGGTCGAAGGCTCGCGGTCACGAAGACGATCTCGCCGTGTTCCCGCCGGGTGACTTCCCGGTGGTCAAAGCGTCCGGCAGGTGAGCGCCGGGCGGGCGTCGGCACTTCCGTTCTGCGTCAGGGCGATCAGGCCGAAGGTCGTCGTCGCGTTCGCGTCGAGCTTCGCGTTCCAGTCGGCGTTTTCGACCGTCACCGTGGAACCATCGACCGTGTAGGTGCCGTTCCACAAGCCGCTGATGCGGTGACCGGCGGGCAGCTGCCAGCGGACGCTCCAGCCGGACAGGCCCGCGGTGCGGTCGTTGCGCACCGTCACCTGGACCTGGTAGCCGCCGGGCCAGGAGTTCGTCACCTCGTAGCGGGCGGCGCAGCCCAGGTCGGCCGTCGTCGTCGGCGCGGAAGACGCCGGGGGCGGCGAAGCGGACGAAACGGGGGCGGCGACGGTGGTCGTGCCGCCGGGGACCAGCACCGTGCCGATCAGCACGCCGATGGCCAGCAGGACCGCGCCGGCGGCCGCCGCCAGGACGAGCCGGCGGCGCGGACGGCGGACGCGCAGGAGCCGGGTCCCGGCCCGGGCCCGCGGGCGGGGCGGCGGCAGCGGACGGCCGCCGGTGACCGCTTCGAACAGCTCCTGCACCTCCGCCATCGACGGACGGCCTTCGGGGTCCCGCTGCAGCATCCGGGTCAGCACTTCGGCGAGCGGCCCGCTGTGCCGCGGCGGGGCGATCTCCTCGTTCGCGATGCGCAGCAGGAGCGTGATGGCGTTTTCGTCGTTGCCGAACGGGGGAGCGCCCTCCAGCGCGCGGTAGAGCGTCGCGCCGAGGGAGAAGACGTCGGACGGGAAGCCGGCTTCGCGGCCGCCGGCGACTTCCGGGGCCAGGTAGGCCGGTGTGCCGGCGATGAACCCGCCGCCGGTCACGGTGCCTTCGCCGGTGGCCCGCGAGATGCCGAAGTCGGCGATCTTCGCGACGCCGGCCTCCCCGAGCAGGACGTTGCCGGGGGTGACGTCGCGGTGCACGACCCCTTCGGCGTGCGCGGCGGCGAGCGCCGACGCGACCTGCACGCCGATGCGCGCCACCTCGTCGGCGGGCAGGCTCTCCCGGTCGAGCAGGATCTCCGCCAGGCTGCGCGAGGGCAGGTACTCCATCACCAGGTAGGGCCCGCCGGCCGCGTCGACGACGTCGTGCACCGTGATCGCGTGCGGGTGGCGCAGGCGTGCGGTCAGCCGTGCCTCGCGCAGCGCACGTAGGCGCGCCTGCTCACCGGCGGCCTGCCCGGTGGCCGCGTCGTAGTCCAGCTGCTTGACCGCGACGACCCGATCGAGCCGCTCGTCGCGGGCGCGCCAGATCACGCCCATCGAGCCCTGGCCGATCCGTTCGGCCAGCCGGTAGCGCCCGGCGATCAGCTCTCCTGCGTCGGTCACGGCGACCTCCCCGGCCTTCCCTCCCGGACACACGGATGCGGGTGGCGATCGGTTCGAGCCTAACGGCCTGCCCGCCGGTGTGCCGACGGACAGGCCGTGCTCAGGCGCCGGGCCGGTGCAGCTGGTCCCACGCCGGGACGTACGGCGTGAAGCGCAGTTTCATCCCGGCCTCGCCCGGCAGCTTGTCGGCCTTGCGGGCGTTGCAGCTGCGGGCGGTGCCCCCGCACGCGGCCACCGTGTTGAGCCAGTCGGTCCGGGCGCCGCCGCGGCTCAGCGGCGTCACGTGGTCGATCGTGGTGGCGCGCTGCCCGCAGTAGGCGCAGCGGTGGCCGTCACGGACCAGCACGCCGCGCCGGGACCAGCGCGGCGGCTGGGTATATCGCCACTTCATGACGACATACCGCAGCAACCGCACGATCTTCGGGCGCGGGAACAGCCCGTAGGCGAGGCCATCCTCGGCTTCGTGGATTTCGGCGACGTGGCGCACGAGCATGCGGATCGCGTGCGGGACCGAAACGGTCTGCAGCGGCTCGTAGCCGGCGTTCAGGACGAGCACCTTCACAGCGCACTCCCTTTCGACGATGGGACGCGGGACGCTTTCCCGCTGGGCCGAAATCATCGTCGCCGAGGGGCTTGACCTGCGTCAATCGTGTTTCACGGCAGCGGATGCGCGCGGAAGAACCGCCAGATGACCGGCGTCGCGTCGATCACCGACGGCGTCGCGGAATCGTTGTTGGGCCGGGTGCTGGGCCACACGTGCCCGGCGCCTTCGACGCGGTAGTGCTCGAGGACGCCGTGCCGGTCGCAGCCGAGCCACTTCTCGGCGACCACCCCGGTGACCGGCGTCCACGACACCGGATCGGGCCGGCAACCGTCCCTTGTGGACCAGGCCGCCAGCCAGTCCGGGATCGCGGGCAGGCCCTTCGCGGGGTTGCCGGTGTAGGGGATCGTCGTGTCGGCGGTGCCGTGGAAGTCGAGGACCGGCACCGGACGGCTCGGGTGGCACGCGCCGCCCTGGGGGTAGAACGCGCCGGAGACCGGGGCGAACGCGGCGATCCGCCCGGCCAGGCGGCAGGCGAGCACGCCGACGAACCCGCCGCCGTTGGACTTGCCGGCCGCGTAGATCCGGCCCGGGTCGACGCAGAGCGTGCGCTGCAGCGCGGTCAGCAGGTCGCTGGTGAACAGGACGTCGTCCGCGGCGGCCGAGTAGGGCGCCCCGGTCCACGCGGACTCGCCGTCGGTGCCGATCAGGCCCTGCGGGTAGACCGCGATCGCGTCCAGTGCCGAGAAGCCGGACAGCTCCTCCTGGTACTGCGAGGTCCGCTTGTGCCCGTGGAAGGACAGGACCAGGGGGTACGGCCGGTGCGGGTCGTACCGGGCGGGCAGGTGGACGGTGTACTCGCGGTCCAGGCCGCCCGAGGTGACGTGCCGGGTGGTCGTCACCCCGGCCGCGAAGCCCGCGGGACTCCCGCAGCCGGTGGTGCGGACGGGGTGGTCGGCGACGCCGGCCGCGCCGGCGGGCGCGGCGAAGGCGGTGGTCAGGGCGCAGGCCGTGGCGAACACGGCCGCCCACCGGGGGAAACGTCCGGGCACTCGATCCTCCTTGATCGACAACGGGGTGTGGCCAGCATCACCCGAGGGGCCCGCGGCCCCTAGATTGCGTTCATAAAGTGCGCGGTCGGAACCGTCGGACCCGCTCGGTAGGATCGACCTGGCCTCGGGCCCCCGGGACACGCGCACCCTCGGACACGCGGAAAGGAATGGAAGTGACTGCCCCGATCGAGACGCTGGAGTTCCAGTCGGAAGCGCGTCAGCTGCTCCAGCTGATGATCCATTCGATCTATTCGAACAAGGACACGTTCCTGCGGGAGCTCGTGTCGAACGCCTCCGACGCCCTCGACAAGCTGCGGCTGGAGTCGTACCGCGACAAGGACCTCGAGGCGGACACCGGCGACCTGCACATCGCGATCGAGACCGATCCGGAGGCGCGGACCCTGACGGTGCGCGACAACGGCATCGGCATGACCCGCGACGAGGTCGTCGCCCTGATCGGGACGATCGCCAAGTCCGGCACCGCCGACTTCCTGACCAAGCTGAAGGAGGCGAAGGACGCGGCGGCGTCGCAGGACCTGATCGGGCAGTTCGGCGTCGGGTTCTACGCGAGCTTCATGGTCGCGGACAAGGTCACGCTCGTGACGCGCCGCGCGGGCACCGCCGAGGGCGTCCGCTGGGAGTCGACCGGCGAAGGCACGTACACGATCCAGCCGGTCGAAGACGCGCCCCAGGGCACCGCGGTCACGCTGCACCTCAAGCCCGAGGACACCGAGGACCACCTCTACGACTACACGTCCGCGGCGAAGATCCGCGAGATCGTCAAGCGGTACTCCGACTTCATCACCTGGCCGATCCGGATGCAGGGCGAGGGCGAAGACGCCGAGGTCGAGACCGTCAACTCGATGAAGGCCCTGTGGGCGCGCTCGTCGAGCGAGGTCTCCGAGGACGAGTACCACGAGTTCTACAAGCACGTCAGCCACGACTGGCAGGACCCGCTGGAGACGATCCGGCTGCAGGCCGAAGGCACGTTCGAGTACCAGGCGCTGCTGTTCCTGCCCTCGCACGCGCCGATGGACCTGTTCCTGCGGGAGCGCAAGCGCGGCGTGCAGCTCTACGTCAAGCGCGTCTTCATCATGGACGACTGCGAGTCGCTCGTCCCCGAGTACCTCCGGTTCGTCAAGGGCGTCGTCGACGCGCAGGACCTCTCGCTGAACGTCTCGCGGGAGATCCTCCAGCAGGACCGGCAGATCCAGCTGATCCGCCGTCGCCTGGTCAAGAAGGTGCTCTCGACGGTCAAGACGATGATGACCGCGGACGCCGAGAAGTACGCGACGTTCTGGCGCGAGTTCGGCCGGGCGGTGAAGGAGGGCCTGCTCGACGACTTCGAGAACCGCGAGGCCATCCTCGAGATCTCGTCGTTCGCCTCGACGCACGACGCCGAGAAGCCGACGTCGCTGCGCGAGTACGTCGAGCGGATGAAGGACGGCCAGCAGCACATCTACTACATGACCGGCGAATCGCGCTCGGCGATCGAGAACTCGCCGCACATGGAGGCGTTCCGCGCCAAGGGCTTCGAGGTGCTGGTGCTGACCGACCCGATCGACGAGATGTGGGTCGACGCGGTGCCGGGCTTCGACGGCAAGCAGTTCCAGTCGATCGCCAAGGGCCAGGTCGACCTCGAGTCGGAGGACGACAAGAAGGCCACCGAGGTCGCCCGCGAGCAGCAGAAGAAGGACTTCGAGGGCCTGCTGACGTTCATGGGGACGGCGCTGGGCGAGACGGTCAAGGAGGTCCGTCTCTCGTCGCGGCTGACGACGTCGCCGGCCTGCATCGTCGGCGACACGCACGACCTGACCCCGACGCTGGAGAAGATGTACCGCGCGATGGGGCAGGAACTGCCGCCGATCAAGCGCATCCTCGAGCTCAACCCGGAGCACGCGCTGGTGACCGGGCTGCGCGAGGCCCACGCGGCCCGCCCGGACGACGAGGGCCTGGCCGAGACGGCCGAGCTGCTCTACGGCATGGCGCTGCTGGCCGAGGGCGGCGAACTCGCCGACCCGTCACGGTTCATCAAGCTCCTGGCCGGCCGCCTGGAGAAGACCCTCTGACGTCTCCTGACGCTCGTGCGTGGTAAGGCAGGTTCTGACCCGCCTTACCACGCACGACAAGCCGGGTGGATCGGTCAGGGGGCCGCGTTCATCAGGTCCAGTGCGCTCTGCTGGCGAGCCGCGTCGGGCTGGTCGAACGGGCCTGCCCACATCAAGCCGTACGCGTCCGCGCTGTTCCGGTCGTTCGCGTACGCCGCGTTCGCCTGTCGCTGCAGGTAGGGCGTGTACGGACGGTCCGTCAGGGCCGCGTTCAGCACCGCCAGGTCGCGGACGTACACGCCCTTGAAGCTCGGGCCGTCGACGCCGCCACCGCCGGCCGTCTCGCCCGGGTCGCGGAGGACGCCGCCCGGGTTCAGGCCGGTGTTCGTCGTCGAGGCGTTCGCCATCGCGCGGGCCTTCGTCAGCAGGCCCGCGTCGCCGGTGGCGCGGTACAGCTCGGTGAGCGCCGCCAGGGGCACGCCCTGGTTGTACGTCCAGACCGGCTGGCCGTTGTTCGCGCAGGTCGACGTGGTCAGGCCGTCGTTGACCAGGTTCGAGCCGTTGATCATCCCGCTGCCCGCGAACCACGTCCAGCCCGCGCGGGCGCGCGCCAGGTACGTCGTGTCGCCCGGGATGCGGTTGTGCAGGGCCGCGTTCAGCTGGACGTACAGCGAGTTCGGGATCGCGTTCTTGTAGGTGCGGCTCGTGCTCCACCAGACCCCGCCGCCGCAGACGCCGTCCCAGTACGCGTACATGTGGTCGGCGTCGGCGCGCGCGGTGTTCAGGTACTTGCTGTCGCCCGTCAGGTCGTAGGCGTCCACCCATGCCAGGCCCCACCAGCCCGTGTCGTCCAGGTAGTCGTTCCGGAACTGGCCGCCCTGCGCGGCGAGGTTCTTCGTGTACGTCGTGTCGATCGCGTAGCGGTAGCTGCCCATGCCGCTGATCCGGGCGTTGTCGATGACCGCGGTCAGCGCGTTGGCCGAGTTCCACCACCCGGTCGTGTCGAAGAGGCCGGTGCCGAGGTTGTACCGCTCCATCAGCGCCGTGGCGGCCGCGGTGCGCCGGTCCCAGGCGTTCCACGTCGGACGCGCCCAGCCGGTGCAGGCGATGGTGCCCGACCCCGCGGGCTGCCCGCACGCGCGCAGCAGTCCGACGCCCTTGTTCGCCCAGTCGTCGGCGTTGTACATCAGCGTCCGCCAGCCGGTCGCGCCCGGCGGCGTCGCGGTGTCGCCGAGTTTGCTGCCCGACGCCCACGTGCGCCCGGCGTCGAACGAGCGGTCCAGCCAGACGTGGTCGCCGGCCGCGCCGCCGGTGATCGCCGCCCAGCCCATGTCGTCGGCGTCGTCGAGGTGCAGGGAGATCCGGCGGGATCCGGTGGTCACGGAGACGCCTTCGCGATCACCGGGGGACAAGGCCGGATCCCGCGCATCGCAGTACTTGTCACAGATCGGGGTGGCGGCGGCCGGGGCCGCGGCGGGCGTGGCCGCCATGACCACGGCGAGCAGGGCGACAAGGAAGTGCATCGGTCACCTTCCGCGTTGAAGGGCGATGGTTCCATTGTGGCGTCCCGATCTCAGTGGTCCAGTCCTTTCCGGGACAGGTTCCGGACAGGAATTCACCCCCGCCGCGCGCTCGGCAGGAGCCGGCACCGCACCGCGATCCCGGTGCCGAGCGCGGCGGCCGCGGGCGTGGTGGGCGGAGGAGTGGTCGCGGGCGCCGGGGCGCCTGAGCCGCGCGGACGCTTGAGCCCGCCGCCCGGCGGGTATCCCGGGCCCATGACGAATCTCGACGACACCACGACCGCGAAGCTCGACGAATTCGTGCTCGCCCGGCTCGCGGAGGACGAAGAGCGCGTCCGGGCGGGGGAACTGCCGCTGATCGACGAGGCCGAACGCCGCGGGCGGCTGCGGATCATGTACGCCGACGACGAGGACGGGCTGCTGCTGGCCGGCGGGCCGGTCGAGGCGACGGAGGACCGGCACCCGGTGCCGTTCGCCGAAAAGGCGGAGTTCCTGCGCCGCGAGATCCGCGACGCCCACGACGACGCGTCCGTCAAGCTGATCGCGTCCGTGTACGAAGCCCACCCCGACTGGCGCGACGAGTGGCGCCCGTGACCTGATGCCCGCGCGGCCGGCTCGTCCGCGGATCTTCGCCGACCGGGAGGACGGCGGCCGCCGGCTCGCGGGCGAGCTGCGGGAGCGGGCCTGGGCCGACGCGGTCGTGCTCGGGCTCGCCCGCGGCGGGGTGCCCGTGGCCGCCGTCGTCGCGCGGTGGCTCGGTGCCGAACTGGACGTCGCGGTGGCCCGCAAGATCGGCGCGCCGGGCCACCGCGAGTACGGCGTCGGCGCGGTCACCCCCGACGGCCCGGCGATCTACGACGAAGCCGGCCTGCGCGCGCTGAAGCTGACCGCCGCGCGGATGGCCCGGGCCGAGAGCCGGGAACGGGCCGAGGCGTGCCGTCGGATCGAGCGCTACCGCGCCGGCCGACCGCCCGCCGGCCTCACCGGCCGGGACGTCCTGCTGGTCGACGACGGGCTTGCGACCGGCGTCACCGCGACGGCTGCGCTGCGTGACGTCCGCGCCGCCCGCCCGCGGACGCTCGTGTTCGCGACGCCGGTCGCCGCCCCCGGCGCGGCCGCGCGCCTGCTGGGCGAAGCCGACGACGTCGTCTGCGTCGCCGAACCACCGGAGTTCCGCGCGGTCGGCCAGTGGTACGCCGACTTCCGTCAGCTCGGTGACGACGACGTCCTGGCCCTGCTCGCCCCGTGACTCCACTCGGGGTGCACCCGGGTTGACCGGGTGGGTGACGGGGTATCACCCGATGGGGGCACCGACCGAAGAGGCGGGAGCGGGGATGAGCGAACGGGACGGGCTCGGCGCCGCGGCGCGCGGTCTACGGCAGTACCTGCTGGCCGTCGCGGCTAAACTGGACGCACCCGCCTGGTTCTGCGAGGTGGACGTCCCGGCCGGCGCGTATGTGGCACTGGAGCGCCGCCTCACGCGATTCCCGGACCACGAAACGGCATTGCTGTGGGACGAGCGCGACGGCTGGGCGGCCGCGGTGGAGTCCGCCGCCGGCGAGGAGGTCATCGTTCTCGCCTACCTGGGTGAAGACGTCCTGCCCCCGCCCGAGGTGGTCGTGGAGTTCGTGGCGGGCATGTACGGCGAGAAGTACCCAGGGCGGCCGGACCCGCCGGACTTCCGGAGACCCGGCACCGCGGACGGCTTCGACGAACGCCTGGCCGCCTACGCCGGCGACCCGGTGGGGCAGGCCTGAGTCAGCGGGCCGGCAGGACGCAGAACTCGTTGCCCTCCGGGTCGGCGAGCACGATCCACGGGTCGTCGGGCGGGTCCTCGAGGACCTTCGCCCCGAGCATCACCAGGCGTTCGACCTCGGCCCGCTGATCCCCTTCGACCGGCGCCAGATCCAGGTGCAGCCGGTTCTTGCCGGCCTTCTCTTCGGGCACCGGCTGAAACAGCAACGCCGGCCCGTCTTCGAAGTCGAGCTGGCGGTAGGTCAGGCCGTGGGAATCGGTCCACGTGCGGCTCTTCGCGTTGCCGAGGGCCGCGGACCAGAATTCGGCCAGCAGGTCCGGCCGTCGGCAGTCCACCGCCACCGCAAGGATCCGCGCGGCCGTCATGCCTGCGCCACGATGCGGTTGATGGCTTCGGCGACCAGGTCCGGTTCGGACACCGTCACCGTCAGGCCCGGGTGGCGGACGCGGCCCCACGGGTCGATGCCGCGGACCGGTTCGCGGAACCGGAGGCACACGCCACCTTCGGTCGTCGTGCCGAAAGTCAGGCCGCGGTCGGCCAGGGAAAGGCGGACGCCGAACACGCGGAAAGCCCGGTACGGGCCGGTGGCCTCGGCCCCGGCGAGGTTGCTCAACGGGGTTTCGACCAGCCACGGTCCGAACCGGACGCGCAGGCCCGCGGCGTCCAGTTCCAGACCGGCCCGCGGCCCCAGGATGCGGCGCAGCCACCCGGGACCGGCGAAGTCCGCGTGGAGGCGGTAGTGCACGACGACGGCGGGTTCGCCCACCGCCGCCGCTTCGCTCGTGGTCATGCGCCGCCGCCCAGTGGCGGGACGTCCGATTCGTCGTCGGCCGGGAGTTCGGGCTCGCGCCACTCCTCGGCGCGGGACGGGCCGTTGCCCTGCAGGGTCCCGCGCAGCTCGGCCTTCAGAGCGTCGTCCTCCCGGGGTGAATGCCGGTCGCTTTCGCGGTGCATGGGAACCTCCTTCACGCGGTGTCCTTCCCGGCTACCCGGTGACCCCCCGGCGAAACGACCGAGGTCATCGCGCCTGCGCGGCGGCCCGGTTGACCGCCCGGGCGGCGACGATGCCGAGCACCAGCCCGGCGACCGCGGTCAGCCCGTGCAGCCAGTTGTCCGCCCAGTTCAGGTTGATCGGGTCCTCGGGGTTGACCAACGCGGTCGCCAGGATGCCGTACGCGGTCATCCCGGTGAAGCCGACGAACAGCACCCAGCAGTAGATGATCGCGCCCGTGCGCCGGGTCGCGGCGAGCAGCCCGAGCACGCCGACCGCCGCGTGGACCAGGTTGAGCAGCGGGGTCACGCTGAAGATCCAGACGGCGCGGCTGGTCTCGTGGCCGACCGCGGCGGTCTCCGGGGTCAGGAACCCGGCGATCCCGAGGGCCAGGTAGAGCAGCCCGAGGACGGCGACGACCGGGCGGAGCCAGGACGCCCCGGCGCGGGTGCGGGTTCCGGTGGAAGAGCCGGATTCTGCGGAAGACATGGGGTTCTCCTTCCCTCCGCGGCCGGATACCCCGTCGCGCGTGCGGAAAACGGACAAGTGGAAGGGGCCGGACGGCGAGCTGGGGGATCCGCCGTCCGGCCCACGGCCGGGGCCCGCGCCGGTCCCTGCAGCCAGGACGCGGGCCCCTGGTCTTTAGGGGGAGCGCCAGTCGTGACCGCGGTAGGCGGTCCCGTGCTGGGCCCCCATCAGCAGCAGCCCGCCGTCGACGACGAGCGACGTGCCGGTGATGTAGCCGGCCGCCGGGGTCGCCAGGAACGCGACGGCGGCCGCCACCTCGGCCGCGTGGCCGGGGCGGCCGAGCGGGATGCCCGGCCGGTCCTGCTCGCGCGGGTCGGCGTCGGTCTGGCCCGTCATCGGCGTCGAGATCTCGCCGGGGGCCACCGAATTGACGGTGATGCCGTGCTGGGCCAGCTCCAGCGCGAGCACCTGGGTCAGGGCGCCCGCGCCGGCCTTCGCGGCGCAGTAGGGCGCGGCACCGACGCGGGGCACGTGCTCGTGGACGCTGGTGATGGTGATGATCCGGCCGCCGTGCCCGGCGTCGATCATGTGCCGGGCGGCGCGTTGCGAAAGCAGGAAGACGCCGTCGAGGTCGACGTCGAGGACCTGGCGCCACTTCTCGTAGTCCAGGTCCACGGCGAGCTCGCTGCTGCCGGTGCCGGAGCAGTTGACCAGGACGTCGATGCCACCGAGGTCTTCGGCGAACGCGTCGACGACGTCGGCGGCGCCGGGCAGCTCGGTCAGGTCGAGCCGCCGGACGTGCGCGGTCACCCCGTGCGAACGGGCCTCGGCGGCCGTTTCCTCCGCGCCATCGGCGTCCGAGTGGTAGGTGATGCCGACGTCCAGGCCACCGCCGGCGAGGGCGGCGACGACCGCCCGGCCGATGCCGGAGTCGGCACCGGTGACGACGGCGCGCCTCGGCGTGGCGGCTTCGGCGGGCAGCGGGGCCGGGAGCGACACGGGCGTCTCCTTTCGTCCCCGGTCGGCTACCACCCCCGCCCGGGACTAAACGCGGCGGCCGGGCGGCTGCTGCTGATCGACATCGGCGGCGGGTCGATGGAGCTGGTGCTCGGCCGGGGGCCGGTGCGGTGGCCGCGGAAGTGACGTTGTCGGCCTTGGACGTCCCGCGCGTCGAGGTCGGCCCGGGGGCGTTGCGGAGGGGATCCTGCTGCGGCACCTGGAACAGCTCGCCGAATCGACGCCGTTGCCGCTGCGACCGTTGACGCGCCACCCGGACGCCGCGGTGCGCCACCTTCACCCGGCGGGGGAGCAGCCGGTGCCGTCCTGAGCGTGTGTCGGGCGGCGGCCGGGGTAATCGCGCGGTTCCCCGAACGGAAGGAGAGCTCCCGTGAGCAAGCCGAACCCGATCGAACTGCAGAAGTACCTGTCCGGCGTCGACTACCCGGCCAAGCGTGACGACCTGGTGCAGGCGGCCGAGAAGAACGGTGCCGACTCGGACACGTTGGACATCGTGCGCGGCCTGCCTGACCGGACCTACGAGGGGCCGAGCGGCGTGAGCAAGGAGATCGGCGGCTGACGATCCCGCGGCCCGGGCGCGCCCGGGCCGCGCTCAGCCCGAGGTCAGTTCGGCGGTCTCCGGCAGGACGGCACCCGGCTGCGCCAGGGCCGTCACCGCGCGGCAGACGTCGGCGGGGTCGATCGTCTCGAGGCAGGGGTGGCCGGGGACCGGGCAAGTCCGCGCGCGAGTGGCGCGGCAGGGCGCGTGCTGGTCGCCGAGCACCACCGTGGGGACGCCGTAGGGCGCCCACCGCTCCTGCGGCACGACCGGCGCGAACAGCGACACCACCGGGGTGCCCGCCGCCGCGGCGAGGTGGGCGGGGCCCGTGTTGGGCGCCACCACGACCCGGGCGCCCGACAGGATCGCCGCCAGCTCCGCCAGGGACGTCCGGCCGCCGAGGTCCACTCCCGACGTCCCGGCCACCTCCCGGGTCAGCGCGCGCTCCGCCGGCGCGCCCGTCACCAGCACCCGGTGCCCGTCGGCGGCCAGCGCCCGCACGGTCTCGCGGCTCCACGCCGCCGACGGCTGGCGGGCCGGCACCGACGCCGCGGGGTGCACCACGACGTACGCGCCGCCGCCCGTCAGCCGGGCCGTGTCCGGCAACGGGCGCCGCAGCGCCAAGGCGCCGTGGTCGTCCGGCGGGAGCGCGTAGCCCGCCGCTTCGGCGAGCGACAGCATGCGGACCGGCTCCGGCGGATCGCCGTCGACGCGGTGGCGCAGGTCGAGCAGGCTGCCCGGGTAGTCCTCGGAGATCGCGCCGATCCACGGCACCCCGGCCTGGCGCAGCAGCAGCGCCAGTGGCAGCGGGGACTGGTGGAACGACGTCAGGATCAGCGCGCGGTCGAACGCCCGCGCGCGGATCAGCGCGACGAACTCGCCGGTGTCCTCGGCGGTCACCGGCGGCGGCTCGGGGTCGATCCACGGCGCGGTCCAGGTGAGCAGGTCGCTCACGCCGGGCAGCAGTTCGCCGGCGGCGCGGCCGTGCGGTCCGGTCAGCAGCGTCACGTGCGCCCCGGACGCCGCGACCGCGCGGACGCAGGGTCCGGCGAGCAGGACGTCCCCGAGGTTGTCCTGGCGGGCGACGAGCACCCGGGTCATCCGGCGACCCCGGCGACGCGCAGCGCCTCGGACAGGTCCCGCGCGACGGCGGCGTGCTGCCGGGCCCGGGCGATTTCCGGTTCGAGCGTGCGGTGCGTCGGCACCAGCACCGCACGGGCGCCGGCCGCCAGCGCGGCGTCGACGTCGGCGCCGGTGTCGCCGATGACCACACAGGACGCGGGGTCGACGCCGAGCTCCGCGGCGGCGCGCAACACCATGCCCGGGGCGGGTTTCCGGCACGCGCAGCCGTCGCCGTCGTCGTGGACGCAGACCTGCCAGGTGCCGAACGGGCCGAAGAGCTCCTTGACGCGGGCGTTCACCGCGTCGAGCTGTTCGCGCGTGATCAGTCCTTTCGCGACACCGGACTGATTGCTCACCACCCCGACCGGGATTCCGCGCTCCCGCAGCCCGTTGACGAGCTCGACCGCGCCGGGCACCGGGCGGACACCGTCCGGGTCGTTGAGGTAGGGAACGTCGACGATCAGCGTGTCGTCCCGGTCGAACAGCACCGCCACCGGGGGCCGGGGCCGCCGCGCGGCGATCTCCCCGCGCAGCCGGTGGTAGCACGCGGCGGGCGGGATGAGGGCGCTGGTGACGACCATGCGCGCCACTTCGCCGGGGGTCCGCGGGCCCGGCAGGATCCGCCGGGTGGCGAACTCCGCCGTCAGCCCGGCCCAGACGCCGGCCGCCAGCAGCGCCTTCCCGCGCTGCCGCAGCACCGGCAGCGTCAGCGCGGCCAGACCGGCCACTGTGGACAGTGCGTGCAGGCCGAGCCTGCCGGACCCGGCGCCGGTGCGCTGCCGCCAGAGCACGCCGTGCTTGGCGCGCATCAACGCGTTGTCGGCGTTGCCGCGCTGGGCTTTCAGGCTGTAGAAGAACCCGGCCCGCCGGGCGGGGTGCGTGGTCAGCCGCTCGCCCTGGTCGATCCGGTGCCCGGCTTCGGCGACGCGCAGGGCGAGATCGGAGTCTTCGCGGAACGCGCGCGGGAACCGCTCGTCGAAGCCACCCACCTCGACGAGCGCGCGGCGGCGGTAGGCCATGTCCGCGGTGATCCACCGCGCCCGCTCGAGGCCCGCGGTGCCGCGTTCGTCGTCGGTGGGCCGCCGGTCGGCGGGCAGCGGGACGGTGATCCGGCCCTGGGACGCGGCCACGTCCGGCGGCAGCGAGCCGAGGTCGGCTTCGAGCTGCCGCGCCCAGTCGGGGGCGAGCACGACGTCGTCGTCGACGAACGCGATCCATTCGCTCCGCGCGGTGCGCCAGCCGAGGTTGCGTGCCGCCGCCGGCCCGCGCCCGCCGGAGCGGAGCACGCGCACGCCCTCGGGAACGTCCAGCTCGGACCCGCCGGGGCGGTCGTCGACGACGAGGATCTCCGCCGGCCGCGGATCGGGCCCGCCGAGAAGGGTGAGCAGCAGTGGCCGAAGCGTCTCCCGGCCCGTCGTGGGGATCACCACGGTGTAGTCGAGCGAAGCAGTCACCGGACCCGGGTACCCCGGGCGGCGGTGATCAAACGGCGTGTCGAAGGCCCCGCACCCGGGTAACCGGCGGGCGACGAGAAGGAGGTGCGGATGACCGCGGGAACGATCGAAATCCGGAACCCGGCCGACGGCAGCGTGGTGGGCACTGTGCCGACCGCGGGCGAAGACGAGATCGACGCGGCGCTCACGCTGGCTCGCGAGACCCGGGTGCCGTGGGCGCGGACCTCGGCCGCCGAGCGCGGGGCGCTGCTGCACACCGCGGCCGAACGGCTGCGGGCGCACGCCGACGAGCTGGCGAAGGCGAACGAGGCGGAAACGGGCAAGCCCCGTGACGAAGCCCGCGAAGGCGTGCTCGCCGGGGCGGGCACCCTGGACCAGTACGCCGAACTCGGCCCGGTCCACCGCGGCCGCAGCCTGCTCGGCGACATCGGCGCGACGGACCTGATGGTGCCCGAACCGCACGGCGTCGTCGTCGCGCTCACGCCGTGGAACGACCCGGTCGCGGTCGCCTGCGGGCTCATCGGCGCGGCGCTGGCCACCGGCAACACGGTGGTGCACAAGCCGAGCGAGCGCGCGCCGCACACCGGGCAGCTGCTCGGGGAGGTGCTCGGCGGCGTGTTCCCCGCCGGCGTGCTGCAGACGCTGCACGGCGACGGCGGGGTCGGCGCACTCCTGACGATGCGCGACGACGTCGACGTCATCGCGCACGTCGGCAGCACCGCGACGGGCCGGTCGATCGCGGCGAGCGCGGCCGCGACGGGCGCGAAGACGTTGCTGGAGAACGGCGGCAACGACCCGCTGGTGATCGACTCCGACGTCGACCCGGTGTGGGCGGCCGGCCAGGCGGCGCTGGGGGCGTTCGCCAACTCGGGGCAGATCTGCGTGGCGGTCGAGCGGATCTACGTGTGCTCGGCGATCGCCGAGCCGTTCCTGGCGGCGCTGGTGAAGGAGGCCGAGTCGCGCACGCTCGCCCCGCTGGTGGACCGGCGCCACCGCGACCACGTGCACGCCCACGTCGAGGACGCGCTCTCGCGCGGCGCCCGGCTGCTGACCGGCGGTGCGGTCCCGGACGGCCCGGGAGCGCACTACCCGGCGACGGTGCTCACCGGGTGCGCGCCGGACCTGCGGGTGATGACGGAGGAGACGTTCGGCCCGGTGGCCCCGGTCCGGGTGGTGGAGAGTTTCGACGAAGGCCTGGCCGAAGCCGCGAAGGGCGAGTACGGCCTGGCGGCGACGGTGCTGACGGCTTCGATGACGCACGCCCAGCGGGCGTGGCGCGAACTCCCGGCGGGAACGGTCAAGGTCAACAACGTGTTCGGCGGCGCCCCGGGCGGCGCGGCCCACCCCCGCGGCCGGAGCGGCAGCGGGTACGGCTACGGGCCGGAGCTCCTCGACGAGATGACGCAGACGAAGCTCGTGCACATCGCCCCGCCCGCATGACGGAACCGCAGAAAGGCGCCGGGGCACTTTCCCGTGAAAGTGCCCCGGCGCGCCGGTCCGGGGCCGGCCGGTTCGCGCGCATGCTCGAGCGCGCCGGCTCCTCGCCGGACGACGACGAACGGCAAGACCGCACCCCGATCGGGTGGTTCGCCCGCGCCGTGCGCGTCCCCGGGCGGGAACGACGTGCTCTCGTCCAGAGCGCCAAAGCCACGTTCGCCGCCACCGTCGCCTGGCTGCTCGCCACCCTCGTGCTGCGGCTGCCGCAGCCCTTCCTCGCTCCCTACGCCGCCGTCTTCCTCGTCGAAGCCACCGTCTACCGGTCGCTGCGAGGCTGGCTCCAGCAGGTCGGCTCGGTGGCCTCCGGGGTCCTCCTCGCCGCCGTCGCGGGGCAGCTCATCCCGTGGCAGGCCGTGGCGCTGGCCGTGGTCGTCTTCCTCGGGCTGCTCGCCGGGAGCTGGCGGCGGTTCGGGGACGCCGGGGTGTGGGTCGGCGTCACCGGCATGCTCGTCATCTCCTACGGCACCGCCCGTGAGCCCGTCCTGCTCGGCGACCGGCTCCTGGAAACCGCGCTGGGCGCGGCCATCGGCGTCGCCGTCAACACGCTGATCTTCCCGCCGCTCTACGGGGAACGGCTGGCCGCGGCGGCCGGGCGGCTGGGGAAGGCGCTGGCCGAACTCCTCGAGTCCCTCTCCGACCTGATCCGGCGGGACGAGCCGCCGGAGGACCTCGACGGCCTGCTGTCGCAGGCGCGGGACACGCGCAGCCAGGTGCTGGCCGCCGAAGAAGCCGTCGGCCTGACGCGGGAAGGGCGGATGCTGAACCTCCGCCGCGGGCGCCCGGCCGCCGGGGCGCACCATGAACGTCCCCTCCGGACGTTGATCGGGCTGTGGCCCGCGGTGTCGCAGCTGCTCGCCGCCGTGCGCACGACGGCGGGCCGCCGCGAGCACCCGTTCGAGTACCCCTGGCCGGACGCGCGGGAATCGCTGGCCGATCTGATGCACCACCTGGCCGGGGCGGTGCAGGCCGTGGCGATGGTGGGCGAGCCGGTCGAACTGGACGAATGCCGGGCCCTGCTCCGGAAGCTCGAGGAGCGGCTGGTGACCGCCGAGGAGGACGGCGTCCCCGCCCGGCTGGGCCTCGGCACGATGACGCTGCCCGCGCGGCTGCTGGTGGAACAGCTGGAAAAGCGGTGAAAGGCCGCCTCCCCGGAGGAAGGCGGCCGTTCACCCACCGGAACCTACGAAACGGCGATCGAATCGGCTTCCGACCGGTGGCGGCGGCAGGCGGTGCACACCATCGTCTGGCCCAGCAGCGTGCCGTCACCGGACACGAGCCGGGCGACGTGCAACGTCGGCAGGCCGCATTCCTCGCAGGGGATCGGCTTGCTGTCGCGGCTGATCATGACTCGGTTCGGCACGGTGGAGCCCCCTGACGCGCGGTTGGAAGGTCCCGGTGGGTTACCCCCGTGTTCTGCGCCACACTCGTCCGGCGCAGTGACGTCACTCGAACGGCGTAATCACTGGGCGGGGTACCGGTGCTCGCCGAGCACGGTCGCCAGGTGGACGGCGTTGCGGACCAAGGTCGCGTTCGTCGAGGCCACAGCCTCGGGTGTCTCGTCGAGGTCCTGGTAGTCGCCGCCCTGCATGGCCTCGCCGTTCCAGTACGTCGCGCCCTGGGCCGGCACGGTGAAGCCGACGTCGTTCAGCGCCTGGAACAGGTCCGCGATGATCTTGTGGGCGCCGTCCTCGTTGCCGACGACCGCCGCCACCGCCACCTTGCCGAACATCGCCGGGCGGCCTTCGTCGTCCGTTTCGGACAGCTCGGCGTCCAGGCGTTCCAGGACCCGCTGCGCGACGCTCGACATGTGCCCGACCCACGTCGGGGTGGCGATCAGCAGGATGTCGGCGTCGGCGATCTTCCGCCGGATGCCGGGCCACGCGTCGCCGTCGCCCATGTCGGCCTCGACGCCCGGGCGGACGTCGTGGTCGACCACGCGGACCAGCTCGCCGGTGGCGCCGCGTTCGGCGAACAGGTCGAGCAGCTGCCGCGCGATGAGGTCGCTGCTCGACTTCGCCGGAGACGGCTTGAGCGTGCAGGTCAGCGCGAGGACGCGCAGGGTCATGGCTGCCTCCTGGAACGGGTGCCGACACCGACGTGGGCGAACCCGGCGTCGGCCAGGGCGTCGGGATCGAGCAGGTTGCGGGTGTCGACGACGATCGCCCGGTCGGCGGACGCGGCCAGCCGGGCCCAGTCGAGGTCCCGGAACTCGGGCCACTCGGTGAGCACGACGAGCGCCGCGGCGTCCTTGGCCACCAGGTACGGGTCGTCGACGACCTGGACCGCGCTCATCCCGGGCACGCACCCGACGGCCGGGTCGTGCGCGGTGAGTTCGGCACCCGCGCGGGCGAGCTCGGCCGCCACGGCCAGTGCCGGGGAGTCGCGCAGGTCGCCGGTGCCCGCCTTGAAGGCCAGGCCCAGCAGGCCGATGCGGGCTCCCGCGAGGGATCCGGCCGGCGAACCGGTCACCGCCTGCCGCACGGCCCGCACGACCCGGGCGCGCTGCCGGGCGTTGACGCGGACCGCGTCCCGGAGGATGGCGAAGTCGACGCCCGCCGCCTCGGCCGCGTGCAGCAGGGCCGAGGTGTCCTTCGGCAGGCACGAACCACCCCAGCCGGGACCGGGGGCGAGGAATTCGGGACCGATCCGCGCGTCCAGGCCCATGGTGCGCGAAACCTCGCGGACGTCCGCGCCGAACCGCTCGCACAGTTCGGCCAGGACGTTCACGTAGGACAGCTTCACGGCGAGGAACGCGTTGCTCGCGTACTTCGCGAGTTCGGCGCTGGCCGAGTCGGTCGCCACCACCGGGGCGCCGGTCGGCTCGTACAGCCGTGCGACCCGCCGTGCGGCAGGCGAATCCGCCGGGTCGGTGCCGACCACCACCCGGTCCGGGTGCAGGAAGTCTTCGACGGCGTGCCCTTCGCGGAGGAACTCCGGGTTGGCGACGACCGGCAGGTCGTCGCGGCCCAGCAGGTGGGGCAGCCGCGCCGCGGTGCCGACCGGCACGGTGGACTTGGTGACCACCACGCAGCCGGGCCGCAGCAGCCGGCCGAGCTGCGGCACGACCTGCTCGAGCACGCCGAGGTCGGGGCGGCCGTCCTCGGCGGGCGGCGTGGGCAGGCACAGGAAGACCAGGTCCGCCCCGTAGAGCTCGGCCTGGGCGGTGGTGAAGCTCAGCGTCCGATCGGCGAGGCCCTGGCCGACCAGCTCGGCGAGGCCGGGTTCGGCGATGGCCACCTCGCCGCGGCCCAGCTCGTCCACTTTGGACTCGTCGGCGTCCACGCAGGTGACCCGGTGCCCGAGTCGGGCGAAGCACGCGGCGCTCGTCAACCCGACGTAGCCCGCACCGACGATCCCGATGTGCTCAGCCATGGGCCACCCGCATTTCCAGGGCCGAGCGCGCCGCGGCCAGCACGCGTTCCTCGCCCAGCAGCAACAGTCCACCGTCGGGCTCTTCGCCGTGCGGGTCGCCGACGTTCCCGGCCCAGAGCACGACGTGCTGCCGCGCCGACGGCGGCGGGCCCCACAGCCGCGGCGGGGTCGGGCCGAACAGCAGCACCGACGGCGTGCCGAACGCGGTCGCGAGGTGCCCGACGCCGGTGTCGCCGCAGACGACGAGCGCCGCCCCGGCCACCAGCGCGGCCAGCTCCGCCAGGCCGGTGCGCCCGGCCAGCACGGCGTCGTCGCCGAGCCCGGCCGCTTCGGCGATGGAAAGCGCCAGATCGCGTTCGGCGGCGCTGCCGGTGAGCACGACGCGGTGACCGTCGGCGGCGAGGTCCCGCACGACGGTCGCGAACCGCTCGGGCGGCCAGCGCCGGGCCGGGAACGCCGCGCCGGGGTGCACCACGACGGCGTCCGGGGCCGGGCTGGGGCCCGGCGGCACGGGCAGGTGCAGCGCCGAGCGGTCGGCCTCCAGGTGGTGGTACTCGACGAGCCGGCACCAGCGGTCCACCTCGTGCACGTCGTCGCGCCACTCCAGCCCGGGTACGTCGGGGAAGTCGGGGTGGCGGTGGGTCAGCAGCTCGGCGGGGTCGGTCTCGAGCAGGTCGTGGAGGCTCTCCGGGCCGCTGCCGTGCAGGTTGACCGCGAGCCGCGGCGGCGGGCCCGGCCAGGCGAGCTCGCCGAGCCCCGGCGTCGGCAGCAGCTCGTCGACCGCGTCGATCAGCTCCACCAGGTCCCGCAGGCTCTCCGGCGCGGCCAGCACCAGCCGTTCGCCCGGGTACGCCGCGCGCAGGGCGCGCAGCGCGGGCACCGCCGTCAGCAGGTCACCGACGCCGAGCGCGCGCAGCACGAGGACCGCGGAGCTCACGGCCACGACCCCTCCTCCGACGCGCACACGACCATCTCCCGGACCTCGGCGCCCGGCGGCTGCTGGAGCGCGAACACGACCGTGCTCGCGACGTGCTCCGGCTGGTTGAGCTTCGCGTCCGGCGGCGGCTTGTACTGGTCGGTGCGGTCGTCGAAGAAGTGCGTCCACATCCCGCCGGGGACGAGCAGCGTGACGCCGACGCGGCCGGCCAGCTCGGCGGCGAGCGCCCGGGTGAAGCCGACGACGCCGAACTTCGAGGCGCAGTAGGCGGTCGCGTCGCTCACCGCCTTGATGCCCAGGGTGGACGCGACGGTGACGACCGTGCCGTGCGAGCGTTCCAGGTAGGGGAGCGCGGCGCGGATGACCGCGGCCGTGCCGAACAGGTTCACCTTCACCACCCGCTCCCAGTCCTCGGTGGACACTTCGCCGAGCGGCCCGCACGCGTCGGTGCCGGCGGCGGTGAAGACGCCGTCCAGGCCGCCCGCGCGTTCGGCCAGCTCACGCACGGCCGCCTCGGTGGCGGCGGTGTCGGTCAGGTCGGCTTCGACGTACTCGGCCGGGTCGTCGGGGCGGACGCGGTCGAGGACGTAGGGGGTGCCGCCGGCCTTGCGGACGGCGTCGACGGTGGCGGCGCCGAGGCCGGACGCGCCACCGGTGATCAGGACGTTGCCGAGGGGTCGCATCGCTCTCCTTCGCGGGCGAGGGGATCAGGCACTGGCCGCCGCGGCGACCAGCCGGGAGGTCGAGTAGCCGGGCACGGTCGGGACGAGCACGACCTCGCCGCCGTGCCGTTCGACCACTTCGCGTTCGGGCAGGTCCGCCGCCGCGTAGTCGCCGCCCTTCACCCACACGTCCGGGCGCAGCTTCTCGAGGACGGCGACCGGCGAGGGCTCGTCGAAGACGGCGACGGCGTCCACAAAGGACAAAGCGGTGAGCAGCCGGGCGCGGTCGCGGTCACGGACCAGCGGGCGGCCGGGCCCCTTGAGGCCCCGCACCGACGCGTCGGAATTGAGGCAGACGACGAGCGCGTCACCGAGGGCGCGGGCCTGTCGCAGCAGGCTCACGTGCCCGGGGTGCAGCAGGTCGAAGCAGCCGCCGGTGGCGATCAGGCGGCCACCGGTTTCGCGGACCCGCCGGGCGAGGCCGAAAGCGTCGGTGGCGGGCTGGGGGTCGGGGACCGGGCCGTCGTTCGTGGACAGCGCGGTCGCGCCGCCGGCGGCGACGAACCGGGCGGCCGCCTCGACCGCCGTCACCACGGCCTCGGTCGTGTCCGCCCCGCCGAGCAGCGCCGCGGTGGCCGCGGCGGCGAACCGGTCGCCCGCGCCGCAGGTGTCGGGCGCGGTGTGGCCAGGGGTCCGGGCCGCGGCGGGGATCGGGACGGTCGTTTCGCCGAGGCCGTCGGACAGGACCGCGCCCCTTGACCCGACGGTCACCGCGACCGCGTCGGCGTGCCAGTGGCCGCGCAGCAGCTTGGCGAGCTCGGCCGGCTCCTCGTGCCCGGCGAGCACCGCCCGCGCCTCGGCGAGGTTCGGCGTGGCCAGCCGTGTGCCGGGCACCGGCTGCGCGCCGCGCGGGTGCGGGTCCCAGACCACCGGGATCCGCTCGGCCAGCTCCCGCAGGAGCCGCCGCACGTCGGCGTTGCGGGTCAGGCCGCGGCCGTAGTCGGCCACGAGGATCGCGCCCGCGTCCTCCAGGAGCTCGTGCACCCGGGCGGGCAGCGGGTCGGTGGTCGCCGTGCCGTCGCCGGAATCCAGGCGCAGCAACGACTGCCCGCCCGCGCGGACGCGGGTCTTGCAGACCGTCGTCCCGCGCAGCGGCAGCGGCACCACCGTGACGTCCGGTTCCAGCAGCCCGGCCAGCGCGTGGCCGCCTTCGTCGTCGCCGAGCGGCGTGACCAGGACGACCTCCGCCGCGGACCGCGCGGCCAGCAGCGCGGCCAGACCGGCGCCACCGGGGCGGCGGCGCCGGGCCGTCAGGTCGACCACCGGCACCGGCGCCTCCGGGCACAGCCGCTCGGCGGTGCCTTCGGCGTCGACGTCCAGCAGCGTGTCGCCGAGGACGACCAGCGGCTTCACGCGGTCACTCCGAGCGCGTCGTCGAGCGCCGCGCAGAGGCCGTGGACGAGCGCGAGATGCATTTCCTGCACGGTCGCGACGGTCGGCGCCTCGACCGTCACGGCGTCGTCGCACAGGGCGGCGAGGGGGTTCGGGGCGGGCCCGGTCAGCGCCCACGTCGTCACTCCGAGCTCGTGCGCGGCCTTGGCCGCGGCGACGACGTTCGGGCTGGTGCCGCTGGTGGACAGGCAGACCAGCACGTCACCCGGCCGCCCGTGCGCGCGCACCTGCCGGGCGAAGACCTCGTGGTCGCCGTAGTCGTTGACGATGGCCGTGGTCGCGGACGTGTCCGCGTGCAGCGCGATGGCCGAGAGCGGCTGCCGTTCGTGGCGGAACCGGCCGACGAGCTCGCCGGTCAGGTGCTGGGCTTCGGCGGCGCTGCCGCCGTTGCCGCACGCGAGCAGCCGGCCACCGGCCTCGAACACGCCGGCGAGGTGCCGTCCCCACGCGACTATCTTGGGGGCGGATTCGCGAGTCCGGCTGGCGGCTTCGGCCAGCGCGGCGAGATGGTCTTCCATCACGGCACCTCCTTCTTCTCCGGCGACGCCGCGCCGGTTCGAGTGGGGCGGGGACGCCGGAGCACGAACGGCCCCAGCGCGAGCAGGTCGATCGGGGCCGAGCCGAAGCACTCCAGCGCGTCCCGCGGCGAGTCGACCATCGGGCGGCCCGCGGTGTTGAGACTGGTGTTGATCACGACCGGCAGGCCGGTCCGGCGCTCGAAAGCGGCCAGCATCCGGGCCAGCACCGGGTTTTCGCGCTCTTCGACGGTCTGCACGCGGGCCGTGCCGTCGACGTGGGTGACGGCCGGGATGCGGTCGCGCCAGTCTTCGGCGACGTCGTGCACGAACAGCATGTACGGGCTGGGCAGCGGACCGCGGGTGAAGATGTCGGCCGCCCGCTCGGCCCGCACCATCGGCGCCACCGGCCGGAACTGCTCGCGGCCCTTGACGTCGTTGAGCCGCTCGAGGTTCGCCTTGCGGCCCGGGTGGGCCAGCAGCGACCGGTGCCCCAGCGCCCGCGGGCCGAACTCGGCGCGGCCCTGGAACCAGGCGATCACTTCGTCGTTGGCCAGCGCTTCGGCGACGGTCTCGGCGAGGTCGTCGGGCCGCTCGTAAGGCAGCTTCGCCTTGATGAGGATTTCCTCGAGTTCCTCGTCGGTCCACCCGCGGCCCAACCCGGCGTCGCCCATGGGTGTGCCGCGTTCCCCGGCCTCGGCGGCCAGCTGCAGCGCCGCGCCGAGCGCGGTGCCCGCGTCCCCCGCGGCGGGCTGCACCCAGATCCGGTCGAACGGGCCCTCGGCGTGCAGGCGGGTGTTGGCGACGCAGTTGAGCGCGATCCCGCCCGCCAGCGCCAGGTTCCGCTGACCGGTGCGTTCGTGCAGCCAGTCGGTCAGCTCGAGGAGGATGTCTTCGAGGACCTTCTGGACGCTCGCGGCGAGATCGGCGTGCCGCGGGCTCAGCTCCTGGCCGGCTTCGCGGCGCGGGGCCAGCGAAGCGAGGTCGACGCCGGAGGCGCGGAAACCGCCGTCGCCGGTGACGTGGACGTGCTCGCAGAGTTCGTCGAGGAATTCCGGCTTGCCGTAGGAGGCGAGCGCCATGACCTTGTACTCGTCGCTGGACCGCGCGAAGCCGAGGTGCTCGGTGAGGTCCTCGTAGAGCAGGCCGAGCGAGTGCGGCAGCTTCTGGGCGGCCAGTTCCTTGAACCGCCCGTCCCGGTACTCACCGGCCAGATAGGACGTGCTTTCGCCGCGGCCGTCCGCGACGAGCACGGCGCAGTCGCCGAACGGCGCGGCGAGCGCGGCCGACGCGGCGTGCGCGACGTGGTGCCGGACGAACTTGACGATGCCCGGGTCGAGTCCGGGCAACGCGGATTTCAGGAACAGGGGTGCCCGCTTCGCGAACTCCGTCCGCAGCTCCTCGCCGCTCGGGTCGTGGCCGGACAGGCCCGGCTCGACCAGCGCGGGGTCGTAGGAGTATCCGACGGCGTCGAGGTCCTTCGCGGACAGTCCCGCCTGGGCCAGGCACCAGGCGGCGGCCTGGGCGGGCTGTTCCCACGTGGAGAACGGCACCGCCTGCTTGCCGTGCTTGCGGCGGCTGAAGCGTTCTTCCTCCGCCGCGGCGATGATCTCCCCGTCCACCACCAGCGCTGCGGCCGGGTCGTGGAAGACGGCATTGATCCCGAGTATGCGCATCGACCTGCCTCTGGCGTTTCGGCGCGGACTCGTGGGGCCCGCTCTCACCTATAGCGCTACCCGGTGAAGTCGTTGATAAACGATGACGGGCAAAAGCCCTGGGCGTCGCTACTCAGCGTGACGGCGCCCGGCGGAACCACGCCGCAGTGCGACGGAGACCGTCGTCGGCGTCGACCTTCGGTTCCCACCCCAGGACGTCGCGGGCGAGGGTGATGTCGGGACAGCGCCGCTGCGGGTCGTCGACGACGGCGTCGACGGCCACGATGGGTGAGCCCGAGCCGGTGATGTCCTTGATCCGCTCCGCCACCTGGCGGACGGTCAGCTCGTGCGGGTTGCCGATGTTGACCGGTCCCGGGTGGCCCGACCGCGCGAGGGCGAGCAGGCCGCGGACGGTGTCCTCGACGTAGCAGATCGACCGGGTCTGCTCCCCGCTGCCGGTGACGGTGATCGGCTCGTTCTTGAGCGCCTGGTCGAGGAAGGCGGGGATCATCCGGCCGTCGTGGGCGCGCATGCCGGGGCCGTAGGTGTTGAAGATCCGCGCGATCGCCGTGTCCACGCCGAATTCGCGGCGGTAGGCCGACGTCAGCGCTTCGCCGTACCGCTTGGCTTCGTCGTAGACGCTGCGCGGGCCGATCGGGTTGACGTTGCCCCAATACGTTTCGCGCTGCGGGTGTTCCAGCGGATCGCCGTAGACCTCGCTGGTCGAGGCGAGCACGAACCGGGCGCCCGTGCGGCGGGCCAGTTCGAGCGCGTTCTCGGTGCCGTGCGAGCCCGCGCGCAGCGTCTCGATCGGCAGGGCCAGGTAGTCACGGGGCGACGCGGCGGAAGCCAGGTGGAACACGACGTCGGCCTCGCAGCTCGGCGGCATCGGCTGGGTGACGTCGTGGCGCACGAACCGGAACCGTTCGTGGCGGCGCAGGTGGTCGAGACTGTCCGCCGAGGACGTCGCGAGGTTGTCCACGGCGACCACCTCGATGTCCTCTTCGAGCAGCAGCTCGCACAGGTGCGCGCCGACGAAGCCGGCACCCCCGGTCACCACCGCACGTTCGTACCGCCTGGTCACTGCCGGATTCTCCATGCCGTGGCGGCTACCCGGCCGAGGTGGGCGCAAAACCGTGTAAGCGGGTGGTGAGCGGGTAAGCGTCAAGACCATGCGAGTTCTGCTCACCGGTTGGGCCAGTTTTCTGCACGGAGAAGCCACGGCGGGTGACGTCCTGAGCCTGCGCGCGGCGGCGTCCGCGCTGGCGGAGGCGGGGATCGATCACCGGGTCGCGTGGAGCCCCGGCTTCCGCCCCGGCACGCTGCACCTGCCCGACGCGCCACCCGAGGACTACACGCACGTCGTCTTCGCCTGCGGCCCGGTCCACGGGCCGCAGGTGCGTTCGCTGCACGAGCGCTACGCCGCCTGCCGCCGGATCGCGGTCGGCGTGTCCGTGCCCGATCCCGATGATCCGGCGGTGACGGGGTTCCACCGGGTCCTCCCGCGCGACGACGGCGTCACCGCCGAACTCGACTTGGCGCTGGGCGCCGCGGTGTCGCCGAAGCCGGTGCTGGGCGTGATCCTGGCCCCGCACCAGCCGGAGTACGGCCACGCGGGCCGGCACGGCGACGTCCACGAGGCACTGACGGGCTGGCTCGCCGGTGTCGACTGCGCCCGGGTGCCGCTGGACACCCGGCTCGCGCACGAGGACTGGCAGCGGTGCGCCACCCCGGACCAGTTCGCCGCGCTGGTGTCCAAAATGGACGCCGTGGTGACGACCCGGCTGCACGGGCTGGTCTTCGGGCTCAAGGCCGGAGTGCCGGTGCTCGCGGTCGACCCGGTGGCCGGCGGCGGGAAGGTGACCGCGCAGGGGAAGGCCCTGGACTGGCCGGTGGTGGCCGCCGAGGACGTCCACGACACCGCGCTGCTCGACGCCCGCCTGAAGTGGTGCCTGCCGGCCGCGGTGCGGCCGCCCGCGCACCCGCCGTCGCTGGCCGCGCTCGTGGACGAGCTGGTGGGGGCGCGGTGAGCGCGCGCACGACCGTCGTCATCGCCACCCGCAACCGCGCCACCGAGCTGGCCAGGACCCTCAGCCGGTTGTCCTCATTGGACCCGCGGCCGCCGGTCATCGTGCTGGACAACGCGTCCGAGGACGACACGGCCGAGGTGGCCGGACGGCACGGGAACGTCCGGGTGATCCGCCTGCCGCAGAACCTCGGCGCCGCCGCCCGCACGCTCGGCGTCATCGCGGCCGACACCCCGTACATCGCCTTCAGCGACGACGACTCGTGGTGGGCGCCGGACGCACTGACCGAGGCGGAGCGGATCTTCGACGAGCACCCGAGGACCGGCCTGCTCGCCGCGCGCACCCTCGTCGGCCCGGAATGCCGGGACGACCCGGTGACACCCGAAATGGAGCGCAGCCCGCTGGGCCACCCGGCCGGCGCGCCCGGGCCGCTGGTGCTCGGCTTCCTGGCCTGCTCGGCGATCGTGCGCCGCACGGCGTACCTGCAGGTCGGCGGCTTCAGCCCGCTGCTGCACTTCGGCGCGGAGGAGCAGCTGCTCGCCTACGACCTGGCCGCGCGCGGCTGGGAGGTCTGCTACGTCGGGCGCCTGCGCGCCCACCACCACCCGTCGCGGTCGCGGCCGCCCTCGTCGTGGCGCCGCCGGGCCGAGCTGCGCAACCGGCTGCTCATCGCCGTGCTGCGCCGCCCACCGCGGGTGTGCCGCCGCGAGGTGGCGCGGACGCTGGTGAAGGCACCGGGCGCCGTCCTCGGCGCGGTGCCGCGGCTGCCGCGCGCGCTGAGCTCCCGCCGCGTCCTGCCCGCCCACGTCGAACACCAGGCCCGCACTCTGGAAAGGACCGCCGAATGGCGCGAATCTCGGTCGTGATCATCACCTGCAACCGCCGCGAGCAGTTGCGCGAGACGCTGGCGCACATGACGTCCTTGCCGGACGCCGCGCCGATCTTCGTCGCCGACAACGGCTCCGCCGACGGCACGGCCGACATGGTCGCCCGGGAGTTCCCCGGCGTCCGCCTGTTCCGGCTGGCGGAGAACCTCGGCGCGGTGGCCCGCAACGTGGCCGTCGAGGAGGTGACGACACCCTACGTCGCCTTCTGCGACGACGACACGACGTGGCAGCCCGGCGCGCTCACCCGGGCCGCGGAGATCCTCGACGCGTACCCGGGCCTCGGGTCGGTGACCGGGCGTTGCCTGGTCGAGCCCGGCCTGGCCGAGGACCCGATCACGCCGGAGCTGCGCGAGTCGCCGGTGCCCGGCCCGGACTGGCTGCCGGGGCCGGCGCTGCTCGGCATCATGGCGGGCCTGACGGCGGTGCGCGTCAGCGCGTTCCGCGAGGTCGGCGGCTTCTCGACGCGGATGTGGCTCGGCGGCGAGGAGGAGCTGTTCGCACTGGACCTGGCCGCCCGCGGCTGGTGGATGTGCTGGGCCGAGGACGTCGTGATCCACCACGCGCCGTCGAAGCTGCGCGACCCGCGCCACCGCCGTCGCCTCGGCATCCGCAACACGCTGTGGACGCTGCTGCTGCGCCGCCCCTGGCCGGCGGTCTTCCGCCGTGGCCGGGACGTGCTGCGCACCGCCCCTCGCGACGCGGCGACCGCCGCCGCCCTGCTCGACGTGCTCCGCGGCCTGCCGGGGGTCCTGCGGGACCGCCGGGTGGTCCCGCCCCACGTCGAACACGGCCTCCGCCTGCTGGAAGCTCCCCAACGAGCCTCGAAAGCCCGCCGCTACGTCGGCTGAAGACGGGTCCGAGGCGTCACTTTCACGTGAAAGTGACGCCTCGGGACCGCCACTTTCACGTGAAAGCGGCGCTTCAGCGGGCCTCGGCGGTGGCCGCGGCCTGGGGGACGAGCTTGTGGTACGCCCGGAGCGTGTCCGCGGCGACGCGGTCCCAGGAGTAGCGGGCGACCGCGCGGTCGTGGCCCGCGGTGCCGTAGGCGTGGCAGAGCGCCGGGTCGTCGATCAGCCGCCGGACCCGGGACGCGAGCTCCTTCGGCTGGTGCGGGCGGACCAGCAGCCCCGTGACGCCGTCGACGACGGTGTCGGTCAGGCCGCCCACCGCGGCCGCGACCACCGGGACGCCGCAGGCCATCGCCTCCAGGGGCACGATCCCGAACGGCTCGTACCACGGCGTGCACACGACCGCGTCGGCCGAACGCAGCAGCGCCGGCATGTCATCCCGCGACACCTGGCCGGGCCAGCGGACGCGGTCGCCGACGCCGAGCCGTCCGGCCAGCTCCCGCAGCCGCGTCGCCTCGGGGTCCTGGGACAGCCGGCCGCGCTCGGGGCCACCCGCGATGACGAGCTCGGTGTCCGGCAGCTGGGCGAGGGCGGTGATCGCGATGTCGAACCCCTTGCGCGGGACCAGGCGGCCGACGGCGACCAGCCGGTGCGGCAGCCGGCGCCGGGCCACCGGCCCGTCGGGGGAGAACCGGCCCAGGTCGACGCCGCAGGGCACGATCGAGATCCGCGACCGCGGCACGCCGAGGCGGGACAGCTCGAAGACCTCGTCGGAGCAGGTGGCGATCACCCGTCCGGCCTGCCGCCCGATCATCCGCTCCAGCCGGACGCGGTCGGCCGGGCTGGTGTCCTTGTCGCCCTGGTAGCGCTTCTTGACCACGCCGAGGGCGTGGAACGTCTGCGCCACCGGCGTCCCGGTCGCGCTCGCCGCCAGCGAGGTCGCCAGGCCGGACATCCAGAAGTGCGCGTGCGCCACGTCCGGGCGCTCGAGCGCCCAGTGGTCGCGCAGGAAGCTGCCGAACTCGCCCATGTAGGGCAGCAGGTTGTCCTTGGGCTCCTTGCGGGGCGGCCCGGCCGGCACGTGCACGACGCGGAAGCCCTGCGGCGTCCGGACCTCCGGCGGCTCGCCGGGGCTCTCCCGTCGCGTGTAGACGGTGACCTCGTGTCCGGCGCGCACCATCGCGGCCGACAGCTCCGCGACGTGCACGTTCTGGCCGCCGGCGTCGGCTTCGCCCAGCGCGGCGAGGGGGTTGGCGTGCTCGGACACCATCGCGATCTTCATCGGTGAGGCGTTCCCTTCGGGGTCAACGGGCCGTCTCGGCGAGGAGGTGGTCCCAAGCGGTCAGGAAGGCGTCCAGCCCGTAGTGCTTCAGGGCGTGTTCGCGGGCGTTCTTGCCGGCCAGCGCGGCGAAGTCCGGCTCGTGCAGCAGCTCGCGGAAACCGCGCGCCAGCACGGAGACGTCCGTGGAGAGCACCCCGGCGTCGTCCGGCACCGCCTCGACCGCCTCGGTGGCGGCGAAGACGACGACCGGCATCGCCAGGTGCATGGCCTCCAGAAGGGACAGTCCCAGCGACGTCCACCGGGCGGTGTGCAGGTAGACGCGGCGGCGCGCGATCTCGTCGTGCAGCGCGGGCGCCGGGACGTCGCCCCGGCCGCGCAGCGGCTCGGCGAGCTCCTCGGTCCCCATGCCGAACACGTCGACGGGACCGCCTTCGGCGAGCGTGCCGAGCAGGTCGGCGCCGGTGACGCGTTCCCGCCGCACCGGCTCGTTGATCATCGACACGCCGGCGGCGAGCTCGCCGGTGTAGCGCGGTCCCGGATCGGGGATGCCGTGCGGCACCACGGTCACCGGCGCGCGGCCGCAGTCCCACATCGCCGCGTTGAAGTGGGTCACGTGCGCGACGGTGATGTCGGACCGGCCGGCGAGCGGGTGTTCGCTGGCCGCGGCGTACGGCCGGGGCGCGTTGTGTTCCACGTAGACGGCCGGAACGCCCAGGCGGGCGGCGAACTCCAGCTCTTCCGGGCGTTGCAGGACGACGACGTCGGGCTCGGCGTCGGCCAGCCGGTCCAGCGGCACTTCGGTCACCGAAGGCCAGTTCCGGCCCGCCTTGCCGAGTCCCCAGGGCGCCCCGTCGGATGACACGGGCAGCAGGTAGTCGTGACGGCCGCGGACGAAAGCGTCGGTCCACGAGCCGTGCACGTGCCAGAGCAGTACTCTCAGGCGCCGGGATCCGGGATCGGTCATGTCTCCTGATTTCCCGGAGATCGAACGTTAAACGTCCGGCCGGACGGGGTACCCGGCCCCGGACGGGCGTGCGCGACGAAGGGACTTCCATCCATGCGCTTCACCCCACGGGGCACGCGGTTCTTCGACCTCCTCGCCGAAGCGGCGAAGAACCTCGTCACCGCGACCGCCCTGCTCAGGGAGCTCGTGGCCGCCGACCCGGCCGAACGGGAACCGATCGCGAAACGCCTGCACGAGGTCGAGCACCAGGGCGACGAGCTGACGCACACGATCATGGTGGAGCTCAACAGCTCGTTCGTGACGCCGTTCGACCGCGAGGACATCCAGGCCCTCGCCGCCAAGATCGACGACGTGCTGGACTTCATGGACACCGCGGCGGACCTGGCCGTGCTCTACCGCATCGGCACGTTCCCGCCGGGCATCGACGTCCTGGTCCGGGTGCTCTGCCGGGCCGCCGAGCTGACGGCCTCGTCGATGCCGGGCCTGGCCAAGGTGGGTGATCTCGAGCCGTTCTGGATCGAGATCAACGAGCTCGAGAACGAGGCCGACCGCGTCTACCGGCGGATACTGGCCCACCTGTTCGAGCCGGGCGGCGACGCGCTCGAGGTGCTGAAGACCAAGGAGGTCGTCGAGCAGTTCGAGCTGGCCGCCGACGCCTTCGAGCACATCGCCGACGTGGTGCAGACCATCGCGGTCAAGGAGTCCTGAGTGACGGGGACCGCCGCCCTGGTCACCGTGATCGTGCTGACGCTCGTTTTCGACTACACCAACGGGTTCCACGACGCGGCCAACGCCATCGCCAGCGCGGTGTCGACCCGGGCGCTCACGCTGCGCGCCGCCCTCGTCCTGGCGGCGGTGATGAACCTGGCGGGCGCACTGCTGTCCACCGGCATCGCCGCGACGGTGGCCAAGGGGATCATCGACGTCCCGGCCGGGCCGGACGCGCTCACCGTGGTGTTCGCCGCGCTGGCCGGGGCCATCACGTGGAACCTGATCACCTGGTACTTCGGGCTCCCGTCGTCGTCATCGCACTCGCTGATCGGCGGGATGGTCGGCGCGGCGCTGGCCGCGGCGAGCACCGTGCACTGGGCGGGCATCGCCGAGAAGGTGCTGATCCCGATGGTGGCGTCGCCGCTGCTCGGGCTGCTGCTGGGCTACCTCGCGATGGTCGGCGCGCTGTGGCTGCTGCGGCGGGCGAACCCGCACCGCAGCGGCCGGGTGTTCCGCCGGTTCCAGATCGTCTCCGCGTCGGCGCTGGCGCTCGGGCACGGCCTGCAGGACGCCCAGAAGGGCATGGGCGTGATCGTGCTGGCCCTGGTGGCGGCCGGGCAGCAGCAGACGTTCGCCGTCCCGTTCTGGGTGACACTGGCGTGCGCCGGGGCCTTGTCGCTGGGCACCTATTCGGGTGGCCTGCGGATCATGCGGACCCTCGGCAGGCGCGTCTTCCCGCTCGACCCGCCGCACGGCTTCGTCGCCGAGTCGGTGGCGTCGTCGGTGTTGTACGTGACGGCGTTCGCGGTCAAGGCGCCGATCTCGACGACGCACGTGATCACCGCGGCCATCATGGGCGTCGGCGCGACCCGGCGGCTGTCGGCGGTGCGGTGGGGGATCGCGCGCGACATCGTGCTCGGCTGGGTGCTCACCTTCCCGGCCGCCGCGGCGGTGGCCGCGGCCGTGTACCTGGTCGCCGATCTGCTCACCTGACCGGAGGGCGGGTTTGCCCGGTGTCACTCCCGGGAAGCCGGGGCGGAGACCCCCGCCCGCGGAATAGGGAGAGCCATGAAGGCAGTGACCTGGCACGGCAAGCGTGACGTCCGCGTCGAGGAGGTGCCGGACCCGAAGATCGAGGAAGCCACGGACGCGGTCGTGCGGATCACCTCGACCGGGATCTGCGGTTCCGACCTGCACCTGTACGAGGTGCTGGGCGCGTTCATGACGGAGGGCGACATCCTCGGCCACGAGCCGATGGGTGTGGTCGAAGAGGTCGGGCCGGAGGTGACGAACCTCAAGGTCGGCGACCGGGTCGTGGTCCCGTTCAACATCTCCTGCGGCCACTGCTGGATGTGCGAGCGCGGCCTGCAGTCGCAGTGCGAAACGACCCAGGTCAGGGAGCACGGCAAGGGCGCCTCGCTGCTCGGCTACACCAAGCTCTACGGCCAGGTCCCCGGCGGCCAGGCCGAGTACCTGCGCGTCCCGCAGGCGCACTACGGCCCGATCAAGGTCCCGGACGGCCCGCCGGACGAGCGGTTCGTCTACCTCTCCGACGTCGTCCCGACCGCCTGGCAGGCCGTCGAGTACGCGAACGTCCCCGACGGCGGCACGGTCGTCGTGTTCGGTCTCGGCCCGATCGGGCAGATGTGCTGCCGGATCGCCCGCCACCGCGGCGCCGGCCAGGTCATCGGCGTCGACCTGGTGCCCGAGCGCCTCGCCCGGGCCCGCGAACACGGCGCCACCGCGCTCGACACGCGTGACCACAAGGAGATCGGCGACTCCATCCGGCAGCTGACGAACGGGCGCGGCGCGGACTCGGTGATCGACGCGGTCGGCATGGAGGCGCACGGCGCCCCGGTCGGCAAGCTGGCGCACACCCTCGTCGGGCTGCTGCCGCAGCCGCTCGGCGAGAAGATCACCGAGAAGGCCGGCATCGACCGGCTCAGCGTGCTCTACGCGGCCATCGACAGCGTCCGCCGCGGCGGCACCATCTCGCTGTCCGGCGTCTACGGCGGGATGGTCGACCCGATGCCGATGATGGAGCTGTTCGACAAGCAGATCCAGCTGCGGATGGGCCAGGCCAACGTCCGGCACTGGCTCGACGCCATCATGCCGGTGCTGACCGCCGACGGGGACCCGCTCGGCGTCGAAGGCTTCGCCACGCACAAGCTGCCCCTGGAAGAGGCGCCCCGCGCGTACGAGATCTTCCAGAAGAAGCTCGACGGCGCCCAGAAGATCCTGCTGCAGCCGAACGCGTAACCCCCGGGAGGAAGTTGCTCTTGCGAGCCGTCACCTCGCTGCCGTACGAGATCACCGAGTCCGACCACGTCCGGATCCCGATGCCCGACGGGACCGTGCTGTCCGCCCGCATCTGGCGGCCGGTCTCGTCGGACGCCGAGCCGGTACCGGCGATCCTCGAATACATCCCCTACCGGAAGCGGGACCTCACCGCGCCCCGCGACTCGATCCACCACCCCTACCTCGCCGGGCACGGGTACGCCTGCGTGCGCGTGGACATCCGCGGCACCGGCGAGTCCGAGGGCGTCCTGGCCGACGAGTACCTCGAACGCGAGCAGCTCGACGCCGAGGAGGTCCTCGAGTGGATCGCCGGGCAGCCGTGGTGCACCGGCGACACGGGGATGATGGGGATCTCCTGGGGCGCGTTCGCCGCGTTGCAGGTCGCGGCGCGGAAGCCGCCGAGCCTGCGCGCGATCGTGATCTCGTCGTTCACCGACGACCGCTTCGCCGACGACATGCACTACATGGGCGGCTGCCTGCTGTCGGACAACGTCGCCGAGTCCGGCACGATGTTCGCCTACGCCACGCTGCCGCCCGATCCGGCGGTCGTCGGCGAGCGGTGGCGGGAAATGTGGCTGGAGCGCCTCGAAAACTGCAGCCTGTGGATCGAGAACTGGCTCGGCCACCAGCGCCGCGACGACTACTGGCGGCACGCGTCGGTGTCGGAGAACTACAGCGACGTCCAGGTGCCGGTGCTGGCCTCCAGCGGCTGGGCCGACGGCTACTCCAACGCCGTCATCCGGCTGCTGGCGCACCTCGACGTCCCGCGGCGGGGGCTGATCGGCCCGTGGTCGCACAAGTACCCGCACCTCGGCCAGCCGGGCCCGGCGATCGGCTACCTCCAGGAGGTCGTGCGCTGGTGGGACCACTGGCTGCGCGGCGAGGAGAACGGGGCGATGGACGGGCCGATGCTGCGCACCTGGATGCAGGAGAGCGTGCCGCCGTCGACGTCGTACGAGGACCGGCCCGGCCGCTGGGTCGGCGAGGCCACCTGGCCGTCGCCGCACGTCGAGCCGCAGCGGCTGCCGCTGGCCCGGCACCGGCTCGCGCGGCCCGGTGAGGACGTTGCCGACGAAGCCCTCACCGTGTCCTCGCCGTTGTCGGTCGGGCAGTTCTCCGGCAAGTGGGCGTCCTACAGCGCCCCGCCCGACCTGCCCTACGACCAGCGCGAAGAGGACGGCGGGTCACTGGTGTTCGACACCGACGTGCTCACCGAGCGCTGCGAGATCCTCGGCTCCCCGAAGGTGCGGCTGGAGGTCTCGGCCGACCAGCCGGTCGCGATGATCGCGGCCCGGATCTCGGACGTCGCCCCGGACGGGCGGGCCACGCGCGTCACCTACGGGCTGCTCAACCTGACCCACCGCGACGGCCACGACGAGCCGGCGCCGATGGAGCCGGGGGAGCGGTGCGCCGTCGAGATCGAGCTCAACGCCGTGGCGCAGGCTTTCCCCGCCGGGCATCGGATCCGGCTATCGCTGTCCACGTCCTACTGGCCGCTGGCCTGGCCGCCGCCGGCACCGGTGCTGTTGAGTGTCCACACCGGACACAGCGCGCTCGAGCTGCCGGTGCGCCCGGTCGCCGAGCCGGACGAGCTGCCGGCCCGGCCGTTCGGCGAACCCGAAGGCGCCCCGCCGATGTCCGTGACGGCCCTCACCCCGGGGGAGCAGCGCTGGACCGTCTCCCGTGACCTCGTCGACTACCGGTCGGCGCTGGAGATCGTGAAGGACGCCGGAACCGTGCGGTACGACGACCTCGACCTGGAGGTCACCCGGGACGTCCGCGAGCGGTACAGCTGGGTCGCCGACGACTTCTGCTCGCCGGTGGCGGAAGCCGCGTGGGACGTCACCTTCGCGCGCGGCGACTGGGTGGCGCGCAGCGAGACCTGCACCCGGGTGTCCTGCACCGAGACCGAATTCGTCATCGACGCGCGGCTCGACGGCTACGACGGCGCTCGCCGGATCGTCTCGCGGAACTGGCACCGGCGGATCCCCCGGGACCTCGTCTGAGTTTCAGCGCCACGACAGGGGGTACGCCTTCCGGGTGCGCATCGTGATCACCGGGGCGACCGGGAACGTCGGAACGGCGCTGCTGGCCGCGCTCGAGCCCGGCCACGACGTGGTCGGGCTCGCGCGGCGGCTGCCGGACACGACCGTCGAACCGTACCGCCGAGCGGGCTGGCGGGCCGTCGACGTCGGTCTCCCGGGTGCCGAGGAGGAGCTGGCGGAGGTGTTCGCGGGCGCGGACGCCGTCGTCCACCTGGCGTGGGCGATCTCGCCGGTGCGCGGCGATCCGCCGATGTGGCGCACCAACGACCACGGCACCCGCCACGTGCTCGCCGCGGCGGCGGCCGCCGGGGTCGCGCACGTGGTCGTCGCCTCGTCCGTGGCCGCCTACGGGCCGGCGCCGCGCTGGGAGAAGGTGGCCGAGGACTTCCCGCGCGACGGCATCGCGGGCAGTGCCTACAGCCGTGGCAAGGCCGCGCTGGAGACCCTGCTCGACCGGTTCGAAGAGAAGCACCCGCAGGTCCGGCTGGCGCGGATCCGGCCGTGCGCGATCGTGCACCGCAGCGCGGCCGGGGAGTTCGCGCGCTGGCTGCTCGGCCCGGCGGTGCCCGCCCACCTCGTCGGCGGGCGGCGGCTGCCGGTTCCGCTGTGGACCGATCTGCGGGCGCAGGTGGTGCACACCACCGACGTCGCCGAAGCGATCCGGCTGATCCTCGCCACCGGCTTCACCGGCGCGGTCAACTTGGCCGCGCCGGAGGTGCTCGACGCCGACGCGCTGGCCGGTGTCCTCGGGGGAGGCCGCGTCCCGGTGCCCAAGCCGGTGGTGCTGCTCGCGACCCGGGCGGCCTGGCTGGGCGGGGTGCTGCCGGTGCACCCGGGCTGGCTCGAGCTGGCCGACCGCGCCGCCCTCGCCGACACGACGCTGGCGGAGACCGCGCTGGGCTGGCAACCTCGGTATGACGCCGCGGCCGCGCTCGCCGACCTGGTCTCCGGGCTCCGGGCGGGCACGGGAGCGGCGAGCCCACCCTTGGCCCCGCCGCGCCGCGACGGGGTACTGGCCCGGCTCCGCTCGCTCACCCGGGTCGGGCCGAGCCACCAGTCGCAAGCCTGACCAGCCGGGAGGCCGGAGTGAGTACGGAAGCCGCCGACGCGGTGGTGATCGGCGCCGGGCACAACGGCCTGGTGGCGGCGAACCTGCTGGCCGACGCGGGCTGGTCCGTGCTGGTCCTGGAGGCCACGGAGTACGCAGGCGGTGCGATCCGCACCGCCGAGGTCACCGAGCCGGGGTTCCGCAACGACCTCTTCAGCGCGTTCTACCCGATGAGCGCGGTGTCCCCGGTGATCCGGGGCCTGCGGCTGGAGGAGCACGGCCTGCGCTGGCGGCACGCCCCCGACGTCCTCGCGCACGTGCTCCCGGACGACCGGTGCGCGCTGCTGTCCCGCGACGTCGACCGCACGGCGGCGTCGGCCGACGAGTTCGCCCCGGGCGACGGCGACGCGTGGCGGCGGTTGTTCGAGCAGTGGCGCGGGATCCGCGAGCCGTTGCTCAACGCGTTGTTCACGCCGTTCCCGCCGGTCCGCCCGGCGCTGAAGCTGGTGCGCCGCACCGGAACCGGAGACGCGCTGCGCCTGGCCCGGATGCTGACGCTGCCGGCGCGCCGGTTCGGCGACGAGCTGTTCGCCGGGGAGGGCGCGAAGCTGCTCGTGGCCGGGAACGCCGCCCACAGCGACCTCTCGGTGGACAACGCGGCCAGCGCGGTCTTCGGCTGGCTGCTGGCGATGATCGGGCAGGACGAAGGGTTCCCGGTCCCGGAAGGCGGCGCGGGCGAGCTGGCCGCGGCGCTGGTCCGCCGGCTGGAGTCCCGCGGCGGCGTCGTCCACTGTGGACGACCGGTGCGCGAGGTCCTGATCGGCGACGGCCGCGCGCTCGGCGTCCGGGACGCCGCCGGCGACCCGGTCCGCGCGCGCAAGGCCGTCCTCGCCGACGTCCCGGCGCCGATCCTGTACCGCGAGCTGGTGGGGGAGGACCGGCTGCCGCCACGGCTGGTTTCCGACCTCGGCAACTTCGAGTGGGACAGCGCGACGGTGAAGGTGGACTGGGCCCTGTCCGGCCCGATCCCGTGGACGGCCGAGGCGGCGCGCGGCGCGGGCACGATCCACCTGGGAGCGGACCTGGACGGGCTGTCGGCCTTCGGCGGCGAGCTGGCCAGGGGCCGTACCCCGCGCCGTCCGTTCGTGCTGCTGGGCCAGATGACGACGAGCGACCCCACCCGCTCCCCGGCGGGCACGGAAGCGGCGTGGGCGTACACGCACGTACCGCGCGGCACGATGGAGAACCGCGCGGCGCTGGAGCGGCGGGTGAAGCGCATCGAGGAGGCGATCGAGGCGCAGGCGCCCGGCTTCACGAGCTTGATCAAGGCCCGCTACCTGCAGGGCCCGACGGAGCTGCAGGGCCACAACCCGGGCCTGGTGGGCGGCGCGGTCAACGGCGGCACGACGGCGATCCACCAGCAGCTGTTCTTCCGCCCGGTGCCGAGCACGGGCCGCTCGGACACCCCGGTGGACCGGTTGTACCTGGCGGGAGCATCGGCCCACCCGGGCGGAGCGGTCCACGGAGGCCCGGGAGCGAACGCGGCCCGCGCGGCCCTCGCCAGGGCGGGAATACTCGGCGGCGGCTATGCGGCGGTGATCCGGGCGGCGCACCGCGCCATCTACGGCTGAGCCGGCGGGCGCGTATCGCGCGGCCTGCGGTGGAGCTGTGCGGGCGGGCTTGTATCGCGCGGCCTGCGATTGAGCTGTGTCGGCGGGGCTGGTTCGGGTGGTCGCCCCGCGCGGCGTGCGGTTGAGTCGGCGGGCCGGCCGGGGTGGGGCGGTCATCCCGCGCGGCCTGAGGCTGAGTCGGCGGGTCGGGATGGCTGCGTGTATCGCGCGCGGCCTGTGGTTGGGCTGTGCGGACGGGGCTGGTGTAGAAAGCCGAGCCGAACCTTTGCGAAGCCCGAGCCGGAAGCGTGAGCCGGCTCGGGCGGCCGGGGCTACGGGTTCGGGTGGCCGTGCTGGGCGCGGGCGTGCTTGCCCGTGGCCAGGTCGGCGAGGCGGGCCAGGGACTCCGTGTTGCGGGGCTTGGCGATCAGCGCCTGCACCGCCTCCGGGAGCACCTTGCCCGGGCCGCGGGTGATGTGCTCGGTCATCCGGACCAGCGTCTGACCGTCGCCGTGCGGGATCAGGGTCAAGCCGACCGCGGCCGCGCCCAGGGGCCAGCCATGGGCCTCCAGCGAGAGCGAGAGGCCCGGCTCGACCGCCCGGACCACCGTCACGTCCTGGATGTGGAAGGGCCACGGGCCCACGCTGTGGTGGATCCGGGAACCCACCGCGGGCCAGTCTTCGTCGACGTCGCGGATGTGGGAGCTGCCGACCACCCAGCCCGCGTAGAGCCAGCCGTCGGCGAGCACCGAGAACACGGCGTCGGGTGGTACGTCGATCACGCGGCTTACCTCGGGCACGGCTTCCTCCTGCTTCGGGTGACGGGACAGGAATACCCACTCGGGGACGGGGTATGCCCGCCGGGACGGAGCAGGAGGTGGCGATGGTGGCCAGACACGGAAAAGAACCCGAAGGACCGGGAGAGCTGTCTAAGCGGTCGTGGGGTGCGGTGCTGAAGCGCACCTTCAAGCAGTTCAGCCGGGACAACCTGACGGACTGGGCGGCGGCGCTCACCTACTACGGCGTGCTGTCGCTGTTCCCGGGCATCATCGTGCTCACCGCGATCCTCGGCCTGCTCGGCCCGGACAAGATCCAGACGGTCATCGACAACGTCAACCAGATCGTCCCGGGGCAGGGCAAGGACATCCTCGTCGGCGCGATCAAGGAGCTGACGGGCTCGCGCAGCCTCGCCGGTCCGCTGGCGATCGTGGGCCTGCTGGGCGCGCTGTGGTCGGCGTCGGGGTACATCGGCGCGTTCATGCGGGCGTCGAACGCGATCTACGGCATGCCGGAGGGGCGGCCGATCTACAAGGTCATCCCGCTGCGGGTGGCGCTGACGGTCGCCATCGTCATCCTGCTGGCGCTGTGCGCGGTCGGCGTGGTCGCGACGGGCTCGGTGGCCCGCCGGATCGGCGACCTGATCGGGCTGGGCTCGACCGGGGTCATGGTGTGGGACATCGCGAAGTGGCCGGTGATCGCGGTGCTGGTCAGCGTGGCGTTCGCGCTGCTGTACTGGGTGGGGCCGAACGTCCGGCAGCCGAGCTTCAAGTGGCTGACGCCCGGTGGGCTGCTGGCCGTGGTGCTGTGGGTGCTGGCGTCGGCCGGGTTCGCGCTGTACGTGGCGAACTTCGGTTCCTACAACAAGACCTACGGCTCGCTGGCCGGGGTGATTGTGTTCCTTGTATGGTTGTGGATCTCCAACATCGCGATCCTGCTGGGGGCCGAGCTGGACGCGGAACTCGCCCGCGGCCGCACGATCGAGGCGGGCCGTGAGGAGGACCAGGAGGAGCCGTTCCTGCCGCCGCGGGACACGAAGGCGATGGACGAAGACGAGGCCGCGGCGGTGGCGGAGTCGGAACGGAAGTGAGCGGATGGCCTGCCGGATCACCGAACTGGTGCTGGACTGCCACGACCCCGACCGCTTGGCGGAGTTCTGGTGCGCGGTCCTCGGCTACGAGGTGATCGGCCACGAGCCGGACGGCCTGGCCCTCGGCCCGGCGGGCGCCCGTTTCGGCGAGGGCCCGCCGACGCTCATCCTGGCCCAGACGGACAACCCCCGCGCCGGCAAGCTCCCGTTGCACCTCGACGTGAGCCCGGCGGGGGTGGACCAGGAGACGGAGCTGGCGAGGTTGACGGCCTTGGGCGCCCGTCCGGCGGACGTGGGGCAGACGGGCGAGGAGTCGTGGGTGGTCCTGCAGGACCCGGAGGGCAACGAGTTCTGCCTGCTGCGCACGGACGTGGACGCGGCCTGACCGCTTGACCGACCCTCCGGTGACGGCCGGCGCGCCCATAGGGCGTGGGTTGCGCCCGACGCATCGACCGCCGTGCGGCGGGTGCGTTGGGCGCGCCGGAGCCGCTTCGGGGTTGCATCCCCTGCCGGGCTCATCGCGACCCGGAACTGATCGAATACGGCCTCAGCGCCACCCGGACCCGATCGAACCCGCAACAGGCCCGCCCGCAGACTCAGCCGATCCGGAACCTCAGCGTTCCCCCGCCGGGCAGCGGCGCCACTGCACCTGGTCCCCGGCCCGGTCGGCGTGCCACACCGCGGTCCCCGTGTCCGACTCCCACGTCGGCACCAGCCGGCCGGTCACCACCCGTCCCCGGGCGACCCGGCCGAACAACTCGATCCCGTCGCGCCTGCGGGCCGCCGGGATCCACGCCGGGAACCGGGTGCTGGGCAGCTTCCGCTCGACCCACTCCCGCGCCGACCCCTCGCTGCCGTGCTCGGACTCGACGATGCTCGACACCGGCCCGTCGCCGCCCACGGTGAGGGCGATCGACGCGCGCCAGCGCACGGGGGAGGCTTCCGATGTCATCCTCTCCAGGGTCCCCGACGACCTCGGCCGCGGGCCAGTACACGTTAGGATGGATCCCTGCTCACTCACCGTGTCTCCCCTCAGGACGCGTTCAGCAACCGTGCGCAGGCCTTCTCCAGCACCGCCCTGGCCTCGTCGCCGTCGAGGCGGGCCGCGCGCTTCAGGGCGGGGGCGATCGTGCGCTGGGCGCGGTAGGCCTCCACCAGGCGGGGGTCCACATAGGACGAGCGGCACACCGCCGGGGTGTTGCCGAGCGCCGTGGAGACCTCCTTCATCACCTTCGCCTCCGCGCGCTTGCGGGCCGTCTCGGACGTCGGCGGGTCCGCGGCCGCGAAGGCCGCCGCGGCCAGCACCGTCGCGTTCCACGTGCGCATGTCCTTCGCCGTGCAGTCCTCGCCCGCCAGCTCCTTGAACCGCTCGTTGATGTCGGCCGCGTGCACCTCGTGCCACGTGCCGCCCTCGCGGTACACCAGCAGGCGGTCGCTGCCGGAGCGGCTGCGCAGCAGCGACTTCATCACCGCCGCCAGCTGCGCGTCGCAGATGGCCACCTCGCGGTCCAGCCCGCCCTTGGCGACGTAGCAGAACCGGCATTCGTCGCCGCGGACGGCCACGTGCGAGCGCAGCAGCGTGGCGACGCCGTGGGTGCCGTTCTCCTCCGCGTACTCCTCGCCGCCGGTGCGGAAGATCCCCCGGTCGAGCATGCGCAACGCCGCGGCCAGGACCCGCTTCCGGGTGAGACCGGACTCCGCCAGGTCCTCGGCGACCGACGCGCGCCACGCGGGCAGCCGGCGCGCCATCTGCAGCACCCGGTCGTGCTTCTCCTCGTCGCGGTCGCGCCGCCACTGCTCGTGGTAGAGGTACTGGCGCCGCCCGGCGTCGTCCGTGCCGACCGCCTGGACGTGCCCGTTCGGGTACGGGCAGATCCACACGTTCCGCCAGGCCGGCGGGATGACGAGGTCCTTGATCCGCGTGAGGAGCTCGTCGTCGGTCACCGGCGAGCCGTCGGGCATGGCATAGGAGAACCCGCGGCCGCGGCGGATCCGCTTGATGCCCGGGCCGCGCAGGTCACTGCGCCGGAGTCTGGTGCGTCCCACCGCCGCGAAATACCCGCCCGGCGTACCGGGAAACCATGATTGCCGCCCGCGACGGCGGGTAGCCCCCGGCGGAAGCACCGGAAGAGGAGCATTGATGAGCGTGATCGAGGACGTCGCCGAGAAGGCGAAGCAGGTTCAGCGCAGCTACGCAGGCGACGAAGACCGGCCGCTCGCCGGGTACGTCGGCGCGATGGGCGCCTACAGCGCGCTGGTGGGCGGTCTGACGGTGCTCGGCCGCGCGCTCGGCGCCCGGCTGCCGGAGCGGTTCGGCGCCGGCGACACGGTGCTGCTGGGCGCGGCGACGTTCAAAGCCAGCCGCATGCTGGGGAAGGCGGCCGTCACCAGCCCGCTGCGGGCCCCGTTCACCCGGTACGAGGAGTCCGCGGGCGCCACCGAGCTGAACGAGTCCGTGCCCGGGAAGGGGCACGTCGAGCACGCGGCGGGCGAGCTGCTGTCGTGCCCGTTCTGCCTGAACGTCTGGCTCGGCACGGGCCTGGCCGCCGGCCTGGTGATCGCGCCGCGGGCAACGCGCCTGGCGGCCACGGTGCTGACCGCCGTGGGCATGGCGGACGCGCTGCACCTGCTGTACGACGCGGGGAAGAAACTCGCGTCCCGGTGAGCGGACGAGCCGGCGGGGGACGTCCCCGCCGGCTCACTCCGGACCGCGGCGCAGCGGACGGACCGCCGGGCCCTGCACGACTTCGCCGTCGACGCCGAACCGCGAGCCGTGGCAGGGGCAGTCCCAGGTCTTTTCGGCGTCGTTGAACGACACCAGGCACCCCAGGTGGGTGCAGTGCGCCCCGACCGTGTGCAGCTTCCCGGCCTCGTCGCGGTGGGCCGCCACGAGCTCGCCGCCCACGCGCACCACCTCCGCCTCGCCGGGCCGGAGGTCGTCGAGCTTCTCCGACCGCCACAGCGCGGCGACGTGGTCGCCGACGAGGTACTTCGCGACGGTCAGGTTGTCCTGGGCCACCTCGAGCACCGAGCGGGCGTCGAAGCGGTTGGGGTCGAACAGGTCCGCGGCCGGGTGCGGCTCGCCGAGGATCCGCGCCGCCAGCACGTGGCCCGCGGCGGTGCCGCCGGTCATGCCCCACTGGCCGAACCCGGTGGCCACCCACAGGTTCTTCGTCCCCGGCAGGTAACGGCCGATGTAGGGCAGCAGGTCGGGTGTCGACATGTCGTGGGCGGACCAGCGGTGGGTGACGCGGTGCAGGCCCGCGTGCTCGTCCGCCCACTCCGCGAGCCGCCGGTACCGGCGTTCGACGTTGACGTGCGCGCCGACGCGGTAGTGCTCGCCGCCGGCGATCACCATCGGCGTCCCCTGCTCGGTGTAGCCGCGCACGGAGTGGTGGGTGTCGGCGTCGAGGAACATGCCCGCGGGCGCGGCGCCGCCCGCCGCCGGACCGGCGACGACGAGGTCGCGCACCGGGTCGAGCCGGGCGAAGTAGAGGCCGCGGTCGAGCACGGGGTAGTGGGTCGCGACGACGACTTCGCCCGCCGCGACGTCACCCCGCGAGGTGCGGACGGTCTGCCCGTTGAGCGCCGTCGCCCGGACGTGCTCGACGATCGTGCCGCCCGCCCGCTCGATCTCGGCGGCCAGGCCGAGCAGCCACCGGCGCGGGTGGAAGTGCGCCTGCCCGGTGGTCCGCACGGCCCCGAGCGCGGGCACGTCGAGCGCGACGTCTTCGATGAAGGACGCCGGCAGGCCCGCCGCGGCGGCCGCGTCCGCCTCGCGCTTGAGGGAGTCCACGGTGGCTTCCCGCGTCGTGTAGACGTAGCTGTCCGCGCGGGTGAAACCGCAGTCGATCCCCAGCTCGGCCGCGGTGGCGGCGATCCACTCGCCGGCCGCGGTCTGGGTGCCGGCGTAGGCCTTGGCGGCGCCGGCGCCGTGGCGGGAGGTCAGGTCCGCGTACTTGGCCCCGTGCTGCGCGCTGACCTTCGCGGTGGTGTGGCCGGACACCCCGGCGGCGACGCGCTCGGCCTCCAGCACGACGACCGACCGGCCGGCGCGCGCGAGCAGCAGCGCGGTCGTGAGCCCGGCGATGCCCGCCCCGAGCACCGCGACGTCGGCCGACTCCGGCACCGGCACGCCGGTGCGGTCCGGAGAAGGGGCGGTTTCCACCCACAGCGAAAGCGGTTCGGGCAGGGCTGTCATACCCGCGGATGCCCGCTGACGACGTCATCAAACCGGCCATCCGGCCCGTTTGGCCTGATCGGCGCCTCGGGTAGCCCCTGCTCATGAGTACCGACATCTTCGTGATCGGCCTGGACGAGGAGAACCAGCGCGTTCTTGAACGCCTTCCCTGGGCCGGCGGCTACCGGTTCCACGGCCTGCTGACCCCCGAAGAGCTGCAACACGGCGAAATCGACTTCGAAGCGTTGCTGAAGACGGCGCAGCACGAAGTGGACGCGTTCGACGGTGAGGTCGGCGCGATCGTCAGCTACTGGGACTTCCCCGCCGCGTCGCTCGTGCCCATCCTCTGCGCCCGCTACGACCTGCCCAGCGTGGCGCTGGAGGCGGTGCTGAAGTGCGAGCACAAGTACTGGAGCCGGCTGGAGCAGAGAAAGGCGATCGACGAGCTGCCGAACTTCGGCATCGTCGACCTCGACGCCGAGCACCCGGCCCCGCCGGAGGGCGTCGGCTACCCCATGTGGCTCAAGCCGGTGAAGTCGTTCTCTTCCGAACTCGCCTTCAAGGCGGAGAACGACGCCGAGTTCGCCGACGCCGTGGCCGAGATCCGGGCCGGTGTCGGCCGGGTGGGGGAGCCGTTCGGCTTCGTGCTCCAGCAGGTCGACCTGCCTCCGGAGATCGGCAGGGTGGGCGGCGCGGCCTGCCTGGCCGAGGAAGCGCTGCACGGCGTCCAGGCGGCCGTCGAAGGGTACGTCTACCAGGGCGAGGTCACCGTCTACGGCGCCCTCGACTCGATCAACTACCCGGACAGCTCGTCGTTCCTGCGCCACCAGTACCCGTCGCAGCTGGGGGAGGAGCCCGTCCAGCGGATGCGCGACGTCGCCGAGCGGGTGATGAAGCAGATCGGCTTCGACAACGGCACCTTCAGCATCGAGTTCTTCTGCGACCCCGAATCCGGCCAGGTGTGCCTGCTGGAGATCAACCTGCGGCACTCGCAGTCGCACGCGGAGCTGTTCGAATTCGTCGACGGTGTCGCCAACCACGAGATCATGGTCCGCCTCGGCCTCGGCCAGGACCCCGGCCGCCGTCCCACGAAGGGCACCTACCAGATCGCCGCCAAGTGGTACCTGCGCCGGTTCGAAGACGGCGTGGTGACGCGGGTGCCGACGGCCGAGGAGATCGCGGCGGTGCAGGACCGCATCGACGGCACGCAGATCTCCATCGTGCCGGAAGTCGGGCAGCGGCTGTCGGAGCTGCCGGAGCAGGACAGCTACAGCTTCGAGCTGGCGCAGCTGTTCGTCGCGGGGCACACCGAACACGAGATGGTGCAGAAGTACCAGGCCTGCGTGGACGCGCTGCCGTTCGAGTTCGCCGAGGAGTGAGCCGCGAAAAAGCGGGGGTCGCGTTCGGACTGTCCGAACGAGACCCCCGCTTTTCGTCGCGGGTCAGCCCGACTGCGGGTCGCTGTCGTCGTGCTCGTCCCCGCCCGACGTGCCCTGCTCGCCGCGGAGGGTCTCGCGCTGGGCCTCCGGCGTGTCACCGTGCGGGTCGTCGCCGCGGGGCCCTTCGGCGGGCTCGGTCGGGTGCTGCGTACGCTCTTCGGACGTCATCTCGTACCTCCTTCACGGGTCCTTTCCGCACCGGATACCCCGCCGCGTCCGGCTCAACCGCCGGCGTTTGCGGCGGTGATCTCCGGGTAAGCCGGATCGACGCGGTTGTGCGCCGGCGATCGCGCCGGGACCGCGGCGAGTGAAGGAGACCCAGATGACCACGTCGGCGGAACCCGTCCGCCCGGGCCCCTTGGCTGCCCGGTCCGTCGTCCACTCACCGGTGCCGCCCGCCCCGCGGATGCTGCGCCTGCCCGGCGTCTACCGCCCCCAGGAAGACACCGCCCTGCTCGCCTCGGCGATCGCCGATCTGACCATCCCGGCCGGGGCTCGCGCCCTCGACCTGTGCACCGGCACCGGCGCGCAGGCGATCACGCTGGCCCGCCGCGGCGCGGGAACCGTGGTGGCCGTCGACCTCTCACGCCGGGCGCTGGCGTCGGCGCGGCTCAACGCGCTGGTCCGCCAGCTCGCTGTCCGCCCGTGCCGGGGCGGCCTCGCCCGGGCGCTGCGCGAAGGCCCGTTCGACGTCGTCGTCGCGAACCCCCCGTACGTGCCGTCGCCGGCACCGACGGTCCGGTCCACCCGGGGCTGGGACGCCGGCCCGGACGGCCGCGCGCTGCTGGACCCGCTGTGCACCGCCGCGGCCACGCTGCTGCGCCCGGGCGGGACGATGCTGCTCGTGCAGTCCGCGATGTCCGGTGTGGACAAATCGAGGGAAATGCTGGCGGCGCAGGGGTTGCGGACTTCGGTGGTGCGCAGCGCCAGGATCCCGTTCGGGCCGGTCCTGTCCGGACGGACGGAGTTCCTCGAAGCGGCCGGGCTGATCGAGCCGGGCCAGCGGATGGAAGAGCTGGTGGTGCTCCGTGCCGACCGCTGAGCGTGGTCCCCGCCGGGTCACCGTCGTCCCGGGCGGCCCGGTCCTGGTGGAAGGTCCGGTCGAGCTGAGCACCCCGGACGGCGAGCTCGTGCGGTCCGACCGGTTCCTGGTCGCGGTGTGCGCGTGCCGGCGGAGCAAGCGGTTCCCGTTCTGCGACACCAGCCACCGCAAGCGCGTCCGGACACAGGCGGACGACTGACACACCGAAGGCCTCCCGGCTCACCGGGAGGCCTTCTTCGCCGGGTTCGGGGAGTCAGGTCCGCAGGGACGACTGCCCGGCCTTCCAGCGGCTCAGCACCAGCTCGCCGAAGCGGCCCTCCAGGAACTCGGTCGCCTGGACGCCGAACACGACATCCGCGGCCAGCCCGGGCTCCTGCTCCAGCAGGTCGCCGAGCACGTCGTGCCGCATGACCTGCTCGTGGACCGCGTCCGCTTCGATGTGCTCGGTGTAGAAGAACCGGCACGCTTCCGGTGCGTCCAGGCGCCGCAGGGCCTGGTCCATCCGCTGCGCGGACGGGGCCGTGGTGATCTCCGCCGCGGCGAAGTGCCCGCAGAGCGCGCCCCGCAGCGACCGGTGCAGGCCGAACAGCGACATCATGTTGACCACCGCCAGCATCTCGCCGGGGACCTGGTCGATGAGCTCGAGGTAGCCGTCGGGCAGGCCGGCCGCCCGCAGCAGGTCGGCGTAGAGGCGGGCGTGCACCAGTTCCGCGCGGCCGCCGCCGAACTCGTCGAACTCCACCGCCACCAGCGCGGCCTTGGCGCGGCCGCGCAGCCGCGGGATGACCCACGCGTGCGGGTCGGCTTCCTTGTGGTGGTAGATCGAGCGGTGCGTGAAGTACTCGCGCATCTGGGCCCAGTCGCCGTGGTCGCGCAGGTAGTGCGAAACCCCCTCGACGTCGATGGGCTCGACCAGCAGGGCGTCGAGCGCGCCCGTGACGTCGTCGCCGCCCGGCACGTTTTCGCGGAGTGCGGCGAGGAACCGCGCCTCCAAGGCGCCGCGCAGGCGCAACAGCTCCGGGTCCCACTCCCAGTCGGGGGACACGCCCGGCAGGCCTTGGTAGTGCAGTTCGTAGCAGAGGTGCAGGGCCAGCTGGAGGTCGTCGCCGAGCGGATCGGTGTCCGCGAGCCCGTCGAAGTCCAGGTCCGCCCGCGGCTGCGTGCGCAGCAGCGTGGCCAGCACCGACTCCGAGAGCGGCCCCCGGGCGGCCGGCAGGGTGGCGACCCGATCGGTGGTGGAAGTCGTCATGATCGCGGTTACCCGGTCAGCAGCGTTCCATGCGCGGCCGGCACGGTCGCCGCGGTGAGCCACCGCACCGCGGCCGCCGTCCCGGCATCGGTGAGCGCGCGCTGCCGGTCGGCCCCCGTGCCGCCATCGCGCACCGCGTCGAGGAGCTTGCGCACCTCGGTCAGGTCGCCGCTCTCCGCCAAGGGCGCTTGGACGTGCGCCACGAGCTCGTCGACGAGGGTCCACGCGGGCCGCCGCGTCTGTTCGGCCGCGTCCACCAGGTCCCCGGAAAGACCGTGGCGCGCCGCGGTCCAGACGGCCGCGGCGGCCACCTGCGGCGACAGCGGCGCGGCCTCCCGGCCCTCGGCGAGGTCGGTCAGGGCCCGCTGCACGAGCGCCCGGCTGAGCAGGGCCTGCAGCACGGCGTGGTCGACGGTCAGCGCGGTGTCGGCGACCCGGAATTCGACGGTCGGGAACCGGCCGGACGGGCGGGCCAGCCAGAACGTCTGGTCCGGGTCGACGAGCGCACCGCACTCGACCAGCGTCTCGACGGCCCGGCGGTACTCGTCGTGCCCGCGCAGGTGCGGGGCGACGCCGGAGCCGGGGAAGCGGGACTGCAGGACCATCCGCCAGCTGGCGTAGCCGGTGTCGCGCCCCTGGTCGAACGGCGAATTGGCCGACAGGGCGAGCAGCGTGGGCAGCCACCGGCCGAGGTGGTTGACGACGGCGACCGCGGTGTCGGGATCGGCCACCCCGACGTGGACGTGGCACCCACAGGCTTCGTAGTCGGCGACGACCGCGCCGTAGGCGGCGTCGATCTCCGCGTAACGGCCGGTGCTCGCGGGCGGCGGCGTGGCCGGCCCGGGCCCGACCGGGGTGCCGGTGGCCAGCAGCGCGCAGTCCTCGGCCGCGGCGGCGCCGGCCAGCACGCGGCGCGCGGCGGTCAGCTGGTGGCGGAGCTCGTCGGCCGTCGTGCAGACGCCGCTGGCGGCTTCGAGCTGCGTGAGCCGCAGTTCCCGGTGGATCCGGACGCCCTCGGGCAGCGGCCCGTGGTGGCGGTACCGGGCCAGCACCGGTTCGGCGCACGGCGAAGCGTGCCCGGTGCGGGGGTTCACGAGGAGGAACTCCTCTTCGACACCCATCGTGGGCGGGCCGTCGGACATGGGGCTGGCTCCTTCCGGACGGGCGTCCGCCGGGGTTACCCGCTTCCGCCGCGGAAATGCGCCCGGACCCCGCGCTTGTTTCGCCGTGAGCGCGCGGCGGGTACTTGGCAGCCATGACGACTCACGAGCGGTTGCGGGTGATCGGGGCGGACACCGCGCAGGCGCGTGACCTGCCCGCACCGCGGGCCCCGTCCGAAGGCGACCCGGGAAGCCGCGTCCGGTGGAAGAGCCCGGACGCGGTCGTCGTCGAGGTCACCGGCGAGATCGACCTGAGCACGGTGGCCTCGCTGGCGGCGGTGCTGGACGAGCACCTCCGGGCCCGCCCGGGGGTGCTGCGGGTCGACCTCGGCCAGGTCTGCTTCCTCGGCGTCGCGGGCATCCGCGTGCTGCTGCGCGCCCACCGGCACGCCGAAGCGGCCGGGGTCCACCTGGTCGTCGACCCGGGCGGGTCGCGTGCCGCGATCCGGGCGCTCGAGCTGCTCGACCGGCTCCCGGACTAGTCGCCCGTGAGCAGGTCGACGACGTCCTCGGCGCGCTCCCGCTCCGCGAACTTGCGCCGCTGCCGGTCCGCCCCGCCGCCTTCGGCCGCCAGCCGCGCCGTTCCTTCCCGCGCGTAGTCGAGGTCCCCGGCCGTTTCGAGGGCCGGGGCCGTCAGCTCGACCAAGTCTTCGAGGACCGCCTTCGTCGGTTCCAGGTCGCCGGTCTTCGGGTGCGGGCAGCAGCCGGTGACGCCTTCGCGCGACGCGCGCCAGAGCCGGCCGCGCAGCACCTCGTTCGACAGGTCCGGTACCGGCCCGTCGTCGGCCAGTGCGGTGGCGACCAGGCCGCGGGCCAGCACGCCCAGCAGCACCGCGTCTTCCGGGGCCGCCGCGACGTCGGCGATGCGGAACTCCAGCGTCGGCTGCTTGTCCGACAGCCGGACGTCCCAGTAGATCATCCCGCGGTCGAGGATCGAGCCCGCGCGCAGCCAGCCGTCGACGATGCTTTCGTACTCGTCCAGCGACGCGAACCGCGGCGGGGTCCCGCCGACGGCCACCGGCTCCACTGCTGGTACCGCCAGCTGCAGTACCCCGTGTCGTAGCCGTCGGAGATCGCCGAGTTCGCGGTCACCGTGAGCAGCACGGGCAGCCACGGCCGGATCCGGTTCAGCACCTGGACGCCGGCTTCCTTGTCCGGGATCGCGACGTGCACGTGGCAGCCGCACGTGAGTGAGGTCCGCGCGGTGGCGCCGAAGTGCTCGGCCATCCGCTCGTAGCGCGGGTTCGGCGTGATGACCGGCGGGTCCGCTTCGTACAGCAGCGGGGACCCGGCGGGCAGCACGCGGTACCCGCGCCGCCGGGCGGCGCCGATGAGGTCTCCGCGCAACCCGCGCAGCTGGCGCAGGGCTTCGGTGTGGGTCCGGCAGACGTCGGTCGCCGCCTCGGCCTGTGACCGGGTGAGCTCGTGCTGCAGCTCGCCTTGGTCGTCGCCGGCGGCTTCGGCCGCGTCGACGACGTCGTCGCCGGCGTGGGACAGGTGGCCGCGGCGGTCGACGACGAAGAACTCCTCTTCGATGCCGAATGTCAGCACATCGCCCGTCGGGTGGTTCACGGGTGTTCTCCTGGAGGTCGGGGACCCGGTGGATACCCGGACGGGTGTATCGGCAAACGGGTTTTCCCGCGCCGTGAGCGGGTATCCGCCCGGCTATGTCGACCGACGCCATCGTGCTGCTCAAGAACGACCACAAGACCGTGGAGAAGCTCTTCAAGGAATTCGAGAAGGCGGGGGAGGACGCGTACGACGAGAAGCGCCGGATCGCGGACTCGATCATCGAAGAGCTGACTGTCCACGCTTACATCGAGGAGGAGATCTTCTACCCGGCGGCCCGGGAAGCCGTTCCGGAGACCAAGGACCACGTCCTGGAGAGCGTGGAGGAGCACCACGTCGTGGTGTGGATGCTGTCCGAGCTGCTCGGCATGGACCCGAAGGACGAGACCTTCGACGCGAAGGTCACCGTGCTCACCGAGAACGTCCGCCACCACGTCGAAGAGGAAGAGGACGAGTGGTTCCCCGAGGTCCGCTCGGCGATGGGCCGCAAGCAGCTGCAGGAGCTGGGGCAGCGGATGATCGACGCCCGCTCCGCCGCGCCCAAGAACCCCTTGGACCTCAAGAGCGCCAAAGCCTGATCCCCCGACGCACGAAGAGGGGGCACTTTCCCGGGAAAGTGCCCCCCTCTCGCTGTCAGTGCTTCGCGACGACGCGGATGGACTCGAGGTCGGAGTCGGCCGGGTCGGGCAGCTGCATGCCCGCGCCGAGCCCGCTGCGCAGGTAGTCGAGCATCGGCCGGGTGATCACCTCGCCGGGCAGCACGCCGGGCGCCCCCGGCGGGTACGGCGTGATCATTTCGGCCGCGATCCGGCCGGCCGCCTCCGCCACGGGCACCTGCTCGGCCGGGCCGAAGAACGCGTCGCGCGGCAGCATCGCCGTCTCCAGCTCCATCTCCCGCGGCGACGGCAGGTCCACCTTCGGCGGCTTCTCGAACGACGGCGCGGCCTTCACGAGCGCGTCGATCGCGTCGACCAGCGTGCTCGCGGTCTTCTCGTCGTCGGAGTGGTTGAACTGGGCCACGATCCGGCGGTGGTCGGACAGGCCGACGGTCACGCGCTGGTGCTCGCGCAGCCAGTCGGCGGCCTGGTACCCGCTGATGCCCAGCGGGTCGAGGTCGAGCACGACCTTGAGCCGGTCGACCGAATCGGCGAGGTCCGGGCCGAGGAACTCGTCGTGCATCACCGTCACGCCCAGGTCCGCCAGCCGGCCGCGCACCGAATCGACGAGCGTCAGCGCGCCGTCGATCAGCTCCTTGCCCTGTTCGGCCATCTGCCGCCGCCAGCCGTCGAGGGCCGCGTAGACCAGGGAGCTCGCGCTGGTCGTGCCGAGCAGGTCCTCACGCGCCTTCAGCACGTTCGGGTCCACGCGGTCGCCCTGCAGGTGGAAGACCGAGCTCTGTTCGACCGCGGCGCCCATCTTGTGCACGCTCGTGACGCACACGTCGGCTCCGGCGTCCATGCCCCACGGCGGCAGTCCGTCGTGGAACGGCAGGTGCGCGCCCCACGCCTCGTCGACGATCAGCGGGAGCCCGCGTTCGTGGCACCAGTCCGCGATCGCCCGCAGGTCGCCGCAGGTGCCGTAGTCGGTCGGGGTCACCACGAGCGCGCCCTTGACCTCGGGGTCGCTCTCGTAGGCCTCCGCGAACTCCCGCACGCCCGGCGGGTGGCTCAGGTGCCGCTCGGCGTCCCAGTGCGGGCGCACCCAGACCGGCCGCACGCCGCTGACGATCAGCCCGGAGATCACCGACTTGTGCACGTGCCGCGGCACCAGCAGTTTTTCGTGCGGGCCCGCGACGGCGAGCATCGCGCTCTTGACCGAGAGCGAGCTGCCGCAGGTGGAGAAGAAGGTGTGGTCGGCGCCGACCGCGTCGGCCATCAGCGCCTGGGCCTCGGCCAGCACGCCTTGGCGCATGAGCCGGTCGTCGAGGCCGTTGAGCGCGATGACGTCGGACTTGAAGACGTCGGCGCCGACGACTTCGAGCACGCGCGGGTCGATGCCACGGCCCTGCTTGTGGCCGGGAGCGTTGAACGGGACGTAGCCGGTGCTGTGGTAGTCGCGCAGCGCCTCGAGCACCGGTGCCTTGCTGTGGTCCATTGCGGCGGAGTAGCCGGAGGCGCCGCGGGCGAAACACCCCGGTGGCATGACCGCCCGTGGTTGGGGTATCCCGGAGGGCATGGAGTGGCACGAGGAGCTGCACGAGCGGGCCGACGAGCGCATCGAGCACCTGGACGAGCGGTTGTGGGCCGTCGCCACCGCGCTGCACGAACGGCCGGAACTGTCCTATGAGGAGCACGCCGCCGCCGAACGGCTCACCGGCGAGCTGGCCGCGGACGGTTTCGCCGTGGAGACCGGGATCGCCGGGCTCCCCACGGCGTTCGTCGCCCGCGCCGGCGAAGGGCGTCCCCGCGTCGCGCTGCTGCTCGAATACGACGCCCTGCCCGGCCTCGGGCACGCCTGCGGGCACAACCTGATCGCCGCGGCCGGTCTGGGGGCCGCGCTGGCCGCCAAGGACGTCCTCGGAGACGCGCCCGGCTCGCTGCTCGCGGTGGGGACCCCGGCCGAGGAACGCGGCGGCGGCAAGGTCGCGATGGCCGAGGCGGGCGTCTTCGATGACGTCGACGCGGCCCTGATGGTCCACCCCGGCGTGCACTCGTGGTCGTGGGCGCCGCTGACCGCGCAGGTCGAGCTGAAGGTGACCTTCCACGGCCGGGCCGCCCACCCGACCGGCGACCCGGAGCACGGCATCGACGCTCTCGCGGCGCTGATCCAGGCGTTCGGCGCGGTGTCCGCTCTGCGCCAGCGGCTGCCCGCCGGGTCGCACGTCCAGGGCATCATCACCCACGGTGGCGAGGCGACGAACATCGTCCCCGACCGGGCCGAGGGCCGGTTCGGCCTGCGCGCCCTGACGACGGACGCGCTGGACCGGCTGGCCGAAGACGTCGCCACCTGTGCCCAGGGGGCCGCGCTGGCGACCGGGGCGAAGGCCGACGTCGAACGCCTCGGGCCCGGGTATTCGCACTTCCGCGACAACCCGGTGCTGTCGGAGCGGTTCACCGAGCACCTGGCCGCCTGCGGGATCCACGCGACCCCGCCGGCGCCGGGGGTCTTCCTCGGGTCGTCCGACATCGGCGACGTCAGCGTCCGCGTCCCGGCGATCCACCCGTTCGTGGCGATCACGGCGGAGGAGATGTCGGACCACACGCCGGAGTTCGCGGCCGCGGCGGCGAGCCCGCGGGGCCGGGCGGCGATGCTGGCCTCGGCGGCGGCGCTGGCCCGCACGGTGATCGACCTGCGGACGCACCCGGCGCTGGTCAGCCGCGCGTGGGACTGCTTCCGAGGCCTGGCTCGCAACGGGCGATGACCGGTCGGCGCGCCGGTGCGGTCCCCGGCACCGGCGCGCCCCGGCTCACGCCACCGGCGTGTAGTGCGAAGCGTCCCCTTCGAGGGATTCGCTGGACCGGCCGTCGACGCCCACCGGGACGTCCCCGGCCACCGTGACGCGGTTGAGGCGCCGCGGCAGGCCGTCGTAGTTGTCGATCGCGTAGTGCTGGGTGATCCGGTTGTCGAACAGCACCAGCTGGTCCGGCTCCCACGCCACCCGCACGACGTTCTCCGGCCGGGTGACGTAGGACTGCAGCAGCCGCAGCAGGTCCCGCGACTCGCCCACCGACAGGCCTTCGATCCGCTGGGCGAACCCGCCGACGAACAGGCCGCGCTCGCCGGTCACGGGGTGCACCCGCACCACCGGGTGCACGGTCCGGTACTTCCGCGAGACGAACTGGGCCCGCCGCTCGCGTTCCTGCTCGTCCACGGTCTCCGGCGGCTGGACGTAGTCGTAGTCGTTGGTGTGCACCGCGCGCAGCGTGTCGGCGAAGGCGCGCAACGGTTCCGGCAGGTCCCGGTAGGCCGCGGCGGCGTTCGCGATCAGCGTCTCCCCGCCGTACGGGGGCACCACCAGGCTGCGCAGCGTGCTCGCCTTCGGCGGGTTGAGCACGAAGGTGACGTCGGTGTGCCAGTGGTTGGCGCGGCCCCGCTCGCTGTCGACGGGCAGGATCGCCGGCGCCCCCTCGACGGCGGGCACCGTCGGGTGCGCCTTGGTGAGCTCGCCGAAGTGCGCGGCGAACCGCTGCTGGCCCTCGTCGTCGAGCCGGACGTTCCGGAACACCAGCGCCTTGTGCTCGTGCAGGGCGTCGGTCAGGAACGCCACCTGCGCGGCGTCGAGGTCGCCGGCCGGGTCGAAGCCGACGATCTCGGCGCCGATCCTCCCGGTCAGCTTGCGGACGTCGGTGCCGATGGTGGTCATGCGGGCTCCTTCACTCGGTTGCGGTTGACGGGCCGCGCGAGGCCGTAGTGCTCGCGCAGGGTGCTGCCGGAGTACTCGGTGCGGAAGAGCCCGCGCCGCTGCAGTTCCGGGACGACGAGGTCGACGAAGTCGTCGAGCCCGCCGGGCAGGGTGGGCGGCATGACGTTGAAGCCGTCGGCGGCGCCGCCGCGGAACCACGCCTCCAGCTCGTCGGCGACCTGGACCGGCGTGCCGGCGAAGACGCGGTGCCCGCGCCCGCCCGCCAGCCGCTCCAGCAGCTGCCGGATGGTGAGGTCTTCGCGCCGGGCCAGGCCGACGACCAGGTCGAACCGGCTCTGGCCGCCTTCGGTGAAGCTGCCCACGTCCGGCAGTGGGCCGTCCAGCGGGTAGCCGGTGACGTCGTGGTCGAGCATCTTGGACAGCTGCTGCAGCCCGTAGTCCGGGATGATCAGCGCGTTCAGCTCGGCCTCGCGTTCGCGGGCTTCGGCTTCGGTGCGGCCGAGGATCGGTGAGATCCCGGGGAGGATCTTGAGCTCGTCCGGCGTGCGGCCGTACTTCGCGAGCCGACCCTTGACGTCTTCGTAGAACGCCTTGCCCTCGGCGAAGGTCTGCTGCGCGGTGAACACGGCTTCGGCGTGCCGGGCCGCGTACTCCTTGCCGGTCTCCGACGACCCGGCCTGCACGAGCAGCGGATATCCCTGCACCGGCCGTTCGATGTTCAGCGGCCCGCGCACCTGGAAGTGCGGCCCGTCGTGGGCGATCGCGCGGATCCGATCGGTGTCGGCGTAGACGCCGCTCGGGCGGTCGACGACCGCGGCGTCGTCGTCCCAGCTGTCCCACAGCTTCTTGACGACCTCGACGAACTCCTCGGCCCGGTCGTACCGCGCGTCGTGCGAGGGGCGCTTGGCCAGGTTGAAGTTGCGGGCTTCGTCGATGCCCGCCGAGGTGACGATGTTCCAGCCCGCGCGCCCGCCGGAGAGGTGGTCGAGCGAGGCGAACTTCCGGGCCAGGTGGTAGGGCTCGTTGTAGGTCGTCGACGCCGTCGCGATCAGTCCGATGTGGACCGTGGACGCGGCCAGCGCCGAAAGCAGCGTCAGCGGTTCGAAGTGGCTGTGGGAGTTGTGCTTGACGTTGCCCCACAGCGCGACGCCGTCGGCGAGGAAGATCGAGTCCAGCTTGCCGCGCTCGGCGGTCCGCGCGATGTCGGCGTAGTGCCGCAGCGTCCGGGCCCGGTGCGGGTCGGTCGAGGGGTGCCGCCACGCGGCTTCGTGGTGGCCGTTCGGCATCACGAACGCGTTGAGGTGCATCATGGGGTCTCCTTGGGACGCCAGGTGGAAAACCGCCGTTCGAGCGCGACGAAGCCGGCGTTGACGAGAACGCCGAGCAGCGAGACCGCGATGATCCCGGCGTACATCTGCTGGATCTGGAAGTTCACCTGGCTGGTGTTGATCAGGTAGCCGAGCCCGGCCTTGGCGCCGACCATCTCCGCGGCCACCAGCACCAGGATCGAGTAGGACGCCGCCATCCGGATGCCGGTGAAGACCGTCGGCACGGCCGAGGGCAGGATCACCTTCCGGAACAGCCGCGGGCTCGACAGCCCCAGCGAGCGGGCCGCCTTGACCAGCAGGGGATCGACGGTGTTGACCCCGGCGATCGTGTTGAGCAGCACCGGCCACACGCAGGCGTAGACCACCAGGCTGACCTTCGACAGCTCGCCGATGCCCAGCAGCAGCGTGAACACCGGCAGCAGCGCCAGCGCGGCGGTGTTGCGGGCCAGCTCCAGCAAGGGCTGCAGGAACCGCGCCACCGGCCGGTACCAGCCGATCAGCAGGCCCAGGGGCACCGCCACCGCGACGGCCACGGCGAACCCGGCGGCGGACCGCCCGACGCTGGCCAGCAGGTGGTCGGCGAGCTCGCCGTCGAGAACGAGCTCCCACAGGGCCCGCAGGTCCTCGGACAGCGGCGGGAGGAACGTCCGCGTGCTCTCGTCCAGGACGAACCGGGGGACCAGCTCCCACAGCGTCACGAACAGCACGACCGCGGCGGACGCGTGCACCGCCCGGGTGAGCTTCTTCGTGAACCGGCGCGGTCGCGGCGGCGGGCCCGCGGGTCTGGTGTGGACGGCCGGGGCTTCGAGGGTGGTGGTCATCGGGCCGCGCTCCGTTCGTGTTCGGCCGCCTTGCGGACCTCGTCGTGCAGCAGTTCCCAGAGCCGGTGGCGCTGCCGCCCGAACTCCGGCCCGGACCGCACGTCCCCGGTGCGGTCGCCGAGGTCGACGTCGACGACGGCCTTGAGCCGCCCGGGCCGCGACGTCAGCACGGCGACCCGCTGGCCCAGGTAGACGGCTTCGTCGATGCCGTGGGTGATGAACACGACCGTCTTGCCGGTGCGGCGCCAGATCCGCAGCAGCTCCTCCTGCAGCTGCTCGCGCGTCTGGGCGTCGAGCGCGGCGAACGGCTCGTCCATCAGCAGCACCGCCGGGTCGTAGGCGAGGCTGCGGGCGATCGCGACCCGCTGCTTCATCCCGCCGGACAGCTCGTGCGGGTAGCGGTCCTCGAAGCCGGACAGCCCGACCAGCGCGAGGTATTCGCGCGCCCGCTCGGCCCGCTGCCGCTTCCCGAGCGGCCCGCCTTCGAGGCCGAACTCGATATTGGCCCGGGCGGTGCGCCACGGGAACAGCGCGTACTGCTGGAAGACGACCCCGCGGTCGAGGCCGGGCCCGCGCACCGGCTCGCCGTCGATGAGCACCTCGCCCGACGTCGGGGTGGCGAGCCCGCCGAGCAGGTCCAGCAGGGTCGACTTGCCCGAGCCGCTGGGGCCGACCAGCGACAGGAACGTGCCGTCGGCGATGTCGAGGGAGACGTCGTCGAGCGCGGTCAGCGCGCCGAAGGTCTTGGTCACCGAGCGGATGCTGATCACGGGGTCACCGCCGGGGCGCCGTCGCGGAAGGGGTTGAACTCGTTGGTGTAGAGCTTCGAGGTGTCGATCCTGTCGTGCTTGAGGTAGCCCTCCTGCTTCAGCCACGGCTCCCACCGGGTGTAGTCCTGGTCGGAGATGAGGCCGCCGCGGGTGATGCCGACGCTCTTCCAGTACTTCAGCGTGTCGGTGCTTTCGTTGCGGCCCCGGGCCTTGATGATCTTCGTGAAGCGGGCGATCACCTCTTCGCGCGGAGTCGTGCGTTCCCACTCGATCGCCCGGGCCACGGCGGAGACGAAGATCTTCGCCGTCTCCGGGTACTTCTTGATGAAGTCGGTGCGCAGGACGTACGGACCGCCGTTGTAGGGCCCGAACGCGCCGACGTCGGTGAACAGCGGGCGGACGCCGCCGGCCGCGACGGCGTGGTCCTGCAGGATGCCCTGGAGCGCGGCGACGTCGAGCTGGCCGTTGCGCAGCGCCTGTTCGGCGTTCACCGGCGGGATGACGACCAGCTGCACCTGCTTGACCTCGTCGTCGGAAAGGCCCTGCCCCTTGAGCCAGGTGTCGAGCGCGGCTTCGAGGTTGGCGCCGGCGGTGTTGACGCCGACCTTCCTGCCGATCAGGTCGCGGGCGGTCCGGATCGGACTGTCCTGCTTGGTGTAGAAGCCGATGAAGGCCTTGTCGTCGGAGCCGTAGTAGTTGACGACCGCCTTGACCGGGGCGCCGGCTTCGACGAGCTTGACGACCGCGCCGGTGAAGGCGCCGCCGAAGTCGGTCTGGTCGGTGGCCGCCGACTGGATGTCCTGCGGGCCGCTGATCGTGTTGCCGACCCACTTCAGCTTGACCGGGCCGAAGTAGCCCAGGTCTTCGGCGAGTTCGGGGAGGGTGACGGAGTTCGCGTTGCCCTGGTAGCGCAGTTCCAGCTTCTCCGGTTGCCCGGGCGCACCGGTGGCCGTCGCCGAAGCGCAGCCGGCCAGCAGCACCACGGCGGCGGCGAACAGGGGCAGGGTTTTCTTCACGGTGGTTTCGTCCGTTCCGGGAGTCGGCGGGGATGAGGCAATTGTTCGCAGCCGACGAGCGGACGGTCAATTTTGCGAGTTCGTGAAATAACTCCGCCGGTTCACGAAGCGGGGCGCAACCCGGTCAACAGGGGACCGAGCGGGTCTTCGTAGAGCACGTCCAAGAGGACCGCGCCGCCGGCGGTCGCCAGCTCGGTGCCCGGGAAGCTGGTGCCCACAACGGTTTCCGACGGAGCGGGGCCGCGGGACCGGTCGCCGACCTCCTCCCGGATGATGGGAAGGCAGCTCGGCACGTGGGCTACACTCCGATCGACCACGACGAGCACGGCGGGGTTCAGCACGTCGAGCAGAAGGGCCGCGGCCCGGCCGATGAGCCGCGCGCGTTCGTGGAACATCCGCACCGCCGCGGAATTGCCGTCCACGGCGAGCGCGAGCAATTCCGGGAAGTCCGGGCGCTCGATCAATCCGCATTCCACGGCTTGGTGCGCGAGTGTTCCTTCCGAAACGGCCGCTTCGAGGCAGCCGGTGCGCCCGCACCGGCACGGTTCGCTGCTGCCGTCGACCCTCAGGTGCGCGACGGCGCCCGCGGCCGAACGCGGCCCGTGGTGCACGGTGGCGCCGGTCGCGAACGCGGCGTCGACGACGTTGCCGGTGAACAACTGCACCACGCTGTCGCGGGCGCGCGGGTGCCCGAAGAGCCGTTCGGCGTGCACCAGCGCCCGCGCGTGCCCGTCGACCTCCACCGCGAGTCCGGTGCTGCCGGCCAGGAGGTCGCGGACCGGGACGTTCCGCCAGCCCAGCAGCGGGTGTTCGACCACGGTGCCGGACGCCCGGTCGACCCAGCCGCCGGTGGCGACGCCGAGGCCGAGCGGCTCGCGGTCGGGGGCGTGTCCGAGCAGGAGGTCGTCGAGGATTTCGGCGGCGCGGGCGAGCAGCTCTTCGGCGGCCAGCCCGTCGTGCGGCTCTTCGTGCTGGACCAGCACGTTCCCGCGCAGGTCGAGCAGCGCGACGGTGGCGTGGTGCACGGCCAAGTGCAGCGCGCCGGCGACGTGCCGCCCGGTGTCGAGGTCGACCGGCACGTGCGGCCGTCCCACGCCCCCGCGTGACTCCGCTTCCGGGAGTTCGCGCAGCAGTCCCCGCCGCAGCAGCTCGGCGGTGTGCCCGCTGACGGCGGCGGCGGACAGCCCGGTGCGCCGCGCGATGGTGCTGCGCGCGATCGGGCCACCGTCGAGCACCGCGCGCAGGACCGCGCTCGCGCTGGCGCTGCGCCGGACCCCGCGCGCGTCCGTCCTCTGTGGACTCCCCGGCGGGCTGGTCATGGCCCCGATCGTGACAGACGAACCGGCGACGGCCCAGCGTGCCCAGGATGCGGGCTTGACGCATACCCATATGGGAATATGATGAGCCGCGTGGCACGAGCAGCGACGACGGCGGACACCTTCAACGCGGTCGCCGAACCCCGGCGGCGGCAGATCCTCGACGTCCTCAGGGACGGCGAACGGTCGGTCGGCGACCTCGTCGACCGGCTCGGCCTGGCCCAGCCGCAGGTGTCGAAGCACCTGCGGGTGCTGCGCGAGGTCGGCGCGGTGGACGTGCGCGGCGACGGCCGCCAGCGGCTCTACCGGCTCAACGGCGCCGCGCTCAAGCCCATCCACGACTGGGTGAAGCGTTACGAACGGACGTGGGCGGAACGGTTCGACCTGATGGACGACGTCCTCGAGGAACTCAAGGAACAGGAGCAGTGACGTGGAGATCACCACCCCCGCCGACGACCGGATCCTCATCACCCGCGAGTTCGACGCCCCGAGACACCTGGTCTACCGCGTGTGGACCACGCCGGAGCTGGTGAGCCGCTGGTGGAGTGGCCACCGCGGCACCACCACCGAGGTCGAAATGGACCTGCGGCCCGGCGGCCGCTGGCGGTACGTGCTCAAGACCGGCGACGGCGCCGAGGTCGGCTTCCACGGCGAGTACCGCGAGATCGTGCCGGACGAGCGGCTCGTCTACACCGAGGTGTTCGAGCTGCCCGGCGTCGACCCGGATGAGGTGGACGGGCCGCTCAACACCGTCACCTTCACCGCGCTCGACGGCGACCGCACGCGCCTGGAGCTGCTGACCGAAACCGGCAGCACGGAACTGCGCGACACGATCCTGCAGTCGGGCATGGAGGTCGGTGCGCAGGGACAGATGGAGATCATCCAGGAGCTGGCGGACTCCCTGCGCTAGCGGCCCGCAGGAACCGCTCGCCGGTCTTCGCCAGCGCCGCGGCGAGCTCCGGTGCGTCGAGCACCTCGAAGTCCACGTCGAGCAAGCCGAGGTAGAGCCCGAGCATCTGCGCGTGGTCGGATCCGACCTCCGCGACGCAGCTGCCAGGGCCCTCGGCCGTCACGTCGACCGCGATCGGAAGGCGCTCCCGGACGTACTCGACCGGCGCGTGCAGCCGCACCCGGGCGTGGAAGCGCCACGTCGCGGCGCCCACGCTGCCCTGGACGAACTGCGCGACGTCACCCTCCGGCGGCTCGCGCGGGGCGAAGCGCGGGCCGGTCGGCACCTTCGGCGTCATCCGGTCGACGCGGAAGGTGCGCCAGTCGTCGCGGGCGGTGTCCCAGGCGACCAGGTACCAGCGGCGGCCCCAGCTGACCAGCCGGTGCGGCTCGACGTCGCGCCGGCTCGGCGTGCGCTCGTGGCTCGTGTAGTCGAACCGCAGCCGTTCGTTCGCCCGGATCGCCGCCGCGATCGCGGTCAGCACGTCCGCGTCGACCGCCGGGCCGGCGCCGGGCACCGCGACCGTCGCGGCCTGCAGCGCCCGTACCCGGTGCCGCAGCCGCGACGGCAGCACCTGCTCCAGCTTGGCGAGCGCGCGCACCGACGTCTCGCCGATGCCGGCCACGCCCGTCGCGGTCCGCAGCCCGACCGCGACGGCCACCGCTTCGTCGTCGTCCAGCAGCAACGGCGGCAGCTGCGCGCCCGCGCCGAGGCGGTAGCCGCCCTGAACGCCGGGGGCGGCTTCGACCGGGTAGCCCAGCTCCCGCAGCTTGCCGATGTCACTGCGCACGGTGCGCGCGGTGACGCCGAGCCGGCCGGCCAGGTCGGCGCCGGTCCAGTCGCGCCGCGTTTCGAGCAGCGACAGCAGCCGGAGCAGGCGGGCGGAGGTCTGCAACATGTCCCGAGGATCGCACGAATCGCGGAAGGAAGTCTTCCGCAATGGTTCCTAACGTGCTTCCCATGACGAACGAAATCCGCCCTTTCCGCATCGACGTCCCGCAGGCCGAGCTGGACGACCTCCACCGGCGCCTCGCCTCGGCCCGGTTCGCCGACCTCGTCCCCGGCGACGAGCCCGGCTGGTCCCGCGGCATCCCGACGTCGGAGGTCCGGGCGCTCGCCGAGTACTGGCGCGACGGCTACGACTGGCGCGCCCAGGAAGCCGCGGTCAACGCGTTCCCGCAGTTCACGACCGAGATCGACGGCCAGGTCATCCACTTCCTGCACGTCCGCTCGGCTCAGGCGGACGCGGTGCCGCTGCTGCTCACCCACGGCTACCCGAGCTCGATCGCCGAGTTCCTCGACGTCATCGGCCCGCTGACCGAACCGGGCCCGGACGCGTTCCACGTCGTCGTCCCGTCCTTGCCCGGCTTCGGGTTCTCGACGCCGTTGAGCGGCCCCGGCTGGGAGCTGGCCCGCACGACCGACGCGTTCGCCGAGCTGATGACCCGGCTCGGCTACGACCGGTTCGCCGCGCAGGGCGGCGACATCGGCGCGGGCGTCACCGGCCGGCTCGCGGCGCGGTACCCGGACCGCGTCATCGGCACCCACGTCAACAGCGACCGCGGCACGATCGCCCTCGCCGGCGAGCAGCTTCCGTTGCCGGAGAACCTGTCCGAAGCCGAACAGTCCGAATTGGACGCGGCCCGCGCGGCCTGGCGGGCCGCGCGCGGTTACCTCGACCTCCAGTCGCACAAGCCGGAGACGATCGCGGCCGCGCTGACCGACTCCCCGGTCGGGCAGCTGGCCTGGATCGCGGAGAAGTTCGAGGCGTGGACCGGCGCGGCCGGCGTCGGCCGCGACCGGCTGCTGACGAACGTGAGCCTGTACTGGTTCACCCGCAGTGGCGCGAGCGCGGCCCGGTTCCTCTACGAGGCCGCCCACGCGACGCACGGCTGGCTGGCCCCGTCGGACGTCCCGGCGGGCTGGGCGGTGTTCAACACCTCGCCGGTGGTCCGGCGGATCATGGACCCGGAGGAGAAGACCGCGCACTGGTCGGACTTCGCTTCCGGTGGCCACTTCGCGGCGATGGAGGAGCCCGAGCTGCTCGTCACCGACATCCGCGCGTTCTTCCGCGGGCTGCGGCCGGGAAAGCCCGCGCGCTGACGCCGGGTGCGTGGGCCAGAATCGTCGGCGTGCAGTTCGCCATCCTCGGGCCCGTCGAAGCCCGCCGTCCCGACGGGACACCGGTCGCCCTCGGCGGGCCCCAGCTGCGTGGGCTGCTCGCCTTGCTCGCCCTCGACGCCGGCCGGGTGGTCGGTGCGGAGCGGCTGATCGACGGCCTGCACGGCGAACACCCGCCCGAGGGTGCGGCCGAAGCACTCCAGTCGCAGGTCTCGCGGCTGCGGCGGCGGCTGCGGGACGGCGGTGCGCCCGACGGCCTGGTCGAGTTCACCCCCGCCGGCTACCGGCTGGCCGTCGATCCCGCCGACGTCGACGTCCACCGCTTCGAGCGGCTCACCGCACAGGCGCGGGAAGCCGCCGATCCGACGGTGAAGCTCGAGCTGCTCACCGCGGCACTCGCGCTCTGGCGGGGACCGGCGCTCGACGGGCTCGCCGACCCGCCGCGTGCGGCCCGGCTGGCGGAACTGCGGCTGGCCGCGACCGAGGACCGCGCCGAGGCCGGGCTCGCGCTCGGCCACCACGAGCGGCTCGTCGCCGAGCTGCGCGAGCTCACCCGCGAACATCCGCTGCGTGAACGGCTCACCGCGCAGCTCGTGCGGGCCCTCCACGGCAGCGGCCGATCCGCCGAAGCGCTCGCCGTGTTCGCCGAAATGCGGGCACGCCTCGCCGGCGAACTCGGCGCCGACCCCTCCCCGGAGCTCGCCGGCGCGCACGCCGCGGTCCTCCGGGCCGCCCCCGCCCCGGCGCGCCGGGTGCCCGTGCCGCTCACCGGGTTCGTCGCCCGGGCCGAGCTCGGCCGGCTCACCGCGGCCCTGCCCGGCGCCCGGCTCGTCACGCTCACCGGGCCGGGCGGGGCGGGCAAGACCCGGCTCGCGGTCGAAGCCGCGGCCCGCGCGGCCGGTGAGGTCTGCTTCGTCGAACTCGCGACGACCACCGACGTCCCGCGCGCGGTCCTCGCCGCGCTGGGCCTGCGCGAGCAAGGCGTGCTGACCCCGGGGGCGGCCGCGGACCCGGCCGACCGCCTGGCGGCCGGACTCGCCGACCGGCCGCTGCTGCTCGTCCTCGACAACTGCGAACACGTCGTCGCCGAGGCCGCGCGGCTGGTGCGGCGCCTGCTGGGGGAGTGCGCGGGCCTGCGCGTGCTGGCCACCAGCCGTGAAGCACTGGGCCTGACCGGCGAGACCCTGGTGCCGGTCGGGGCGCTGCCCGCCGACGCCGCGGCGCGGCTGTTCACCGACCGGGCCGCGGCGGTCGCGCCCGGCACGGCACCCGCCCCGGGCGCGGTCACCCGCATCTGCGCCGCCCTCGACGGCCTCCCGCTGGCCATCGAGCTCGCCGCCGCCCGGCTGCGGTCGCTGTCCGCGGACGACGTCGCCGCCCGCCTCGGCGACCGGTTCCGGCTCCTCTCCCGCGGTGACCGGACGGCCGAGCCGCGCCACCGGACCCTGCGCGGCGTCGTCGAGTGGAGCTGGGACCTCCTGGACGCGGACGAGCAGCTGCTGGCGGCCCGGTTCGCGGTGTTCGCCGGCGGCGCGCGGCCGGCCGCCGTCGAGCGCGTCTGCGGCGTCCCCGACAGCGACGCCGTGCTGACCGGCCTGGTCGAGAAGTCCCTCGTCGAGTTCGGTGGCGGCCGGTACCGGATGCTGGAGACCATCCGCGCGTTCTGCGCCGAGCGTGGCGAAGACCGGCGCGCGGCGCACGCGCGGTACTTCCTCGACCTCGCCTCGGCGACCGGGCCGAAGCTGCGCGGCGCGGACCAGCTGACGGCACTGGCCGAGCTGACCGCGGAACACGCCGACCTGCACGCGGCCCTGCGCTGGAGCGCCACCGAAGACCCGGAAACCGCGCTGCGGCTCATCGCGGCGCTGTCCTGGTACTGGTGGCTGCGCGGCCTGCGGAGCGAGGCGACGCCGATCGCGGACGCGGTGCTCGCCGCCGTCGGCCCGGAGCCGCCGCCGGGACTGGCCGAGGAATACGTCCTGTGCGTGATCCAGGCGTCGGACACCGACATCGCGATCGAGCCGATCCTGCGCCGGCTCGACGGGCCGCTCGAGTACCCGTACCTCTTCCTGCTGTGGGCGTTTTCCCCACGCACCAAGGCCGAAGACGGCGCACGGCTGGCCGCGCTGATCGGCCCGGACGCGTGGTCCCGGGCGTTCGCGCGGATCGGCGACGGCCTCGGCGCGCAGTACCGCGGCCGGATCGCCGAAGCCGAAGCGCATTTCTCGGCGGCACTGGAGGCCTTCCGGGCCTTGGGCGACCGCTGGGGCGAGGCGAGCGCGCTGGAGAAGCTCGCGGAGTTCGCCGACTGGCGCGGCGACCACGCGCGCTTCCGCGAGCTGATGGACGAGTCCGTCCGGCTCGCGAGCGAGCTCGGCGCGGCCGAGGACGCCGCCGACCTGCTCTGCCGGCGCGCCGACGGCGTGCTGCGGCAAGGCGACGCCGAAGCCGCGAAAGCCGACTACGAAGCCGCCGCCGAGCAGGCACGCGCCGCGGGCACGCCGGTGACGCTCGCCCGGGCGCGCGGCGGGCTGGGGGAGATCGCGCGGCGCGCGGGCGACCTGGCCGCCGCCCGGCGCTGGTACGCCTCCGCACTCGGCCTGGCCGCCGACCCGGTGACCGGCGGCGAGACGCGGATCCGCGTCCACACCGGATTCGGCTGGACGGCGGCCGCCGAAGGCCACCTCGAGGAAGCGACCGAACTGCACCAGGAAGCGCTGGCCACCGCGCTGGAACACGCGAACCTGCCGGGCGCGGCCCAGGCGATCGAAGGCCTGGCCGGAGTGCTGGCCGGGCGAGCGGAGGACGAGCGGGCGGCGTTCCTGCTCGGCGTGGCGGTCGGGCTGCGCGGCGCACCCGTCACCGGGGACGCCGACGTCGACGGCGTGGCGGACCGCGTCCGGGGGCGTCTCGGCGATTCGGCTTACGCCGAAGCGTTCGACCGGGGCCGGCGGACGCCGCCCGAGCAGGCCGTCGAGGAGGCCGGTCAGCGGCGGTTCGCGCTCGGTTCGTGAGCGGTCAGCGGCGTCGTCGATCGTCCGGGACATGACGAAGCACATCCTGATCTCCGGCGCCGGCGTCGCCGGCCCCGCCCTCGCCTGGTGGCTGCACCACCACGGCTTCCGCGCCACCGTCGTCGAGCGGGCCCCGAGCCTGCGCGAAGGCGGCTACAAGGTCGACATCCGCGGCGTCGCGGTCGACGTCGTCCGCCGGATGGGCCTGCTGGAGCAGGTCCACGCGGCGAGCACCGACATGCGGGGCGCGGCGTTCGTGAACAAGCGCGGCAAGCAGCTGGCCACCCTCGACGCGGACACGTTCGGCTTCCGCCACGGCGACGACACCGAGATCCTGCGCGGCGACCTGGCCCGGATCCTGTACGACGGGACCCGCGACCACACCGAGTACGTCTTCGGCGACTGGATCACCGGGCTCGGCCAGCGTCCCGACGGCGTCGAGGTGACGTTCGCCCACGGCGCGCCCCGCCGGTTCGACCTGGTCGTCGGGGCGGACGGCCTGCACTCCGGCGTCCGCGCACTGGCGTTCGGCCCGGAGGAGGACTACCTGCGCCGGTTCGACGCCTACATCTCGATTTCGACGGTGCCCAACCGCTTGGAGCTGGACCGCTGGGAGCTGCTGCACGCGGCGGCCCCGGGCAAGATGGTCAACGTCTACAGCACCGCCCGTGCGGCCGACGCCAAGGCGGCGTTCTGGTTCAGCGCACCCCCGCTGACCTACGACCGCCGGGACGTCGACGGCCAGAAGGACCTGGTGGCGGACCGGTTCGCCGGCCTGGGCTGGGAAATCCCGGCCCTGCTGGCGGCCGTGCGCGAGGCGGACGACTTCTACTTCGACCCGGTCTGCCAGATCGTCATGGACCGGTTTTCGGCCGGCCGCGTGACGTTGCTCGGCGACGCCGGATACTGCCCGTCCCCGGCGTCGGGCCAGGGCACGAGCCTGGCCCTGGCCGGCGCGTACGTCCTGGCGGGCGAGCTGGCATCGGACTTCCCGGAGGCGCTGTCCCGGTACGAGGCTTTGATGCGTCCGTACATCGAGAAGAACCAGGCGCTGGCGAAGACGGCGTTGCGCGGGATCATCCCGCAGTCGCGGGCGTTCGCCTGGTTCAACACCCGGATGATCAAGCTGATGCCGTACCTCCCGGGCCGCAACCGCGTCCTGGAGCAGATGGCCCGCCCCCTCCGCGAGGCAGCGAACGCCTTGGTGCTGCCGGATTACGCCGCTAGCGCACGGGATCGTGCCCCCAGTTCATGAGCGAGTGCCGCCAGGTGGTGTCCTTGACGTCCCCGGACGGCCGCTGGGCCAGGTGCCGGTGCACATACCCGACGACCTTGCGCATGTGGGCGAGGTCGTCGGCGGTGAGGTCGTCCTTCTTCTTCCGCAGGATCTCGACGATGCGCCGGCCGGACTTGTGCCCGATCGACTCACTGTCCTCGTGCTGCCCGGCGGCTTTCGACTCGTCGGTCTCCAGCCAGTCGTCGAGCTGCTTGGCGGTCATGTTGACGCTGTTGCCGAATTCGCGGCGCGTCTCGTCGTCGTCCATCCGGGACGGGTACCCGCGGCCACCACGGCTATCCGCCCCGACGAGGTGATTGCCCGGCCCGTCACGGGCGGCGCCCGCGCAGCACGCAGGTCAGCATCGGGAGGGTGAACTCGCCATCGGCGGTCTCCGGTTCGCCGGCGAGGAAAGCCCGGATCCGGCCGAGCGTGTCCACCCGGTCCCGGGGCGGCATGACCAGCACGCCCGCCCGGGTGGCCAGGGCCGCCACCAGGGAATCGGCCGTGCGGCGCTGCCCGTGCGGGAATTCGGCCCGCTCCCGGCCACCGAACCCGGCCGGCAGCGATATCCCGGCCGTTTCGGCGCGCCAGCCGGCGGGCGTGTCCCGCGGGCCGATCACCGCGCTCCCGCCGGCGCGCGCCAGCCCGGCCACCCAGCCGGCCCGGTCGTCCACGACGTTCCACAGCCCGGCCAGGACGCCGCCCGGCACCAGCACCCTGGCGATTTCGGGGCCCGCGACGGCCATGTCGAACCAGTGCAGGGCGTTGCCGGCCAGCACCGCGTCGACGGACGCGTCGGGCAGCGGGACGGCCTCGGCGCTGCCCAGCCGCGCGGGGACGTCCGGCAGGGCCCGGCGCAGCTCCGCCAGCATGGCCGGGTCGGGCTCGACCGCGGTCACGTCGAGATCCGCGGCCACCAGCGTGGCGGTGAGCTTGCCGGTTCCGGCGCCGAGGTCGAGCACCCGCCGTCCGGGTGCGGGGCCGAGCGCCCAGCGCACCGCGGCGGGCGCGTAGTCCGGGCGGTGCTCGGCGTAGGCGGCCGCCGCCACGCCGAACGACGAGGCGTGCCGGTGCCGCTCGCGCTGCTCCACGCGAATCACCGTATCGGCTGCCCGCCCCCGGTGGTGAGCGGACGGATCCGGGGTACCCGCGGGTGCGGAGGTGGATCGATGACCAAGGAATTCAAGAAGGGTGACCGCGTCCGGTGGGACGCGGGCAACCAGAGCTCGGTCGGCACGGTCGAGGAAAAGATCACCGAGGACACCCACGCCGGCAAGCGGGACGTCAAGGCCTCGCCCGACAACCCGCAGTACCTCGTCCGGAGCGAGAAGTCCGGGAAGACCGCCGTGCACCACCCGGACAAGCTCCACAAGGCCTAACGCGCCGCGCGGACCTTCGCCGCGACCTCCGTCAGCTCCTCCCGCGACCGCACCCGCCAGTCGGCGTCCAGCACGAAGCCGTCGCCGGCGAACCGCGGGATCACGTGCAGGTGGACGTGGGGGATCTCCTGGCCCGCGGCCTTGCCGTCGGCCAGGAACAGGTTGATCGCCTCGCACCGCAGGTCCGTGCGCCGCAACGCCGCCGCCAGCTCCTGGGCGATCGTGAACATCCGCGCGCCCGCCTCGGCCGGCAGCGAAGCCAGGTCCGCGTGGTGGGCGCGCGGCAGCACCAGCAGGTGCCCGGTGGTCACCGGGCGCAGGTCGACGATCGCGACGAACTCGTCGTCCTCGTGGACGAAGGCGGCGGGGGCCTGCCCCGAGCCGATCGCGCAGAAAACGCATTCTCCGGTCGACGTGGTCGCCGGCATGCGGCGGAGTTCAGCCATGCGGGTGACCCTATCGGCCGCCGAGCCAGTGGTGCAGCGCCCACCACGACCGCACGGCGTCCAGGACGCGGCCGCCGCAGTTTTCCGACGGCGCCACCGGCGTGAGCTCGGCCAGCCGGTCGAGGCGGTAGCGGACCGTGTTCGGGTGCAGGTGCAGGGCTTCGGCCGTGGGACGCAGGCGCTGGCCGTGGTCGAGGTAGGCCAGCGCCGTCGCGGCCAGCTCGCGGTGGAAGGCGTTGCCCGGGTCGAGCGCGCCGAGCAGCTCGGTCGTGAGCAGGTCCGCGAGCCGTGGCTGGGCCGTCAACGCCAGTTCACCCGCCATCGCGGTCAAGTCGTGGCAGCCGGGCCCGGCGATCCGCGCCGCGGCCGTGCCGAGCCGGTGCACCTCCCGGAGCTCGGTGAGCGGGACCGGGGGAGCGACGACCAGCAGCGCGTCGCCGTCCAGTGCGACGCCGGCGGGCGGGCGGGCCGCCAGCCCGGTGAGCCGGCCCTCGACCAGCCCGTACACCCCGCCGAACTCCAGCAGCGCCTGTTCGAGCGTGCGGGCTCGCGCCGGGTCGCTGACGTCGGACACCACGCACGAGTACCGGCCGTCGGGTCGCAGCCCCGCCTGCCGGAGCTCCTCCGGCGTGGGCGGGTGCCCGGCGAGCAGCAGCGTCCGCAGCAGCTGGGTCCGCGCGTCACGCACCGTCCGTGACAGCTGCAGCTCGGCGGCGTGGTAGCCCTTGACGATGTGCCGTTCCAAGGCGCCGGTGTAGCGCTCGGCGTCGAGGACGGTCTCGAGGATGAGGTCGTCGGACAGGCCGGCGGCCCGCGCGCGTTCGACGGCGAACCGGGCCGCGAGCGTCTTGCCGGCCTGGACCCCGCGCAGCAGGTCGGTGAGCGGGACGCCCTGCGCGGCCCGGTCGGCGCCCAGTGCCTCGGCGGTGGTGTAGTCGGCGCTGTCGGGGTTCGTGGTGGCGCGCAGCGCGGCCGACAGCAGGAACCGGACGTGCCGCCGGTTCTCCGCCTCGGGCAGCCGCGCGACCTCGGGCGACTGGCTGCGTGCCGCCTGCACCAGCTCGTCGACGACCGTGTCGTCCGCGGCCATCGCGTCGAGCACCTGCCGGAGCAGCGGTGAGGCCGGCACGGCACCCTCCCGTTGTGGCCAGGCCACAACACCGCCACCGCGATGTTGGGCGAGCGGCCCTACCGGAGCGGCTCCGGTGGCCGGTTATCGTGACGATACCGGACAGTAACCCCGTTCCTTCGCGAAATCCATCGACCGAAGGTCACCACACCTCTTCACTGCCGAAAGGTGTTCCCCGTGCGCACTTCCCGTCGGAAACGGTCGTACCTCTCGCGCCTGGCCTGCCTCACCGCTTCCGCCGCCCTGCTGGCGACCGGCGCCGCGACGCCGGCGACCGGCGCCCCGGCGGCCCTGCGGGAGGTGATGTTCGTCGGCAACAACTGGGAAGGCACGGCGGACGTCATCCAGTCCCGCGGCTCGTTCGCCCGCATCGGGCGGGTGAACATCATCCCGGACAAGGACCAGCGACTGACGGAGATCTACCTCAACCCGGTCAAGCTGGCCTTCTTCCTCGGCATCCGCAGCGGCCCCGGCGAAGGGCACGACCAGTTCGTCGACGACATGTACACCACACCGGACGGCGGTTCGGTGGTGGCGTCGCGGCCGAGCTTCGCCGACGTCGTCTCGATCAACCTCACCACCGGCCGGATCAACTGGCGCTTCCCGGTGTCGGGTTTCCGCTCCGACCACATGGCGGTCTCGCCGGACGGCCGCCGCGTCGCCGTCTCCGCCTCGACGTCCAACACCGTGCACGTGCTGGACATCGTGACGGGGCAGCAGGTCGGCTCCTTCACCACCGGGGACAAGCCGCACGAGAACGTGTTCACCGACGGCGGCCGCTACCTGTGGAACATGTCGATCGGCGAGGTCAACACCGACCTCGACGACCCGGGCTGGGACTTCACCAAGGGAGACCGGCGGATCACCGTGGTCGACGCGGCGACCTTCCGCCAGGTCAAGGTGATCGACATGCGCCAGCGGCTCGACGCCTTCGGCCGCAGCGATCTGTCGGACGCCGTGCGCCCGGTCGCGTTCACCCCGGACGGCGCGAAGTTGTACTTCCAGGTGTCGTTCTTCAACGGATTCGTGGAGTACGACGTGGCGACCGACAAGATCACGCGGGTGAAGGAGCTGCCGAAGAACCCGGCCACCAGCGACGACCGCAAGACCTTCGTCAACGACTCCCGCCACCACGGCATGTCGATGAACCCGGCGGGAACCAAGCTGTGCATCGCCGGAACGATGGACGACTACGCGACGGTCGTCGACCGGGCGTCCCTGCAGCAGGGCACGCTGGTGCCGGCGGTCAAGCCGTACTGGGCGACGGTGAGCGGAGACGGCAGCGCCTGCGTGATTTCCGAAGCCGGCGCCGACCAGGTGACGGCGATCGACTTCGCGACCGGCCGCAAGCTCCTGTCGATCCCGGTCGGCGACCACCCGCAGCGGGTCCGCCTCGGCCACGTGCCCGACGGCTGGACCGGACCCACGGGTTCCTGACCACGAGCGGTGCCCGCCGGAATCACCCATCGGCGGGCACCGCACTTTGTACCCACCATCGGTGGCGCAAGCCGGGCCGCAGGGTCAGGACGTCTCGTAAGCGATCGTGAACCACTCGCGGACTTCGTCGTCCACTTCGGACACCGCGCGCAGGCTCAGCCTGTGCCCGACCCGCGGCCCGCTCGCCCAGCTCGCCGGGGCGATGCGGGCCGTTTCCACCGGACGCGGCAGCCACAGGTACACCAGCACGTCGCGCGCACGCGGGCGCAGCTCGGCCAGCTTCCGGTCCCGCTTCAGGAACACCCCGACCTTGACGGCGTCCTCGTGGACGTCGCCGAGGGTGTGCAGGTGGTCGAGGACGGCGTCGTACACCGCGCGCTGCCACGGTGGCCTGCCGGCGAACGTCTCCGCCACCGTGCCGCCCGGGACGCACGTGTGCCCCTGGCCGGCGCGCGCGAACTCGCGGTCGCAGCGCGGGCACGTCCACCGGATCGGCATGCCGTCCAGGATGGCACTCACAGCGCGGCCGGGCCGAGCGCCGGGATGGTCGCCGCCGCGTGCAGCAGGTTGCGGGCCGCCTCGCCCGCGGCCTTCCGCTCCGACGGGGGCAGCTTGTCCAGCAGTGCGCCCAGCGCGGCGTGCCGGCGTTCGAGCATGCGGGCCACGATCTCGTGCCCGGGCTCCGTCACCTCCAGGGTGACGACGCTGCGGTTGCCCGGGCTGCGGCCGCGCGCCACGTACCCGAGGGCTTCCAGGCGGTCGGCCAGCCGCGTCACCGAGGACGCGTTGACGCCCATCGCCGCGGCCAGCTGGGAGCTCGGGACCCGGCCGAGGCGGTCGAGGACGAGCAGCAGCCGCGTCTGCGGGAACGACACCTCGGGCGGGGCCGCGTGCGCGCATTCCCACGCGATCCCGACCAGGACCACGGTGAGGCCGTCGAGGGCGGCCACGTCCGCGTCTTCGTGGGGTTGCATGACGCAATACTTGCGAACCGCAAGAGCATCGGTCAAGATGGACATCCCCGGCGCTCGCCGCGGTCTCCGGCCGGATCGGCCCTTTCGCTTGCCATCAGCGCTTCTTGAAGCTGAATTCGTTGGCAGACAAGAAAATCCTTCGGATTTCGCTGAACCTCCCCGCGACGGCGTCCGTGTACCCGGTACCGAACTGCCGTCAGAAGGAGGAACCATGCCGGATCACCGTGGCATGACCGGCCGCGCCAAGGCCCGGACCGCGCTGGTCGTCGTGGCCACGCTCGCCGTCGTCGGCGTGGGCTCGGTCATGGTGCTGAACGCCAACGCCCAGACCGCGCCCGGCTCGACGGAGGCACGGGTCCCGGCGCACGACATGGCCGGCATGCGGATGGGGTCCGCCGCGCAGGCCGCGGCCACGAACGACGTCGCCGGCGCCGGGCCGGTCACCGAACTCGACAAGACGTTCCTGGTCAAGGTCCGCCAGGCCGGGCTGTGGGAGATCCCCGCGGGCGACCTGGCGCAGACCCACGCCAGCAGCGAACAGGTCAAGCGCGCCGGCCTGCACCTGCTCGACGGGCACTCGCACCTCGACCAGCTCGTCCGCGAGGACGCGAAGATGCTCGGCGTGCCGCTGCCCGACCAGGCCAGTGCCGGACAGCAGGCGTGGGTCCGCCAGCTGACCGCCGCCCAGGGCCTGGAGTTCGACAAGCTGTTCGCCAACCTGCTGCGCGAGTCGCACGGCAAGATCTTCGCGACCATCGCCGAAGTCCGCGCCGGTACGCAGAACGACGTCATCCGGCGGCACGCGACGCAGGCGAACCAGACCGTCCTCGACCACATGACGGTCCTGGAGGACACCGGGCTGGTCGACGCCAAGACGATCGCCGACGTCGCGGCGGCGGTGAACCCACCGGCGAAGTGACGTCGGGGCCGGAACGGCCCGGTAGCCGCCCGCCGGGGATCCGGGCGGCTACCGGGCCGGCGGCACGATGCCGTACTCGTGGATCTTGCGGTAGATCGTCGCCCGCGAAATGCCCAGCAGCTTCGCCGCCCGCACCTTGTTGCCGTCCGCGTCCTCCAGGCACCGCACGATGGCGTCGCGCTCGATCGACTCGAACCGGTTCAGCGGCCGCCGGGTCACCGCGTGGAACTCCGCCGGGAGGTCGCCGGGCCGGATGGTGCCCGCGCGGCGGCGCTGCGCGACCGCGCGCAGCACCTGGTGGAGCCGGCCGATGTTGCCCGGCCACTCCGCCCGCATCAGCAGGTGCAGGGCCGCGGCCGAGCACGTCAGCCTGCCGCCGTACCCGAGCTTGCTCAGCACCAGCGGAACCAGTTCCGCGAGGTCTTCGACGTGGTGGCGCAGCGGCGGCACGCGCACCGTCCGGGGGAAGAACTTCAGCAGCTCGGCCAGCGCCGGTTCGGTCTCGGCCTCCGGCACGAGTGTGAGCACCACCCACGGCGCGCCCGCGTCTTCGCGCAGCGTCCGCAGGACCGCGGCCAGCGCGGCGGCCGCCGGGGCCGTCAGGCGGTCGGCGTGCCGGATCACCAGCGTGCGGATCGGGGTTTCGGCGTGCTCGCGCAGCACCGCGGCCCAGTCCGTGCCGAGTGCCGCGTCGACGGTCAGCAGCCGCGCCGCCGGGTGGTGGCGCTGGTGGAGGCCCTTGGCCAAGGTCAGCTTGCCGGCACCGGGTTCCCCTTCGAGCGCGACCCACTCGCCGCGCTGGTGGCCGGAGTCGAGCTCGTGCCCGCACCGCAGCCACAGCGGCGCCGAGCCGACGACGCCCGGCAGGTACATCGGCAGCATCGGCGTCGGGACGGCCAGGGTTTCCTCGGCCTCGATCAGCTTCACCGACAGCACGCCGCCCGCGGTCTCGGACTCGCGCCGGCCCGCGACGCGGCGGCACACCACGCGGACCCGCAGCCCGCTGGACAGCGACAGGGTGGCCGGGGTCCGCCGTCCGTCGGCCAGCGCTTCGGTGGCGTGGCCGAGCAGCACCGACTGGTCGGCCGGGTCGAGCAGCTGCCGGGCCCGGTCGTTCATCATCACGATGTCTTCGTTGAACGCCAGCACGATGCCCGTCCACCGGCGGCACGTCTGCAGGTAGGCCTGGAAGAGCAGCATCTCCCGCAGGTCGCTGTGCCGCAGCAGGGCCTGGCGGATCTGCTCGGCCGTCGAGCGGGCCAGGGCGACCAGCAGGCCGCCCGCGTCCTTGTGCCAGCAGGTGAGGTCGACGGCGCCGACCTTCTTGCCCGAGATCGGGTGGTGGATCGGCACGCCCGCGCAGGCCAGGTTCTCCAGGTGCTCGGCGTAGTGCTCGTGGCCGAACACCGTCGTCGGGCGGCCGTCCTCCAGCGCGGTGCCGATGCCGTTGGTCCCGACGGACTGCTCGCCGTAGCTGAACCCGGGCACCAGCTCGACGTGCTCGAGGTGGCGGGCCAGGTCGGCGTCCCCGGTGCGCTGGGTGAGCACGACGCCGCTGGCGTCGGTAAGGATGAGGCTGATCGGCTGGCCCTCGAACTGCTCGCCGAGCTTGTCCAGCACCGGTTCGGCGCCGCGCATGAGCGGGATGTCGAGGTTCTGGTCGCCCAGGTAGAGCGGGTCGATCCGGTCGGCTTCGACCTGGAACTCCCGCGACCGCCGCCACGAGGCCAGGATCGTCGGCCGGACCGTGTCCGCGGGGACCGTTTCGGCGGTGAGGAACCGCACCCGGGTGCGGGCGAGCGCGTCGTCAGCGAGCAGGGTGCCGGGCGCGATCTCGTCCACGTGACCTCCCGTAGTGACGCCCGTCCAGCGTAAGCGCGAGGGGCCGGCGGCGGTGTCTCAAATTGAGACGCCCCCGGGCCCGCGGGCGCGGTGCGATGGAGCCATGGCCGCCGAGACATACAACCCGTGGACGATCGTCAACCTGGTCTTCACCCACCTGGCCGAGCAGAGCCTGCACCCGACGCTGGGCGCCGCGGGCGATCCGGGCGAGCCCGCCGCCGCCCTGCTGCGCGCGTTCGGGATCGTCCCGGCCGCCGAAGGGGACGCGCGGGTGCGGGCCGGGATCCACGACGAGCTGGCCGCCCTGCGCGCGCGGCTGCTCGACACGCCCACCGGCAGCGGTTCTGTCTCAGATTGAGACCCGCGTCCGCCACGCCGGCCCGCCTAATGGTGAACGCCGGGTCGGCGAGCCGCGAATAAGGAGTTGATCCATGAGCCGCCAGAGTGTGGCGAAAGCCCACCAGAAGATCCAGGAACTGTCGTGGGAACCGGCGTACCACACCCCGGTCTCGCACTACGGCACCGACTACACCTTCCGGAAGGCCAAGAAGAAGGACCCGCTGAAGCAGGTCCTCCGCTCCTACTTCCCGATGCAGGAGGAAAAGGACCACCGGGTCTACGGCGCCGAGGACGGCGCGATCCGCGGCAACATGTTCCGCCAGGTCCAGGAACGCTGGCTGGAGTGGCAGAAGCTGTTCCTGTCGATCATCCCGCTGCCGGAGATCTCCGCCGCGCGGGCGATGCCGCTGCTGTTCCGCACGGTCCCGAACCCCGAACTGCACAACGGCCAGGCCATCCAGATGATCGACGAGGTCCGGCACTCGACGATCCAGCAGAACCTCAAGCGCCTGTACATGCAGAACTACATCGACCCGGCCGGCTTCAACTCGAGCCTGCGCAACTTCCAGAACGACTACTGCGGCACCATCGGCCGCCAGTTCGCCGAAGGCTTCATCACCGGGGACGCCATCACCGCGGCGAGCATCTACCTCACGATCGTCGCCGAAACGGCGTTCACGAACACGCTGTTCGTCGCCATGCCTGCCGAAGCCGCCGCGAACGGCGACTACCTGCTGCCCACGGTGTTCCACTCGGTGCAGTCCGACGAGTCCCGCCACATCAGCAACGGCTACGCGACGCTGCTGATGGCGTTGTCCGACGAAAGCAACCACCAGCTGCTCGAACGCGACCTGCGGTACGCCTGGTGGAACAACCACGCCGTCGTCGACGCCGCGATCGGCACGTTCATCGAGTACGGCACCAAGGACCGCCGCAAGGACCGCGAAAGCTACGCGGAGATGTGGCGCCGCTGGATCTACGACGACTACTACCGCTCCTACCTCGTCCCGCTCGAGAAGTACGGCCTGGTCATCCCGCACGACCTCATCGAAGAAGCCTGGAACCGGATCTGGAACAAGGGCTACGTCCACGAGGTCGCGCAGTTCTTCGCCACCGGGTGGCTCGCCAACTACTGGCGCATCGACCCGATGACCGACGAGGACTTCGAGTGGTTCGAGTACAAGTACCCGGGCTGGTACGACAAGTACGGCAAGTGGTGGGAGAACTACAACCGCCTCGCGACGCCGAACGGGCACCACCCGATCGTCGCCGAGGACGTCGACTACGTGTACCCGCACCGGTGCTGGACCTGCATGGTGCCGTGCCTCATCCGCGAGGACATGGTCACCGACAAGGTCGACGGCCAGTGGCGGACGTACTGCTCGGAGACGTGCCGCTGGACCGACGCCGAGGCGTTCCGGCCCACCTACCAGGGCCGCAGCACCCCGAACATGGGTCAGCTGGTCGGCGCCCGCGAGTGGGAGACGCTCTACCACGGCTGGAACTGGGCCGACGTCGTCTCCGACATGGGCTTCGTCCGCGACGACGGCAAGACCATGGTCGCCCAGCCGCACCTGGACCTCGACCCGAAGAAGATGTGGACGCTCGACCACCTCCGCCGGATGCCCGAGGTCCAGTCGCCGAACGTGCTGCTCAACCAGATGACCGACGAGCAGCGCGCCGCGTTCGTGGCCGACTACAACCGCCAGGGCCCGGCCGGGCGCCCGGCGCCGCAGGCCTGACTCGACCACACGGGCGGCACTTTCACGTGAAAGTGCCGCCCCCAGGTGGGCGCTTTCACGTGAAAGTGCCGGATTGGGGCGGGGATGGCAGAGAAACATCGCGTCCGGTTCGAGCCGGTCGGGATCGAGATCGACGTCGACGAGGACACCACGATCCTGCGGGCCGCCGCCGAGCAGGGCGTCATGCTCATGCACGGCTGCAAGGAAGGACAGTGCGCGGCCTGCAAGTCGTTCCTCCTCGACGGCGACGACGTCGAACACGACCGCTACTCGACCTTCGCGCTCCCGGACTACGAAAAGGAGGAAGGCTTCACGCTGCTGTGCCGGGCCCACGCCTACGAAGACCTGACGATCGAGCTGCTCAACTACGACGAGGAGATGATCCAGTCCGGCCTGCCGATCCAGGAGGCCGACGTCGAGGTCGTCTCGAACGAGAACGTCACCCATGACCTGCGGCACCTGGTGGTGCGGCTGGACGGCGACCTCAAGTTCTTCCCCGGCCAGTACCTGGACTTCGCTATCCCGGGCACCGAGGAAACGCGGTCGTTCTCCATGGCCAACACCTCCGCCCGCGACGGGCTGCTGGAATTCGTCATCAAGGTCTACCCCGACGGGCTGTTCTCCCGGTTCCTGGCCACCGAAGTCGCGGTCGGCGACCGGCTCCGGGTGACCGGCCCGTTCGGGGTGTTCACCCTCCGGGACAACCCGGGCGCGGGCCTGGTCTTCGTCGGCGGCGGCGCCGGGATGGCCCCCATCCTGTCGCTGCTGCGGTCCATGGCCGAACGCGGGATCGATCGGAAGGCGGTCTTCTACTACGGCGCCCGTCGCCGCCGCGACCTCTGCTTCGAAACGGAATTGCGGGCACTGGAGGCGAAACTGCCCGGCTTCCGGTACGTGCCCGCGTTGTCCGAGCCGGGTGACGACGACTGGGCCGGCGAGACCGGCTTCGTCACCGACGTCCTGCGCCGGGCCGGCGCCGACCTCACCGGCGCCGACGCGTACGTCTGCGGCCCACCGCCGATGGTCGAGGCCGCCCTCGAACTGCTGCCCGCGCTCGGCGTCGACGGCAAGCGCGTCTTCTACGACAAGTTCACCACCACGGGCGAAGGGTAAGGAATCCATGACAGCCACCTCCGAACGCAGCGTGCCGAAGCCGACGTTCACCGACGCCGAAGCGGGCGCCAAGGTCTTCCCGGACTCCACCGTCCGCCAGTACAACTACTTCACCCCGGCCAAGCGCAAGCAGAGCCACTACGAGGACGTCACCGTCGAGGTCCAGCCCGACCCGCGGCACTACCTGTCCCAGGGCTGGCTCTACGCCTTCGCCGACGGCCAGGGCGGCTACCCGCTGGAGTGGACGGCGCTGAAGGCGTGGGGCTCCGACCGGCCGCTGCCCGAGCGCGGCCCGGGCTCCGGCGGGAAGGGTTACGACTGGCCGGCGCACGGCTGGCACGAGTTCCGCGACCCGAACGAGGAGTGGGAGCTCACCCTCTACCGGTACAACGCGAACGTCGTCCGCCAGCTCAACCAGAACATCGACGCCGCGCGCCAGGCCAAGGCGTTCGAGCAGTGGAACCGCAACTGGGTCGACTTCGTCGCCAAGCACGTCGGCGCCTGGATGCACGTCGACCACGGCCTCGGCCTCTACCTGTTCGCCAACGCCAACCGCCGCGCCCCGACGAACATGCACAACAACGCGATCTCGGTGAACAGCATGCACCGGATCCGCGCGGCGCAGGACCTGGCCCTGTACAACCTGACCCTCACCGAGGAGATCGAGGGCTTCGACGGCACGGCTCACCTGGCCACCTGGAACGAGGACCCGGCCTGGCAGGGCGTGCGCGAGACCGCCGAGCAGCTGACCGGGATCTGGGACTGGGGCGAGGCGATCTTCGCCGCCAACGTCGTCTTCGAGCCGCTCGTCGGCGAGCTGTTCCGCAGCAACCTGGTCCAGCAGGCCGCGCCGGCCAACGGCGACTTCGTCACCCCGACGCTGATCGGCGCCGAGGAGTTCGACTTCTCCGAACGCGACCTCCGCTACACGAAACCCCTGTACCACCTGCTGATCAACGACAAGGAGTTCGCCGACCACAACAAGGCGCTGCTGCAGAAGTGGCTCGAGGACTGGGTGCCGCGCTGCATCGCCGCGGCCCGCGCGCTGCAGCCGCTGTGGTCGCAGCCCGACGCCAAGCCGATCCGGTTCGAGGACGGCCTCGACCGCGTCAAGAGCCGGTTCGCCGGCATCCTGTCCGAACTGGGTCTCAAGGCACCCGAGGAGCTGGGCCAGTGACTGTCTTCAAGACCGCGGAAAGCCCGTTCAAGGCCGACAACACCGCGTCCAACAGGTGCGGGTTCACCCTGATGAACAACCAGGTGGGCGCGATCATCGCGGAGGTGATGGGGACGAAGGACAACGTCACCATCACGCCGCTGCCCTCGATGATCCGGGTCGACGCCGTCGGCCGCATGGAGGTCGTCTACGCCGAGGTCGACGAGGCCGCCGGCGAGGAGGAGGGCTGGTTCAACGCGGCGGAGTTCGAGGAAAGCATGTCCACCCACTACGGGCGGATGATCCACGAAGACGACCGCACGATCATGTTCGCCAACCCCGAGGACGCGGCGGAATACCTCGACTTCGACCTCAAGCCCGTTCGCTGAAGGTAAGCACTGGATCCCGCTCAGGAGGATCAACCATGTACGAAAAAGACGGCGAAAAATACTTCGTGGTGGACGCCCACACCCACTTCTGGGACGCGAGCCCGGAGAACTGGGTCGAGGGCCAGGAGGAATACGCCAAGGGCTGGATCGAGTGCTTCCACGCCTACCAGGGGCTCGGCCCGAAGGAGACGCACTGGCCGATCGACCGGTTCCAGAAGTACTCCGAGGAACTGATGATGCACGACCTGTTCGAGGCCGGGCACGTCGACAAGGCCATCTTCCAGCCGACCAACCTGCGGCAGTGGTACAAGACGGGTTTCAACACCACCGAGAACGACGGCGCACTGGCCGAGAAGCACCCGGACAAGTTCCTCGTCAACACCACCTTCGACCCGCGTGAAGGCGACGAGGGCATGAAGGCGTTCGCCGAACGCGTCAAGCGGTACAACTGCAAGGGTGTCAAGCTCTACACGGCCGAGTGGCGGGGTGACTCCCGCGGCTGGAGCCTCAAGGACCCGGAGGCGGCCCGCTACCTCGAGAAGTGCGAGGAACTCGGCGTCAAGAACGTCCACATCCACAAGGGACCGACGATCTGGCCCCTGGACAAGGACGCCTTCGACGTGTCCGATGTGGACTACGCGGCGACGAACTTCCAGGGCCTCAACTTCATCGTCGAGCACGTCGGCCTGCCGCGCATCGAGGACTTCTGCTTCATGGCCACCCAGGAGCGGAACGTCTACGCGGGGCTCGCCGTCGTCGTCGGCGGCCTGATGCACGCCCGCCCGAAGTTCTTCGCCAAGGTCATGGGCGAGCTGATGTTCTGGCTCGGCGAGGACAAGCTCATCTTCGGCGCGGACTACGCCATCTGGGAACCGAAGTGGCAGGTCGAGGGCTTCGTCGACTGGAACATGCCCGCCGACGACGAGCTGTCGGACTTCCCGCCGCTGACCGTCGACCAGAAGAAGAAGATCCTCGGGCTGAACGCCGCCCGCCTCTACGACATCGACGTCCCCGAGGAGCTTCGGTTGAAGGACCCGAAGAACGTCGAGCCCGTCGGCGTGCCGAACTCATGACCACCGTGGTGACCGGCGCCCGCGCCGCCGTGTGGGCGGCGCTGGGCACCGTCCGCGATCCCGAACTGGACGAACCCCTCACCGACCTCGGGTTCGTGGCCCGCTGCGAGGTGAGCGCCGCGGGCCACGCCGTCGTCCGGCTGCGGCTGCCGACGTACTTCTGCGCGCCGAACTTCGCGTTCTTGATGGTGGCCGACGCCTACGACGCCGTGGCCGGGGTGCCGGGCCTGACCGGGCTCGACATCCGGCTCGACGACCACTTCGCGTCCGACGTCATCAACCGCGGGGTGGCGGCCCGGCAGGGGTTCGTGGCGTCGTTCGAGGGCGAGGCCGTCGACGAGCTCGACACGCTGCGGTACGACTTCGTCCGCAAGGCCGTGCTGGCCGGCACCGACCGCGTCTGCCGGTCCTTGGGCCGGGACCCGCGATCGCTGACCCTCGGCGATGTCCCGCCGGGCCCCGACCTGAACCGGTTGCGGGCCCGGCGTCGCGAGCTGGGCCTGCCCGCCGAGGACGGCGACCCGCTGCTGCTGGACCCGGCTACGGGGACGGCTCCGGTCGACGCGAAGCGCCACCTGGCGTTCGCGCGGCTCACCCGCACCAGCATGGAGGCCAATTCGGGTGTCTGCCGCGGCATGCTGCGCGCCCGGTACGCGCTGACTTCGGACGAGGAGGGCACGGGATGAAGGCCGTGCGGCTGCAGAAGTACCACCAGCACCCGGTGCTCGAAGACGTCCCGGAGCCGCGCGCGACCGGGCCCTTCGACGTCGTGGTCAAGATCGGCGGCGCCGGCGTGTGCCGCACCGACCTGCACATCATCGAGGAGCAGTGGGCCGAGAAGTCCGGCGTCGAGCTGCCGTACACGATCGGCCACGAGAACGCCGGCTGGGTGCACGAGGTCGGCCCGGCGGTGACGAACGTCGAGGTCGGCGACACGGTCATCCTGCACCCGACGCCGACGTGCGGCCTGTGCCACGCGTGCCGCGCGGGCGACGACATGCACTGCCCGAACGGGACGTTCCCCGGCATCAACACCGACGGCGGGATGGCGGAGTACCTGCTGACGTCGGCGCGCGCGTGCATCAAGCTCGACCCGACGACCGAGCCGTCCGACGTGGCCGCGCTGGCCGACGCCGGGATCACGGCCTACCACGCGGTGCGCAAGGCCGTCCCGCAGCTGTACCCGGGCACGACCTGCGTGGTCAACGGTGCCGGCGGGCTCGGGCACATCGGCATCCAGTCCCTTCGCGCGTTGACGGCGGCTCGGGTGATCGTGGTGGACCGCAACGCCGACGCGCTGGAGCTGGCTTCGACGCTGGGCGCCGATTTCACGGTCCTGGCCGATGGCAAGCAAGTCGAGGCCGTCCTCGACCTGACCGGCGGCAACGGCGCCGAGGTCGTCCTCGACTTCGTCGCCGAGCAGGGCGCCCAGCAGGACGCCTTCGCGATGACCCGGCGCGCCGGGTCGCACTTCGTCATCGGCTACGGCTCGAACATCGAGATCCCGACGATCGACATCATCTCCACCGAGCGCAACATCATCGGCAACCTCGTCGGCACCTACAACGACCTGGCCGAGCTGATGGTGCTCGCCCAGGCCGGGAAGGTCACCCTGCACACGAAGAAGTACCCCCTGGACGCCGCGCTCGACGCGCTGGCCGACCTCGACGCCGGGCGCGTGCGCGGCCGGGCCATCCTCACCCCCTAGGAGCACCGCACATGGCGAAGGAACTGCGGTTCGGCCCGGACGCCCGCGACCTGCTGCTGGCGGGCGTCGACAAGCTGGCCGAGGCGGTCAAGTCCACGCTGGGCCCCAAGGGCCGCAACGTGATCATCGAGAAGATCACCGGCTCACCGGTGGTCACCAACGACGGCGTCACCATCGCCCGCGAAATCCACCTGAAGAACCAGTTCGAGAACATGGGCGCGCAGCTGGTCAAGGAAGCGGCGATCAAGACCAACGACGTCGTCGGCGACGGCACCACCACGGCCACCGTGCTCGCCCAGGCGATCGTCCGCGAAGGCATGCGGGCGATCGCGCAGGGCGGCAACCCGGTGCTCGTCAAGCGCGGCATCGACCACGCCGTCGGCCTGCTGGTGGCGCACCTGGAGAAGCGGGCGCACCCGGTGTTGTCCGAACAGGACTACGCGCGGGTGGCGGCCATCTCGGCCAACGACGACGACGCCGTCGGCGCGGTCATCGCCAAGGCCCTGCACACCGTCGGCGACGGCGGCGTGGTGACGGTCGAGGAGTCGCCGTCGATCGGGATGGACGTCGAGTTCGTCGAAGGGTTCGAGTTCGACAACGGCTACCTCTCGCCGTACCTGGTCACCGACCCCGGCCGGCTGGAAGCGGTGCTCGACGACCCGTACATCCTGATGTGCGCGGAGAAGATCACCCAGGTGCAGCAGCTGATGCCGGTGCTGGACAAGGTGATGCGGGCACCCCGGCCGCTGGTCGTGATCGCCGAGACGGTCGAGGGCACGGCGCTGTCCATGCTGGTGCACAACCACGTGAACGGCACGTTCCAGTCGGTGGCCGTGCGCGCACCCGGGTTCGGCGACCGGCGGCTGCACAAGCTGGAGGACCTCGCCGCCATCGTCGGCGGCGCGGTGCTCTCGCGGCAGTCCGGGTTCACCATGGAGACGATGACCCTGGAGCACCTCGGCCGCGCGAAGCAGGTCCGGGTCACCGAGAACCGCACCACGATCGTCGGCGGCGCGGGTTCCCCGGCCGCGGTCGACTTCCGGGCCGGGCAGCTGCGGGCGGAGCTGGAGCGCGCGCAGTTCGGCGTCGACGAGGACGTCCTGACCGAGCGCATCGGGGCCCTGACCGGCAAGGTCGCCGTGGTGCGCGTGGGCGCGGCGACGCCGGCCGAGCTCAAGGAACTGCAGCACCGGGTCGAGGACGCGCTGTCGGCGACCCGGGCGGCGATGGCCGAGGGCATCGTGGCCGGCGGGGGAGCGGCGCTCCTGCACGCCGAGAAGGCCCTGGAGGGCCTCGGCTTGGAAGGCGACCAGGCGATCGGGGTCGAGATCGTCCGGCGTGCGCTGGCCGAGCCCGCCTTCCTCATCGCGCACAACGCCGGGCACCCGGCGCACGAGATCGTCGCGCGGATGCGGGAGATGGGCGACGACGACGGCTTCGACGCCCTGCACGACCGCTTCGGGGACATGATCGCCCTCGGTGTCGTCGACCCGCTGCGGGTGTGCCGGTCGGCGGTGCGGAACGGCGCTTCGGTCGCGGGCCTGCTGCTCACGACCAACTCGCTGATCGCCGAGGAACAGACCCCGTGGGGCGGCAGCCCGGCCTTGATGACCGAGTTCGGCCCGCTGGACGAGGGCCTGCACCAGCCCTCGCCCGACGCCAGCACCCCGCAGTCCCTCGGGATGGGCCCCTCCGTGGGCTGAGTTCCACGTCCGCCGGCCCACGGAGTGAGGAGGTCTTCCCGCCGGTGTCCTGAGCCCCGGTGGGAAGACCTCCGGTTCACGGCGCGAGGCCGTGCCGGGCCAGTTCGTGCCCGGCCAGCTTCTCGATGACGTCCCGGTCGCGCTCCCGCCAGCCGGTCGCGACCTCGCCCGCGGCCGCCAGTCGGTGCAGCGGCTGCGTCACCAGGGCCCGCAGCGCCAGCAGGTCCCGGCCTTCGTCGCCGAGCGCCCGCAGCCGCGCGGCGGCCGTGGCGCGGCGGGTGAAGTGCCAGCGCAGCGGCAGCCAGGTGACCACGAGGGTCAGCACGGGCAGGGCGATGATGATCGCCGCCATCCACCACGCGAGGTTTTCGACGGCCTCGATCTGCCAGCGGCCCGCGTCCGTCAGCTTGTTCCCGACGTCGGAACCGCCGTGCAGGGCTCTCGCCAGCGCGTCCCCGACGAGCGGGATCCTGTCGGCGGAGTTCGCGGCCGAGTCGAAGGTGCCCCGCAGGCCGGTGCCGGCGTCGACCAGCCCGTCGCCCGGTGCCCGCAGCTTCATGACCTGGTCGTACACCGAGTTCGCCAGCCACACCGCGAAGACGACGAGCAGCACGGCCAGGAGGTCGCTGACGAGCTGGACGGTACGGCGGATCGGCCGTTCGGCGTAGAGCTGCATCGTCGGACGCCTTTCGCGGTGGGGGAGCGCGGCCCCGGCAACGTACCCGGGTCCCCGCCGGGCGAACCGCCGCGGTGGGCTATGACGACGGTCATGGTGTTCTTCGCGCCGGTGTGGTTTGCTGGGATTATGACCACCGTCATAGAGCTCGGCCCTGCGGATCGCGAGCGCGTCGCCGCCGTCGTCGCGGCCTCCTCGCCGGACAGCCTCCGGCGCCGGTTCATGATGGGCGGGCCGGCCCGGCCGGGCGACGTCTTCCGGCGCTACCAGCGGTTCCTCCTGGCCGGGCCACCGGACGGCGTCGCGTTGCTCGCCTCCCGCGGCGGCACACCGGTGGGGCTGCTCAACTTCGTCTCGGAGACACCGGGGGAGGCGGAGATCGGGATCCTCGTGGCCGACGCGTGGCAGCGGCAGGGGATCGGCAGCGCGCTGAGCCGGTGGCTGTGGGCGTCCGGGCGCTGGCGCGGCTGGACCGTGCGCGCCACCGTCCAGGCCGGCAACCCCGGCGCCGAGGCGCTGCTGCTGGGCCAGGGCTTCCGTCCGGTGCCCTCGTACGAGCGCGGCGAACGCGACTTCGCACTGGTCGTCCCGGACTGGGTTACCATGACGGACGTCATGAAGGAGGCAGCCGATGACCAGGACACCGCGCGAGCGGATGGTGCTGAGCGCCGCGCAGCTGGTGCGGATCCACGGTGTCGGGGCGACCGGCATGCGGGACGTGGTCACCCACGCCGAAGCCCCGCGGGGGTCCCTGCAGCACTACTTCCCGGGCGGTAAGGACCAGCTGATCGCCGAAGCGGTCGCCTGGGCCGGCGACTACGCCGCCCGGCGCGTGGCGCGCATCGCGGCCAAGCTCGAGGACCCGACACCCGGGTCGCTGTTCGAGGCCATGGCCGCCCAGTGGCGCGACGAGTTCACGGCGCAGGGCTTCGACGCGGGCTGCCCCCTGGTGGCGACCGTCGCCGACACGGCCGCCACCAGCGAGAGCCTGCGCGAAGCGGTCGGCAAGGCGTTCGAAGGCTGGCAACGCCCGGTCGCGGCGACCCTGGAGGGGTTCGGCGTCCCGCCGGCTCGCAGCGCGTCGCTGGCGGTGCTGGTGCTGAGCGCCCTGGAGGGCGCGATCGTCCTGGCGCGGGCACACCGGGACGTCGCGCCGCTCGACACAGTGGTGGCGGAGCTGCGGCCGCTGCTCGACGGCGCCGTGGACAAACGCCGCCGTCGCGCTTAGAGCTCGCGGAAGAACGCCCGGACGTCTTCGACGAGAACGTCCGGCGCCTGCAGCGAGGCGAAGTGCCCCCCGGTGTCGTACTCCGACCAGCGCGTGACCGTGTTCGAAAGCTCGGCCAGGCCGCGGATCGCGTGGTCACCCCGGAAGTTCGCGACAGCGGTCGGAACACCGGAGGGTGCGGGCCGCTCACCCCAGCCGTCCTGGCCGGCTTCCCGGTAGAGGCGCGCGGCCGAGCCGGCGGTGCCGGTGAGCCAGAAGATCGTCACGTTCGTCAGGATGGCGTCCCGGTCCACCGGGGTCTGGCCCGTGGTCGTGGGATCCCAGTCGACGAACCATTCGAGGTTCCACGCGAGCTGCCCGGCGGGGGAGTCGTTGAGCGCGTAGGCGAGGGTCTGCGGGCGGGTGGCCATCTGCGTGGCGTAGCCGGAGTGGGCGTACCACCAGGCTGCGTTCTCCTGTGCTTTCTTGCGGTCCTCTTCGGACAGCCGGTCGAGATCACCGGGCGCGGTCGCCACTCCGGCGTTGGCCACGGCGTTGACGTGCACGCCGATCACCGCCTCCGGAGCCTGGCGGCCGAGTTCGGGGGAGACGATGCTGCCGAAGTCGCCGCCCTGGGCGCCGTAGCGCTCGTAGCCGAGCCTTCGCATGAGCTCGGCCCACGCCTTGGCGACGCGGCGGGTGTTCCAGCCTCGTTCCGTGGTCGGACCGGAGAAGGCGAACCCGGGCACCGATGGCGCGACGACGTGGAACGCGTCCGCCGGGTCGCCGCCGTGTGCGCGGGGGTTGGTGAGGGGGCCGAGGATTCCGAGGAAGTCGGCCACTGTGCTCGGCCAGCCGTGGGTGATGATCAGGGGTTTGGCCGTGGGTTCGGGGGAGCGGGCGTGCAGGAAGTGGATGCGCTGGCCGTCTATTGTGGTCGTGAACTGGGGGTACTTGTTGAGCTTTGCCTCCTGGGCTCGCCAGTCGAAGTCGTTCTGCCAGTGGTCGACCAGCTCGGTCAGGTAGGTCTCGTTGACGCCGTAGTCCCAGCCTGTGCCTTGGAGTTCGCCTGGCCAGCGGGTTCTGGCCAGGCGGTCGTTCAGGGCGTCGAGGTCCTGCTGGCCGATTCTGATGTGGAAGGGATCCATGGTTGTCAGGGTGGCTTGGATATAGGTCACCTTTTGGCCTGGTTCTGGCCGGGTTTCAAGATGCGGCTTCGCCGTGGCGTGGGAAATCGGCGCTTCTCGGGGTTGCGTTGCGTCGTTGGTCGGCAGCGCCGATTCCCCACGCTTCGGTTGCCCTGCTGGGGTTTTCGGTGTTCTGGGGTCCGGACAGTGGGTTGGGTTCGTACCCTTTCGAGTGATGAACCTCTGTTCGATGGTCGGTAGGTTGGAGGTATGACCAGCAACGCAGCCAACCACTCTTCTTCGGATGCGGTCGCCTTTGCCGACCGGATCGGTGAGTTGCTTGCGTGCATGCGGTCTGCTGAGGCGGAGCTTGGTGCGCTGCTGGTGGAGATTGAGCAGCGTGGGGTGATGGAGCTGTTCGGGTATCGCTCTGCTGCTCGGTTGCTGGAGCAGCTCGGCGATGTCCCCAAGCCCGCTGCCGAACGGCTCGTGCGACGTGCCCGCCTGCTCAACCCCGGCCGTAACCTTGACGGCAGCCCCATCCCAGCCCTGGCTCCCGCCACCGGCGCCGCTGCTCGCGCGGGACGGTTGAGCAACCCGATGATCGATGTGATCACCGGTGTTCTTGCTGAGGTGCCCTGCGAACATCGCGACAGCGCCGAGACCCACCTGCTCACCTTCGCTGCCGAAGCCGGACACAAGCAGGTCGCGGCTCTCGGGGCCCGCATCCTCGCTCACCTGGTTCCCGATGGCGCGGAGCCCGACGACACCGAGCCACCGATCCCACCTCGGGAGTTGTTCCTGCGCCGGAAGAGAACCGGGGTGTGGGAGCTGAACGGCCGATTCGATGACGAGACCGGCACCCGGGCCAGCGCCCTGTTGGACGCCTTGGCCGAACGCCGCACCAGCGACGACGGCCCGGACCACCGCACCCTGCCCCAGCGCTACGGGGACGCGTTCTCCGACGCGATGGATCTGGCGCTCAACTCACCGGATCTGCCGATGCAGGCTGGGGAACGCGCCCACGTGATGGTCGCCGTGTCCCTGCAGGACTTGAAGTCTGGGGTTGGGAAGGCCACGCTCGGCGATACGGGGGAGATGTCTGCGGCGGAAGCGCGGGTTCATGCCTGCGACGCCATGATCATCCCCGCAGTGCTGGGCGACAAAAGCGAACCCCTCAACTTAGGTCGGCTTCGCCGCCTGATTTCCGCCGGACTCCGCCGCGCCCTGTTCCTCCGCGACCGCGGCTGCGCCTTCCCCGGCTGTCATCGTCCACCACGCCACTGCCAAGGCCACCACATCCGACACTGGGCCGACGGCGGCCCGACGGATCTGGGCAACCTGGTGTTGATGTGTGCCCATCACCATCGGCTGCTGCACCGCTCCGGGTGGGAAGTCCGCATCGCGGCCGATGGTCTCCCGGAGTTTCTGCCACCGGTGTTCATCGACAGACGCCGAAAACCCCGGCGCAACAACCTCCACGAACCGCTGCCCTTCGCAGCCTGAACACGGGGGAGGGCCCGCAGCCACACGGCTACGGGCCTACACCCACGCGACCTTGCGCCTTCGACCCCGGCAGGGGTGTTCCGCGCGTCCACGCGATCGCGGACGGCACCCCCCAACGCTCGCCACGGCTACCGGGCGGGGAGCCTCGTCCGGGGACACCGCGTCATCGGACACCGGGACGTCCCGTGCCACTCGCACGGACACACCATGGCCTGTGCTCAGGGTCCGGGCGGTCGCAGCCCCGGTCGATCAAGGCACGCCCGCAAGCGCCGGTCCGCTCTCCCGTTCCCGATCCGGCGGCTCGGAGTACTGCCGCTGCACTCCTGCCATTCCCACGAAGCCGATGTCGTCGAATCCGGGTGGTGAACCCATCGTCGTCCGGAGCATCGCCCGCACTCCGGCTGCCGCGTTACCCACCTCCGTCGGGTGGTCCGTCGGCAGGATCGGCAGCTGGAGCCAGCTCGCCGCCGAGGCCGTTGTGCCGCTCTCCACGCTGCCGGAGCGATGCTGAGCGCGCGCGTGAACGCCTGGGTGCCGAGTTCATCACCACACGGTGGCCGGAGCCCGGCAACGCCGGCAGGGCCGCGCGGTTCACCGCCGGCTCCCGTTCCACAGCTCCGGCGGCGTCTCGTAGGTGCGCGACGCCAAGCCTGAGCCCTCCTCCCTCAGACTGAACGTGGTGCCCGGCCGATGCCGGAACCGGCGCCGCGTGATCCACGGCCCGGCCATCAACCGGTCAAGCCAGCTCTGGCACCCTCTCACCGGCGGGCGGCGGGCCCGGTGGGGTGCCGTCGCCGAAGGGGCGGCCGCCCAGGTTCTCGCGGCCGTGGGGGGTCAGCCAGCCCGCGGTGTCCGGGCCCAGGGGGATGATGCCTGTCGGGTTCACGTTCTTGTGCACCACGTAGTAGTGCTCCTTGATCTGCGCGAAGTCGATCGTGTCGCCGAAGCCCGGTGTCTGGAACAGGTCGCGGGTGTACGCCCACAGCACCGGGAGCTCGGTCAGCTTCTGCCGGTTGCATTTGAAGTGACCGTGGTACACCGCGTCGAACCGGACCAGCGTGGTGAACAGCCGGATGTCGGCCTCGGTGATCGTGTCGCCGACCAGGTACCGCTGGTTCGCCAGCCGGTCGGACAGCCAGTCGAGGCAGGTGAACAACTTGCGGTACGAGTGCTCGTACGCCTCCTGGGACCGGGCGAACCCGCACTGGTACACCGCGTTGTTCACGTCCGTGAACACCTTCTGGGCCACGTCGTCGATCTCGTCGCGCAACTTCTCCGGGTACAGCTCCGGTGCTCCGGAACGGTGGTACGCCGTCCACTCGGTCGACATGTCCAGCGTCATCTGCGCGAAGTCGTTCGTGACGACCTGGCCGCTCGGGATGTCGACGAACGCCGGCACCGTGATGCCGCGCGGGTAGTCCGGGTCGCGCTTGAAAAACGCCTCCTGCAGGCGCTCGATGCCGAGGACAGGGTCGCGGCCGCCCGGGTCCAGGTCGAAGCTCCAGCTCCGCTCGTCGTGGACCGGGCCCGCGATGCCCATCGACAGGACCGGCTCGAGGCCCAGCAGCCGGCGGACGATCACCGCCCGGTTCGCCCACGGGCAGGCCCGCGCCACCACCAGCCGGTAGCGGCCCGGCTCCACCGGCCAGCCGTCGCGGCCGTCGGCCGTGATGCGGTCCGGGAGGTAGTTCTGGTCGCGCTTGTACTCGCCCTTGTCGCTCATCGGCGTCCTCCGCAGTCGTCGGTCGGGGGCGTGGCCTCCAGGGCCGCGGCCAGCCGGGCCAGCACCGGCCCGGCCGTGCGGATGTCCTCGGCGCTCAGGTGGTCGAACACCGAAGCCCGCACGCGGGCGAGATGGCCCGGGTAGGCCGCCTCCAGTCTGGCGAACCCGGCCTCGGTCAGCACGGCGTTGGACGCGCGGCCGTCCTCGGCGCAGCGGCGCTTCTCGACCAGGCCGCGGCGCGTCAGGTCGTCGACCACCCGGCTGATCCGGCTCAGCGACAGCCCGGTCGTCGCGGCCAGCGCCGAGATGCGGAGCAGGTGGTCCGGCGCCTCGGACAGCGCGACCAGCACCCCGTAGTCGGTGATCGCGAGGCCCGTCTCGGGCAGGAACTGGTCCTCGAGCGCCCGCGGCAACGCCGTCATGATGCGCATCAGCGGCCGCCAGAAGGCGGTTTCCTCGAGGTCGAGCGCGGCGAGATCACCCATACCGGCGACTCTACCGAAAGCTTGCTTGCGCAACCAGCCAAAGTGAGTACAGTGTCGTTGAACCCTCAATCACCGGGGGTGCCACCACGAGGAGAGAAGAACAGCGATGACCAGCGCGACCACCTACCCCCAGCTGACCGGCGAATACACCCTCGACGCCGCCCACTCGCGGATCGGGTTCGTCGCCCGGCACGCCATGGTGACCAAGGTGCGCGGCAGCTTCAACGAGTTCACCGGCACCGCCACCATCGACGGCGACGCGCCGGAGAAGTCGAGCGTGCAGGTGACCATCCAGGCCCACAGCATCGACACCCGCAACGCCGACCGCGACGGGCACCTGAAGAGCAACGACTTCCTGTCGATGGACGAGTACCCGCAGATCACCTTCGTCTCGACCGAGGTCAAGCAGACCGGCGACACCAGCTTCGACGTCACCGGCGACCTGACCATCAAGGACGTCACCCGTTCGGTGACCGTCCCGTTCGAGTTCGAGGGCTCGGCCAAGGACCCCTTCGGCAACGACCGGATCGGCTTCGAGGGCTCGACCACGATCAGCCGCAAGGACTACGGCATCACCTGGAACGCCGCGCTCGAGACCGGCGGCGTGCTGGTGAGCGACAAGGTCACGCTGGAGTTCGAGATCTCCGCGATCAAGTCCGCCTGACGCCCGGAGCGGGAACCGGCCTCGCCGGTTCCCGCTCGCGGTCCGCTTTTATCCGCTGGCCGTGCCCGGGAGAATCACGGGTATGTCCACGGTGACGCCGTTCGCGGTCCTCGCGATGATCGGCGCTGTGTCCGGCTCGGTCACGGCGTGGCTGCTCCTGCGCCGCGACCGTCCGGCGGAGGTGCTCACGCCGTCGGCGCCACCGGAACCGGTGCCCGACGAGGTCGAGGCCCAGCTCCTGGCCGACGACTACTCCACCCGGCTGGCCGCGCTGGACTCCTTCGCCGAGTATGCCGACGGCCACCCCGACCGCCGCCAGCAGTGCGTCGACGAGATCCTCGAGGAGTTCGAGTACGAGTGGCCGGACCAGCCGGCGTGGCAGGCCGAGCTGTGGCGCCGTCTGCTGCCCCACCTGCGTACCGGGTCGCCGCGGTTCTGGCCGGGGATGGACCTCGATTTCGACGATCTGGTGCTGTACGCGGTGGACCTGCGCGGCTGCGAAGTCCGCAAGGCGAGCTTCGCCGGGACGTACTTCGCCGGCCCCGTCGACTTCACGGGCGCCACGGCCGCCGCGTTCGACTTCACCGGGGCTCAGGTCCGGACGGACGCGGACGTGGTCCGGACCTGGCCGCCGGGCTGGGCACCGGGCGAGCCCGAGCCGCCGCCGTGGGTCGAACTGCGCGAGACCTAGCTACTCCTCGCGGATCGGGAGGTCCGCCCCGTCGCGGAGGAACACCGGAATCCGCTCCGCCGGCGCCGGCGCCTCGACCCAGCCGCCACCGTCGTGCCGGGTGCCGGTCACCGCGTCCGTCCAGGTGGCTCCCGACGGCAGGTACACCCGCCGCGTGGTGACCCCCGGTTCCAGCACCGGCGCCACCAGCACGTCCGGGCCGAGCAGGAACTGGTCGTCGGCGTCCCAGGCCGCGGGGTCGGCCGGGAAGTCGACGAACACCGGCCGCATCGGGGGGATGCCCTGCTCGTGCGCCACCCGCATCTGCTCCATCAGGTACGGCCGCAGGCGCTCCCGCAGCCGCAGGGACGCGGAGATCGACGCGAACGCCGTGTCCCCGAACGACCAGACCTCGTTCGGGCCGCCGGTCATCTCCGGCCCGAACGCCGGGCGCGGGTCGCGGAAGCCGTGCAGGCGGAACAGCGGGCAGAACACGCCGTAGGAGAACCACCGCACCATCAGCTCGCGGTACTCCGGCGACGACGGATCGCCGCCGTGGAAGCCGCCGATGTCCGTCGTCCACCAGGGGATCCCGGCCAGCGCCACGTTCAGCCCGGCCCGGACCTGCGCGCGCAGCGACGCCCACGTCGCCCCGACGTCGCCGGACCACAGTGCCGCCCCGAAGCGCTGGCTGCCCGCCCACGCCGAACGGGACAGCAGCACCACCTCGTCGTCGCCCTCGGCGCGGATGCCGTCGTGGAACGTCTGGGCGTTCGCCTGCGGGTAGAGGTTGAACACCTCCGCGCCCGGGCCGGCGTGGAAGCCGAGGTTGTGCGGGTGGCCGGGCTGGATCTCCGGCTCGTCGCCGTCGAGCCACCACGCGCGCACGCCCAGGTCGTAGTAGTTCTGCTTGACCTTGCTCCAGACGAACCGCCGCGCCTCCGGGTTGGTCGCGTCGTAGAACGCCACCGGCATCTCGACGCCGAACCCCTTGTCCTTCCACGGCGCGTGCGCCGGCACGCCGCTCTCGGCGGCGACCAGCAGGCCCTGCTCGTGCAGCTCGCGGTAGTTCTCCGAAAGCGGGCTGACCGACGGCCACACCGAGACCATCAGCTTGACGCCGAGGCTCTCGAGCTCGCGCACCAGCCCGGCCGGGTCCGGCCACTCGGCCGGGTCGAACCGCCAGTCGCCGAGGTGCGTCCAGTGGAAGAAGTCCGCCACGATCACCGACAGCGGCAACCCGCGTTCGTGGTACTCCCGCGCGACGGAAAGGAGCTCCTCCTGGGTGCGGTAGCGCAGCTTCGACTGCCAGAACCCGGCCGCCCACTCCGGCAGCATCGGCGCGTGCCCGGTCGCGTCGGCGTAGTGGCTCAGGATCTGGCGCGGGCCGTCGCCGGTGGTGATCCAGTAGTCGAGCTGACGCGCGTCGTCGGCGACCCAGCGGGTGCCGTTGGCCGCCAGCTCGACCCGGCCGACGGCGGGGCTGTTCCACAGGAACCCGTAGCCGCGGCTGGACAGCAGGAACGGCACCGACACCTCGGCGTTGCGCTGCACCAGGTCGAGCACGAGGCCCTTCTGGTCGAGCCGGCCGTGCGTGTGCTGCCCGAGCCCGTAGAGCCGCTCGTCGTCGTAGGCGCTGAAGCGCTGTTCCAGCCGGCCGTAGCCGTTGCGCGAGGGCATGAACAGCCGGGCGCCGGGCCACCAGAAGTGGGCGCGCTGCTCGGCGAGCAGTTCCTCCCCGGTGTCCGTGCGGACGAACCGCAGCTGCGCGTCGATCCCGGTGTCGGTGTCGGCGATCTCGACGATCGCGGTGAGCGGGCCGTTGACCACCCGGCCGTGCCGCCCGTCGGCCTCGGCGGTGGCGGCGGACGGCTTGGCGGGCAGCAGCGCGCCCGGGACGTCGTCGAGGATGCGGTGCCGTCCGGCCCGCACGCGCAGGCTGCCGTCGCCCCACGGCTCGACGCGCAGCACTTCGTGCCGCACCCTGACCTCGAGCGAACGGCCGTCTTCGGTCGTGGCGATCAAGCGGACTCCTTAGTCTTTGACGGCGCCGCTGGTCAGCCCGGCGACGACGTAGCGCTGGGCGACCACCAGCAGGACGGCCGCGGGGATCGCGGCGAGGACGGCGGTGGCCATGATCCCGTTCCAGTCGGCGGACTGGTTGCCGACGAACCGGTAGATGCCCACGGTGATGGGCTCGAACGACTGCCCGGTGGTCAGGGTGACGGCGAACAGGAAGTCCGCCCAGGCGAACAGGAACGAGAACAGACCGGCGGTGACGAGGGAGTTGCGGCTCACCGGCAGGATGATCGACGAGAACGTGCGCCAGTACCCGGCGCCGTCCACCCGGGACGCTTCGGTGAGCTCCTTCGGCACGGAGATCATGAACGCCCGCAGCAGGAGGACGGCGAACGGGATGGTCGCGGTGGAGTCGGCGAGCACCAGCCCCAGGTAGTTGTCGATCAGGCCGAGGTTGCTGAACACGGTGTAGAGCGCGTTGGCCATCACGATGCCCGGGATCATCTGCACGATGAGCAGCACGAACACCAGCGTCGGGCCACCGCGCACCTTGAGCTGCGCCAGCGCGTACGACGCGGGTGCCGCCACCAGCAGCGACACGAACACCGTGCCCAGCGCGACGACGACGCTGGAGAGCAGGTTCGGCCCTTGGGAAGCCACGGCCTTGCGGTATCCGTCCAGGGTGCCGCCGACGGGGAAGAACGCCGGGTCCGGGCGCAGCAGCGCGCCGCTGGGCTGCAGGGAGGCGTTGACCATCCAGTAGAGCGGGAACAGCAGCACCGCGACGATCAGCACGCCGGCCACCGTCCGCGGCCAGTTCGACGTCTTCATGCCGCCTCCGCCAGGGTCGCCTTCGCCGAGCGCAGGTACAGCAGCCCGAACAGCGTCGCCACCACGATGAGGACGTTGCCGACCGCGGCGCCCTGCCCGAACGCGAAGTCCTGGAAGGACAGCCGGTAGGACCACGTGGTCAGCGTCTGCGTGGCGTTGGCCGGCCCGCCGCCGGTGACGACCATGATCACGTCGAACACCTTGATCGTGTAGACCAGCCCGAGCATGAGCACGATCCCGGTGACCGGCCGCAGCAGCGGCCAGGTGACGTGCCGGAACCGCTGCCACGGGCCGGCGCCGTCCAGCGCCGCGGCCTCGTAGAGCGACGCCGGGATGGCGCGCAGCCCGCCGTGCAGGATGACCAGGTTGAACGGGATGCCGATCCAGATGTTGGTCAGGATCACCGCCGGCAGCGCCCAGCTCGTGCTGCTCAGCCACGGCACCGCGTCGAAGCCCAGGAACCGCAGGCCCGCGTTGAGCACGCCGTGGTCCTGGTCGAACATCCACCGCCAGACCGCGCCGCTGACCACCAGCGGCAGCAGCCACGGCAGCAGGAGCAGCGACCGCAGCAGCGCGCTGCCGAGGAAGCGGCCGTTGAAGAACACCGCGAGCGCCAGGCCGATGCCGAACTGGAAGACGAGCGACCCGGCGGTGAACAGCACCGTGTTGAGGGCCGCGGTCGAGAACAGCGGGTTGGTCAGGACGGCGGAGTAGTTCGCGATGCCGACGAAGGGCGCTTCGCCGGTGTAGAACGACTTCACCGTGTAGTTCTGCGTGCTCATCACCAGGTTCGCCACCAGGGGATAGCCGAAGAACACGATGATGTAGGCCAGGGCCGGCAGGAGGAACGCCCACGCGGCGAACCGGTTGTCCCGGCGGGACTTCCGGTTCGCGCGGGGGGCCGCCGACACCGTCGGCGCGGCGGCGAGCGTCACGAGCCGCTCGCCTGCTGAGCGGCCTTGAGGGCCTGGTCGACCGGTGTCTTCCCGGTCAGCGCCGCCTGGAGCGCGTCGGCCAGGGCCTGCGAGACCTTCGGGTACTTCTCGCCGAGCTCGGCGGTGCGGGAGCGGGCGGTGCCGACCTCGTCGACGAACGCCTGCATCGCGGGCTGCTCGGTGCCGAACTTCTGCGCCGTGGCCGTCTTCGACGGGATGTAGGCGTGTGCCTTGCTCCACTCGAGCATCGTCGGCTCGGACAGGATGCAGGAGAGCACCTTGCTGGCGGCCTGCTGGGCGGGCCCGCTGGTGACGGGCACGGTGCCGACTTCGCCGCCGAGGGCGACCACCGGCTTGCCGCCGGCCTGCGGCACCGGGATCGGCACGACGCCGTAGTGCAGTGACTTCTGCTCGTCGAGCCGGGCGATGTTCCACGACCCGTTGATCATCATCGCCGCGTTGCCGCCGACGAACTGGTCGGCGACGTCGTTCTGGTTCCAGGTCACCACGGACTTCGACGCCGAACCGGAGTTCACCAGGTCGGTGACGTACTGCAGTGCCTGGACCGACTTCGGCGAGTCCACTTGCGACAGTTCGGCGCCGTTGCTCCAGAAGAACGGCAGGAACTGCCAGGTGCCCTCCTCGGACGGGATGGCGGAGAAGGCGAGGCCGTACTTGCCGTCCTTGGTCAGCTTCGCCGCGGCGGCCTTGAGCTCGTCCCACGTCTTCGGCGGCTCGACGCCCGCGGCCTGCAGGAGGTCCTTGTTGTAGATCAGCGCGAGGCCGTTGACGCCGGGGGCGACGCCGTACACCTTGTCCTGGTAGGTCCCGGCCTTGACGATGCTCGGGTAGAAGCCGTCGGTGGTGATGCCGTAGTCGGTCAGCGGGGTCAGCGCGCCGGTGGCGGCGACCTGCTGCAGCGTCGGGTTGTCGGTGAAGAGCAGGTTCGGCAGGGTCTTGGAGCTGGCGCTCTGCAGCACCTTCGGCAGCATCTGGTTGGTCGGCACCTTCTGGCGCTCGATCTTGATCCCGGTCTGGGTGGCGCAGGTGTCGAGGATCTTCTGCCAGGCGGCGGAACCCTGCTCGTCGGCGTAGTAGTCGAGCTCGGTGATCGACGTGGCGGCCGGGGCGTCGACGCCGCCGGGCGCGGACGGGGCCGGGCTGGGGCTGCAGGCGGCCAGCAACGCGGCACTCGTGGCGCTCGCGGTCAGGACGAGGGCGCGACGGACTACGGTCATGGTGATTCTCCTTCGGCGGCGGAGCAGAACCGGGGGCTAGGAGCGCGGCGCGGCGGTGCTTTCGCGCCGGGTGAGGCGAGGCCCGAGCAGCCGGACCTCCGGGGTGGTGTGGCCGGCGAGCCGGCGCATGGTCATTTCGACGGCCTGGGTGCCGACCTCCTCGGCCGGGATGGCCACGTTGGTCAGCGCGACGACGTGCTGCTCGGCCATGCTGTCCGGGCACACGGCGATGACCGAGATGTCCTCGGGCACCCGCAGGCCGCGGTGGCGCAGGTCCGACAGCAGCCCGGGCAGCACGGCCTCGTTGTGCACGACCAGGCCGGTCAGGCCGGGATCGGCGGCGAGCAGCTCGTCCAGGCAGGCGCTCACCGCTTCGTAGGAATGGGCGCACGCGTGCGAGGCCGCACGCACGTCACGGCTCTTCGTGGCTTCGTCGAACCCTCGCAGGAACCGCGTCGCGTAGCTGGTACCGCGCCGGTAGACGGCGGGGGACGGGCCGATCAACGCGATCGAGCGGTGGCCGAGGTCGGCCAGGTGCGCGACGCAGGCCGAAGCCGCCGCGGTGAAGTCGAGGTCCACGCAGCTGAGCCCGGCCGGGTGGTCGGGCACGCCGATGAGCACCACCGGCAGGTCGAGGGCCAGCAGCATCGGCACCCGAGGGTCGGCGGTTTCGACGTCCATCACCATCAGGGCGTCGGCGATGGCCGAGGACGCCACCCGCTGCAGCGCGGCGGGTCCCTCGTCCTTGGTGAGCAGCAGCAGGTCGTGGTCGTGCGCGCGGGCCGCGGTGACCGCCGAGGCGACGAACTCCATCACGACGGCGACGTTGAGGTCCGTGCGCAGCGGCACGACCAGCGCGAGCACGTTGGTCTTGCTGCTGGCCAGCGCCCGCGCCCCGGCGTGCGGGTGGTAGCCGAGCTTGCGGATGCTCTCCTCGACCAGCCGCCGGGTCTTCGGCGAGATCGAGCGCTTGCCGCTGATCACGTACGACACCGTGCTGGGCGCGACCCCGGCCGCGTTGGCGACGTCGTTGATGGTGACCACGGGCGGCCTCCTGGGGACGGGGAGGGGAGAGGGCGGGCAGTGCGGTGTCGAAGCGCATCGACGATGGCACGAAGGTAAGTGACACCCGCCGGAAACACAAGCATCATTCGCCGTTTGCCGGTATTCGACGGGTATTCGACAACGGACGTCTTGGTCGAAATTGTCGAAGACCCCTGCTGAAGGGTCTTATCGCAGCTCAGCGGCGCGAAGACGGCGTCCGGCCGAGGCCTCTGGGAGCGTTCCCAGGAACTCTTGACCTCCTGCTCACCCGGCTGTAATAGTCGTCGGGTTCCCCGCCGTTCGACGCGAATGTTCCGCGCCACGCCGTCGAAACGATTCGACGAATCGGAGGCCGTCCGTGCGCCTGTCCTTCTTCCGCCGTGCCCTCGTCCCGGCGGTGGCCGCGACCCTGCTGCTGGCCCCGTCGCCGGCGCTCGCGGCGCCGCCACCGCCGTTCCGCGATCCGGCGCTGCCCCTGGCCGTCCGGATCGACGACCTGCTGTCCCGGTTGACGGCGGACGAGAAGATCTCGCTGCTGCACCAGTACCAACCGGCCATCCCGCGGCTCGGCATCGGCGTCTTCAAGACCGGCACCGAAGCCCTGCACGGCGTCGCGTGGTCGACGGACTACGACAACTCCGGTGCCGTGGTGAAAGCCGACGGCACGGTGTTCCCGCAGGCCATCGGCCTGGCCAGCACCTGGGACCCGGCGCTGGTGAAGCAGGTGGGCGCGGCCGTCGGGCAGGAGGCGCGCGGCTTCAACGCCCGCAACCCGACCCTGTGGGGCCTCAACCTGTGGGCGCCGGTGGTGAACCTGCTGCGCGACCCGCGGTGGGGGCGCAACGAAGAGGGCTACTCCGAAGATCCGTACCTGACCGGCGAGTTCGCGATCGCCTACGGCCGCGGCATGCAGGGTGACGACCCGCGGTACCTGCAGGCCGCCCCGACGCTGAAGCACTTCCTGGCCTACAACAACGAGGTCAACCGCGACACCACCAGCTCATCGGTGCCGCCGAAGATCCTGCACGACTACGACGAGCAGGCGTTCAAGATCCCGCTGCAGGCCGGTGCGGCCAACGCCGTCATGCCGTCGTACAACCTGGTCAACGGCCGGCCCAACCACGTGAGCCCGGACCTCGACGGCAAGCTGCGGCAGTGGGCGCCGCAGGACATCGCCGTCGTCAGCGACGCCGGCGCGCCCTCCAACCTGGTCAACTCGGAGAAGTACTACGCCACCAAGGCCGAGGGGGACGCGGCGGCCATCAAGGCGGGCCTCGACAGCTTCACCGACAACGACACCGACGGCTCGATCACCGTCGCCGCGGTCAAGGAGGCGCTGAACAAGGGCCTGCTGACCATGGCCGACGTCGAGAACGCCGACCGCCACCTGCTGTCGCTGCGGTTCCGGCTCGGCGAGTTCGACCCGCCGGGGCGCAACCCGTACGCGAAGATCACCCCGGCCGTCATCGGCTCGCCCGAGCACCGGGCACTGGCGCGCAAGACCGCCGCCGAACAGATGGTGCTGCTGCGCAACAACGGTGGCGCGCTGCCGCTCGACGCCGCGCGGAACAAGAAGATCGCGGTCGTCGGCCCGCTCTCGGACACGTTGTACGAAGATTGGTACGCCGGCGCGATGCAGTACAAGGTCACGCCGCTGCAGGGCATCAAGGAACGGCTCGGCTCGGCGGGCACGGTCGCGTCGTCCGAAGGCGTCGACCGGATCGCCCTGAAGGACCTGTCCACCGGCCGGTACCTGACCGCGCCCGCCACCACCGGCAAGGTGACCGCGGGCGGGACCGTCGCGGGCACCGCGGAGTCCTTCGACGTCTACGACTGGGGCGCGGGCAAGAACACGCTGCGCGCGGCCGCGAACGGCAAGTTCCTCAGCTACTCCGGCGGCGCGCTGGTGAACGACGTCGACCAGCCGGCCGGCTGGTTCGTGCAGCAGCAGCTGAAGCTCGACGCCCAGCCCGACGGCAGCTACGTGCTCGAGTACGCGGGCAACGAGGTGAACGAGCCGTGGTTCGGCCCGAACAAGTTCGCCGTCGTCGGTGCCGACGGGGTCCTGACGATCTCCGCCCCGGACGCCGCGCACGCGACGAAGTTCGGCCGGGACGTGCTGACCAGCGGCGTCGGCAGCGCGGTCGCCGCCGCCAAGGACGCGGACACCGCGGTGGTCGTGGTCGGCAGCATGCCGTTCATCAACGGCCGCGAGGCCAACGACCGCACGAGCACCGAGCTCGCCCCGGCGCAGCGCGCGCTGATCGAGGCGGTGCGGAAGGCCAACCCGCACACCGTCGTCGTGGTGGAGAACAGCTACCCGACGACCGGCTGGGACACGCTGCCGGTGCCGGGCATCCTCTGGACCAGCCACGCCGGGCAGGAAACCGGGCACGCGGTCGCCGACGTGCTCTTCGGCGACAAGGACCCGGGCGGGCGGCTGACGCAGACCTGGTACGCCTCCGACGCCGGGCTGCCGAGCATCCTGGACTACGACATCGCCAAGACCGGGATGACCTACCAGTACTACCGCGGGAAGCCGCTGTTCCCGTTCGGCTACGGGCTGAGCTACACCAGCTTCCGCTACGCCAACGTGCGCACGTCCCAGGCGGACGGGAAGATCCGGGTCAGCGTCGACGTGACGAACACCGGCGCCCGCAGCGGGTCCGACGTCGTCCAGCTCTACTCGAAGAACGCCGGCGTGCAGCGGTTGCGGGACTTCTCGAAGCTGACCCTGGCGCCGAAGGAGACCCGCACGGTGCGGTTCGAGGTGCCGGTGGCGGACCTGGCGACCTGGGACGTCTCCCGCGAACGGTCCGTGGTGGCGGCGGGGGTGTACGAGTTCTCGGTGGGGCGCAACGCCGCCGAGCTCTCGGCGCCGCGGCCGGTCTTCGTGCCGGGGGAGCGGGCCCTGCCCCGCGACCTGAGCCGTCCGACCCAGGCGCAGAACTTCGACGACTACTCCGGGACGACGTTGACGGACACCTCGAAGGTTTCGGGGACCTCGGTCGCCGGCGTGGCCGGCAGCTGGGTGGCGTACCGCAATGTGGCGTTGACCGGCCCCGCGCGGTTCTCCGCCTCGGTCTCCGCGACCGCGTCGTCGCACGTCACGGTCCGCCTGGACTCGCCGACCGGCCGGGTGCTGGGCACGGCCCCGGTGTCCTCGACCGGCGACCGGTACGCCTACGCGACGGTGACGGCGGCCCTGGCCAAGGCGACCGGACGGCACGACGTGTACCTGACGTTCGACGGCCCGGTGAACGTGGCGACGTTCTCGCTGCGGTGACGCGGACCTAGGGCTTCCGGCCCAGGCCCGCGTACGGGAGGGAGTTGATCGACGGGTCGTCGGCCATGTCGCCGACGCCCTCGGGGCGCCACATCGCGCAGCCGACCAGGCCCGGTTCGACGAGGTCGAAGCCCTCGAAGAACCGGAGCACCTGGTCGTGCGTGCGCGGCGACGTGCGTGACGGCCAGGAAGCAACATGAGCACCCGGTGGGCTGCGCGGGATCGAGCGGCCGGCGGGCGGGCTCGGCGTCGAAGATGTCGTTGACGTCGCGCAGGTCGGCCTGGAGCACCGCGCAATTCTCGTTGTCCTGCGGCAGCAGTTCGCTGTGCGCGACCGCCACCGGCTCGCGGTCGACGTGCAGCACCCGGACGTCGAACGGCGGTTCCACGCCGAAGTCGACGAAGTCCTCGGGGCCGCCCCGATCCCGACCGGTTCGACCCGGACCGCTGGACGCCTGGCCGCGGCGCGGAACTGCCGAAGGGCGCGTACATCCCGTTCGGCGCGCGGTGGCGCCTGGTCCCGGTGCCGGGCAGGAAGGTCCACGTGCGGATCAAGGCGACGATGCAGCCGGACCGGCTGCCGATGACCGTGGTGCCGCGGAAGACCTGACGGTACGCGTTCGGCTACCGGGTGTAGTGTTCCCGAGTTCCTTCACCTGTCCGAGTCCGGAAGGAGTGCGGCGTGAAGCTGCCCGGCAAGGTGACGTCGGCGGTGCCCGCCGAGGCCGCCCGGCGACCCGCTGTACTTCACGACGAAGCCGGGGGCGCGGGCCGGGTTGTTCTCCGCCACCGGCGACGCCGATCCCGCGGTGATCGCGGCCGACGAGGCGACGAAGGACCAGGTTTCGGTGCCCGGGATGGGCACGGTCGCGTTGTTCGGCATCGTCCTGCCGTCGACGCGGGGGATCACCGCACCGGGTTTTCCAGGTGGTCGGGGAAAAGGACGTCCTTTCTGCGGCGTGCTCGCGTTGCGCGACTGTTCCGGCGCCGCGGTGCTGCGGGCGCAGGAAGCGCCGTACTACACCGATCCAGCCAGGTTGTCGATGTACGTGCTGCCCGGCGCGGGGCATTCCGTGGCGCTGCACGAAAACGCGGGCGAATACCGCGCCGCCACCCGGTCCTGGCTGCGGGACCGCCTGGGGATCAATCCGCAGGGTTATCACTCGATCGGACGAAACTGAACCCGTGCGTGTCGCGCGGTTCCGGGCCAAGATGAATCGATTGGCCCGATCGGTGCGCACTGAACCCCTGGACTGGCTGAGGTGACTGCTCCCCAACCCCGCGGTGACGCCCCGCGGAAGAAGCCGTCCGCCGACCGCGCGGCGAGACGGCTCGGCGCGCTCGCGCGCAAATGGGGCTACCTGATCAGCACCACGGCCTACCTGCCGTACCCGCCCGAGGAGATCGAGCGGGAGCTGGCCGGGCTGGCCGGGCGGCTGTTCGAGGCCGTGGCGAGCGATCCGCCGGACCTCGAAGCGGCCGCGAGTGCGGGCGGGCGGCTGGTCGAGCTGCGCTGCGTCGGCACCGACAGCCTGCGCCGCAGCCTGGAGGTGCTGGGCAAGGCGCTGCTGCGCGAACCGGAACTGCACGGTGTCGACCGGCTGGCCGAGCGGGTCGTGCTGGTGCTCGGCGCGGTCAGTTCCGGGTACGGCGAGATGCTGCGCGAGGACATCCAGAAGCGGCAAGAGGGCCTGAGCCGCGCGCTGCTGAAGGTCGAGCAGGAGACGCGGCAGAGGCAGGTCATCACGCGCGCGCAGTTCGAGGAGGTGTTCGCCGGCTCGGCCAGCGGCGTCGCCCTCACCGAGCTGGACGGCCGGGTGCTGCGGGCCAACGCGGCGCTGGCCAAGACGCTCAACCGCACGCCGGCGGAGATCGCCGCGATGACGCTGTTCGACCTGGTCCACCCCGACGACGTCGAGCAGCTGCGGGAGAGCTACCGCGAGCTGGTGGCCGGCCGGCTGCACCGGCTGCGCGCCGGACGGCGACTGGTCGGCAAGGACGGCGAGCCGATGTGGGCGACGTTCGCCGCGTCGGTGATCCGGGACGCCGTCGGCGTGCCCCGGCAGCTGCTCACGATCGTCGACGACGACACCGAGGTGTCGCTGCTGCAGCGGCGGCTGAGCCACCAGGCGCTGCACGACGTCCTCACCGGACTGCCGAACCGGCAGTTCTTCAGCACCCGCCTGGAGACGCTGCTGCGCGACGCCGACCCGGCCCGCGGGGTCACGCTGTTCCACCTCGACCTCGACGGCTTCTCGAAGATCAACGGCGGGCTCGGCCAGGAACTCGGCGACCGCGTGCTGCGCGGGGTCGCCGCGAAGCTGAAGACGGTGTTCGACGCGGAGAAGGCGCTCGTGGCCCGCCTCGGCGGCGACGAATTCGCCGTGCTGGTGCAGAACACGGCGGACACCCCGGGCGTGCTGACGCTCGTCCGCCGGATCACCCACGAGCTCGCCGAAGCGGAGTACGTCGACGGGCAGCGCGGGGTCGCGGTGTCGGCCGCGATCGGCGTCGTCCACCGGCCGCCGCGCGACAGCACGCCCGCCGAGCTGCTCCAGGCGTCGGACCTGACCCTGCGGCGCGCCCAGCGGACGGGCAACCAGTGGGGCCTGTTCGACCGCGAGCTGGACCGGCGCGACCGCCACGACTTCGGCCTGGCCGCGTCGATGGCCGGCGCGTGGGAAACCGGCGAGATCGAAGCCCGCTACCGCGCGCTGGTGTCCGCGACCAGTGGTGCGGTCGAAGGCGTGGAGGCGCGCCTGCGCTGGAACCACCCGGCCGAAGGCGTGCTGCCGCACGAGACGTGCGTACGGCTGGCCGCGGAGACCGGGCTGGCGCTGCCGCTGGGCACGTGGCTGCTGCGCACGGCGGCCGAGCGCCTGGCGGCGGCCGGCCTCGGCGTGCCGCTGGTCGTCGAGCTGACGGCGCAGCAGGCGGCGGACCCGGAGCTGGTCGGCGAAATCCGCCGCGTCCTGGACGACACCGGCCTGCCGCCGGACCGCCTGCGTCCCGGCTTCCCGGCGGCCGCCCTGGACGCCGGCGACGTGGCCGACAACTTCAAGGTGCTGGACGAAATCGGCGTCCCGGCGGAAATCCACGGCTTCGGCGACGCCGCGTCGCTGACGGAGTTCCCGGCCCACGCGGTCCGGATCGCCGCGAACCTGGTCGCCAAGCGCGAACACCCGCTGGTGACCGGGCCGCTGGCGGCCCTGATCGACGCGGCGCACGCGGCCGGGGCTTCGGTGTCGGTCGCCGGGATCGCGACCTCGGACGAGGCCGCGTGGTGGCAGGACCGGGGCGCCGACCTGCTCTCGGGCCCGGTGTTCCCGGAGCTGCCGGGCGGCTTGCCCGGCTGCTGACCCGGTACCTGTCCACGCCCGGAACTTCCGGTTTTGTGGACGGGAATGTTCGATTTACGGACAGTAAGGGCAGCCTTGCCCGGGAAATTGCGCTGAATGGCTCAGCGGAACTGTGCTGTTCGGTCCTGTCGCGTGCAGTGATCCTCTCATTACCCTCCAGTAGCAGACAGTGGTGCCGATCACACTCGTTCCGGGAGGCTTCATGGCGTCGCGCGTACGGGGACCCGGCTCCGAAGACCGGCGCGAACTGCGGATCCGGCACCTCACCGGCTGCCTTCCCTGCACGCTCACCTGCGCGTATTGCGGGCTGCCCGTACGGCTCGCCGGGCCGGGCGACCACCCCGGTTACGGCGTGGTCGAAGAAGTGACCGGCGATCTCGTGCTGCTGCACCGGTTCTGCCGCAGCGCGCTCGGCCGGTGCCGGACGCGGGGGTGCGTGCTGCGGCGCGCCCACCTCGGCCGCGCGACCGAGCAGTACGAAACCGGCCGGCGGCCCGGGCGCTACCAGCGCCTCGGCGTCCGGCGCTCGTCCGACCTCGATCTGTACCGGAAGCACTGGCGGATCGCGAAGATGCGGTACGCGTGCAAGGCGTGCCGGTACTACACCGGCTCGCACTGAGCCGTTCCTTCAAGAACGACCGGAGGACTCGTGCTCGTTCGTCTCATCCTCGGCCTGCTCATGACCGTCGCCGGCCTCGCCGTCGCCGGCAAGCGCGTGGCCTTCCTGTACCGGCTGATCAAGGCCGGCCAGCCGGACACCAAGCGGTCCGACGACCTCGGCGCCCGGGTCTTCGCGCAGGCGCGCGAGGTGTTCGGCCAGCGCAAGCTGCTGAAGTGGTCGGTACCCGGCCTGGCGCACTTCTTCACGTTCTGGGGCTTCGTGATCCTCGCTTCGGTGTACCTCGAGGCCTACGGCGCCTTGTTCGACGAGAAGTTCGCCATCCCGTGGATCGGCCACTGGGCGGTGCTCGGGTTCCTGCAGGACTTCATCGCCGTCGCCGTGGCCGTCTCGCTCGGCGTGTTCACGGTCATCCGGATCCGGCAGGCGCCCGAGCGCAAGGACCGCGCGTCCCGGTTCTACGGCTCGCACACCGGCGGCGCCTGGCTGATCCTGGTCATGATCTTCAACGTCGTCTGGACGATGTTCTTCTTCCGCGGCGCTTCCTCGGCGTCCGGCAACTTCCCGTACGACTCGGGCGCGTACGTCTCGCTCGGCGTCGGGAACCTCCTGGAACCGCTCGGGCATCCGACGACCGAGGTGCTGGAGACGGTCGGCCTGCTGCTGCACATCGCCGTCATGCTGGTGTTCCTGTCGATCGTGCTCTACTCCAAGCACCTGCACATCTTCGTGGCGCCGATCAACGTCTCGGCGAAGCGGCTGCCGGACGCGCTCGGCCCGCTGCTGCCGATGGAGTCCGCGGGCAAGCCGATCGACTTCGAGGACCCCGGCGAGGACGACACGTTCGGCCGCGGCAAGATCGGCGACTTCACGTGGAAGGGCATGCTGGACTTCACCACGTGCACCGAGTGCGGCCGCTGCCAGTCGCAGTGCCCGGCGTGGAACACCGGCAAGCCGTTGTCGCCCAAGCTCGTCATCATGAACCTGCGGGACAACCTGTTCGAGGAGGCGCCCTACATCCTCGCGGGCACCGAGCACGAGGGCGCGCGCCCGCTGGTCGGCCCGGAGGACGACGGCGGCGTCATCGACCCGGACGTGCTGTGGTCGTGCACCACCTGCGGCGCCTGTGTCGAGCAGTGCCCGGTGGACATCGAGCACGTCGACCACATCGTCGACATGCGCCGCTACCAGGTGATGATCGAGTCGGCGTTCCCGACCGAGCTGGGCGGGCTGTTCAAGAACCTGGAGACCAAGGGCAACCCGTGGGGCCAGAACAACTCCGAGCGCCTCGCCTGGACCAAGGACCTCGGCTTCGACGTCCCGGTGTTCGACGGCGAGCTGGCCGAGGACGTCGAGTACGTCTACTGGGTCGGCTGCGCCGGCGCCTTCGACGACCAGGCGCGCAAGACCGTCCGCGCCACCGCCGAGCTCCTGCACATCGCCGGGGTCAGGTACGTGGTGCTGGGCAAGGAGGAGTCCTGCACCGGTGACCCGGCCCGTCGCGCGGGCAACGAGTTCCTCTTCCAGATGATGGCGCAGCAGACGGCCGAGACGCTCAACGCCGTGTTCGAGGGCCGCGAGCCGCGGCTGCGCAAGATCGTCACGACCTGCCCGCACTGCCTGAACACGCTGAGCCGCGAGTACCCCCAGCTGGACGGGCACTACGAGGTCGTCCACCACACGCAGCTGCTCAACCGCCTGGTGCGCGGCGGGCAGCTGACGCCGGTCAAGCCGGTCGAGGACGGCCCGCGCGTCACCTACCACGACCCCTGCTACCTCGGGCGCCACAACAAGGTCTACACCCCGCCGCGCGAGCTGGTCGGCGCGACCGGCGCCGAGCTGGCGGAGATGCCCCGGCACGCGGACCGCGCTCTGTGCTGCGGCGCCGGAGGCGCCCGCATGTGGATGGAGGAGCAGATCGGCAAGCGCATCAACCTGGAGCGGGTGGACGAGGCGATCGCCACGGACGCGGAGACCATCGTGACGGGCTGCCCGTTCTGCCGCGTGATGCTGACCGACGGCCTGGTCCAGCGCCAGAGCGAGCAGAAGGCGGAGAACGTCGACGTGCGCGACGTCGCCCAGCTGCTGCTGGAGCGGGTGAAGGCGACGGACACCTCGGCACCGAAGGCCTGAACGGGTTCACCCGTTCGCCCTATATCCCCCGGCCGTCGCACGGCTCTTCCTTGAAGGGGCACGAGCCGTGCGGCGGGAGGAGTGCCGATGGCCGGGGCGAGGATCGAAACGGTCGGCGGGTCCGGGGCGCGCCTGGTGGTGCGCCGGGGGTCCTGGCTGGTCGGGCGCGGGCCCGACGCGGACCTGCGGCTGCCGTCGGACCAGGTTTCGCTGCGGCACGCCTGGATCCGGCAGGACGCGCGGGGCACGTGGGTGGCCGACGCCGGATCGCGCAACGGGACCTGGGTCAACGGGCGGCGGCTGGCACCGCGGCAGGACCACCCGCTGCGCCACGGCGACCGGCTCGAGTTCGGCCCGGTGGCCGCCGTCTACTCCGACGGCGAGGGCGGCGCGCCGCAGACGCGGACCTGGCAGCGTTCGTCGTCCGGGGTCTCCTTCGGCGACGTCTCGGCCGGGACGATCAACAACGCCGGGCGCGACATCCACAACAGCTACGACCACCGGCAGCACCACAACTACGAGTTCACCACCCCCGAGGGCGAAGCGCTCACCTCGCTCGCCACCGGCAAGGGGGCCGGCCGCGCGGTCATGGTGCTCGGGCTGCTGATGATCCTGGCCGGGTTCGGCATCTGGGTGTCGGTGATCTTCCGGTTCATCAAGGCGGGGTCCGACTCGGTCTCGTCCGGGTCGTTCGACGCGCCGCCGCCGCTGCTCGGACCGGAGGTCTTCGACGGCGTGCCGCTGGGGGTGGTCGGCTTCGCGCTCTTCGGGCTCGGCGGCGTCGTCATGCTGATCGGGATGGTCATGGCCAAGGCGGCGCGTGAACGGCGCCGGAACGGGAGGCGGTAGTGGACGGCATCCACTTCCACGGCGACGTCCGGGCCGGGACGGTCAACAACGCGGTCCACGGCGACATCAACACCGTCCACGGCGGCCACCAGGAGATCCACCGCGGCTTCGACGCGCGCCAGGTCGCTTCCCTGGTGCGGGCGGTCCGTGCGGAACTCGACGCGGCCCGGCTGCCGCCGGCCACGAAGGACGCCGTGCACGACGCACTGGACGAGGTCGACCGGGACGTCGTGCACGGCCGGACGGACGTGGGCGCGAAGGTGCGCCGGGCCCGTGACCTGCTCCGGGACGCCGGTGGCCTGGCGACCGCCGGCGCCGGGCTGTGGACGGCGGTGCGAGCCCTCGCCGCCGCGGCCGGCGTCCCGTTCTGACCGTCCACAGAGGACGCCCCGGGCCGGCCGGTTCGCCGTCGGCTGCCGGTGAAAAACGTCCGGGACGCGGCCCTATCGGGACGACTTCTGTCGTCGCCGCGCGGTCGCCGGTGACCGGGTGATTACGCGGCGTCAGAGTCCCCGGTGCGTTTACAACGTTCCGGCAACCGCCTTGACAGGGCCTGTGGTACGTACCACTCTAACCCCAACATTGGTCTACACCATTTGGGGCGCCTGGCCGCGGTGGCCGGGCATGGAAAGGACGGCATCGAGTGAAACGCTGGCTCAAGCTGGCGGCGGGCGCCGCCGCACTCACGCTCGCGACGGCAGGCTGCGCGGGCTCCAGCGGCTCGGACACCGCGGCCTCGTCGAGCGGCACTGCACCGCTGAGCGGGACCGTCACGGTCTGGCTGATGACGGGCTCCGCGCCCACCACCCTGACCGACGCGCTCAACAAGGAGTTCGAGGCCGCGCACCCCGGGGTCAAGGTCAAGTACGAGATCCAGCAGTGGGACGGCATCCAGCAGAAGCTGACCACCGCGCTGGCCAGCGGCGCGCCGCCGGACGTCATCGAGATCGGCAACACGCAGACCGCGGCGTTCGCCTCGCAGGACGGCGTGCTGACCGACCTGACCGCCGACAAGGACAGCTTCAACGGCTCGCAGTGGCTCAAGGGGCTCGCCGACTCGGGCAGCTACGACGGCAAGACCTACGGCGTCCCGTTCTACGCGGCCAACCGTGAGGTCATCTACCGCAAGGACATGTTCGAGCAGGCCGGCATCGCCAAGCCGCCGACGTCGAACGACGAGTGGATCGACGCGATCGGCAAGCTGAAGACCAAGTTCGGCTCCGACCCCGACTTCCAGGCGCTCTACATGCCGGGCCAGAACTGGTACGCCCTGCTGTCGTTCATCTGGGACAACGGCGGCGACATCGCCAAGGCCGACGGCAAGAACTACAAGGCGAGCCTCGACACCCCCGAGGCGAAGGCGGGCCTGGACTTCTACAAGAAGCTCGTCGACACCTCCGGCACCAAGGCCCCGAAGGACGCCGACGAGGCCAAGCCGCAGCAGGCGACCGTCTACGGCGCCGGCAAGGTGGCCATGATGATCGGCCTGCCGTGGGAGCTGGCGACCGCGGCGAAGACCGACGCGAGCCTCACCGGCAAGACCGGCGCCTTCGCGATCCCGAGCAAGACCGCCGGCCAGAGTGCCCCGGTCTTCCTGGGCGGCTCGAACCTGGCCGTCCCGGCCAACAGCAAGAACGTGGCCGCGGCCAAGGAGTACATCAAGCTGCTCTCCAGCCCGAAGTACCAGAGCCAGCTCGCCGCAGCCGGCGTCGTGCCCGGCACGTCGACCGACCTCACCGGTCTGGACAAGGACCCGCTGGGCAGCGTGATGGCCAAGGCCTCGGCCAACGGCAAGGCCGTGCCGGCCAGCCCCAAGTGGGGTGACGTCGAGTCCGGCCAGAACCCGGTGAAGGACATGCTGACCGCGTACCTGACCGGCAAGAAGACGCTCGACCAGGCGACCGCCGACGCCAACGCAGCGCTGAACAAGCTCATCGGCGGATGACCGCGACCGCGAATGTGACGATGCCGGCGGGGGCGACCCCGCCGGCATCGCCGCGCGACGCGGGGGTCAAGAGGCGCAGGCGGGGCCGGTTCGGCGACCGGGTGCTCCCGTACCTGCTCCTCCTCCCCGCCCTCGCCGCCATCCTCGTCCTGCTCGCTTGGCCGCTGGTCCAGGTGCTGGCGATCAGCTTCCGCAAGCTCGACATCGGCCAGCTCGTCTCCGGCAAGACCATCTGGATCGGGTTCGACAACTACACGAACACGCTGTCGGACCCGGAGTTCTGGACGGTCACCTTCCGGACCCTGGTCTTCACCGCCGCCGTCGTGGCCGCCACCATCGCCGGTGGCCTGCTGCTGGCGGTGCTCATGCGCCACCTCGACCCGGTCGTGCGGGTCATGGTGCAGGTGACGCTGGTGCTGGCCTGGGCCACGCCGGTGATCGCGACGACCACGGTCTTCCAGTGGATCTTCGACGAGCAGTACGGCATCCTCAACAAGACCCTCGACCGGCTGGGCTTCCACGGCTTCATCGGCTTCTCGTGGTTCTCCAGCGGGCCGAGCACGCTGACCGTGATTGGCCTGCTCATCGTGTGGCAGGCCGTGCCGTTCGTGACGTTCTCCCTGTACGCGGGCCTCGTCGGGGTCCCCCGCGAGCAGTACGAGGCCGCGGGCATGGACGGCGCCGGGCCGTGGCAGACGTTCCGCGCGGTCACCTGGCCCGCCATCCGGCCGATCACCACCATGGTGACGTTCCTGTCGGTGCTGTGGGACTTCAACGCCTTCGCCCAGATCTGGGCCATCCGCGAGGGCGGGCCCGACGGCGGGAGCACCACCCTGGCCGTCGTGCTGTACCTCAAGGGCATCGCGGGCAACCACTTCGGCGCGGCGGGCGCGATCGCGACCCTGATGCTGATCGTGCTGGCCATCGTCACCGGCCGGTACATCCAGCTGCTCGTCCGGACCCCGGAAGGTGATCTCAAGTGAGGAAATCGCTGCCGCGGCGGGTCGCGCTGTCGGTCGTCGGCGTCCTGGTGGCGCTGGCGATCGCCTTCCCGACGTACTGGATGTTCGTCACGTCGCTGAGGTCGCCGGGCGAGATCCTCTCGCCCAAGTACGACCTGATCCCGACGTCGTTCTCGTTCGGCAACTTCGCCACCGCGCTGAGCAAGGACAACTTCCCGACCTACCTGATGAACAGCCTCATCGTGACGGTCGGGTCGGTGCTGTGCGCGCTGGTCGCCGGAACCCTGGCGGCGATCCCGCTGTCGCGGCTGCGGTTCACCGGCCGCAAGGGGTTCCTGGTCCTGGTGATGGTGGCGCAGCTGGCCCCGGTGTCGGCCCTGTTCATCCCGCTGTTCCTGCTGATGCGGGACGCCGGGCTGCTCAACACGCTGCCGTCGCTGCTGCTGATCTACTTCGCCACCACGCTGCCGTTCACGGTCTGGATGCTCTACGGCTTCGTCAACGGGATCCCGTACGAGCTGGAAGAGGCCGCGATGATCGACGGCTGCAGCCAGACCGGCGCGTTCCGCCGGGTGACGCTGCCGCTGCTCGGCCCGGGGCTGGTCACCACCTCGGTGTTCAGCTTCATCACCGCCTGGAACGAGTACCTGTTCGCGCTGGTCTTCATCCGGGACAAGCCGAAGGAGACGCTGCCGGTGTGGCTGGCGTCGTTCCGCACCGCGTTCGCCACCGACTGGGGCGGCGTCATGGCCGCGTCGGTCATCTACGCGATCCCGGCGCTGATCTTCTTCCTGCTCGTGCAACGCAAGCTGGTGTCCGGCGCGACCGCCGGCGCCGTGAAGGGCTAGCTCCGTTGTCCACGCCCGAAACGCCGTCCTCGCCCGAGAAGCTCGCCGAAGCCGTTCTCCTGCCCGGGTTCGCCGGGACCACCGCGCCGGACTGGCTGCGCCGCCGGGTCGCGGACGGCCTGGGCGGGGTGGTCCTGTTCGGCCGCAACGTCGTCGACGACGAGCAGGTCGCGGCGCTGACCGCGCAGCTGCGCGGGGAGCGGGCCGGTGTCGTGGTCGGGATCGACGAGGAGGGCGGCGACGTCACCCGCCTCGACGTGAACACCGGGTCGTTCGTGCCGGGGCCGCTGGCCCTCGGCGCGGCGGACGACCCGGAGCTGACCACGGCGGTCGCCGCCGCGCTCGGCGAGCGGCTGGCGGCGTGCGGCGTGACGGTCGACCTCGCGCCGTGCGCCGACCTCACGCTCGCCGCGGAGGACCCGATCATCGGCGTCCGGGCGTTCGGGTCGGACCCGGCGAAGGCGTCGCCGCACGTCGCGGCGTACGTGACCGGCCTGCAGAAGTACGGCGTCGCGGCCTGCGCGAAGCACTTCCCGGGCCACGGCGCGGCGACGGAGGACTCGCACGTGGCGCTGCCGGTGCTGCCGCGGACCGTCGGAGAGCTGCGGGAGATCGAGCTGGTCCCGTTCGCCGCGGCGATCCGCGCGGGGGTGCGCTCGGTGATGTCGGGCCACCTGGTCGTCCGCGCCTGGGGCGACGAGCCCGCCACGCTCAACCGGACCGCGCTCACCGACGTCTTGCGCGGCGAGCTCGGCTTCACCGGCGCGGTCATCACCGACGCACTGGAGATGGGGGCGGTGTCCGGGGCGTACGGGCGCCACGACGGCCTCGGCCGGTCGGCCGTGCGGGCCCTGGCGGCGGGGGCGGACGCCCTGTGCCTCGGTGGTGCGGCGTTCGAGGCCGAGCACCTGGACGCCTGCGTCTCGGCGATCGTGGCGGCGGTCGCGGCGGGGGAGCTGCCCCTGGACCGGCTCGCGGAGGCGGCTGCGCGGACGGCGGCGCTGGGAACCGACCCGGCACCGGCGAAGGTGGGCCCGGTCGACCGGCGGCTCGGCCTGGAGGCCGCCCGCAAGGCGCTCCGGGTGCAGGGCGACCCGCGGCTGGACGGCCCGCCGCTGGTCGTCGACGTCCAGACCGAGCCGACCATCGCCGCCGGGCCGATGCCGTGGGGCCTCGGCGCGCACCTGGCCGAGCTCGTGCCGGGCACGCGGGCGCTCACCGCGACCCCCGGCGACGCCGAGGCGGTGCTCGAAGCGGCGAGGGGGTTCCGCAGCGTCGTCGTGGTCACGCGGGAGGCGCACCGGCACCCGCGGGTGCGCGAGCTGCTCGCCGCCCTGTCCGGCCTCGACTTCATCCGGGTGGAAACCGGCGTGCCCGGTCCCGTCGGCGACGGCCCGCGGATCGACACGTTCAGCGGCTCCTGGGTCAGCCTGCGCGCCGCCGCGGAGTACCTGGCCTGATCGGCTTTTCGTCCGCTTTGCCGCATCTTCAGAAGGCCGGCCGCGGTTTGTACGCGGCTTGTACCGGTGGCCCGCACTCTGTCCCCACACCGGAAAACTGGAGGACGGAACAATGAACATGGGCATCGTGAAGCGGATGGCGGGGGTGGCCGGTATCGCCGCGGCGATCGTGGTCGCCGGGGCGGGCCCGGCGTTCGCGGCCACGGGCACAGTGCACACCGACTCGGGTGCGGCGCTGACCGTGCGGTCCAGCCCGAGCGCCGGCGCGAGCTCGGTCGGCAGCATCGCCGACGGCACCGCCGTGACCATCAGCTGCCAGACCAACGGATCCACGGTCGACGGCAAGTACGGCACCTCGGACATCTGGGACAAGGTGGGCGACGGCTACGTCAGCGACGCCTACGTCTACACCGGCTCCGACGGCCGGGTCGCCCCGGACTGCGACGGCTCGACGCTGACCTGCTCGACCGCGGGCACCGGCAACCCGAAGACCTGCGCCCAGGCGGTGGCCTACGCCAAGACCCGCATCCACACCAACGACCTCGACTCCTACGAGGGCTGGTGCGACCGGATCAACGCCCAGAACTACGGCTGGTCCGCCTCCGGCTCGAACACGGCCTACATCCACTGGACCCAGATCCCGGCCTCGTACAAGCACCCGGGTGACTACCAGGTCCCGGCCGGCGGGCTCGCCTTCTTCAGCAGCAGCGGCGCCGGCCACACGATGATCTCGATCGGCGACGGCAAGTTCCTGTCGAACGACATCAACGGCTACGGCAGCTACACCGAGACGACGATCGCGCAGATCAAGAGCAAGTGGGGCCAGACCTACCTCGGCTGGTCGCAGCCGTGGTTCAAGATCAACCACTGACCCGCCGAACACGCACGGGCCCCTGTCCGCCTCCCGCGGACGGGGGCCCGTTCGCGTACCGGGGCCATTCGTTCGTCCTGACCCGCGTGGGTGAGGTGCGAGGTCGTGGCTCAACGGTGCGGACGGAGTGGGCGTGCTCGCGGTGCCCCGGCCGGCGCGGAAGCGCCGGCCGGAACCGATGAGAGGAGCTCATGATGCGGTGGTTCAAGAGCCTGTGCGCCGGGGTGGCCATGGCCACGCTCGCCGTGGTCGCGCCGGCGGGTGCGGCCCAGGCGTCGACCGATGCCTGGTGGGATTGCCCGGACGGGTGGTTCTGCGCCTGGTACTCGACCGACGGCAACGGCGCGATGGCCCGCTTCCAGACGGGCGCGCCGGATCTGCGCCAGTTCAACCTGAACGACCACGTGTGGTCGGTGTGGAACCGGACCGGGGTCGTCTGGTGCACCTACGCCGACATCAACTACGCCAGCGTGTCGGGCAGTCCCTGGCCGGTCGGCAACTGGCGGGGCAACACCTCCGTGTACAACCGCCAGAACACGATCAGCTCGCTGCGCCGCGGGGCTTGCTGAGCCTCCCGGAGCGACGGCGGCGGCACCGGGTTCCGGTGCCGCCGCCGTCCGGGTCCACAGGGGACAGTCAGATCTTCATGATCCGGTGCGCCGGGTCCGCGAGGTAGGTGAGCAGGTTTCCGGGCCGGTACGGCGGCCGCATCTGGTCGCGGCGGTTCAGCGCGCAGGACCCCGCGAACTCCGTCGCCGGGTCCACCCGGCCGATGGTGCGGTTCGCCGAGCCGAACCACCGGAAGAACGCGTTGAGCGAAACGTGCAGCTCGCCGAGTTCGTCGCGGGCGGCCAGGTACGCGAAGGCGTTGTCCTCGAAGGCGAGGCCGCACTGCTCGGCCTGGTCGGCCATCCACCGGAGGGCGAGGTCCGACAGCGCCGGCTGCCGGTAACCGCCGCCGACGTCGGAATGGGCGCCGGCGAACCAGACCTGTTCGCGGACCTGGCCGTTCGCCGCCTTCGCCGGCGCCCAGACCGCCGGGCGGAACGACTTCCGGTGCTCGTCCACCGCCAGCGCCTGGAACGCCGCCTGCACGATCGACGTCAGCTCCGTGTCGTGGAACTGCCAGCGCTTGTTCAGCAGGTGGATCAGCCGGCCACCGCTGAGCGGGATGCCCAGCGCGCCGACGGTGTCCCAGACGCCGACGAACCGGATCGGCGTCCGGTCTTCGTGGGCGTACTTCGCGCGGAACTCGCGGGCCTGCGGGCTCTCCGGGGCGGAGGTGGCCCGGTCACGGGCGCGGTAGAGCCGGTAGGCCTGGTCGAGCCGGTCGATCTCGCCCGGGCGCAGGACGCCGCAGTTGCGGATGAGGCCCACCGTGCTGCGCGCGGTGTAGGCACCGCGGCTGAAGCCGAAGAAGAACAGTTCGTCACCGGGTTCGTAGTTTTCGGCGACGAAGCGGTAGGCGTCCCGCACGTTCGCCGAAAGCCCGACGCCGAAAGCGCCGCCGGTGACGTGGTCCCACAGCTTTCCGGTGCCGACGCCTTCGCGGTAGTACACCCGCTGCTCCCGGCCGGCCCGGTCGGCGGGCGCGACCACCCGCTGGAGCTGGCCCACATTGGTCGGTGCCGGCTGGCGGAGGGTGTTCCACGTGCCGTCGCAGCAGATCACCAGACGTTTCGCCATGTGTCCTCCCCGGTCCGGTCCCTCGTGAGTCGCCTCGGCCGGGTGCCGCGTTACGCCCGGGGCAGGCTCGACGCGGCGGCGGTCCTGTCCCGGTGCAGGGGGAGCACCAGCAGCTCGGAGCGGCCGGGGGTCAGCGAGCCGACGGGCCGCCAGCCCCACCGGCGGTACATCGCGTGCGCCGGCGCGGCCGGCGACGCGGCCAGCACCGCGTACGGCTCGGGCCGCGCCGCCAGCAGGCGGTCGAGCAGATCCCGGCCGTGGCCGTGCCCGCGCCGCGCCGCCCGGACGGCGAGTTCGTACACGTAGAACACCGGTTCCCCGCGCAGCCACGGTGGTGCGGCCGCCGTGGCCCGCGGGTGCCACCAGCCCGGTTCGCGGCCGACGCCGTAGGCGAATCCGGCCAGCCGCGGTCCACTGCGGACGGTGGTCAGCGCGAACCCGGGGAGGAGGGCGTGCCGCGCCACCGTCTCACGGAACTGAGCGGCTTCGGCTTCGCCTTCCCCGTACGGCGGTTCGCGGTACACGTCGAGGTAGAGCTCGCCGAGTTCGGCCCAGTCAGGCATCCGCGGTCTCCCGGGTCGCGGCCGGCTCCGGAACCGCCTTCAGTCCCGCGAGGACGACCACGGCCAGCATGCAGGAACCGGCCAGGACCAGCCAGGGCAGCTGGGGGTCGGCGGCCAGCAGGGCGGTGAACGTCACCGGCGCCAGCACCCGGGCCACGCCCCACAGCAGCTCTTCCAGCCCGAGGTACCGGCCACGCAGGTGGGGCGGGGCCAGTGCGACGGTGAGCGCGCTGCTCGTCGGCGCCTGCAGCAGTTCGGCCGCGGTGAACACGGCGGTGGCGACGGTCAGCACCGCGAACACCGGCAGCGGCGCGGCGAGGGGCCCGGCCGCGAACAGCAGGAAGGCCACCGCCCACACCGCCGCCGCGACCTGCAGCGTCCGGGGCTTGCCGAAGCGTTCCACCCGCCGGGCCACGACGGTCTGGGCGAGCACGACGAGAACCGTGTTGAGGGCGAACAGCACGCCGGGCTGCCACGCCGGCAGCCGCAGCGTGTCGAGCACATACGCGCTCAGCAGGACCGTCAAGGCCAGGTCGCACAGGGCGAAGACGAAGACCGTCACGAGCACCCGCCGGAACGCGCGGTCGGCGAGCACGGCCCGGTAGCCCTGACCGGCGGCGGGACCGCGGCCGGTCCGCGGGGGGCCGGCCCGGCCGCCGCGCCAGGCGGCGACCAGGACCGCCGCGAGGAGGAAGCTGAGCGCGTTCAGCACCACGATCGCCGTGTAGCCGGCGGTGCCGCCCGCGACGACGAGCGCGCTGCCCGCCAGCCCGCCGAGGCCGATGCCGACGTTGCGCAGCGTCCGTTCCATCGCGTACCAGCGGGCCCGCTGGCCGTCGTCGGCCACCTGCGCGACCAGCGCACCGGACGCAGGCCAGAACAGCCCTTCGCCCCAGAACGTCAGCGCGGCCAGCACCACCAGCTGCCAGAGCGATCCGGCGAAGACGTACCCGGCGAAGGTCGCCACCCGCAGCAGGTTGGCGGCGAGCACGATCCGCCGTGGACCGAAGCGGTCGACCAGCGGGCCGGCGCACGGCCCGGCGGGCAGCGCGAGCAGGGCCGCGACGGAGAGCGCGGCCCCGACCGCGGGCAGCGGGATGCCCTTGGCCGCGTGGAAGTACACGACGGCGAACGGCAGGAACAGGCCCGTGCCGAGCGCGTCGACCCCCTGCGCGGCGACCAGCGGCAGGCGTCCCCGGGTGCGGGGCAGCCCGAGCAGTTCGGTGACGGCCATCCCGGCCCTCCTCAGGCGTGGGGGAGCGGGAAGACGTTCAGCCGCTCTTCGGGCAGGGGCTCGGCGCGCCAGCCGAGGTCGACCGCGGCACGGCTGATCCGGCCGTCGCCCCAGTACGGGAACCCGGCCGGGAAGTTCGACACCAGCCCGGGCACGAGCGTGTGCGTGGCGTGGAACCCGGCGGCCTCGACGTCCCGGGTGGTGAGGTCGACGCTGATCACCTCGAACCCGCGGTCCTCGACGCGCTCCTGGTAGGCCTTGAGCCGCCGCTCGCCCAGCGACGGCAGACCCTCCCAGGCCCGGACGGGCAGGTCGCGCACCCACGGCGCCACCCGGGCCGCGGCCCGGGGGTCGAGGTAGATCTGCTGCTGGCACAACAGGTCCACGACGTCGGCGAAGTCCTCGCGGTAGGAGTCGAGGTAGCGCCGGTCGGCGCGGTACGGCTTGAGGTTGCCCAGGTGCGGCAGGTCGGTCTGCATCGCGCTCAGCTCGCGTTCGTCGTCGAGGGCGAGGCAGGTGTGCTGCAGGGTGAACCCTTCGGCGAGCGCTTTCTTGGCCGCTTCGAACGGGTCCGGCCGGGTCGCGAACCCGATCGACAGCCAGCGCCGGGTGCGGTCGAACACCGCGGCGGCGACGATCGGGACGGCGAACTCGTTGTCCAGGGGGATGAGCGTGACGTCGTAGGTGTCGGCGGTGTCGGCGACCAGCGCCCGGATCTCCGCCGGGACCGGCAGCCGGCGAAGCCGGGGCGTGTTGGCCCACCAGAGCATGGTCGTGTCGCGTTCCAGCACCTCTTCGAGGCCGGAGGTGACGGCGTGCTCGACGCTGGTGCCGGCGGCGAGCCCGGCGATCAGCGGGTCGGTGAACCGGGCGCCGCCGGGTTCGGCCTCGGTCGAGACGAGGCAGGCCGGCACCCAGACGACCTCCTTCGTCGTGTGCGAAAAGCCCTCCACCCACGCGCATTCGACGTCGGTGGTCAGCGGCGCGAACGGGAAGCCCGCGGTCCGGTACTGGCGTGGCGAATAGAGGTTCAGGCGGCGCGGGTCGAGCGCCGGGACACCGTCGCGGCGCAGCCGGGCGTAGCTGGCGTGGCGGATCGGGCGTTCCGGCGGCAGCCAGCTGCCGCAGTAGCGTTCCACGGCCTCGCCGATCGCGGAGTCGCGGGCGAGCTCGAAGTCGTGCCACGACGTGCCGAACGCCTGGCGGTCGTTGGGCCAGTCGACCACCCGCCGCATGTCGGCGACGTCGACCGCGCAGACCCGCAGCCGGGCGGGCATGCCCGGGGCGGCGGGCAGTTCGTGGACCGCGGTCACGATGCCCGTGCGGTCGTCGACGAGCAGGTCCGGCCGCGGCCCGTGCGCCACCACCGGCCGGGGCCGGTCGGGCACGGGCAGCACGGGCCGGGGCAGCGCGGTCAGCCGGACGGGATCGAGTTCGAGTTCGCCGGTCGTGGTCTCGGTGGGCGCGCCGCGGACCCAGCGTTCGAGCTGGACGGCCAGCGCGGTGAGCAGCCAGCGGGTTTCGCCCGGCCGGAACCGCGGGCCGGGCGGGGCCTCGGCGGCGGCGAAGGCGTCGAGCACGCGGGGGTCGATCGCGGCGGAGCGGCGGCGGGCGAGCACGTCGGCGAAGTCCGGGCCGGTGCCGGGGGTGACCGCCGGCCCGGCGATGCCCTGGCCGCGCTCACAGCGGAAGGGGAGGAAACGCATCCCGCGGTCGGTGCAGAACGCCTCGAGCGCGGTGAGTTCGGCATAGGCCGGATGGGTGAACGCGGCGACGACGACCGTGTCCGCCGGATCCGCCGGCGCCGGGTGGCCGGGACCGGTGAGCGGTTCGACCCGCGCGTAGCCGGACGGCGCCAGGAGCTCCGCGAGGGGGCCGGTCAGCTCGGCCGCCCCGGCGAGCAGCACCGTGGTCCCGGCGAGGCGCCGGGCACCGGTTTCCTCGTCCGGTCCCGTGCGCAGGCAGCCGTCCTCCTCGAGGACGTCGAGCACCTCGGCGTAGTCGGGGTTCATCCCGGCCAGCAGTTCCTCGCGGGTGCGGGTGCCGTCGCACCGGCCGAGCCACGCCCGGAACTCACCCACCGGGGCGGTGATCGAGAACTGGCCGCCGTTCGGCGTGATGAGCAGGCAGAGTTCCGGTTCGAGGTCGTGGATTTCGATCCCGGACAGCTGCGGGCGGGCGTCGGAAGACATGGCGAACCCCTCGGTCGGAAAACGGGCCGGACATGGCCGTGCCGCGGCCCCGGAGCGGGGCCGCGGCACGCCGGCGGCTGGGCCGTGACTACTTGGCGGAGGCGCGGTTGTGCACGACGGCGCGGTTGTGGACGACGGCGCGGTTGTGGACGACGGCGCGGTTGTGGACCACGGCGCGGTTGTGGACGACGACGGCCGAGGGACGCTCGAAGGTCGAGATCATGGTTCCTCCTGAAGGGATGTGGAGTGTTTCCCGGTGGCGCCACCGGGGCGGGGTGACGTGAACAAGAATGCCTCCCGGCCATGAACTCCGACGTCTTCTGGAATGCGGTGCACATACCCGGCCCGTGCGTTCCTCATGGTTCGTGCGGGAGGTACGCACGGACGCACGAGAAAGGCCTCCTCGCCGGCAGCGCCGGCGAGGAGGCCTTCAGGGGTCGGGCTTCACCGCTGGGTCACGCGCGGCAGGTGCGCCCGCGGTTCACGCAGTTGACGAGGCCGTTCATGATCCGCTGCGACATCACGTTGGCGAAGTCGTCGTGGTCGGACAGCGGGTTGTGCTTCTCCTGCGGGAAAGCGTCCACTTTGTACTGCTTCTTGACCTGGATGTCGTGCGGGATGTCGTAGGTCAGCGAGATCTGCAGCTGCGGCACCGCCTTGAACCCGTCGCCGCACCGGCCGAACCGGTCCGGGAACACGATGTGCGTGCGGTGGTTGGCGCTGTCGGTGTTCTTGCCGTCCCAGCAGCTCGGGAACGTGTGGACGCGCTTGACCTTGCTGCCTTCGGGGCAGATCGGGTACTTGTCGACGAGGCGGTTCTCGAAGCCGGTGCACGTCCAGCTCGCCCTGGCGTTGGCGGGCCCGTTGGTCGAGACCTTCGCGTCGCCGTAGAGCACACGCAGGAAGCGCGGCATCGCCACGACCTTCCCGACCGGGCTGCCGCGGAAGGTGAGCTGGACCCGTTGCGGCCGCAGGATCTTGCCGTCGTTGCCGGGCAGCTCGTTGTTCTCGTCCTGCCCGGGCAGCGCCCCGCCGGCCGTGGTGCTCGGCGGCGGCGTCGGCGTTCCGGTGTTCTTGCCCGGCTTCGTCCCGCACGGCGCGAGACCGCCCAGGTCACGCGGCTTCTGCCCGAACCGGCCGATCGCGATGGCGATCCGGTCGATGATCGCGGCGCGGCGGTCCTTCAGCGGGTTCAGGATCGCGTTGCGCACGAAGTCCTGCCCGCCCTGGCCCTGCGTCGCGGCGATGCGCTGGTTGGCCTCGTCGGCCTGGGCGTCGAGCTGGTCCAGGTTGCCGTCGACCTCGGCCATGGCCTGGTCGGGGATGTCGGGCAGCTTGCTGGCCACGTCCGGGCACGCGACCTGCGCGGTCTTCGCCTCGCGGTCGGCCTGCGCGCGGTCGCCGTCGGGCTTCTTGGCGGGCTCGTTCTCTTCCTCTTCGCCGGTGTCGATGCGGACCACCGGCCAGAAGTAGGCGGACTTGTCGCCGTTGCGGCACGTGGTCCCGGCCTTGACCAGGCTCTTGTTGTTCGAGTCGGCGTTCGTCGACAGGTTGCCGACGTAGTCGTGCAGGTGCTGGGCGCCGTTGCGGACGCCGGGCTGCGCGATGAAGTTGTCCGGGTTGAAGTGCTGGTTCTCGTTGCGGCCGCAGTCGACGGTGAACGTGCCGGTCGACGCGCCGGTGACCGGGCGCGGGTCGAACTGGTTCGGCTTCACCTTCGTGATGTCGACGAAGAAGGCGGGGTCGGCCTCGTCGGCGCTGGCCTCACCGGTGTTTCCGGTGGTCGTCGCGACGACGATGCCGCCGACGGCGATCGCGAGGGCGAGGCCGCCGGTCGCGATCTTCGTCCGGCGGGAAAGGCGATGCCGTCCTTGGGTGCGGGACATGGGAAAATCCTCCGGGTGTCGGGCTGGCGGGAACGCGCGACACTGAGCCGGAACGAGCCCAGGCTCGTCCCGATCAGGCGGGGTTCTGTCACGGGTTTCGGTGCGGGTGCTGGCAAAACAGTCGGCAGGGAACGACGCCCGGCTGGTCCACTGACCCGACATCAGTGGGTGCGCGCCCACCTGCCCGTGGCCGCGCCGTCAACCGGCTGGTTATCGTTCCGTTATGGACGCTACACGGGCGTTTGACACCGGGCAAGAAGTTCTTTCCGGCCGTCACGAACCGTCAGGACCGGTTCGCGTTTCCGTAGCGAAAGAGGCGCCTGACCTGCGGATTGTCCCCTCCTGGCGAGCCCGCGGAAAAAAGTTTGAACCGAAGTGAACCGGCATCCGTATCCCTCGGTGAGACCGGTCGAATGCCCGCAGTGCGGAGCTCGTCGTGAATTGCCGTGAAATGCGGGAATGGCGAGCCGGTTTCCATTCACGCGACCGTCCCGTCAGGACACCTCTTTGGGCGCGAGCAGGCTGCGCCGCAGGGTCGCCAGAGCGCGGTGCTGGGCGACGCGGACCGCGCCGGCGCTGCCGAGGCCGACCGCGGTGGCCGTCTCCTCGGCCGTCATGCCGAGGATGATGCGCAGCACCAGGATTTCGCGCTGGCGCGGCGGAAGCGAGTCGAGCAGCCCGGAGGACCAGTCGAGCGCCGCCGAGCGCTCGACCTCCTCGCCCGTCGGGTCCGCGCCGTCCGGCCGTCCGGCCGGGAGCTCGGCGACCGGGCTGGTGCGGTCGCGGGCGCGGCGCCGGTGGAAGTCGGCCACCTTGTGCGCGGCGATGCCGAAGACGAACGGCACGAAGCCGCCGGCGTCCAGGCGGTACCCGGGCAGGGCGCGCACGATCGCGAGCAGCACGTCCTGGGCGCAGTCTTCGGCGTCGGACGAACCGTCCTGCCACGTGCGCAGCCGCCCCAGGCAGTAGCGGAAGACGACCGGCCGCAGCGCGCGCAGCAACCCCGCCACCGCGGCGCGGTTGCCCTGCACCGCCGACCGGACGAGCGCCGGGTCGAGGGAAAGGGCCGCCGTGGGCGGGGAACCGCCCTCGGCCGAGTGCGGCGGCATCGGCCCGCACCCCCCTTCCTGCTCTTCCGGCGACGGACGGTCACGACGCTAGGTGACTCCGCGTGGCCGCCGCACCGGCCGGGCGGCCGTCCCGGACCGGGTCTTCCGGCCCTGGCCGGAACCGCCCGGATGTGCCTTCCCGCCGGCGCCGGGCGGCCGGGCCGAACGGCCCTATCGGCGGCCCCGGCGCACCGATCACGCTGGTGGCCGGGAGATTCACAGGAGAAACACAGGGACGCGATGGTGGACGACGTGCGCTTCGGGCTGCTGCTGGACCGGCAGCAGTGCCTCGCCTTGCTCCGGACGGCGAGCCTCGGCCGGGTGATCTACACCCACCGGGCCATGCCGGCGGTGCGTCCGGTGCGCTTCGCGGTCGTCGACGACGCCGTGGTGTTCGCCGTTCCGCCGGGCAGCCCGCTGTACGCGGGGGCGCGCGACGCCGTCGTCGCCTTCGAGGTCGACGAGTTCGCCGCCGACTTCGGTGCCGGCTGGTACGTCAGCCTGCTGGGCCGGGCCACCGAGTCCGCGGCCGTGGAACTCGGCGAGCTCGCCTGCCCGTGCCCGGGCCCCGTCCGCGCGGGCCACCGCTTCCTGCGGGTCCCGGCCGAGACCATCAGCGGTCACCGCATCGCGTGCCACGCAGAGTGATCTTCCGCTCGCCGTAACGGCAGAGCTCCCGTCATCGACCCACCGGATGGAGGAATCGGATTGGGCCGACACGGGCAGTGACCTGTGGGACCCTTGACCGCCCGGGGCAGGCCCGGGATATCGGCGGAGCCAGCGGGGTCGACGGGAAGTGGCGGACGAAATCAGCATGCCGGCGATCCTGGCGGCGGTGGGCGGGATCGCCGGCGAGCTGGAGCTGCCGTCGCTGCTGGACCGCGCGGTGACGGCGACCTGCGAGCTGCTCGGCGCCCGGCGCGGCCGGCTGGACGTGGCCGCGGACGGGACCGCCGAGTACGGCCGGGGCGCGTTCGGAACCGGGGCGATCGAGCTGGCCGTCCGCGCCGGAACGCGGACGTTCGGGACCCTCACCGTCGAGCCCGGCGACGGCGGCGAGTTCGGCCGCCGCGAACGCGAGGTGCTCGGCGCGCTCGCCGCGGCCACCGGGATGGCCGTCGAGAAGGCCCTGCTCGTCGACCAGATGCGCCGCCGCGAACGTTGGCTCGAGGCGTCCTACGACGTCACCCGCGCCCTGCTCGCGGCCCAGAACCTGCGGGACACGCTGCGGCTGGTCGCCGAACGCGCCCGCGTCGTCGCCGGCGGGACGGCCGGCGCGATCGCCCGGCCCGACGGCCCCGGCCGGCTCGTCTTCGACGTCGTCGAGCCGCCGGGCGAGGACGCCGACCGCCTCACCGGCCTGACCGTGCCGACCGAGGGCACCGCCACCGGGATGGCGTTCACCACCCGGCGCCCGGTCGTGGTGCGCGACTACGGCGAGCACGTGCAGAACCAGCAGCGCGACCACGCCGGGCCGATGCCGGCGGTCGTCAAGGACCTGGATTCGGCGATCTCGGTGCCGCTGATCGTCGGCGAGGAGACCCTCGGGGTGCTGGTGGTCGCGAAGTTCCGCGACCGGTCGCCGTTCACCGAGTCCGACGTCCAGCTGGCCGAGACCTTCGCCGGGCACGCCGCGCTCGCGGTCGAGTTCTCGCGGGCGCAGGAGGCGCGCCAGCAGCTGGCGGTGTTCTCCGACCGCGACCGGATCGCCCGCGACCTGCACGACCTGGTGATCCAGCGGTTGTTCGCGACCGGGCTCGGCCTGGAGGGGGTCAGCAGGCTCATCGCCGACGAGGGGGTCGCCGCGCGCGTGGCCGGGTTCGCCCAGGACCTCGACGGCACGATCCGGGAGATCCGCAACAGCATCTTTTCGCTCCAGGCGCCCGCGCAGGCGCAGGGCAGCCTCCGCGCGGAACTGCTGCGGGTGGCCGTGGACGCCCGGGACGCCCTGGGCTTCGAGCCCCGGGTCGGCTTCGACGGGCCACTGGACGCCGCGGTGCCGGACGCGGTCCGCTCCGACCTGATCGCCTCGCTGCGGGAGGCGCTGACCAACGTCGCCCGGCACGCCGGGGCGAAGTCGTCGTCGGTCGAGGTCACCGTCGACCAGCACCGCCGGCTCGGCTGGCAGCTGACGCTGGTGGTGCGCGACGACGGGGCCGGCCCGCCGCCGGAGGCGGGCCGGATCAGCGGCCTGGCCAACCTCGCCTCGCGGGCGGCCCGGTGGCGTGGCCACTGCGTGCTGGCGGCGGGCGAGGACGGCGGGTCGCGGCTGGAATGGACGGCGGAGCTGCCGGCGGTGACCGGCGAGCAGGGGAGTGGACGATGACGATCGCGGTGTTCCTGCTGGACGACCACGAGCTGGTCCGGACCGGGCTGAAGACCGTCTTCGAACCCGAACCGGACATCGAGGTGGTCGGGGAAGCGGGGACGGCGGCCGAGGCACTGGTGCGGATCCCGCAGGTCCGCCCGGACGTGGCCGTCCTCGACGTCCGGCTGCCCGACGGCGAAGGCGTGGCGGTGTGCCGGGAGATCCGGTCCACGGTGGACCCGCCGCCGGCCTGCCTGATGCTGACGTCCTATTCGGACGACGAGGCGCTGTTCGGCGCGATCATGGCGGGCGCGGCCGGCTACATGCTCAAGCAGGTGTCGGGGCGCTCGCTGGTCGAGGCCGTCCGCACGGTCGCCGCCGGCGGCTCGCTTTTGGACGCCACGCTCACCGCGTCGGTGATGAACAAGCTGCGCGGCGAGAACGTCACGGCCCCCGACCCGCGCTACGAGCAGCTGAGCCCGCAGGAGCGGCGGGTGCTGGAGCTGGTCGCCGAGGGCCTGACCAACCGGCAGATCGCCGAGCGGCTGTTCCTGGCCGAGAAGACGGTGAAGAACTACGTTTCCTCGGTGCTGCACAAGCTCGGCGTCGAGCGGCGCACCTCGGCGGCGGTCTACATGTCCCAGCGGCGGGCCGAACCCGGACGATCGGGCTGACTTCCCGGCCGATCGGACGAAACCGGTGGGGCGTCCGACGTATCCAGCCGCCGATGGAGTACACCTGTCCGGGGACGCACGAAGTGGCGTGCGCGGCGGAGGGGACGACATGGCGGGGTTGTCGGGCGGGGACTATGTCACGCGGCAGATCCGGGCACTCGCGGACGCGGTGCGCCGCGAAGGAGCCGGCGGCGTCGGCACGCGCAGCTTCCAGCTGGCGGAGCACCTGGCGGCGGAGGGAGGCGTCCACCGCGGCGACATCATGACGGCGACGGCCACCCTGCTGGCGATGACGGCGTGGTGCGACGGCGAGGCCGAGGCGGCCCGCCGCTTCGCCGAGCTGGCGGGCGAGCACGACGAGGAGTCGCGCGAACTGGTGACCCACCTGCTGCGCCTGGAGGCGGGCGCGGACCGCGGCTGGCTGCCCCGCGACCAGGCGGAGGCGCTGCTGGAGTACGCGCGCCGGGAACGCCGCGGCGACCTGGCGACCCGGGTCCGCGCGATCGCCGGCGCCCGCCGCGGCCGGCACCGCCGGGACGACTAGCCCGGCCGGTTCAGGCGAGCACGCCGGTCAGGGCGAAGAACTCCTGCCGCGTCTTGGGTTCCTCCCGCAGCATGCCGTGCAGCGACGACGTCACGGTCTGCGCGCCGTTCGCCCGCACCCCGCGCAGGGACATGCACAGGTGCTCGGCCTCGATCACCACGCCGACGCCCTTGGGGGCCAAGTGCTCCTGCAGCCAGTCGGCGACCTGCTTGGTCAGCCGCTCCTGCACCTGCAGGTCGCGCGCGAACATCTCGACCACGCGGGCGAGCTTCGACAGCCCGAGGATCCGCTCGCCGGGCAGGTAGCCGACGTGCGCGACGCCGCGGAAGGGCAGCAGGTGGTGCTCGCACAGCGACTGCACCGGGATGCTCTTCGCCAGCACGAGCTCGTCGTAGCCCTCGTCGTTGGGGAAGGTCGTGAGCTGGAAGTCGCGGGGCTGCAGCATTTCCGCGTAGGCGTGGGCGACCCGCCGCGGGGTGTCGCCGAGGTGCTCCGACGACGGGTCCTTCCCGAGGGCGCGCAGCAGGTCGGCGACCGCGCGCTCGGCCGCGCGCAGGTCGACGGTGTCGCGGTTGTGGACGACACCGAGGTGCCGCAGGGGGACCGGTGCGCTGAGGGGTTCGGCGGTCACGGGGTGCCTCCTTCTAAAATCAAGTCGGACCGACGTTAGAAGGCTCCAGGGGTTTTCGTCAACAGGTATTTGTTTTAGAGTGCGGTGATGCAGGAAACGCAGGCGCTGACCGCGGTCGCCGCCCTCGACGAGCCGACCCGGCGCCGGTTGTACGAGTTCGTGGTCCGCCGCCCGGAGCCGGTGAGCCGCGACGACGTCGCCGCCGCTCTCGGCGTCCCGCGCGCGACGGTCGCGTTCCACCTCGACCGCCTGGTGGACGAACAGCTGCTGGTGGTGGGCCACGAGCGCCGCACGGGCCGCACCGGTCCGGGGGCGGGCCGCCCGGCGAAGCTGTACCGCCGGTCGGACCGGCAGGTGAGCGTGTCCCTGCCCGAGCGCCAGTACGAGCTGGCGGGCCGGCTCCTGGCGGCCGCGGTCGAGCAGGCCGACGAAACCGGCGGCTCGCCGCGGGAAATCCTGACGCGTCGCGCCCGTGAGCAAGGGGCGGAACTGGCGGCCGGCGCACCCGACATCGTGACCACGCTGGAGGAAAACGGCTTCGAGCCGCGCACCGAGGACGGCGAGGTGCTGCTCGCGAACTGCCCGTTCCACCGGCTGGCCCAGGCGCACACCCGGCTGGTGTGCGAGATGAACCTGGGCCTGGTGGAGGGCATGCTGACCGGGGTGGGGGAGCGCGCGCTGCGGGCGCGGCTGGACCCGCGCCCGGGGCTGTGCTGCGTGCGCCTCGCCCGGGAGTGACCCCCCCCGGCCACCGCGCGGCGTCTCCGGCGGCTCGGGAGGTGCCGCGGTCCTGATCGGACAGTCCGGCGAGCACCCGCGGCCCCACTCACTCTTCCGGGTGAGACGCGCGCCACATCGGCGAACACCGTGGCGGCGTGCGGACAACAGCCGGGTATGCACCGACGGAACGCGATGCTGCTCGCCGGGACGTGCGCCGGCGCGGTGGTGGCGATACTGGCGGTGGCCGCGGCGATCCGGCCACCGGATCCGGCCGGGGCACCCCCGCCGCCGGCCCTGACGACGAGCGTGGCCACCACGGCGACCGCGGCGCCGCCGGAGACGACCGCGAAGCCGGTTCCGTGCGGTGCCACCGGCATTTCCCCGGCCCCGCGCCGGCCGCGAGCCGGCTCGTCCTGCGGGCCTTCGGCGGCGGCTTCGGCGGCCCGGTCGCGGTCGTCCGGCGCGGGACGTCCGGGAAGCGCCGGTTCGGCGGTACCGTCTCGGGGGTGAGACGGTACGACGTGGAGGGGGCCAGGGTGGTGGACCGGGCGAAGCCGGGGGAGCAGACGAGGACCTCTCCGCCGGGGCCGCGGCAGCCGAGCCTGGCCGACGTCGCCGGCATGGCCGGTGTCTCGCACATGACCGTTTCGCGCGTGGTCAACGAGAGCGGGCCGGTGCGCCCGGAGACCCGCGAGCGCGTCCTCGCCGCCGTGCAGAAGCTGGGGTACCGCCCGAACACCGCCGCGCGGGCGCTGGTCACCGGCCGCTCCGGCACGCTCGGGGTGGTCGCGCTCGAGTCCAATCTCTACGGACCGGCGAGCACGCTCTACGGCATCGAGAACGCGGCCCGCGAGGCCGGCTACGGCGTCGCGATCTGCAGCGTGACGCGGCCGGGCCGGACGTCGATCGGCGACGCGGTGGAAAGCCTGCGGCGCCAGGCGGTGGAGGGGATCGTCGTGATCGCCCCGCACGTGACGGCCGGGCGGGCCCTGGCGGCGGCGCCCGCGGACATCGCACTGGTGGCGGTCGGCGGCGGCGACTCGGCACCGGTGCCGGTGATCTCGGTCGACCAGCACGACGGCGCCCGCCGGGTGACCGAGCACCTGCTTTCCCTGGGCCACCGGACGGTCTGGCACCTGGCCGGGCCGGAGGACTGGCTGGAGGCCCGCGACCGCGAACGCGGCTGGCGCGAGGTACTGGAAGGCCGCGGCCTGCGCGTCCCCGCGGTGGTCCGCGGCGACTGGAGCCCGCGCTCGGGCTACGAAGCCGGCCGCGCGCTGGTCGGCAAGCGCGGGCTCAAGGCGGTGTTCTCGGCGAACGACCAGATGGCGCTGGGCCTGCTGCGGGCCTTCACGGAGGCGGGCATCCGCGTGCCGGAGGACGTCCACGTGGCGGGCTTCGACGACGTCCCGGAGGCGGAGTTCTTCACGCCGCCGTTGACGACGGTGCGCCAGGACTTCATCGAGGTCGGCCGCCGCACCTTCGGGCTCCTCCAGGAGCGGATGGCGGGCGGGGACGCGGGGATCCGGCACCTCGTGCCGGCCGACCTCGTCGTGCGGGAGAGCACCCGGGCACGCTGATCCGTGCCGTGGATGAGTCGTCCGGGGCGGGTGAAGTCCCCGATGACTCATTCACGACTTCGGCACTGATCCATCTTGGTGTTGTATCTTGACCACTTCTGTGCGGTCGGCAAGGGTTCGTGTTCGATTGTGGTCCCCGCCGCTTCAGGAGGCCCCGCATGCGCTCCCGCCGCCGTTGCCGGACGCTGTTCACCGTCCTGCTGTCCGCCCTGCTCGCCTTCGCCGGGGTCGCCGTCCCGCAGGCCGCCGCCGCCGCTCCCGCGCCGCCGCCCGGCCACAGCGTCACCTACGACGGCTATTCCTTCCTGGTCGACGGGAAGCGGACCTACCTGTGGTCGGGCGAATTCCACTCCTACCGGCTGCCGAGCCCCGACCTCTGGCTCGACATCTTCCAGAAGATGAAGGCGGCCGGCTTCAACACCACCTCGCTGTACTTCGACTGGGGTTACCACTCGCCGAAGCAGGGCGTCTACGACTTCACCGGCATCCGGGACCTCGACAAGCTGCTCGACATGGCGCAGCAGGCCGGGCTCTACGTGATCGCGCGGCCCGGGCCGTACATCAACGCCGAAGTCGACGGCGGCGGGTTCCCGACCTGGCTGTCCACCACGCCCGGCCACACCCGCAGCGCCGACCCGGTGTACCTGGCCTACTCCGACGAATGGCAGACGCGGATCGACCGGATCATCGCCCGCCACCAGCTCACCGACGGCACCGGCAGCGTGCTGGCCTACCAGGTCGAAAACGAGTACTACAACGGCAACGCCGACGGCCGCGCCTACATGCGGCACCTGGAGGACAAGGCCCGCGCCGACGGCATCACCGTCCCGCTGGTCGGCAACAACAACGGCACCTTCAACGCCGGCGCCGCCGCGCTGGACGTCGACGCCGCCGACTCCTACCCGCAGGGCTTCGACTGCTCGAATCCCACCCGCTGGAACGGCGTGCCGGACATCAGCTACGACCACGTCCCCGGCAAGCCGCTGATCACCGCCGAGTTCCAGGGCGGCGCCTTCGACCCGTGGGGCGGCCCCGGCTACGAGAAGTGCGCCCAGCTGATCAACGACCAGTTCGCGAACGTCTTCTACAAGCAGAACATCGCCGTCGGCGCCACCGGCCAGAGCTTCTACATGCTCCACGGCGGCACCTCCTGGGGCTGGAGCGCGATCCCGCAGAACTACACCTCCTACGACTACGGCGCGGCGATCACCGAAGGCCGCCAGTTCGACCCGAAGTACGCCGAAGACAAGCTGATCGGCTACTTCACCCAGTCCGTCGCCCCGCTGACCAAGACCGACGGGCTCGCCGGCGCCCCGCTGACCGACCCGGCGCTCACCGACACCGCCCGGATCAACCCCGACACGCGCACGCAGTTCCACACCCTGCGCCACAGCGATTCGACGGCCACCACCACGAACACCACGAGCGTCGCGCTCGACCTGGCCGCGCACGCCGGTTACACCTACGACGACCGCGCCGCCGAGGTCGGCTACACCGGCACCTGGAGCCACGTCGGCCCCGAGGTCGACTACACCGGCGGGGACTACCAGCACACCGAGTCGTTCTCGAACGTCGCCGGCGACAGCGTGAGCATTCCCTTCACCGGCACCGGAATCCGGTGGGTGACGTCGAAGGACCCGAGCCACGGCGTCGCCGACGTCTACCTCGACGACGCGAAGGTGACGTCGGCCGACCTCTACGCGGCGGGCAAGCAGAACCAGATCACCGGCTACGAGGTGCGCGACCTGCCCGCGGGGCCGCACACCCTGAAAATCGTCGTCACCGGCCAGAAGGACGCGAAGGCCACCGGCGCGTTCGTCGTGGTCGACGCGGTCGACCTGCTGCCGGGCAGCACCGACTACTACCCGGTCGTGCCGCAGCAGCCGGGCACCGGCATCACGCTGAACGGGCGGCAGTCGAAGATCCTCGTCGCCGGCTACGACCTCGGCGCCACGCGGATGCAGTACTCGACGTCGGAGCTCATGACGACCGCCGCCATCGGCAGCCGGGACGTCGCGGTGCTCTACGGCGACAAGGGCGGACCCGGCGAGACCGTCCTGCGGTTCGCGAAGCAGCCGTCGGTGCAGGTCCTCGGTGGCGCCGCGACGAGCACGTGGGACGCCGCCCGCGGCGACCTGCGGCTGAACTACACCCACGACGGGCCGGCCCGCGTGCTCGTCACCGCGCCCGGCGCGCGGCCGCTGCTCCTGCTGCTCGCGGACAAGGCGACGGCGGCGACGTTCTGGCGCCAGGACACCGCGGCCGGCCCGGTGCTGGTCCGCGGCACCCACCTGGTGCGGACCGCGGCCGAGCAGGACGGGACGCTGGCGCTGACCGGCGACACCGGCGCCGACGGCGCGTTCGAGGTCTTCAGCACGGCGAAAGCGGTGCTGTGGAACGGTTTCCCGGTGCCGGTGAAGCCGACGTCCAGCGGCAGCCTCACCGGGGCCGCGCCGGCCGCGAAGCCGGTGACGCTGCCCGCGCTCACCGGCTGGAAGCGCCAGCAGGAGTCGCCGGAGAGCCGGCCGGGCTTCGACGACTCGGCCTGGCCGGTGGCGGACAAGGAAACCACCAACAGCTCGACGGCGCTCGGCGCGAAACCCGTCCTCTTCGCCGACGACTACGGCTTCCACACCGGCAACACCTGGTACCGCGGCCACTTCACCGGAGACGGGAAGCAGACCGGGATCACCCTGTCGAGCCAGAGCGGCGGCCCGGCCGGCGCGTTCTCGGCGTGGCTCAACGGCGTCTTCCTCGGCAGCTCGACCAGCCCGCAGCACACCTTCCCGTTCCCGGCCGGCGCGCTGCACCAGGGCGACAACGAGATCTCCGTGCTGACCGTGAACATGGGCCACGAAGAGGACTACGGTGCCGGCAACGGGAACAAGGCCGCCCGCGGGCTCACCGCGGCGCGGCTCACCGGCACGCCGCTGACGTCGGTGACCTGGCGCCTGCAGGGCGTCCGCGGCGGCGAGACCGGTCTGGACCAGGTCCGCGGCCCGCTCAACACCGGTGGCCTCTACGGCGAGCGCGCCGGCTGGTCGCTGCCCGGGTTCCCGGACGGCCGCTGGGCCCCGGTGTCGCTGCCGGCGAAGGACCCGGCCCCCGGCGTCTCGTGGTACCGGACGACGGCGGAGCTGGATCTGCCGCGCGGCCAGGACACCTCGCTCGGCCTGACCATCACCGACGACCCGGCGCGGCAGTACCGCGCGCTGATCTTCGTCAACGGCTGGCAGCTCGGCCAGTACGTCAACTACCTCGGACCGCAGCACAGCTTCCCGATCCCGAACGGCATCCTCAACCCCCACGGCCGCAACACCATCGCCGTCGCGGTGTGGAACCTCGACGGGAGCACCGGCGGCCTCGGCACGATCGCGTGGACGAACTACGGCAGCTACCGCTCGCCGCTGACGGTCCGGCAGAACGCCTCGCCCGGCTACGACCCGGTGCGGTACGCGATGCCGACGGCGCCGACGGCCGGGGTGTCGCTGACCGCGCCGGACACCGCCTCAGGCGGGCAGCCGTTCACCGCCTCGGCGACCGTGCGGGTCCCCGCGGGCGCGCCGCCGGCGTTCGACGTCCGGCCGGCGCTGTCGGCCCCGGCCGGCTGGACGGCCGGCGCCGCGTCGCCGCCTTCGGTCGCGCGGATCGACGGCGGCACGTCGGCGACGTTCTCCTGGACCGTGACGCCGCCCTCCACTGTGGACACCGCCGCGCTGAAGGTGTCAGTGGCCTACCGGCAGGCGGGCCGCGCGGGCTCGGTGACCGGGGAACGGATCGTCGGCGCGGTGCCGCCGGCGCCCCCGGCGGGCCAGGTGGCGGTCGGCTCCCTGCCGTTCCTCACCGCCACGAACGGCTGGGGCCCGGTCGAACGCGACACCAGCAACGGCGAAGCGAGCGCGGGCGACGGCAAGCCGATGACCATCGGCGGGGTGGCCTACGCCCAGGGGCTCGGCGTTCACGCGGCGAGCGACGTCCAGCTCTACCTGGCGGGCGCCTGCACGCGCCTGACCGCTTCGGTGGGCGTGGACGGCGAAACCGGCACCGGCGGCAGCGTCGGCTTCAGCGTCTCGGTCGACGGTGTCACGCGGGTGACGACCCCGGTGGTCCGCGGCGGGCAGGCCGCGGTGCCGGTCGACGTCGACGTCACCGGGGCCCAGGTGCTCGACCTGCTGGTGTCCGACGGCGGCGACGGCAACGGGCAGGACCACGCGGACTGGGCGGTGCCGACGCTGACCTGCGGTGCGTAGGCCGGGACGCCGTCCGGCGGCGACTTCAGGGAAGGATCAGCCGGACGGCGAGCGCGGTGATCACCGCGCTCGACACGAGCGCCGTGGCCAGCCGGCCCCGCCGTCCGGTGAGGACCCGCCCGAGCAGGGCGCCGCCCCCGGCGAGCGCGGCTTGCCAGCTGGCCGAGGCGGCGAACGCGGCCAGCACGAACACCGCCTGGTCGAGCGCCGGCACGGCGGTGCGGGCGTGGTCGCCGACCACCAGCGCGGTGAAGTAGACGACGGTGGCCGGGTTGACGAGCGTGATGCCGAGCAGGCTGACGTAGGCCCGCCCGGCGGCGAGCGGCCGCACCGGCCGCGCGGCCGGCGTCCGGTGGGAGCGCACCGCGCGCACGGCTCCGTGGGCCGCGAGCACGACCAGGACGGCCGCCGAGATCCACCGCAGCGGCCCGGCGACCGGGGCGATGATCCCCGCGATCGCGGCGCCGCCGAGCACGGCGACCAGCGCGTACACGCCGTCCGCCGTCGCGACGCCCATGGCCGCGGCGAGACCGGTCCGGAGCGAGGTCCGGGCGGTCAGAGCCACCAGGTAGGTCCCGACGGCGCCGACCGGGATCGCGATGCCGTAGCCGGCGACCAGGCCGCCGAGCAGCGCGGCGCTCACGGCGCGGGCACGAGTGGCCTCCGCGGACGGCACGGCTGCTGCCGGACCGGCGCGGTGGTCGCGGCGACGGTCGGCGGCAGCGGGGTGCGGGGCGTGGTCATGCGCCGATCGTGGCCGTCCCGGCGCGGCGGCGGCAACCGGATTTCCCAGCCGGTGAGCACCGGCGAGCTGTGCTTGAATCGCCCCGGAGGGAGACACGCGAGCGAGAGAGGGCTTTCACGATGCGGGTCGACCTGAGCGGGAAGACGGCACTGGTCACCGGCTCCACCCAGGGCATCGGCGCGGCGATCGCGGCGGGTCTCGCGGCGGCGGGGGCGCGGGTGGCGATCAACGGCCGGAGCGAGACCGGCGTCCACAAGGCCATCGCGCGGCTGCGCGAGGAGGTGCCGGACGCGAACTTCCTGCCGGCCCCGGGCGACGTCTCCGAGGAGGCCGGCGCGGCCCAGGTGGTCGAGGAAGTGCCGGACGCCGACATCCTGGTCAACAACCTCGGCATCTTCGGCGCCCAGGAGCCCCTGGACATCACCGACGCGGACTGGCGGCACTACTTCGAGGTCAACGTCCTGGCGGCGGTCCGGCTCACCCGCGCCTACCTGCCGGGTATGACCGACCGCGGCTGGGGCCGGATCCAGTACATCGCCAGCGATTCCGCGATCGTCATCCCGGCCGAGATGATCCACTACGGAGTCTCGAAGACGGCGCTGCTCGGCGTGTCCCGCGGCTTCGCCAAGCACGCGGCAGGCACCGGCGTCACGGTCAACGCGGTGATCGCCGGCCCCACGCACACGGGCGGCGTCGAGGACTTCGTCTACGAGCTCGTCGACAAGGACCTGCCGTGGGAGGAAGCCCAGCGGGAGTTCATGAAGCGGCACCGCCCGCAGTCCCTGCTGCAGCGGCTGATCGAGCCGGCGGAGATCGCCCACCTGGTGGTGTACCTGAGCTCCCCGTTCGCCTCGGCGACCACCGGCGCGGCGGTGCGGGTGGACGGCGGGTACGTCGACGCGATCGTGCCCTGAGGCCGGGGAAGCCGGTGGGCGGCCACTCGCCTCCTCGGTGACAGGATCGGGACATTTCCGGTTCACACCTGTCGAACAGCCCCGACGAACCGGCGATCTTCTCCGGACAGAGTGACCGGTGTGCGCTTGCCCGAGCGCACCCGGCACCCGGAGGAGATCGATGGCCCGCACCCGCATCCCGCCCGCCGCCACGGGGATCGCCGCCGCCGTGGCCGTGGTGCTCGCCGTGGCGGGCTGGGTCGTCTTCCCGCCCGAAACCGCGGGCCGGGCGCTCGCCGCGCGCCCGGACGTCGACCTCCCGCTGCCGTGGCCCGCCGGGGGCCAGGCGAGCGCCGAGGTGCAGAACCTCGGCTCGCTCGGCAGCCGCGGTGAGCAGCGGCCGGTGCCGATCGCCAGCCTCACGAAGGTGATGACCGCCCACGTGGTGCTGAAGGACCACCCGCTCGCCCCCGGCGAGGCGGGCCCCGAGATCACCGTCGACGAGCAGGCGGAGGCCGAGTCGACGTCGGCCGAGGAGTCGAGCGCGCCGGTCCGCGCGGGACGGCGGTTCAGCGAACGCGACCTGCTCGCCCTGATGCTCGTCCCCTCCGGCAACAACGTCGCGCGCCTGCTCGCCCGCTGGGACGCCGGCGGCCAGGACGCCTTCGTCGCGAAGATGAACCGCGAGGCCGCGGCCCTCGGCATGACCAGCACCACCTACACCGGCGCCAGCGGTGTCGAAGACTCGACCACGAGCACCGCCACCGACCAGCTCCGGCTGGCCCGCGAGGCGATGAAGCACCCCGTCATCCGCGCCATCGTCGCCACGCCCAGCCTGCGGATCGACGGCGTGCCCGGCTCGGTCGTCAACACGAACACCCTCCTCGGCCGGGACGGCGTCATCGGGCTGAAGACCGGCTCGTCGACCGCCGCCGGGGGCGCCCTGATGTGGGCCGCGCGGGCCGGGAACGGCGCGCTGATCCTCGGCGTCGTCCTGCACCAGAACCCGGGCGGGTCGCCCGCCGCCGGGCTGCGGGCCGCGCTCGAGACCAGCGGGAAGCTCATCGCGGCCATCCAGCGCGAACTGCCGGCGGCCACCCGATGACCGTGACCGCCGAGCGGCCGGCCACCACCCGCCGGACGTGGCGCCGCGGCCGCGTCATCGCCGCCTTCGCCGTGGGGGCGGCCCTGCTGCCGCTCGCGCACCCGCTGGTGCCCAACTGGCCGGGCAACGCCGGCAGCCTGCTGGAGACGTTCCTGCCCTGGACCGGCCTGCTCGTCGTGCCGCTGCTGGCCGCGGCCCTGATCCGGCGTTCGGCGCTCGCCCTGGTGGCCCTCCTGCTGCCGGCGCTGGTTTGGGGTGCGTGCTTCGGCGGACGGTTCTTCGACAAGCGCGAGCCTGGCGGAGACCTCACGGTCGTCTCGCACAACGTCAACGACGAGAACCCGGACCCGGCGGGCACCGCGCGCGCCCTGGCCGCCGCGGGCGCCCAGGTGATCGCGCTCGAGGAGCTGAAGAAGCCGGAGATCCCGAAGTACGCGGACGCCCTCGCCGCGGGCTACCCGTACCACTCGGTCCAGGGCACCGTCGGCGTCTGGAGCACCTACCCGCTGCGCGACACCCGGCCGGTCGCGATCATGCCGTGGACCCGCGCGCTGCAGACCACAGTGGACACTCCGAAGGGTCCGGTGGCGGTCTTCGTGGCGCACCTGCCGTCGGTGCGCGTGCGGCTCGACGCGGGGTTCACCGCGAACGGCCGCGACGCCGCGATGGGCCTGCTCGCCGCCGCGATCGCCGCGGAATCCGCGCCCCGGACCGTGCTCGTCGGCGATTTCAACGGCACCGCCGACGACCGCGCGCTCGCGCCGATCACCACCCGGATGCGGGCCGCGCAGGACGAAGCCGGCGACGGGTTCGGGTTCACCTGGCCCGCCGCGGTGCCCCTGGCCCGGATCGACCAGATCTTCGTCGCCGGCGTCCGGCCGCTGGCCGCCTGGACGCTGCCCGCGACCGGCAGCGACCACCTCCCGGTCGCCGCCACGGTGGCCCTCTGACTGGACGACACGCGTGCCTGGACGGACGACACGGCGCCGCCGTTGTGTCGTCCCTCTGCGTACGCGTGTCGTCCGTTGTGGTACACGGCCCGGGGAGGGGCGAACATGGGCTTGAACACCGGGCCGTGCTGACGGGCGGTGAATTTCGAACGACGCTCCGCGCAGGTCGCGCCGTCGAATTCGTCGTTGGACGGGTGTAAAGGGCATGTGACTAGACCGTTACGCGACCCGGGGTTGACCCCGTGGGTGTTATCGCTAACACTAACTCCTCGTCGTCACCGGAACGAGTGACGCAGACCATGTCGGAGCGGACGGAAGGGGACGCCGGTGGCCGAACGACCCCGCTCCGGCGGACCCCTGAAGGCGACCGCGGCCGGGACGCGGCAGCCCAGCCTGACCGACGTCGCGGGGGTGGCGGGCGTGTCCCACATGACCGTGTCCCGGGTGATCAACGGGACCGGGCCGGTGCGCCCCGAGACCCGGGCCCGGGTGCTCGCGGCGATCGAGGAACTGGGTTACCGGCCCAATTCCGCCGCCCGCGCGCTGGTCACCGGGCGGACCGGCACGCTCGGCGTCGTCGCGCTCGAGTCCAATCTGTACGGTCCGGCCAGCACGCTGTACGGCATCGAGAACGCCGCCCGGGAAGCCGGGTACGCGATCACGATCTCGAGTGTCAGCCGGCCGGGCCGGTCGTCGATCGCCGACGCGGTGGAGAACCTGCGCCGTCAAGCGGTCGAGGGCGTCATCGTGATCGCCCCGCACGTGAGCGCGGGCCGGGCGCTGGAAGCCGCGCCGGCGGACTTCCCGGTCGTCGCGGTCGGCGGCGGGGAGGCGGCGCCGGTGCCGGTCATCTCCGTCGACCAGCGCGACGGCGCCCGCCGCGCGACCGAACACCTCCTGGCGCTGGGTCACCGCACGGTGTGGCACATCGCCGGGCCGGAAGACTGGCTGGAAGCCCGCGACCGCGAGCTCGGCTGGCGGGAAACCCTGGAGCGCCACGGCGTCGGGGCCCCGCAGGTGATCCGCGGCGACTGGAGTTCGCGGTCGGGCTACGAGGCGGGGCGATCCCTCGCCAAGGAAAAGGATCTGGACGCCGTCTTCGCCGGCAACGACCAGATGGCACTGGGCCTGCTGCGCGCGTTCGCCGAAGCGGGCATCTCGGTGCCGCGGGACGTGCGCGTGGCGGGGTTTGACGACGTCCCCGAGGCGGCGTACTTCACGCCGCCGCTGACCACGGTGCGCCAGGACTTCATCGAAGTCGGACGGCGTACGTTCGGCCTGCTGGCCGGGCGGATGGACGGAGGCGACCGGCACGCGCGCGCCCTGGTCGTCCCCGAGTTGATCGTGCGCGAGAGCACCGGACCGCGGTAGCGCGGCGGCCGGCGGGAACCCGTGGTTCCCGAGGGATTGTTAGCGCTAACACGCAAGACCCGATTTTCGAACAGGCTCAGCCCCGATAGTCCCCACAACAGTTTTCCCACAGATCATCGTCGATCGAGGAGTGAACGTGCTGAAGAAGCGATGGGCCGCCGCGGCGGCCGCGGCGGCCGGACTCGTGCTGCTCACCGCCTGCGGGAGTGGCGGTTCGTCCGGCGGTTCGTCCGGCGGGGCCGTCACGCTCGGCTTCGCCCAGGTGGGCGCCGAGAGCGGCTGGCGGACGGCGAACACCAAGTCGATCCAGGAGTCGGCGAAGACCGCCGGGATCGAGCTCAAGTTCTCCGACGCGCAGCAGAAGCAGGAGAACCAGATCTCCGCGATCCGCTCGTACATCCAGCAGAAGGTCAAGGTCATCGCCTTCTCGCCGGTGGTCGAGTCCGGCTGGGACACCGTGCTCAAGGAGGCCAAGACGGCCAACATCCCGGTGATCCTGACCGACCGCGCGATCGACTCCCCGGACAAGTCCCTCTACAAGACCTTCCTCGGCTCCGACTTCGTCGCCGAGGGCAAGAAGGCGGGGGAGTGGCTGACCAAGGAGTTCGGCAGCGCCACCGGCCAGGTCAACATCGTCGAGCTGCAGGGCACGACCGGCTCCGCGCCGGCCAACGACCGCAAGAAGGGCTTCGCGGACGTCATCGCGGCGGACCCGAAGTACAAGGTCGTCGCCTCGCAGACCGGTGAGTTCACCCGCGCCAAGGGCAAGGAGGTCATGGAGGCCTTCCTGAAGTCCCAGCCCAAGATCGACGTGCTCTACGCCCACAACGACGACATGGCCCTCGGCGCCATCGAGGCCATCGAGGCCGCCGGCAAGGTCCCGGGCAAGGACATCAAAATCGTCTCGGTGGACGCCGTGAAGGACGGGATGCAGGCGCTCGCCGACGGCAAGATCAACCACATCGTCGAGTGCAACCCGCTGCTCGGCCCGCAGCTGATGGACCTGGTCAAGAAGGTCGCCGCCGGCGAGCAGGTGCCCGCCCGCATCGAGACCAAGGAAACCGAGTTCGACCAGGCGTCGGCCAAGGCCGCGCTCCCGCAGCGCCAGTACTGACAACCGCCTGCGGGTCGTGAGGGGTGAGGCGGGCCCGAACCCGCCCTGCCCCTCACGACCCCCGCGTCCACTCCGGAGCACAGCAAATGCCTGAACCGCAGCCCATGGTGCGGATGAGCGGTATCCGCAAGGAGTTCCCCGGCGTCCTCGCCCTGGACGGGGTCGACTTCCGGATGTTCCCCGGCGAGGTCCACGCCCTGATGGGCGAGAACGGCGCCGGCAAGTCCACCCTCATCAAGGTGCTCACCGGGGTGTACGGGGTGGACGCGGGCACGATCGAGCTGAGCGGCGACGACGTCGCCTTCAGCGGGCCCGGCGAGGCCCAGCAGGCCGGCATCAGCACGGTCTACCAGGAGGTCAACCTCTGCCCGAACCTGTCGGTGGCGGAAAACGTCTGCCTCGGCCGGGAACCCCGCCGCTTCGGCCGCATCCAATGGGGCCCGATGCGGCGGCGGGCCGAGGAACTCCTGGCCCGCCTCGACGTCCACGTGGACGTCTCGGCCGAACTCTCCACCTGCTCCATCGCCGTGCAGCAGCTCGTCGCGATCGCCCGCGCGCTCGACGTCGACGCGCGGGTGCTCGTCCTCGACGAGCCGACGTCCAGTTTGGACACCGGCGAGGTCGAGCAGCTGCTGAAGGTCGTCCGGACTCTGCGCGAAAGCGGCATGGCGATCCTGTTCGTCTCCCACTTCATCGACCAGGTCTTCGCCATCGCCGACCGGATGACCGTGCTGCGCAACGGAAGGCTGATCGGCGAATACCGCACCGCGGACATCACGCCGGTCGACCTGGTCACCAAGATGATCGGCAAGGAGCTCGAGGTCCTCGAGGACCTGGGTGACTCCGGCCCGACCCGGGCCGAGGTCGCCGGCGCGCCGGTGCTGCTGGCCGCCGAAGACCTCGGCCGCAAGGGCGGCATCGAGCCGTTCAGCCTCGACATCCACGCCGGCGAGGTCGTCGGCCTGGCCGGCCTGCTCGGCTCCGGGCGCACCGAGCTGGCCCGCCTGCTCTTCGGCGCCGACCACTCCGACAGCGGATCGGTGACGGTCGACGGCACCGCCGCCTCGCTGCGCACCCCGCGGGCCGGGCTCGACCGCAAGATCGCGTTCCTGTCGGAGAACCGCAAGGCCGAAGGGCTCGTCGAAGAGCTCACCGTGCGCGAGAACATCGTGCTCGCGCTGCAGGCCTCCCGCGGCTGGGCGCGCCCGCTGTCGCGCCGCCGCCAGGACGAGATCGCCGAGAAGTACATCAAGGCGCTCGACATCCGGCCCGCCAACCCCGAAGCGCTGGTGGGCAACCTCTCCGGCGGCAACCAGCAGAAGGTCCTGCTGGCCCGCTGGCTCATCACCGAGCCGCGGCTGCTGATCCTCGACGAGCCCACGCGCGGCATCGACATCGGCGCCAAGACGGAGATCCAGAAACTGGTCACCCAGCTCTCGGGCGAGGGGATGGCCGTCGTGTACATCTCCGCCGAACTGGAAGAGGTCCTGCGGCTGAGCCACCGGATCGTGGTGCTGCGCGACCGGAAGGTGGTGGCGGTCCGGGACAACCAGGCGCTCACCGCGGACGACATCATGGCCACCATGGCCGAGGGGGTGCAGGCGTGACAGCGCTGACGAGCATGACGAAACAGCGGCTCTTCTGGCCCGTGGTGGCCCTGCTGGTGCTGCTGGTGGGCGACCTGATCGCGAGCCCGTCGTTCTTCAAGATCGAGCTGCGCGACGGGCACCTCTACGGCAACCTCGTCGACATCCTCAAGAACGGCGCCCCGCTGATCCTCATCGCGATCGGCATGACGCTGGTGATCGCCACCCGCGGCATCGACCTCTCGGTCGGCTCGGTCGTGGCGATCAGCGGCGCGCTCGCGTGCCTGTGGGTGAGCGACAACCCCGACGGTGCCGGCACCACGCTGATCGCGTTCGGCCTGGCGCTGGGACTGTCGCTGGTGCTCGGGGTGTGGAACGGCTGGCTCGTCGCCGCACTGGGCATCCAGCCGATCATCGCCACCCTGATCCTCATGGTCGCCGGCCGCGGCATCGCGCAGCTGATCACCGACGGGCAGGTCATCACCGTCAACTCCCACTCCTTCGAGTGGATCGGCAGCGGGTTCCTGTTCACCCTGCCCAGCGCCATCCTCATCGCGCTGGCCGTGTTCGTGCTGGCGTCGGTGCTCGTCCGCCGGTCCGCGCTCGGCCTGCTGGTCGAGGCCGTCGGCGGCAACCCCGAAGCCAGCCGCCTGGCCGGTCTCCGCTCGGCGCGGCTGACCTGGCTCGTCTACGTCTTCTGCGCCCTGTGCGCGGGCATCGCCGGGCTGATGATCAGCGCCAACGTGCACAGCGCCGACGGCAACCACGCCGGCCTGTTCATCGAACTGGACGCGATCCTCGCCGTCGTCGTCGGCGGCACCCAGCTGACCGGCGGCCGGTTCTCCCTCGGCGGCTCGGTGATCGGCGCGCTGCTCATCCAGACGCTCACCACCACCGTCTACGCCCTCGGCATCCCGCCCGAGGCGATCATGCTGTTCAAGGCCGTGGTCGTGCTGGCGGTGTGCCTCCTGCAGTCGCCGGCCTTCCGCCGCAAGCTCCGGCGCCGCCGGAGCCCGCAGGCCGGGCAGCCGGCCGCCACGCCCGCTCCGGAGAAGGTGGAGGTCACGGCATGACCACGCTCGCCCGCGTCAAGGGCTACCGGCCGCAGCAGCGGCACCTGCCGATCCTCGCGACGATGGCGCTGCTCATCGGCGCGTACATCTTCGGCGCGTCGAGCTACGAGGCGTTCGGCTCGGGCCAGGTCATCCTCGACCTGTTCATCAACAACGCCTTCCTGCTCGTGGTCGCCGTCGGCATGACGTTCGTGATCCTCACCGGCGGCATCGACCTGTCGGTCGGGTCGGTGGTGGCGCTGTCCACGGTGATCTCGGGCGACCTGCTGCAGAAGCACGGCTGGCCGGCGTACGCGGCCGTCGCCGTGGTGCTCGTGGTCGGTGCCCTGCTGGGCGCCGGGATGGGCGCACTGATCCACTTCTTCGAGATCCAGCCGTTCATCGCGACGCTGATCGGGATGTTCTTCGCCCGCGGCCTCTGCTACACGATCACCACCGAGGCGTACTCGATCGACAACGCGACGATCGCGACACTGGCCCAGACGCAGATCCCGCTCGGGGGCGAGCTGCACGTCTCGATCAGCGTGGTGGCCGCCCTGGTGGTCGTGGCCGCCGCGGCCTACGTCCTGGCCTTCACCCGGTTCGGGCGCACGGTGTACTCGATCGGCGGCAACGCGCAGTCCGCGATGCTGATGGGCCTCAAGACCGGCCGCACCAAGATCGCGGTGTACACGATCAGCGGCGTGTGCTCGGCCCTGGGCGGGCTGCTGCTGGTCCTCTACAAGTCCTCGGGCGACCCGCTCAACGGCGTCGGCCTGGAGCTGACGGCGATCGCCGCGGTCGTCATCGGCGGCACCATCCTCACCGGCGGTTCCGGTTACGTCCTCGGTACCGTCCTCGGGATCATGGTGCTGGGCATCATCCAGACGCTGATCACCTTCGACGGCACCCTCAACTCCTGGTGGACCTCGATCATCACCGGCGCCCTCCTGTTCGTCTTCATCGTCCTGCAGCGCCTCGTCACCCGACGGACCCGCTGAAACCTCGAGGGAGAGTCATGCTCCGCAGACTGCGGCGGCCCATGGCCGTGCTCGCCGCTTTGGCGCTGTGCGCCGCCGTCCCCATCGCGGCGGCGCCGGCCGCCGTGGCCGACACCGACGCGGCCCTGGCGGGGCACTGGACGTTCGACGACGGCAGCGGGACGACCGCCGCCGACACGGCGGGCAGCCACCCCGCGACCCTGACCGGCGGCGCGGGTTGGGGCCCGGGCATCCGCGGCGGTGCACTGACGACCGACGGCGTGAACGGGTTCGCCGACGCCGGCGCGCCGGTGCTCGACACGACCAAGAGCTTCTCCGTGAGCAGCTGGGTGAAGCTGGACAGGACGTCGGGGTTCCAGACGTTCGTCAGCGTCGACGGCACCCAGGTGAGCAACTTCTTCCTGCAGTTCCGGGACGACTCCCGCCGGTTCGCCTTCACCCGCCTGGCCGGGGACGCCCCGGCCGACGGCGTCGTCGCCTCGGCGAACTTCGACCCGGTCGTGGGCCAGTGGTACCAGCTGACCGGCGTGTACGACTCGGCCGCGTCGACGCTGTCGCTGTACGTCGACGGAACCCGCCAGGTCACCGTCGCCGCCCCCACGGCGTGGGCGGGCACCGGGCACCTGGTGATTGGCCGCGGCAAGTACGGCGGCAACCCGGTGGACTTCGTCGACGGCTCGATCGACGACGTCCGCGCCTACTCGGGCGCCCTGACCGCGGCCGACGCCGCCCGCCTGGCCATCGCCGGGCACTGGGGCCTCGACGAGGGCACCGGCACCACGACCGCGGACGACTCCCTCGACGCCCGCACGGCGACTCTCACGGGCGGCGCGGCCTGGGGTGACGGTGTCGTCGGCCCGCACGGCGGCGTGTTCAACGGCACCGACGGCGCGGTCGACGCCCCCGCGCCGGTCGTGGACACCGCGCAGAGCTTCTCGGTGTCGGCCTGGGTCAAGCCCACCGCGGCCGGCGGCTTCCGGACGGCCGTGAGCGTCGACGGCTCGGCGATCAGCGGCTTCTACCTCCAGCGCGCCGCCGACGGCCGCTTCGCCTTCACCCGCCGCGCGGGCGACGGCGACACCCCGTCCTCCTCGGCGGTGTCGACGCTGCCCGCGCAGGCCGACCAGTGGCAGCACGTGGCCGGCGTCTACAACCGGGCGGCCGGGACGCTTTCCCTGTACGTCAACGGCACCCTGCAGCAGAGCGTCCCGTTCACCTCGCCGTGGACCGCGGGCGGGCACCTGGAGATCGGCCGCGGCAAGTGGGCGGGCGCGTCCGCCGACTGGTTCGACGGCGGCATCGACGACGTCCGCGCGTACCCGGTGCCGCTGACCGGATCCGCCGTCGCGGCCCTGGCCGCGAGCGGTTCGTGGCACTTCGACGAAGGCGCCGGCCCGGTGGCCCGGGACGCCTCGGCCAACGCGGCCGACGGCACGCTGACCGGTGCCACCTGGACCGCCGGGGCGGCAGGCAAGGCCGTCCAGTTCGACGGCAAGTCCACAGTGGACATGGGCGGCTCGCCCGCGTTCGACACCGGGACCGGCTCGCTGTCCCTGGCCGCCTGGTTCCGCACCACCGCGTCCGGCACGCTGGCCGGCCACGGTGACGGCTACGCGCTCGGCGTGACCGGCGGCAAGCTGACCGCCCGCGTCGGCGCGATCCAGGTGACCACCAACGGCGGCGGGCTCGCCGACGGCAACTGGCACCACGCCGCCCTCGTCCTCGACCGCGCTTCGCAGCGGCTCACCGTTTACGCCGACGGCGACGCCTCCGCGGTCACCAGCACCTGCGGCACGCCGACCGGCACGACCCTCGACGTCGCCGCCTGCCCGGCTTCGGGCACCGCGGCGGCGCCGTTCACCGTCGGCTCCGGCTTCACCGGCGCGATCGACGAGGTCGAGCTGCGCCGCTTCCCGCTCACCGCGGCCCAGGTCGGCGCCCTCGCCGGGGCCAACCAGCTCGCCGTCGACGCCAACGTGGTCCGGGCCAACACCCGGCCGACGACGTACGGCTCGATCCTCGAGGACATCAGCCACTCGGTCGAGGGCGGGCTCTACGCCGAACTGGTCCGCAACCGCACGTTCAAGGAGGGCTACCAGCCCGGCAGCGGCGCGGGTGCCACGCCGGTCCCGTACTGGTCGCTGCTCACCTCGGCGGGCGCCACCGGCACCTACGCGGTCGACACGGCGGTTCCGCTCAACACCGCGCTCGACCGCTCGCTGAAGCTGCACGCCGACGCGGTCCCGGCCGCGGGCCGGGTGGCCGCCGCGAACGTCGGCTTCTACGGCGTCGCCGCGAAGCCGTCCACCAAGTACACCGGCAGCTTCTTCGCCAAGGGCACCTGGACCGGTGGGGTCCGGGTCAGCCTGGAAAAGCCGGACGGCACGGTGCTGGCGAGCAAGGACCTCCAGCCGGTCGGGGCGAACTGGGCGCAGCAGACGTTCAGCTTCACCACGCCGTCGACGATCACCTCGTCCACCGACAACCGGATCGTCGTCTCGCTGGTCAACAAGGGCCGGACGGTTCTCAGCGGGGACGCCTGGTTCCAGCAGGTCTCGCTGTTCCCGCCGACCTTCAAGAACCGGCCCAACGGCGTCCGCGCCGACCTCGGGCAGAAGCTCGCGGCGATGAAGCTCGGCCTGTTCCGCGTCCCGGGCGGCAACTACCTCGAGGGCAACACCCTCGACACGCGGTTCGAGTGGAAGAAGACCATCGGCGCGCCGGAACAGCGGCCGGGCCACCAGAACACCGCGTGGGGCTACTGGTCCACCGACGGCTTCGGCATCCTCGACTACCTGAAGCTCGCCGAGGACATCGGCGCGCAGCCGCTGCTGGCCCTGTTCGCCGGCTACACCCTCAACGGCCAGCACGTCGACCAGGCCGACTACCCGGCCTACGTCCAGGAAGCCCTCGACGAGATCGAGTACGCCATCGGCGACTCCACCACGACGTGGGGCGCCAAGCGGATCGCCGACGGGCACCCGGCGCCGTTCGACCTGCACTACGTCGAGGTCGGCAACGAGGACTGGTTCGACGGCTCGGGCAGCTACGCCTGGCGCTTCACCGACATGTTCGACGCCATCAAGGCGAAGTACCCGCAGCTGACCGTCATCGCCACCACCGGCGGCCTGCAGGGCGGGGCCGCGTCGAGCACGTCGACCGGGGTGCGCCCGGACGCCGCGGACGACCACTACTACCAGTCGCCGCAGTGGTTCACCGACAACTCGACCCGCTACGACACCGCGGATCGGTCCGGCCCGGACATCCTCGTCGGCGAGTACGGCGCCCAGGACGGCCGGCCCACCGGTACCCTGGCCGCCGCCATCGGCGAGGCGGCGTTCCTCACCGGGCTCGAACGCAACAGCGACGTCGTCATCGGCTCGATGTACGCGCCGGTGCTGGTGCAGGAGAACCAGTCCAACTGGCCGGTCAACCTGATCGGTTTCGACGCCGGGACGAGCTACGCCTCGCCGTCGTACTGGGTGCAGCAGATGTTCTCCAGCACCCTGGGCAAGCAGATCGTGACCAGCCGCCTCAACCAGGGCAGCCCCCTGCGGCAGGTGGTCAACGTGACCACGAAGAGCGGAAGGAAGACCTTCACGGTCAAACTCGTCAACCCGACTCCGCAGGTGCAGACCGCGCGGCTGGCGCTCACCGGCGTCACCGCCGTGGACGGCACCGGCACGCTCACCACGCTCACCGGCGACCCGGCGGGGCGCAACAGCCTCGCCGCGCCGACTGCCATCGTGCCGCAGACCAGGGAGATCACCGGCCTGGCCGCGACGTCGAAGCTGACGTTGCCGGCCAACTCGGTGACGGTCCTGGTCCTCACCGGCCGCTAAAGACCCCGGGACGCGGCGCGTTCACCGCCGCCCGCGCCGCGTCCCGGTCACCAACCAGGAGGGAAGACACCGTGGGAGAACCACTCACCGTCGGCGTCGACTTCGGCACCCTGTCCGGCCGCGCGGTGGTCGTGCGCGTGGCCGACGGGGCCGAACTCGGTTCCGGCGTCTTCGAGTACCCGCACGGGGTGCTCGACGAGACGCTGCCCGCCACGGGCCGCGCGCTGCCGCCGGAATGGGCGCTGCAGGTCCCGGCGGACTACGTAGGAGTGCTCCGCAACGCCGTACCGGCGGCGCTGCGGGACGCCGGCGTCGACGCGGCGGACGTCGTCGGGATCGCCACCGACTTCACCGCGTGCACGATGGTGCCGACGACCGCGGACGGGACGCCGCTGTGCGAACTGCCCGAGTTCGAAGGCAACCCGCACGCGTACGTGAAGCTCTGGAAGCACCACGCGGCGCAGCCGCAGGCCGTGCGGATCAACGAGCTGGCCCGCACCCGCGGCGAGAAGTGGCTCCCGCGCTACGGCGGGCTGATCTCGTCGGAGTGGGAGTTCGCCAAGGCCCTCGAGGTCTTCGAAGAGGCCCCGGACGTCTACGCCGCGATGCGGCACTGGGTGGAGGCGGCGGACTGGATCGTCTGGCAGCTGACCGGGTCCTACGTCCGCAACGCCTGCACGGCCGGCTACAAGGGCATCCTGCAGGACGGCCAGTACCCGAGCCGCGACTTCCTCCGGGAGCTCGCCCCCGGCTTCGAGTCCTTCGTGGCCGACAAGCTGGAGCACCCGCTGGGCCAGCTGGGCTCCCGCGCGGGTTCGCTGACCGCGGAAGCCGCGGCCTGGACCGGGCTGCCCGAGGGCATCGCGGTCGCCGTCGGCAACGTCGACGCACACGTCACCGCCCCCGCCGCCCAGGCCGTCGAGCCCGGGCAGATGGTGGCCATCATGGGCACCTCGACCTGTCACGTGATGAACGGCGCCGAGCTGCGCGAGGTGCCCGGCATGTGCGGCGTCGTGGAAGGCGGCATCGTGCCCGGGCTGTGGGGGTACGAGGCCGGCCAGAGCGGCGTCGGCGACATCTTCGGGTGGTTCGTCGAGCACTTCGCCGGGGCGGGGCACGAGGAGCTCACCCGGCTGGCCGCCCAGCAGGAGATCGGCGAGCACGGCCTGGTCGCGCTGGACTGGCACAGCGGCAACCGGTCGGTGCTGGTCGACCACGAGCTGTCCGGCGTGATCGTCGGCCAGACCCTCGCCACCCGCGCCGAGGACGTCTACCGCGCCCTGCTGGAGGCCACCGCCTTCGGCACCCGCAAGATCATCGAGACGTTCGACGCGGCCGGTGTCGGCGTCACCGAGCTGATCATCGCGGGCGGGCTGGTGAAGAACGCGCTGCTGATGCAGATCTACGCCGACGTCACCAACCTCCCGCTGTCGGTGATCGGCTCGGCGCAGGGGCCCGCGCTCGGCTCGGCCATCCACGCGGCCGTCGCCGCCGGGGCCTACCCGGACGTCCGCGCGGCCGCCGCGGCGATGGGCTCGGTCGAGCGCGCGGTGTACCGGCCGGTGCCCGCGCACGTCGTCGCCTACGACGAGCTGTACGCCGAGTACACGCAGCTGCACGACTACTTCGGCCGTGGCGGCAACGATGTCATGCACCGGCTGGCCGCCCGCAAGCGCGCCGTCGCGAAAGGACAGTCCTGATGTCGCTGACCGGTGAAGTCCTCGACACCGTCGCCGAGCTGCGGGAGACCGTGGCGAAGCTGCACGGCGAGCTGACCCGCAACCAGCTGGTCATCTGGACCGCGGGCAACGTCTCGGCCCGGGTCCCGGGCCGCGACCTGCTGGTCATCAAGCCCTCGGGGGTGTCCTACGACAACCTGTCGGCGGACACCATGGTCGTCACCGACCTGCACGGCGAGCTCGTCGAAGGCGACCTCGCGCCGTCGTCCGACACCGCCGCGCACGCCTACGTCTACCGGCACATGCCGGAGATCGGCGGGGTCGTGCACACCCACTCGACCTACGCCACGGCGTGGGCGGCGCGCGGCGAACCGATCCCGTGCGTGCTGACGATGATCGCCGACGAGTTCGGCGGGGAGATCCCGGTCGGGCCGTTCGCCCTGATCGGCGACGACTCCATCGGCCGCGGCATCGTCGAAACGCTTCGCTCGAGCCGCTCGCCCGCGGTCCTGATGCGCAACCACGGCCCGTTCACCGTCGGCCGCACCGCGCGCGACGCGGTCAAGGCCGCGGTGATGGTCGAGGACGTGGCCCGCACCGTCCACAAGGCCTTCGAGCTCGGCACCCCCGAACCCCTCCCGCCCGAGGACGTCGACCGGCTCTACGCCCGGTACCAGAACGTCTACGGCCAGCACTGACCTTCCCAAGGAGAACGATGACTTCGGCATCGAAACCCCAGCTCTGGTTCCTCACCGGCAGCCAGGCCCTCTACGGCGAGGAGACCCTCGAGCAGGTCGCCGGCCAGTCCCTGCGCATCCAGCAGCTGCTGGACGCCTCGGGCGCGCTCCCGGCCGAGATCGTCGGCAAGCCGGTGCTGACCGAGGCCGCCTCGATCCGCCGCGTGCTGCAGGAAGCCAACGCCGACGCCGCCTGCGTCGGGGTGATCGCCTGGATGCACACCTTCTCGCCCGCGAAGATGTGGATCACCGGGCTCGACGCGCTGCGCAAGCCGCTGCTGCACCTGCACACGCAGCTCAACGAGACGCTCCCGTGGTCCACCATCGACATGGACTTCATGAACCTCAACCAGGCCGCGCACGGCGACCGCGAGTTCGGGTTCATCCAGACCCGGCTCGGTGTGCCGCGCAAGACCGTCGCCGGGCACGTGTCCGACCCGGCCGTCGTCGCGCGGATCGACGCGTGGGCGCGCGCCGCGATCGGCGCCGACCACCTGCGCAACCTGCGGCTGGCCCGGTTCGGCGACAACATGCGCGACGTCGCCGTCACCGAAGGCGACAAGGTCGAGGCCGAGCTGCGGTTTGGCGTCTCGGTCAACACCTACGGCGTGAACGAGCTGGTCGAGCAGGTCGATAGTGTGTCCGATGTGGACTCGCTGGTGCGGCGGTACGCCGAGGAATACAACGTTGTGCCGGAGCTGGCGGCCGGGGGAGCGCGGCACGAGTCGCTGCAGTACGCCGCGCGCATCGAGGCCGGGCTGCGGAAGTTCCTCACCGACGGCGGGTTCGGCGCGTTCACCACGAACTTCGAGGACCTCGGCGGGCTGCGGCAGCTGCCCGGCCTCGCGGTGCAGCGGCTGATGGCCGACGGCTACGGTTTCGGCGGCGAAGGCGACTGGAAGACCTCGGCGCTGCTCGCCGCGGTCAAGGCGATGAGCGTGGGCCGCGACCGCGGCACGTCGTTCATGGAGGACTACACCTACCACTTCGGACCGGGCAAGCCGAAGATCCTCGGCGCGCACATGCTCGAGGTCTGCCCGAGCATCGCCGCCGCCAAGCCGTCCTGCGAAATCCACGCACTGGGCATCGGCGGCCGCGAAGACCCGGTCCGGCTGGTGTTCGACGCCGCGCCCGGCCCCGGCGTCGTGCTCGGCCTGGTCGACCTCGGCGACCGGTTCCGGCTGGTGGCCAACGAGATCGACGTCGTCGCGCCGGACGAGCCGCTGCCGAACCTGCCGGTCGCGCGGGCGGTCTGGGAGCCGGCGCCGTCGCTGGCGACGTCCGCCGAATCGTGGATCACCGCGGGCGGTCCGCACCACACCGTGCTTACCCAGGCCGTGAGCACGGAGACCCTCCGCGACTTCGCGAATCTGCTGGGAGTAGAACTGCTGGTCATCGACAAGGACACGACCCCGCACGACTTCGCCGACCGCATCCGCTGGAATCAGGCCTACCACCGCCTCGCCCAGGGTTTCTGACCGGGCGCTTTCACGTGAAAGCGCCCGGTCGTTGAGAAAGGAAGAAGGAACAATGAAGTTCAGCACCAGAGGAATCGCGGCGCTCGCCGCCGCGGGGCTGGCGCTCACGCTGTCGGCGTGCGGCTCGAGCCAGAAGACCGCGGACCAGACGGCCGCACCCGGCGCGAGCGCCGAGGGCGCCCTGGTCGGCGTCACCATGCCGACGAAGTCGTCGGAACGCTGGATCCACGACGGCGACAACATCAAGTCCGCCCTGGAGAAGCTCGGCTACAAGGTCGACCTGCAGTACGCCGAGAACGACATCCCGACCCAGGTCAACCAGATCGAGAACCAGATCACCAAGGGCGCCAAGGTCCTGGTCATCGCCTCGATCGACGGCACCGCGATCACCACCCAGCTGCAGGAGGCGGCCGACAAGAAGATCCCGGTCATCGCCTACGACCGGCTGATCCGCAACTCGCCGAACGTCGACTACTACGCCACCTTCGACAACTTCAAGGTCGGCGTCGAGCAGGCGAACTCGCTGGTCAAGGGCCTGGGTGACGGTGCCGGCCCGTTCAACATCGAGCTGTTCGCCGGTTCCCCCGACGACAACAACGCCACCTTCTTCTTCAACGGCGCGATGTCGGTCCTCAAGCCCCTGATGGACAGCGGCAAGCTGGTCGTCAAGAGCGGCCAGACCGACTTCGCCCGCGCGGCCATCCTGCGCTGGGACCCGGCCACCGCGCAGAAGCGCATGGAGGACCTGCTCACCAAGACCTACACCGGTGGCGCGAAGGTCCAGGGCGTGCTCTCGCCGTACGACGGCCTGTCGATCGGCATCCTGTCGGCGCTGAAGAGCAACGGCTACGGCACCGCCGGCCAGCCGTACCCGATCGTCACCGGGCAGGACGCCGAGGTCGCCTCGGTCAAGTCCATCATCCTCGGTGAGCAGTACTCGACGATCTTCAAGGACACCCGCAAGCTCGCCGACACCACCGTCAAGATGGCCGACGCGGTGCTCAAGGGCGGCAAGCCCGAGGTCAACAACACGAAGGACTACGACAACGGCAAGAAGGTCGTCCCGTCCTACCTGCTGCAGCCGGTCACCGTGGACAAGACGAACTACCAGAAGGAACTCGTCGACTCGGGCTACTACACGGCAGGTCAGCTGAAATGACCGAACTGCTCGGCATGCGCGGGATCACCAAGACCTTCCCCGGGGTCAAGGCGCTGTCGGACGTCAACCTTTCCGTGCGCCGCGGGGAAATCCACGCGATCTGCGGGGAGAACGGCGCCGGGAAGTCCACCCTGATGAAGGTGCTCTCGGGCGTCTACCCGCACGGGAGCTACGACGGCGAGATCACCTTCGACGGGCAGCGGTGCGAGTTCGGGTCGGTGCGCGACAGCGAACGGCGCGGGATCGTGATCATCCACCAGGAGCTCGCGCTGTGCGGCCAGTTGTCGATCGCGGAGAACATCTTCCTCGGCAACGAGCAGGCGAAGCGCGGCTGGATCGACTGGAACCGCACCAACCACGAGGCCGGCGCGCTGCTCAAGCGCGTCGGCCTCGCGGAAAACGCCACGCGGGCGGTGCAGGAACTCGGTGTCGGCAAGCAGCAGCTGGTCGAGATCGCCAAGGCGCTGTCCAAAGAGGTCAAGCTGCTGATCCTCGACGAGCCCACCGCGGCGCTCAACGACGACGACTCGGCCCACCTGCTCGACCTGCTGCGCGGGCTGCGGGACGAGGGCGTTACGTGCGTGATCATTTCGCACAAGCTCGGCGAGGTGACGGCGATCGCCGACACCGTCACGATCCTGCGTGACGGCAAGACGATCGAGACGCTCGACGCGGCGGGGCTGACCGAAGAGCGCATCATCACCGGCATGGTCGGCCGCGACCTCGAGCACCGGTTCCCGCCCCGGGAGCCGTCGATCGGCGAAGAGGTGCTGCGGATCGAGGACTGGACCGTGCACAGCCCGACCCAGGCCGGGCGGGTCGTCGTCGACCACGCGTCGCTTTCGCTGCGACGCGGGGAGATCGTCGGCCTGGCCGGGCTGATGGGCGCGGGCCGCACCGAGCTGGCGATGAGCGTGTTCGGCCGGTCGTGGGGCAAGGACATCTCCGGCCGGATCCTCAAGCACGGCGAGGAGATCGAGGTCCGGTCGGTGCAGGACGCCGTCCGCCACGGCATCGCCTACGCCACCGAGGACCGGAAGCGCTACGGGCTCAACCTGATCGAGGACATCCAGCGCAACGTGTCCGCGGCCGGGTTGGGCAAGCTGGCCAAGCGTGGCTGGGTCAACGAGCACGCCGAGCACGACACGGCCAACTCCTACCGCCGCGATCTGCGGATCAAGGCACCGAGCGTGCAGAGCGTGACCGGGAAGCTCTCCGGCGGCAACCAGCAGAAGGTCGTGCTGGCGAAGTGGATCTTCACCGATCCGGACGTGCTGATCTTGGACGAACCGACCCGCGGCATCGACGTGGGCGCGAAGTTCGAGATCTACACGATCATCAACGAGTTGGCCGCCCAGGGGAAGGCCGTCCTGGTCATCTCCTCCGAGCTGCCGGAACTGCTCGGGCTCTGCGACCGGATCTACGCGCTCTCGGCGGGCCGGATCACCGGCGAGGCCAAGCGCGAAGAAGCCACTCAGGAACTGCTGATGCAGTACATGACTAAGGAACGGGAATGACCACGACCGAAGCGCGGCCCGCCGTGCCCCCGGTTGAGCGCTCCAAGCGGAGGATCTCGATCAACCCGCGCCAGAGCGGCATCTACGTCGCGTTCGCGCTGATCGTGGTGCTGTTCGAGGTGCTCACCGGCGGCGCGCTGCTGGAGCCGCAGAACATCTCCAACATCATCGTGCAGAACAGCTACGTGCTGATCCTCGCGATCGGGATGATCCTGGTGATCATCTCCGGGCACATCGACCTGTCCGCCGGGTCGGTCGTCGCGATGACCGGCGCGGTGTCGGCGGTGCTGATGGTCAACTCGCACATGCCGTGGTTCTGGGCGGTGCTGATCACCCTCGTCGTGGGCGCGGCGATCGGCGCGTGGCAGGGCTACTGGGTCGCCTACTTCGGCATCCCGGCGTTCATCGTGACGCTCGCCGGCATGCTGGCGTTCCGCGCCCTGACCCTGACGGTCCTGGGCAACCAGGGCATCGGCCCGTTCCCGGACACGATCCGCACGCTGTCGAACGGCTTCACCGACGGCTACCTCGGCAACATCGGCCTCGGCCCGCTCGGCGGCGCCGACCTGGTGTCGCTGCTCGCCGGCGTCGCCGCGGTGGCCGGGATCGCGTTCACCCAGTGGCGCAAGCGGATGGGACGGATGGGCTACGGCCAGGACGTCGACCCCTTCCCGGTGTTCGTGCTCAAGATCGCCGGGATCGCGGTGCTGGTGCTCGCGCTGGTCGTGCAGCTGGCCCGGTTCAAGAACCTGCCGTGGGTGCTCATCCTGCTGACGGTGCTGGTGCTCGGCTACTCGCTGGTGGCCGGGAAGTCGGTGTTCGGCCGGCACATCTACGCCGTGGGCGGCAACCTGCAGGCCGCGACGCTCTCGGGCGTCAAGGTCAAGCAGGTGACGTTCTGGATCTTCGTCAACATGGGCGTGCTGGCCGCGCTGGCGGGGATCATCTTCGCCGGCCGGCTCAACCAGGCGGGCCCGACGGCCGGCATCAACTTCGAGCTGGACGCGATCGCGGCGGCGTTCATCGGCGGCGCGGCGGTCCAGGGCGGCGTCGGCAAGGTGGTCGGCGCGATCACCGGCGGCCTGATCATGGCCGTGATCAACAACGGCATGTCCCTGATCGGCGCCCCGAGCGAGCGGGTCATGCTGGTCAAGGGCGTCGTCCTGCTGGCCGCGGTGGCCTACGACATCTGGACGAAGCGCCGCGCGGCCTCCTGACGCGCGGTTGAGGTGAAGGCCACCTCGAGGTCGACTCCCCGAGGTGGCCTTTCACCGTGATGCCCCGCCGATCACGCGAGATGCCCTCCCGATCACGCGAGATGCCCCGCCGATCACGCGAGTCACGTGCTCGTTCACGCCGGTCGCGGCTTTCGCTCGTGCGCGGAGGGGCATCTCTCGTGATCGAGCGGGCATCATGCGTGAGGGGAGGGGCATCACCCGGCTACTGGTTGCAGCGCTTGCCGGTGTTGATGCAGTTGACGACCTGGTTCATCAGGCGCTGGCCCATGACGTTGGCGAAGTCGTCGTGGTCCGAGCGGGGGTTGTGGCTCTCCTGCGCGAAGGCGTCCACTTTGTACTGGCCCTTGACCTGGATGTCCCGCGGGATGTTGTAGACCAGCTTGATCACCAGCTGCGGCACGTTCTTGAAGCCCTGCGGGCACTTGCCCTGCTGGTCGGCGAACACGATGTGCGTGCGGTGGTTGGCGCTGTCGATGTTCTTGCCGTCCCAGCAGTTCGGGAAGGCGTGGATGCGCTCGACCTTGCTGTTCTGCGGGCAGATCGGGTAGTGGTCGGTGAGCCGGTCCTCGAAGCCGGTGCAGGTCCAGCTCGCCCGGGCGTTGGCCGGGCCGTTGGTGCTCTGCTTGGCGTCGCCGTACAGGATGCGGAGGAACTGCGGCATCGCCACGACCTTGCTCGCGCCGCCGCTGGTGAACGTGATCGTCGCCGACTGGACGCGCTGGATCTCGCCGTCGTTGTCGCCGACCTCGTTCTTGTCGTTGACGCCGGGCAGTTCCGCCGGCTGGCCGCCCGAGTTCTGGCCGCCGTTGTCGAGGCCGCCCTTGCCGTTCTGCTTGAGCGCGCACTGCGCGAGGCCGCCGAGGTTCGTGGGCTTCGCGGCGCGGCGGCCGATCGCGATGGCGATCCGGTCGATGGTCGAGGCCCGCTTGTCCTTGAGCGGGCCGACGACAGCGTTCTGGATGTCCTGCGGCGTCTTCAGGTCGCCGTTCGCGATCCGCTTGTTGGCCTCGTCGATCTGCTTGTCGAGCAGGTCGAGGTTGCGGTTCACCTCGTCCATCGCCTGGTCCGGGACGTCGGGCAGCTTGCTCGCGACGTCGGGGCAGTCGACCTGGGTGCTCGCCTTGTCCTTGGAGCCCTGCGCGCGGTCGCCCGTGGGCTCCTTGCCGGGCGGGTTCTTCTCGGCGTCGCCGGTGTCGATGCGGACGACGGGCCAGAAGTAGGCGGACTTGTCACCGTTCTTGCAGGTGGTGCCGGCCCTCAGGAGGCTCTTGTTGTTGGAGTCGGCGTTCGTGGAGAGGTTGCCGACGTAGTCGTGCAGGTGCTGGGCACCGTTCTTGATCCCCGGTTGGGCGATGAAGTTGTCCGGGTTGAAGTGCTGGTTTTCGTTGCGGCCGCAGTCCACCGTGAACGTGCCGCGGGCGCCCTTCTGCTGCAGCGCCTTGTTCACGTTGACGCCCGAGGGGACCTTCGCGATGTCGATGAAGAACGACGGGTCGGCCTCGTCGGCGCTGGCCTCGCCGGTGCGACCGGCGGTGGTCGCGACGACGATGCCGCCGACGGCGAGGGCGAGCGCCAGTCCACCGGTCGCGATCTTCGTGCGGCGGGTGATGCGATGTCTGCCCGTGGCGGGGGTGCGGGACGTATTCCGGGCCATGTTCACCTCGTTCGATTTTCCGGGCACGCCGAAGAAAGCCTGCGTGCCCGGGCTGGAGACGCGCGGAACCCGGGGAGCGAGCACCGGGGCGCGGGTATCGGGGGAACCCGCCCGGTGTCACTGGTTCCGGCATTGAGGGGAACGGACGCCGCGAGAGGCCGGTTCAGTCCGTTACCTTTTCGTTATTTACGGAAGGTGAATGAAGTTCACGTCTACGAGTGTGATCGCTAACATCGACGCATGTCCGTGGACGACGCAGGTCCCGACGGCCCCCTCCGCGCGCGGGCCCACCGGCGGCGCGGCACGCTCGGGGTGATCGCGACGGGGGCGTCCGCGTCGGGGCCGGTGCTGCACGGCCTGCGCGCGGCCGCCCGCGAGCAGGAGTACGTGCTGAGCGTCTTCAGCGTCTCGGGCACCGGCGGAGCGGCGGTGCCGGCCGCGGTGGCCGGCCTGCAGCTGCAGGGGGTGGCCGGGATCGTGGTGCTCGACGGGCACCTCCTGGCCGAACTGGCCCCGGTCGCCGACATCCCGCTCGTCCCCGCGGCGTCGACCGACCACTACGCGGGTGCGCGTCAGGCCACGGAACACCTCCTGGCCCTCGGGCACCCGACGGTCTGGCACCTCGGCGGCCCGGAGGAGGGCCCGGTGGCCCGCGCCCGCGAGCGCGGCTGGCGCGAGACGCTGGAACGCCACGGGGCCGAAGTGCCGCCGGTGGTCCGCGGCGACTGGTCCGCGCGGTCCGGATTCCGGGCCGGCCAGTCCCTGGCGGTCGAATCCGGGGTGGGCGCGGTGTTTTCGGCCAACGACCACATGGCACTGGGGCTGGTGGCGGCCTTCGCGGAGGCGGGCATGAGCGTCCCCCGCGACGCCCACGTGGTCGGCTTCGACGACGTCCCCGAGGCGGCGTACTTCGCCCCGCCGCTGACCACGGTCCGCCAGGACTACGTGGCGGCGGGCCGCCAGACCCTGGCCACGCTCGCCGCCCGCCTCGACGGCGTACCCGCACCACGGACGACCGTCGAGGCGGAGCTGGTGGTGCGGGAGAGCAGCCGCTGCCTGAAGGGCGCGTAGTCCCGGCGGCGGGTTCGGTCAAGGGCGGCTCCGGTGGCGGCTGTCGAGATGAGTCCGCAGGGCCCGGCCGAACCAGGTGAACACCGGCCCCGGATCCGGCAGCGCAGGCCGGCCGTCGATGGCGGCCACCAGCCGCCAGTACCGCGTGACGCGCGGATCATCGGCGACCTCGAGTCGTTCGAGGAGCCAGCTCTTCAGCTGGTCGTCGTCGGCCTTGCCGAAGGTCTCGGCGTAGCGTGCGGTGAGTGTGGCGACGATGCCGCCGGCCTGCTCCGAGTCCGGCGCGATCCCCGCCGTCACCGCCCGGCCGACTTCGTCCAGCACGGTCTCGGTCAGGTCGTGGTGCAGGCCGGTGGTGTCTCCCTCGGCGCGCTGGGCCGCCTGGTACTCGGCCATCCGCCGCACCGCGGCCCGGAAGCCGGTGTCCTGGACCAGCTCCACGAGCTCCACCCACGCCTCGACCTGTTCGGGGCCGGCGTCCTCGGGGAAGTCCGGCATGCTCGAACGCAGCAGGTCCACCATGGCCGGATTGGCGTCGACGCCGCCGAAGGTGTCGTCGACGAAATCGTGGATGTAGCGGCGTCGTTCGGCGTCGGACAGGTTCACCAGCCGGTGCATCAGATCCATCTCCTGAGGGCTCGATTTCCGGTTCGCGACGGCGGTCAGCACCGCACGCCGCAGGCGCAGGGCCCGGATCTGCACGTCGAGCGCCGCCGCGTGCGCTGCGGCGACCTCGGCCAGCGAGGTCTCACCGGCCAGCACGCGCCGGACCGTGGCCAGATCGACGTCCAGCTCACGGAGCGTGCGGACCAGTTCCAGCCGAGCCATGGCGTCCACGTCGTACCGGCGATAACCCGCCGGGCTCTGCGAGGTCGCCGGAACGATCCCCTTGTCGGAGTAGAACCGGATCCGCTTCACGGACAGACCGGTACGCGCGGCCAGCGCCCCGATGGTGAGGAGGTTCTCGTCGTCCATGCCCACAGCCTGCAGTCTCCCCCGGTGGGAGACGCAACGGAAAACCGCGACCGGCTCACCCGCCGGTCAGCGGGTGAGCCGGCAGGGCCGTCATCCCGCGCGGCGCCGGGTTCGGGCGGCGCTCCACCGCACCCTCGATCCGCAACGCCGGGAACCGCTTTCCCAGCTGTTCCAGCGGCACGGTCAGCTCCAGGCGCGCCAGTGTCGCGCCAGCCGGGCCGGTGCCGGTCACGCCACCCGCGCGTCCGGGACCGCGAAGGTTCCGCCGTCGGCGAGCACCTGCCGGCAGTCCGCGAACCGGCTGAGCACCCAGCCGCCGCGGCAGGGCCCGGATCCGGCTTCACCCGGATGGCCCGCCTCAGAGCTTCAGGCGATCGCCCAGGCCGCGGACGTGGTCCGCGCCGCCGCAGCCGAGGTCCAGCTGGCGGCGGCGTTCGGCGACGAACGCCCGGCCCAGCCCCGTCCGGTCCGAAGTGGACATCTGACGGCGCAGCTCGTTCAGCAGCCCACGCTCCTCGCCGCGGACGTGGGCGTCCACGGCGTTTTCCAGTCTCAGCAACCCCTTTTCGAAGTCGTCGCCCTCCAAGACCGCCAGCAGGTCTTCGGCGAAGGGTGCACCCGGGCCGGCCGGCCGGACGATCCGCTCGGTCGCCGTCGCGTGCGCGACCAGCAGGGCCGACAGCTCCGCCACCAGTGCCGGCCGGTCGGCTTCGCTGTTGCGCAGGTCGCGCAGCAGCTGCTCGAACCGGCGGTGGTCGGCCAGCAGCACCTCGACCAGGTCCGAACCGGGCGCCGCGGCCGCCGGGGCCGGGCGCATCCAGCCGAACGTCAGCTCCACCGCCTGGCGCCAGTGCGCGTACTCGGAGTCGCGGCGGGCCGGGTCCATCGCCGGCAGCCACTGGCCGGCCCGGTGCCAGTTGCGCCGCAGCCCCTCCAGGTCCGGCCAGTACCCGACGGACAGCCCCGCCGCGTAGGCCGCGCCGAGCGAGACCGTCTCGGCCACCATCGGGCGCACCACCGGCACGTCGAGGACGTCGGCGACGAACTGCATCAGCAGGTTGTCCGCGGTCATCCCGCCGTCGACCTTCAACGTCGAGAGCGCCAGCCCCGAGTCGGCGTTCATCGCGTCGACGACCTCGCGGGTCTGCCAGCCGGTCGCCTCCAGCACCGCCCGCGCCAGGTGGCCCTTCGTGATGTACGACGTCAGCCCGGCGATCACCCCGCGTGCCTCGCTGTGCCAGTGCGGCGCGAACAGGCCGGAGAACGCGGGCACGATGTAGCAGCCGCCGTTGTCCTCGACGGTCCGCGCGAGGGTCTCGATCTCGGGGGCGCTGCCGATCAGCTCCAGCCCGTCCCGGAACCACTGCACGAGCGAGCCGGTGACGGCGATCGACCCTTCGAGCGCGTACACCGCGGGCTCGTCGCCGATCTTGAAGCCGACCGTGGTGAGCATGCCGTGGGTGGAGAGCACCGGCGTCGGGCCGGTGTTGAGCAGCAGGAAGCTGCCCGTGCCGTACGTGCACTTCGCCTCGCCGGGCGCGAAGCAGGTCTGGCCGAACAGCGCCGCCTGCTGGTCGCCCAGCGCGGCCGCGATCCGGATGCCGGGGACCACCCTGGTGGTCGTGCCGTAGACCTCCGTCGAGGACCGGATCTCCGGCAGCATCGCGCGCGGGACGTCGAAGAACTCCAGGAGCTCGTCGTCCCAGTTCAGCGTGCGCAGGTTCATCAGCATGGTGCGGGAGGCGTTGGTGACGTCGGTGACGTGCACGCCGCCCTCGGCGCCGCCGGTGAGGTTCCAGATCAGCCAGCTCTCGATGGTGCCGAAGAGCACGTCCCCGCGTTCGGCGCGCTCGCGCAGCCCCGGCGTGCGTTCGAGCAGCCAGCGGACGCGCGGCGCGGAGAAGTACGTGGCGAGGGGGAGCCCACACAGCTGCCGCACCCGGTCGGCGCCGGGTTCGCGGGCGAGCTGTTCGAGCATGGCGTCGGTCCGGGTGTCCTGCCAGACGATCGCCCGGCCGACGGGGTTGCCGGTGCGCCGGTCCCACAGCACGGTGGTCTCGCGCTGGTTGGCGATGCCCAGCCCGACGACCTGCTCGGCGGTCGCCCCGGCGTCGGCCAGGGCCTGCGGCACGATCCGGGAGAGGTTCCGCCAGATCTCGGTCGCGTCGTGCTCCACCCAACCGGGGCGCGGGAAGTGCTGCTGGTGCTCCCGCTGCACCACGGAGACCAGCCGCCCCCGTGCGTCGAACAGGATGCACCGGGTGGAGGTGGTGCCCTGGTCGATGGACATCACGTACCGCTGGACCATGCCCCTCCCTTCACCATCGGGACGCCCCCAGGTCCCGTGAGACCGCGCGCGCCGCGTCGCGGACGTGGCCGAGCAGCCGGGTGCTCGGGCTGCCGTCCGGCTCGCAGATCCGCTCCACCGCGCCGGACACCCCGATCGCGCCGACCACGATGCCGCCGTGGCCGCGGATCGGCGCCGCGATCCCGGCCTCGCCCGAGATCATTTCACCGTTCTCCGCCGCCCAGCCCGCCTCGCGGACCTTCGCGCACGCGCGTTTGATCGCGGTCTGGGTGACCAGGGTCCGGCGGGTGTAGGCCTCGGGCTCGCCGGTGCGCAACGATGCCACGAGAGTCGTGTCGTAGGCCAGCAGGACCTTCCCGAGCGCGGTCGCGTGCAGCGGCAGCAGCGTGCCGACGTCGAGGGTCTGCAGGCTGTCGTCCGGCCGGAACACGTGGTGGACCACGAGCACCCGGCCCTCCAGCGGCGCGCCGATCCGGACGGCCTCGCCGCTGCGGGCGGCCAGCGCGTCGGCCCAGTTGATGGCCCGGGACCGCAGCTCGTTGACGTCGAGGTAGCTCGTGCCCAGGTGCAGCAGCGCCGCGCCGAGCTGGTACTTGCCCGTGTCGCGGTCCTGCTCGACGAACCCGACGCCCTGCAGCGTGCGCAGGATCCCGTGCGCGGTGCCCTTCGCCAGTTCGAGGGACTCGGCGATCTCGCCGACGCCCAGACGCCCCGAGCCGCGCGCCAGCAACCGCAGGATCGCGGCGGCGCGCTCGATGGACTGGATCGGACCGGGCACCGCGCGACCCTAACCCGACCGGCCCTGATTCGACAATGTCGAACATCCACTTCGGCCGTTCGACAATGCCGACCGCGGTCCGTTGACCCCTTCGACCAGCGAACTTAGCTTTCATCCACCAATAGGGGGACAAGGTCCTTTGTGGAGGAAAGCAATGGTGCGGAACCTCAAGGCCCGCGGGCTCGGCGGCGAGATGGCCGCCGAGTTCGTGGGGACGATGATCCTCATCCTGTTCGGGTGCGGGGTGGTGGCGCAGGTCGTCGCCGCGGGCATCGGGGACCACGACAGCATCGCCTGGGCCTGGGGCCTCGGCGTCACCCTGGGTGTCTACGTCGCTTCGCGGATCAGCGGCGCGCACCTGAACCCGGCCGTGACCATCGCCCTCGCGGTGTTCAAGGGCTTCGAATGGCGCAAGGTCGCCCCGTACGCCCTGGCCCAGACGGCCGGCGCGTTCGTCGCCGCGTTGCTGGTGCGCTGGAACTACACCGAGGTCCTCAACGCCAAGGACCCCGGACTGACGATCAAGACGCAGGGCGTGTTCTCCACCCTTCCGGGTAACGGCACGCTTCCCGTCGGTGACTGGGGCGCCTTCCGCGACCAGATCATCGGCACCGCGATCCTCCTGATCGTCCTGTTCGCCATCACCGACCTCCGCAACACCTCGCCGGGCGCGAACCTGGCCCCGGTCGTCGTCGGCTTCCTCGTCGTCGCCATCGGCATGGCGTGGGGCACGAACGCCGGGTACGCGATCAACCCCGCCCGCGACTTCGGCCCGCGCCTGGCCTCCTGGCTGACCGGGTACGACACCGCGTTCACCGACCAGTACGGCTTCCCCTACTGGTGGATCCCGATCGTGGCGCCGGTGATCGGCGCCCTCGTCGGCGGCGCGATCTACAAGTTCCTGATCGAGCGGTTCCTGCCCGCCGGGGACCCGCTGGACGCCATGCCCGCCAAGGACCTCGAGCCCGCCGCCTGAAAGGGGAACAACCATGCCTGACTTCGTCGGCGCCGTAGACCAGGGCACCACCAGCACCCGCTTCATGATCTTCGACCACGGCGGCAACGAGATCGCCCGCCACCAGCTCGAGCACGAGCAGATCCTGCCCAAGCCGGGCTGGGTCGAGCACGACGCCACCGAGATCTGGGAACGCACCCGCTCGGTCATCGCGACCGCGCTCAACAAGGCCAACCTGACCGTGGCCGACCTGGCCGCGCTCGGCATCACCAACCAGCGCGAGACCACCGTCGTGTGGAACCGCCGCACCGGCCGCCCGTACGGCAACGCGATCGTCTGGCAGGACACCCGCACCGACCGGATCGCCTCGGCGCTGGAGCGCGAGGGCAAGGGCGACATCATCCGCCGCAAGGCCGGCCTGCCGCCCGCCACCTACTTCTCCGGCGGCAAGCTGCAGTGGATCCTCGAGAACATCCCCGGTGTGCGTGAGGACGCCGAGAAGGGCGACGCCCTCTTCGGCACCACCGACACGTGGCTCATCTGGAACCTCACCGGCGGCCCGGACGGCGGCGTGCACGTCACCGACCCGACCAACGCCTCGCGCACCATGCTGATGGACCTCGAGACCCTCGACTGGGACGACGAGCTGCTGTCGTTCTTCGGCGTCCCGCGGCAGATGCTCCCGGCGATCCGGCCCTCGTCGAACCCGGGCTTCGGCACCACCCGCGCGGACGGCCCGCTCGGCGGCGAGGTCGCCATCACCGGTGTCCTCGGCGACCAGCAGGCCGCCACCGTCGGCCAGGTCTGCTTCCGGCCCGGCGAGGCCAAGAACACCTACGGCACCGGCAACTTCCTGCTGCTCAACACCGGCCAGGAGCTCGTCCGCTCGAAGCACGGCCTGCTGACGACCCTCTGCTACCAGTTCGGCGACGACAAGCCGGTCTACGCGCTGGAAGGCTCGATCGCCGTCACGGGTTCGGCCGTGCAGTGGCTGCGCGACCAGCTGGGCATCATCAGCGGCGCGTCGCAGAGCGAGAGCCTGGCCCGCCAGGTCGAGGACAACGGGGGCGTCTACTTCGTCCCGGCGTTCTCCGGCCTGTTCGCCCCGTACTGGCGCTCCGACGCCCGCGGCGCGATCGTCGGCCTCACCCGGGCCACGACGAACGCCCACATCGCGCGGGCCACCCTGGAAGCGATCTGCTACCAGACCCGCGACGTCGTCGAGGCGATGCAGAACGACTCCGGCGTCACGCTCGACGTGCTGCGGGTGGACGGCGGCGTCACCGCCAACGAGCTGTGCATGCAGCTGCAGGCCGACATCCTCGGCGTGCCGGTGTCGAAGCCGGTCGTCGCCGAGACCACCGCCCTCGGCGCCGCCTACGCGGCCGGGCTGGCCGTCGGGTTCTGGAAGTCCACCGACGAGCTCGAGCAGAACTGGAACGAGGACAAGCGCTGGACCCCGACGTGGAGCGACGAGCAGCGCGCCGAGGGCTACGCGGGCTGGCAGAAAGCCGTCGGCCGCACGCTCGACTGGGTCGACGTGCAATGAGCAGGAGGAGGAACACCGTGACCCCGCTTTCCCCGCAGTACCGGGCGGAGACCCTGCGGAAGCTGGTCGAGGAAGAGGTCGACGTGCTCGTCGTCGGCGGGGGAGTGACCGGGGCCGGCGTCGCGCTCGACGCCGCGTCCCGCGGGCTGTCGACCGCGCTGGTCGAGGCCCGCGACTTCGCCGCCGGCACGTCCAGCCGGTCGTCCAAGCTGATCCACGGCGGTCTCCGCTACCTGGAGCAGCTGGACTTCAAGCTGGTGCGCGAAGCGCTCAAGGAGCGCGGGCTGCTGCTGCAGAAGCTGGCCCCGCACCTGGTGCGGCCGGTGAAGTTCCTGGTCCCGCTGCAGCACCGGGTGTGGGAGCGCGGCTACATCGGCGCCGGCGTCACGCTGTACGACACCCTCGGCGGCGCCCGCGCGCTGCCGCGGCACCGGCACCTGTCCAAGCGGGGCGCCTTCAAGGTGGCTCCGGCGCTCGCGGACGACGCGCTGGTCGGGGCGATCCAGTACTACGACGCCCAGGTCGACGACGCCCGCCACACGATGACGATCGCGCGGACCGCCGCCGAGCAAGGCGCTTCGGTGCTCACGCGGACTCGCGTGACTTCGCTGCTCCGCGACGGCGAGCGCGTCGTCGGGGCGAAGGTCGTGGACCGCGAGAGCGGGGTCGAGTTCGAGATCCGGGCTCGCGTCGTCGTGGCGGCCACCGGCGTGTGGAGCGACGACATGGCGGAGGCGGCCGGGATTCCCGCGCCGTTCACCGTCCGCGCGTCGAAGGGCATCCACCTGGTGGTGCCGCGGGAGAAGATCGACCTGGACACCGGGCTGATCCTGCGCACCGAGAAGAGCGTGCTGTTCGTCATCCCGTGGGGGCGCCACTGGATCGTCGGCACCACCGACACCGAGTGGGACCTCGACCGCGAGCACCCGGCGGCGAGCCGCGCGGACGTCGACTACGTGCTCGAACACCTCAACGCCGTCCTGCGCACCCCCGTGACGCACGACGACATCGAGGGTGTCTACGCGGGCCTGCGCCCGCTGCTGGCGGCGAAGGCGGCCGCGACGACGAAGCTGTCGCGGGAGCACGCCGTGGCGCACCCGGTGCCGGGCCTGGTCATCGTGGCCGGCGGCAAGTACACGACGTACCGGGTGATGGCCGCGGACGCGGTCGACGTCGCGGTCGAAGAGGTCGGCCGCCCGGCCCCGCCGTCGTGGACCGACCGGCTCCCGATCGCCGGCGCCGAGGGCTACCACGAGCTGTGGGAGGACCGGTTCGGCCTGGCCGCGCGCGCCGGGCTGCCGCTGACCCGCGTCGAGCACCTGCTGCAGCGGTACGGCACGCGGATCTGGAACCTCCTCGACCTGATCGAGGAGCAGCCTTCGCTCGGGGAACCGATCACGGAGACCGCGGAGTACCTCCGCGCGGAGGCGGTCTACGCGGTCTCCCACGAAGGTGCGTTGCACCTGGAAGACGTGCTGACGCGGCGGACGCGCATCTCGATCGAGGAGCGCGACCGCGGCGTGGCGGCGGCGCCCGTCGTGGCCGGCCTGATGGCCCCGCCGCTGGGCTGGGACTCGCACCGGACCGACCGCGAGGTGGCGAACTACCTGGCCCGCGTCGAGGCCGAGCGCTCGGCCCAGGAAGCCCCGGACGACGCGGCGGCGAACGCCACCCGGCTCACGGCGCCGGCGCTGCTGCCGAGCTAAACCGGTCACCGCCGTCGCGCGTGAACACCCCGCGAACCGACCTGAGGGGGAGGAACAGGGATGTTCAGAGGTGTTCTCGCGACGGCGGCGGTGGCGATGGTGCTCACCGCCGTTCCGGCGAGTGCGGACGAACCGGGCGGCCCGATCGACCTGGGCACGCTGCCCGGGGGATTGACCAGCAACGGATATCTGGTGTCGAACGCCGGAACGGTGTTCGGGACGGCGTTCGACAAGGCGTTCGACCAGCGCGGGGCGCGGTGGGACGCGGCCGGCCGGATCACCGAGCTGCCGCCGCAGCCGGGCTACGCGTCGGTCCACCCCGCCGCGATCACCGAAGACGGGCTGGCGGTCGGGGATTCGATGGCCGCCAACGGGTGGGTCGGGCGGGCGACCCTCTGGGGCGCGTCCGGGGCACCGGTGGACCTGGCGCCGGTGCCCGGTTTCCCGGGCTACGCGTATTCCAGCGTGGCCGCGATCAACACCCACGGCATCGCCGTCGGGTACTCCTACGGCGCTCCAGGCCCGGACATGGTCGTCAAGTGGGACACGACCCAGGGGACGGTCACGGCACTCGACTACGGCCGGGCCTTCGCGATCAACGACGCGGGCGCGGTGCTCAGCTCGTACCAGGGGCGGTCGCAGTACTGGGATCCGGCGGGCAACGTCGTGACGTTGGAAGGCGGCGGTTCGCCCGCCGACCTCGACGACGCGGGCACGGTCGTCGGCTCGAGCGGCTCCCACGCGGCGAAGTGGGATTCGGCGGGACACCTCACCGTGCTCGACACCACCTGGAAGTACAGCTCGGCGGACGAGATCGGCGCGGACGGGACGATCTACGGCGAAGTGGGGGCGGGGGACGGAAAGAGCCGCCCGGCCCGCTGGGACCCGGCCGGGCAGCTCACCGTGTACCCGGTCCCGGACGGGGCCGAAGGCGGATTCGTCACCGCCAACGACACGGGCGGTGCGCTCGTGGAAATCGGCTTCGGCGACTTCTTCGTGTGGGGATCCGGCGGCGGGATCACCCGGCTGCCACTGCCCGCGGAGGACGCCTCCTGCCGCGCCGAGGACCTCAACGATCGGGGCGCGGTCACGGGCAGCTGTTCGATCCCGGGCCGGAACTCCCACGCCGTCCGGTGGGACCTGCCGGTCATCGGGACCTGGTGAGCACGCCCAGCTCCGCGAGCACGTACCGGGCGTTGGCCGAGATGACCGCGTTGGTGTGCCGGTAGTACGGCAGCTGGATCACGGCCATCGACAACGCCCGGCCACGGCCGCGGGCCCAGGTCGCGTCGTCGGGGGCCACGGCGTCGCGGAAGGCGCGCCGGGTGGCCGCGGTCAGCAGGTTCCACGCGGGGATCAGGTCGATCGCCGGGTCGCCCACGCCGGCCGTGGCCCAGTCGAGGACCCCGGTCAGCCGGCCGTCGCGCAGCAGGAGGTTGCTCGGCATCAGGTCCCCGTGCAGCCGGCACGGCGGCGCGGTCCACTGTGGAGCGTCGAGCGCTTCGGCCCACACCGCGAGCGCGGCCTCCGCGTCGAACGGCTCGTCGGTGCGGCTCAGCTCCTCGATCGCCCGGCGGGTGGCGGTGTCCACGCCTGCCAGCGGCTGCCCGCGACGGGCCGGGGGACCGGCCGCGGTGTTCGCCCGGAGGGCGAGGACGAACTCCGCCAGGCCGCGGACCGCGCGGCCTTCGAGCGCCGGTGCGCCGTCGAGCCAGCTGTGCACCGCCCACGCCCACGGGTACCCCTCGGCGGGTTCCCCGACCGCGACGACGGCCGGGACCGCCACCGGCAGCTCGCCCAGTGTGCTCAGCGCCCGGCGTTCCTTCGCGATGTCGGCGGCGCCCCCTCCGGTGAGCGGAAGCCGGACCGTCAGGTCGTCACCGAGGCGGTAGACCGCGTTGACCGTCCCTCCGGACGCCAGGGGAGTGACCGGCAGGTCGGCCCACCGCGGGAACTGCCCACGCACCAGCCGACGGACCAGCGTGGTGTCGATGGCGTGCTCATCGGCGTGCATCCGGCCCATGCGCCCACCGAACCACGCACGTCAACGGGGTTTTCGTGAGCCGGGGCACCCCGGATTGCACGACGATGCATCGCCGTGCATAATCATTCGCATGTCCAAGGTGCTCACTTCCCTGCCCGTCGGCGAGCGTGTCGGTATCGCCTTCTCCGGTGGCCTCGACACTTCCGTAGCGGTCGCGTGGATGCGCGACAAGGGCGCGGTGCCCTGCACCTACACCGCCGACATCGGCCAGTACGACGAGCCCGACATCGAGTCGGTGCCCGGCCGGGCCGGTCAGTACGGTGCCGAGATCGCCCGGCTCGTCGACTGCAAGGAAGCCCTCGTCGAAGAGGGGCTCGCGGCGCTGACGTGCGGCGCGTTCCACATCCGCTCCGGCGGCCGCAGCTACTTCAACACCACCCCGCTCGGCCGCGCGGTCACCGGCACGCTGCTGGTGCGCGCCATGCTCGAGGACGACGTCCAAATCTGGGGCGACGGCTCCACCTACAAGGGCAACGACATCGAGCGGTTCTACCGCTACGGCCTGCTGGCCAACCCCTCCCTGCGCGTCTACAAGCCGTGGCTCGACGCGGACTTCGTCACCGAGCTCGGCGGCCGCAAGGAGATGTCGGAGTGGCTGCTGGCCCACGGCCTGCCCTACCGCGACAGCACCGAGAAGGCGTACTCGACCGACGCCAACATCTGGGGCGCCACGCACGAGGCCAAGTCGCTCGAGCACCTGGACACCGGCATCGAGATCGTCAAGCCGATCATGGGCGTGGCGTTCTGGGACCCCGAGGTCGAGATCCCCGCCGAGGACGTCACGATCGGCTTCGAGCAAGGCCGGCCGGTGACCATCAACGGCAAGGAGTTCGCCACCGCCGTCGATCTGGTCCTCGAAGCCAACGCCATCGGCGGGCGGCACGGCCTCGGCATGTCCGACCAGATCGAGAACCGGATCATCGAGGCCAAGAGCCGCGGCATCTACGAAGCGCCCGGCATGGCGCTGCTGCACGCCGCCTACGAGCGGCTCGTCAACGCCATCCACAACGAGGACACCCTCGCCAGCTACCACAACCACGGGCGGCAGCTCGGCCGCCTGATGTACGAGGGCCGCTGGCTGGACCCGCAGGCGATGATGCTGCGCGAGTCGCTGCAGCGCTGGGTCGGCACCGCGATCACCGGCGAGGTGACGCTGCGGCTGCGCCGCGGCGAGGACTACTCGATCCTCGACACGACCGGCCCGGCGTTCAGCTACCACCCGGACAAGCTGTCGATGGAGCGGACCGAGGACTCGGCGTTCGGCCCGGTCGACCGGATCGGCCAGCTGACGATGCGCAACCTCGACATCGCCGACTCGCGGGCGAAGCTGGAGCAGTACGCGAGCCTCGGCATGGTCGGCGGCTCGAACCCGAAGCTGATCGGCGCCGCCCAGGCCGCGTCGACCGGCCTGATCGGCGCGATGCCCGAGGGTGGCGCCGAGGTGATCGCCTCGCGCGGCAAGACCGACGACGTCGAGCTGCTCGACAACGCCGCGATGGAGCTCGGCACGGACTGACTTCCTCCCGGTCCCGAAGGCCACCACGCCCGCCGTGGTGGCCTTCGGTGCGTTCAGGGAACGAGCACGACCTTGCCGGTGACCGTGCCGGATTCGGCCAGCGCCAGGGCTTTCCCGGCGTCGGTCAGCGGAATCCGCGCGGCCACCTGCGCCTGGAGCTTTCCCGCCACCGCCAGGTCGAAGACGGCCGTCAGGTCTTCGGCCAGGCGCGCCCGGAACCGGGGGAGGTTCCGCTTGCCGCCCCAGACGTTGTAGAAGTGCGCCCGGCGCCGGTTCGGCAGCGCGGTCCACCAGAGCAGGCGGGCGAACAGCTTCAGCACCGGCAGCCGCGAGTTCCCCGGCTCGTCCTTCGTGGACGCGCTGCCGTAGGCGACCAGGGTTCCGCCCGGCGCGAGCAGCCGGAAGGAATCGGCGATGCCGGGCCCGCCGACGTGGTCGAACACCGCGTCGACCCCGCGGGGGGCCAGCGCGCGGACCTGGGCCGGGACGTCGCCGCGGTAGTCGACGGGCGTCGCGCCGAGTGCGGTCACGACGCCGGCGTTGCGGGCCGACGCGGTGCCGATCACCTCGATCCCGGCCGCGCGGGCCAGCTGCACCAGCGTCGTGCCGACGCCGCCGCTCGCGCCGTGCACCAGGATGGTCGCGCCCGCCTCGACCTTCGCGATCCGGTGCAGCATCTGCCACGCCGTGATGCCGTTGACGACGAACGTCTCGGCCTCGGCCGCGTCGAGCCCGTCGGGCACCGGGACCAGGTCGGCCGCGGGCAGGACGAGGTGGCTGCGCCAGCCGCCGGTCTTCGTCAGCGCGGCCACGCGGCGGCCGGTCAGGGCCGGGTCGGCGGCTTCGAGCACGGTCCCGACCACGTCGTAGCCGGGCACGAAGGGAAACGGCGGCTGGTCGTAGTACTTGCCGCGGCGCATCTGCTGCTCGGCGAAGGAGACGCCGGTCGCCTCGACGCGGAGGAGGACCTCCCCGGCGCCGGGCCGCGGCAGGTCCCGGTGTTCGACGCGCAGGCCGTCCGGCTCGACGAGGCCGGGAAGGACGATTTCGGTGACGGTCATGAAGAGTTCCTTTCGATTGTGAGTGACTGATCAATCACTCGAAGGGCCGGAAAACGGCCCCGGGGGTCGGGGCCGGAAGTTCAGCCGCGGCCGGGGTGGCGGATGCCGGCGGAGAGCACGGCGGCCCACGCGCCGGCGTGTTCGTCCAGGTCGAGAGTGGCGACGAGGTGGCAGAGCTGTCCGTAGGCGATGAACCGCTGCACCTCGTCGTCGGGTGCGCCGGAGCGCGACCGGGCGAATTCGGTCACCTTGGCCAGCCCGCGGCGGACGGCATCGGCGATTTCGGGGGTGTCGGCGGCCGACTGGGCGTGCACCTGCAGCATCAGCAGGTTCCGGTCGGCGATCAACTCCGCGTAGGCGCCGCCCATCTCGTGGAGGATCTTCCCCGGGCCGGCGTCCCCGGCGCGGGCGGCACCGTTCGAGAGGGCGTGGACGACGAGTTCGTAACACCGGTCGAGCGCGGCGACGAACAGGGAAACCTTGCCCGGGAACAACTTGAACACGTAGGCGGGGGAGATGTCGGCCCGGGCGGCCACCGCGCTGATCGGCGTGCTGTGGTAGCCGCCGCGGGCGAACTCGGCGATGGCCGCGTCGACCACGGCGTCCCGCCGGGCGTCGGAGGTGGAGAGCGTCGCACCGCGTTTCGTCATGTGAGTGACTGTACACTCACTCCGGGTCGTAGGGCAAATGAGTGACGTCCGCCGCCTCGACGTCCCGGATGTGCGCGAATCCTCCACGAGCCGCACGGCCGTCCGGTTACAGTCCGGCGGCGAGGTGCCGCCTGGGGGCGGCCGCGGAACGGGGGCACGCGCGATGGCGCCTGAAGTGCGGTTTCACCTGCTCGGACCGCTGACCGTGACGGTCGGCGGGCGGGCGCTTCCCCTCGGCGGCGCGAAGCAGCGGGTCCTGCTCGCCCACCTGCTGCTCAACGCGAACCGGACGGTTTCGCCCGGGCAGCTGATCGACACGCTGTGGCCGCACGACCCCCCGACGTCGGCCACCGCCAACCTGCAGACCTACGTGTGGCGGCTGCGCCGGCTGCTGCCCGACGGTGCCGTCCTGCGCACCCACGACCCGGGCTACGCGCTGGCCGTCGACCCCGGCGACATCGACGCGCACCGGTTCACCCGGCTCGTCGGCGACGCGGCCCGCGCGGCCAAGGACGGCTCGCCCGAGACCGCGCTGACCCTGCTGGCCGAGGCGGAAGCGCTGTGGCGCGGCGATCCCCTGGAGGACCTGCCGACCGCACCCGCCTGGGACGCCGAACTCGGCCGGCTCGTCGAGAACCGGCTGGCCGCCGTCGAGGAACGGCTCGCGCTGCAGGTCCGGCTGGGCCGGCACGACCCCGCCATCGCCGAGCTCACCGTGCTGCTGGCCGAACACCCGTACCGCGAACGGCTCTGGCAGCAGTACCTGCTCGCGCTCACCGGCGCCGGCCGCCGGGCGGAGGCGCTGCGGGCGTACGCGACCGCCCGCGAGCGGCTCGTCACCGAACTCGGCGTCGAACCGGGGCCGGAACTGCGGGCCCTGCAGGCGGCGATCCTGACCGGCGAGCCGCTGCCCCGACCCGCTCCGTCGGCACCGTTGCGGCAGCTCCCCGCCGACCTGCCCGACTTCACCGGCCGCGAGGAGTACGTCCGCGAGCTCTCCGCGGCCCTCGGGGCGGGGCCGGCGCCGGTCGTGCTGACCGGCGCGCCCGGCACCGGGAAGACGGCGCTGGCCATGCACGTCGCCCACGGCCTGACGGACCGGTTCCCCGACGGCCAGCTCTACGTCGACCTCGCCGGCACCGGGGCGCCACGCGATCCGGCCGAGGTGCTCGCCGACTTCCTGCACGCGCTGGGCGTCACCGGGAACACCGTCCCCGCCGGGCTGGGCCAGCGCGCCGCGCTGTTCCGCTCCCGCCTGGCCGGGCGCCGGATGCTGCTGGTGCTCGACGACGCGGCGACCGCCGCCCAGGTCCGCCCGCTGCTGCCCGCGGACGCCGGGTGCGCCGTGCTGGTGACGACCCGCGGGCGGCTGCCCGAGCTGGCGGGCGCGAAGCACGTCGAGCTGCCCGTGTTCGGCGAACAGGAGGCCGCGCGGCTGCTGGCGGAGCTGGCGGGGCCGGACCGGGTCGTCGGCGAACCGGCCGAAGCGGCGGCGATCGTGCGGTGCTGCGGGTACCTGCCGCTGGCGATCCGCATCGCGGGCGCGCGGCTGGCCGGGCGGCAGGCGTGGAGCCTGCGCACGCTGCACGACCGGCTGGCCGACGAGTCGAGCCGGCTGAGCGAGCTGCGCGTCGGCGATCTGGGCGTCCGGCCGAGTTTCGAGCTGAGCCTGCGCCAGCTGCCACCGGCCGCGCGGACGGCGTTCGGCCGGTCGGCGGTGCTGGGCGCGCAGGACTTCCCGAGCTGGGTGATCGACGCCCTGCTGGACCGCGCGGGCACGCACGACGTCCTCGACGTGCTCGTCGACGCCAACCTGGTTTCGCTCGCCGGGCGGGATTCCGGCGGCCACCCGCGCTACCGCCTGCACGACCTGCTGCGCTGCTACGCGTCGGAACTCCTGGCGGAGGAACCCCCGTCGGCCCAGCACGAGACGCTCGCCCGCGTGCTGTCGGTGCTGCTGGCGCTGGCGAAGACCGCGGCGGCGGCCCTGCCGCCGGCGTTCGGCGCGATGACCGGGCCCACGCTGGCCGCGGGGTCCGTCCCCGCCGGGCTGGTGACCGACCCGCTGGGCTGGTTCACGGCCGAGCGCAAGCTGCTGGCGGCGGCGGTCCAGCTGGCGGCGGACGCGGGCCTGGCCGAACTGGCCTGGCAGCTGACGGCGGCCGCGGTCCCCTTCTACGACCTGCGTGGCGCGTACGACGACTGGCGGCGCAGCCACCTGACGGCGTTGGCCGCGGTCGAAGCGGCGGGCGACCGCCGGGGAGCGGCGGTGCTCACCCGCGGCCTCGGCCAGGTCCGCCTGTACCACGACGAATACGCGGCGGCCGAGCAGGACATGCAGCGGTCGGCGAAGCTGTTCGCCGAACTCGGCGACGTCCGGGGCGAGGCGTTGGCGGTGGCGGGATCGGGCACGGTGGCCCGCGTCCGCGACCGGCCCGCCGAGGCCCTGGGTTTCTATCGCCGGGCACTGGCCGGCCTGGAACAGGCGGGAGACCTCAGCGGCGTCGCCCAGATGCGCAATTCGATCGGCTCGACGTACGCGTTGCTCGGTTCGTTCGCCGAAGCGGAGACGTGGCTGCGCCGGGCTCGTGAGCTGGCCCGCGAGATCGAAGACCCGCACCGGGAGGCGAAGGTCCTGACGGAGCTGGGCACGTTGCACCGCGACTCGGGAAGACTCCCGGAGTCGTTGACGTGCCTGCGGCTGGCGTTGAGCATCCTGGAGGAACTCGACGACGAGCGGTGCAGCGCGTACGCGTTGCTCGGCATCGGCCAGACGCTGCTGGCGGCGGGCGAGCCGGTCCAGGCGCGCGGGGTGTGCGACCGGGCGTTGCGGGTGTTCCGCGAGACGGGCAACCACCAGGGCGAGACAACCGGGCTGGCGTTGCTCGAGCAGGCCCAGCGCCGCCGCACGCCATCGCCCGCGGCCCGCCCCTGAGGCGACAGGCGTGCGGGGACAGGCAACACGCGTGATTTGGGAGGCATCTCGCGTGATCAGGGAGGCATCTCGCGTGACTGAAGCGGCATCTTGCGTGTTTGGCGGGGCATCTCGTGGGCTGGGTAAGCCTTTGCGTGCGGCCAGGGGCATCTCGCGTGATCCGGAAGGCATCTTGCGTGATTGGCGGGGCATCTCGCGGGTGGTGAGGGGCGGGCGGGCCGCCCCTCACCCGCGGGGTCAGTTGCTGTTGCCCGGCTTCCAGCCGAGGTAGTTCGCGAAGTAGCCCTGGCGGGCGTGGCCGATCGCGCCGTTCACGCTCGTCGCCCAGACTCCGCCGCTGCCGTCGGCGATGCCGACGTGGCCGTACGCCGAGATGTTCCAGAACACGAACGCGCCGCGGGGCGGGGTGCCCGTCGTGTGGCGGGCGCCGTCGGACGACCGCCAGTGCTCGATCGCGCTCGCGTGGTGCGTCACGCGGTCCCACGCCAGGCGCACCGCCCGCTCGCAGTAGCCCTGGTACGCGGTGCTGCCGTTGCGGCTGGAGAACCAGGCGATCGCCTGGCTCGCCGTCCGCGCCGCGGCCAGATCCGCGGCCGAGTCGGTGATCACGGCGCCCGGTTCGGCGATGTCGGCGGCGGTGACCTCCGAGTAGACGTCCGGAGCGGACGCGGCCGAAGCGACGGACGCGCCGCCGAAGAGCAGGGCGGCCGAGAGCGCGGCCGCTTGGCAGATCATTCGCATGGTGTCTCCCTCAGTGGGCCGGGGCAGGCGTCCCGGCGTCGACGGGGAGAACCCTGCGCGCCGCCGCTACACCACCACTACACCGCCGCTCTCGCGCGGGCGAATGACAAGAACCGGGGCGGCGGAGCCGGTCGCGCGTGACAAATTCCCGGGTCACGCGAAAACGACGTGGCCGGTTGGGAAGTTTTCCACTTAGTATCCGAAGCGCCGTTCAACGACGAAAGGACGAACAAATGCCGAACACCCGACTCCGCGGAATCGGTGTAGCCGCAATGCTGGCCGGCGCGCTCGCGATTGTTTCCGCGGGACCGGCCGCGGCGGCCGAAAAGACGCTCACCTACCGGGGCGGGTTCCCGCTCATCGGCGACCAGACGGTCACCGTCGTGGTCGCCGCCGACATCCCGGCCACCGCCACCGCGGGCAGCACGGTTTCGGTGCCCTTCAGCCTCGACGTCGACGCCGGCCAAGCCGCCGGCGACGGCCTGCGCCTGGTCGGCGCCACGCAGCTTTCGGGCACGATCAAGTCCCGGGTGAACGTCGCGATCGGCGGCGAGTCCGTGGCCATCCCGGTCGAGCTGCCGATCCCCGGGACGCCGGTGCCCGCCGAAGGCACCCTGAAGTTCACCGCCCGCGGGCAGGTCGACTTCACCGTGCCGGCCGGCACCCCCGCCGGTGAGGCGACCAGCAGCGTCGACCCCGCCGCGAGCACGCACGTCGTCACCGACAGCGCTCTCGGCGAGTTCGACGTCGCACTGACGCTCGACCCGCCCGACCAGGACGCCACCCTGGGCACGACGACCGTTTCCTGACCCGGTCACCGGCCGCCGGAATCCGCCCGGCGGTCCCGGGCCGATGCCGGAATCCGGCGTCCCGGAACCGCCGGGATCCGCCGGAACCCCTTTTCCGCCAACGTGATCCTCCCTTGGTAGGTACCGGATCCCCGTGGTGGGCGCGGAGTATTCCGTGCCACCACGTCGCATCGTCACCGGCTGGAGGAGGACTTCGTGAACACCACCGCAAGAGTCCTGTGTGGACTCATCGCGTTCGCGGCCGCGGCGTTGCCGTCCCCGGCCGCCGCGGCCGCGGCCCGGACGGATCTCGGGATCACCATGCAGGCCCAGCAGAAGGACCAGTGGTGCTGGGACGCCAGCGGCAACACGATCGCCGCCTACTGGGGCCACTCGCTGACCCAGACGCGGTTCTGCCAGATCGCGCACAACGAATCCGGCGGCGACTGCGCCAACAACCAGGGCTATCTGTCGGACCAGCAGCGCGTATTCCGCTATCTCGGCTTCCCGGACGCCGGGACGTACTACCCAGGCGGTCAGACGCTTTCCTTCACCGGCGTCAAAAACCAGATCGACGCCGGAAAACCGGTCGGTACCCGGATCGGCTGGCGTTCCGGCGGCGGCCACATGCACGTCCTCTACGGGTACGACGACTCCAGCGGTGCCCCGCGCGTCGAATACGGCGACCCGTGGCCGAACAACAGCCGTTACAACTCGATGAACTACGACACCTACCGCTCGAACAGCCAGTTCCAGTGGACCCACACGCTGTCCGGGATCGAGGGATGAACATGCTGCGGAAAGCGATCGGCGCGGCCGTGCTGGCCGGCGCCGCGATGCTCGCCACGGACGGCGCCGCGACGGCCGCGGGCGGGCCCGCCGGCGCGCCGACCCCCGCCGACACCGCCGCCATCGGGGCGGTCACCGGCGGCCCGGCCACGCTCGGCCGGCTCGCGACGACGAAGTTCCCCGGCGGCCACGCGGCCGCCGCGGCGCAGCAGACGGCCGACCCGCGCACGCAGGTCCCGGTCTACGAGCCGACCGCGGCGTTCGTCGCCGGCCACTCGGACGTCCCGGCCGCCCTGGCCTACGTCGCCGTCCCGGCGCGGACCGGCGACGGCACCGCCGCCACGGTGTGGGCGGAGCGCCAGGGCCCGGCCTGGACCGTCGTCAACGTCGCCTCCGGCGACTTCGAGCGGCAGTACGCCCAGGCCGCGGCCGGCGGCTACCTCCTGCACGAACCGCAGGTCAACGCCTGGTACGCGGCACACGAAGACGCCGTGACCGTCCTGGACGGCTCGGTCACCGGCCTCGCCGCGGGCACGACGCTGTCGTGGGAGGACTACCGCGCGGCCCTGCACGAGCGGTACGCGGACAAGCTGCCGGGCTCGGCCTACGACCGCGACGGCGCGGGCGGCGGCTACGGCGGCCGCGAACGCGCGGTCCCGGCCGCGGCCCCCGGCGACGTTCCCGTCCTGCCCTTCGTGATCGGCGGTGTCCTGGTGCTGGTGGCGGGCGCGGCCGCGGTGCCGCGGCTGCGCCGCCGGTAGGACCGGCAGGACCAGGACGACGAGGGCCGCCGGCCGAGCCGGCGGCCCTTGGCAGCCGGCCATGATCAGGTCACAATGCGCCATGCCCGTTTCCCCCGGTGCGCCGCCGGAAGCGGCGCGCCCGGGGCTGAGCGCGTCCGACCTCGCGCTGGTGGAGGCGCTGCAGCGCGACCCGCGGGCACCGTGGACGCGGATCGCCGCCGCCGTCGGCACCGACGCGACGACGGCGGCCCGCCGCTGGGAGCGGCTGCAGGCCGCCGGACTGGCCTGGCTCACCGCCTATTCGACACCGCCGACGACCACGGTCGGCTACGTCGACCTCGCCTGCCGCCCGGACGCGCTGAGCGCACTGACCCGCGAGCTGTGCGGCTGGCCGCCGGTGTTCAGCGTCGAGCGCACGACCAGCCGGTTCGCGCTGTTCCTCGGCTTGGCCGCGCGCGACCTGGACGCCCTCGACGCGCTGGTCACCGGCCGCATCGGCGCCCTGCCCGGGGTGCGCGAGGTCCGCTTCGCCGTCGCGACCCGCGTCTACCGGGAAGGCAGCGGCTGGCTGGTGGACGCCCTCGCCCCGGAACAGCGGGCGGTGCTGGACGACACCGCGGTGCGGGCCCGGCTGGTCGTCCCGCGGCCGTGGAACGACCGGGACCTGCGCGCGCTGGTGGAGTCCCTCGGTGAGGACGGGCGGCGCAGTTACGCGGAACTGGCCCGCGACTGCGGGATGAGCGAGTCCGCCGTGCGGCGCACGCTGGCGCGGATGTTGCGCAACCACGAACTCGACTTCCGGTGCGACCTCGCCCACATCCCGGCCGGCTGGCCGGTGATCGCCGGCTACCGCCTCGACGTCGCGCCGGCCGAACTCGACGGCGCCGGCGCGGCGATCGCCCAGCTGCCGGAGACCCGCCTCTCGGCCGCGGTGGTGGGGGAGGGCAACCTCGTGGTGTCGGCCTGGCTCCGGGTGCCGGCCGACTGCACGGCCTACGAGACGCGGCTGGCGGAAGCGGCCCCCGGCGCGCGCGTCCTCGACCGCGCGATCACGCTGCGGATGCCGAAGCGCATGGGCCGCCTGCTCAGCCCGCACGGCCTCGCCGGCCCGCACCAGGCGATCATCCCGGCCCGCTGACCACCGCCAGGCGACCGGCCGGGGATGACCGTGAGCTGCGCCGCTTCCCGTCCACCACCGAGCCGATCACCGCGTCCGGCGCGCGGCGGCCGCGTAGGGTCGGGAGTGGATCTCGTACGGCGGAAGGACATGGCGGAGTGGGCGAGTCGAACTGGGCCGGGAACCACACCTACGGCGCGGACGCGGTGACGACCCCGCGCACGGTCGACGAGGTGCGGGCGGCCGTCGCGGCGGCGACGCGCGTCAAAGCCCTCGGGAGCCGGCACTGCTTCAACGACATCGCGGACTCCCCGGGCGGGCTCCTGCTGGACCTGCGGACCCTCGACGCCGGCGTCGAGATCGGCGACGGCACCGTGACCGTCGGCGGGTCGGCCCGCTACGGCGACTTCGCGCAGCAGTTGCACGAGGCGGGCTTCGCGCTGCCGAACCTGGCGTCGCTGCCGCACATCACCGTGGCGGGCAGCGTCGCGACCGGCACCCACGGCTCCGGACGGCGGCAGCCCGGGCTCGCCGCGGCCGTCTCCGGGATCGAGCTGGTCACCGCCGACGGTGAGCTGCGGCACTTCACCCGCGCCGACGCCGAGTTCCACGGCCTGGTCGTCGGGCTCGGCGCGTTCGGCGTCGTCACCCGGCTGACGCTCGACGTCGTTCCGGCGTTCGACGTCCGCCAAGACGTCTTCGACGCGCTGCCGTGGGAAGCCGCGGACCGGCACTTCGACGAGATCGAAGACGCCGGCTACAGCGTCAGCCTGTTCACGAACTGGGTGAACGACACGATCGACCAGGTGTGGGTGAAGAGTCGCGTCGACGACTTCACCGAGCGCGCCGGTCTCTTCGGAGCGGTGCCCGCGGACGGGCCGCGCCACCCGGCGCACGCCGCGGGCATCCCGGCGGACAACTGCACCCCCCAGCAAGGCGTGCCGGGCCCGTGGCACGAGCGGCTGCCGCACTTCGCGCTGGCGTTCACCCCGAGTGTCGGGGACGAGCTGCAGTCGGAGTACTTCGTGCCCTACGGCTCGGCCACCGCCGCGATCCGGGCGGTCCGCGAGATCGGCGACCTGGTCGCGCCGCTGCTGCTGGTCTCGGAAATCCGGGCCATCGCGGGCGACGACCTGTGGCTCAGCCCCGGCCACGGCGGCGACCGGGTGGCCCTGCACTTCACGTGGCAGCCGCGGCAGCCCGAGGTCGAGGCGGTGCTGCCGGTGCTCGAGGAGCGCCTGGCGCCCTTCGGCGCGCGCCCGCACTGGGGCAAGCTGTTCCACGGCGTCCCGGACGGCTACCCGCACCTGGCCGACTTCCGCGGACTGGCGGAGCGACTCGACCCGCGGGGGAAGTTCCGCAACCCGTTCCTGGACCGCAACGTCTTCGGCGGCTAGCTCAGCTAGGGCGTGTCTGACAATGCCTTGGTCCAGGTGATCACCGCGTGGAGGACAACTGCTGATCGGTAGACGATGGCGAGCTTGTCGTAACGAGTGGCCAGGCCCCGCCACTGTTTGAGCAGATTGAACCGTCGCTCGACCACGTTGCGGCCGCGGTAGTCGACCGCATCGAAGCCAGGCGGGCGTCCGCCGCAGGAACCACGTCGCTTGCGGTGCCCGGCCTGGTCAGCGGGTTCGGGGATCACCGCGACGATGCCACGGTCGCGCAGATGCCCGCGGATCGCGCGCGAGGAGTAGGCCTTGTCGCCGCGGACGCGGTCGGGTCTCGTGCGGGCCCGGCCGCGTCCGGCCCGGCGGATCCGCAGATGCCGCATCAAATGAGGGAACATCGGTGCGTCCCCGGCCTGCCCGGGACCGACCAGCGTCACCAGCGGCCGGCCGTTCCCGTCGACGAGATGGTGCACTTTGGTGCTCCAGCCGCCGCGGGAGCGGCCGATCCCGTGATCAGGCGGCTCGCTGCGCAGATCCGTGTAATTCGACCCAGCCCCCTGTGGGGCGGGTGATGTTGGTGGCGTGCTGATGCGCCCGGGCGATCGTGGAATCCACCGACACCGACCAATCCACCAGCCCGGCCGCGTCCGCTTCAGCCAGCAGGCGTTGCAGGACGGTGTCCCAGGTACCGTCGCCGGCCATCCGGCGATGCCAGGTCCAGATCGTCTGCCACGGACCGAACACCGCCGGAACATCCCGCCACGGGATCCCGCACCGATACCGGTAGATGATCCCCTCCACCATCGCCCGCGCATCAGAAAACGGCCGACCCCGCTTACCCGTGCGGACCGGAAGCAGATCCTCGATCAACGCCCACTGAGCATCCGAGAGCAACTCGAACCGCGACACGACCGACAGCATCCCAGCCACCAGCCGAAACTTTTGTCAGACACGCCCTAGCCCGCCGGCGGGGCCGTGGTGGCGCGGACGATGAGGTGGGTGTCCAGCACCTGCGTCGTGTGCTCGTCGGCCTCGCCGTCGAGCAGGCCCAGCAGGATCGTCACCGCCGCGCGGCCCGCCGCCTCCGTCGGCATCGCGATCGTCGTCAGCGGGGGTGCGGAGATCGCCGCGAAGACCAGGTCGTCGAAGCCCACGAGGCTGACCTCCTCCGGCACCGGCACCCCGCGGGCGTTGAGCCGCGCCAACGCGCCGAAGGCGACCAGGTCGTTGTAGGCGACGATCGCCGTCACGTCCGCCGCCAGGGCCAGGTCCGCGCCCTGCAGGCCGCCTTCGAACACCGGCGGGAACGGGCCGAACTCGACGACGTCCGTGCCGTGCTTCCGCGCGGTCTCCGCCAGGCCCTGCCTGCGGGCGCGGTTGGCCCACGACGTCCGGGGCCCGCCCAGGTAGGCGCACCGGCGGTGGCCCAGCGCGGCCAGGTGCTCGATCGCCTGGCGCATCCCGTCCGCGGCGTCCATCACGATCGACGGGATGCCGGGCACCTCGCGGTTGAGCAGCACCAGGGTCGTCTGCCCGGCGAGCGCGCGCAGCTGGTCGTCGGTCATGCTCGGGCTGCACAGCACGACGCCGTCGACCTGCTTGGCCATCCGGCGGACGAGGTTCTGCTCGGTCGCCGGGTCCTCGTCGCTGTTGGCGAACAGCACCGCGATGTCGTCCTGCCGGGCGCGGGCCTGGACGCCGTTGAGCACGCCGGTGAAGAACGGGTTGCCCAGGTCGGAGACCACGATCCCGATGTGCCCGGTGCGCACCGCGGGCCCCGGCTGCGGCGCGGCCGCCGCGTGGTAGCCCAGCTCGTGCGCCGCGGCCAGCACCCGGGTGCGGGTCTGCTGCCGGACCAGGTCCGGGGACGTGAACGCCCGCGAGACGGTCGAGATCGACACGTTGGCCCGGCGGGCGACGTCGTGAATGGTCACGGTCACGGCAACTCCTCGGCAGGCTCCGAGCAACATCATGGAAACGCCTGAGAGCGTTGTCAACAAATCCTGCAAACGGTGGCGGTCGCTTGCAGGCGGAACCGAGACATTCCAGTAAGCGCTATCTCGAAACCCGCGCCGCCATCCGGCGCATCGGCCGATCGAAGATTTCGACCGGAGTGTCCTGATCATTGACACGTTTGTCGCGCACGCCCTACGGTGACGACCGGAAGTTTCTCCCACCGCCTGACCCATTCGTCAGTTCCGCGCGGGCCGCCACCGGGTCCCGCCGATCGGAGATCCATGTCGGGGAGCCGGAGCCGCACCGTGGCGGACCCGCCGAGGCTGGCGGTCGTCGGCACGTCCGGCTACGCGTTCAGCTACCTGCACCGGGCGCGGATCCTGCACGACGAAGGGCTGGTCCGGTTCGCGGGCATGGCCGACATCCGGCCCCCGTCGGCCGCCGCCGTCGCGCTGCTGCCGCCCGGCGGCACCGCCCACACGAGCGTCGAAGACCTGCTCCGCCGCTGCCGCCCCGACATCACCGTGGTCGCGACGCCGCCGCACGCGCACGTCCAGACCGGGGCCGCGGTGCTGCGGGCGGGCAGCGACCTGCTGCTGGAGACCCCGCCGGTGCTCGACCTCGACGGCTTCACCACGCTGTCGCGGCTGGCCGCGGAGACCGGATCGGCCTGCCAGACCGGGTTCCAGAGCTTCGGCTCCCCGGTGCTGCCCGTGCTCCGGGCGGCCATCGCCGCCGGGAAGCTCGGCACCGTGGTGGGGGTCGGCGCGGCCGGGGCGTGGATCCGCACCGACGCCTACTACCGCCGCAACCCGTGGGCCGGCCGCCGCTGGCTCGACGGCGAGGCCGTCGTCGACGGCGCACTGACCAACCCGTTTTCGCACGCCGTGGCCACCGCGCTGCTGGTCGGCGGGGTCGCCGGGCGCGACCCGGCGGAGATCGCCCTGGAGCTCTACGGCACCCGTGACATCGAAGCCGACGACACCGCGTGCCTGCGGATCCGGTTCGGCGACGGGCCCGAGATCGTCGTCGCCGCCTCGTTGTGCGCCGAGCAGGACCACGAGCCCTACGTCGTGGTGCACGGCGAGCGCGGGCGGGCGAAGTTCTGGTACAAGAGCCACCGCCTCGAGATCGACGACGAGCGGTTCCACCTCGGCGAACCGGCCGACCTGCTGCGCAACCTGATCGCCCACCACCTCGACCCGCACGGCGTGCCGCTGCTCGCGCCGCTGTCCGGGACCCGGGCGTTCGCCTCGGTGGTGGAGGCGGTCCGCGACGCGCCCTCGCCGTCGCGGATCCCGGCGGGCTGGATCCGCACGGTCGGCGAAGGGGCGAGCCGGCACCCGGTCGTGCGGGGGATCGGCGAAGAGGTCGCCGTCGCCGCGGACCGGCTGGCGCTGTTCTCCGAGATCGGCGTGCCGTGGGCGAGTGCCGCCCGGCGGCCGGGTGGCGGCCCGGGCGCGGCCGCCGCCGAACGCACCGGCTGACCCGCACCGGTGCTCACCGCGCTGACCGCCCGGCTTCCGATCCGGCTCCGGTAAGCGCTTTCTCACGCTGCCCGCGTTCGCGTATCTGAATGCTGAAAGCGTTGCCGCACAAAGGCTGTTGCGCCGAATTGGCCGTTGACACCGGTGTGGCGCACTGCCTACCGTGAGCGCGCTGACAGCGTTTTCAGAAAAGTGCTGACCGGCTGAGGACGGAGAGTTCGATGGGGCGGACAACTGAGCGTAGGACCAAGGGGCGGGGTGTCGCTGCGCTGGCCGTGGTGGTCCCGCTGCTGCTGACGGGGGTGGCCGCCTGCGGCTCGGACTCCGGGGGCGGCGGCGACGTGACCATCAATTTCGTCTGGTGGGGCAGCGAAGGACGCGCCAACCTGACGAAGAAGGCGGTCGAGCTCTTCCAGCAGAAGAACCCGAACATCAAGGTGCAGACGTCGTTCTCGGCGTACGCGGCCTACTGGGAGAAGCTGGCGACGCAGACGGCCGGGGGCAAGCCGCCGGACGTGCTCAACGTCGACAGCCGCTACCTGGCCGAATACGGCGGGCGCAACGTGCTGGCCGACCTGAACTCCGGCGCCGGCAAGGCGATCTCACTCGCCGACGTCAACCCGGAACTGGCCGCCACCGGCGTCTACCAGGGCAAGCGGTACGCCGTGCCGTGGGCGCAGAACACCCCGGCGATGATCTACGACCCCGCCGCGTTCACCGCCACCGGCGCGGACCCGGCGAAGGGGATGACCTGGGACCAGTACGCCGAGGCGGCGCGGAAGGTCAGCGCGGCGGGGGGCCAGACGCGCGGGGTGACCGACTTCGGCATCCTCGACACGACGCTGGAGATCTGGCTGCGCCAGCAGGGCAAGCAGTTCTACACGCCCGAGGGCAAGCTGGGCTTCACCGCTGACGACCTGCGCCGCTACTGGCAGCTGGCGAGCGAGTTCCGGGACACGAAGGCCGCGTCGCCGGCCGACGTCACGGCGTCCTACAACACTTCGCCCGAGCAGGCCCCGCTGGGCAAGAAGCTGACCAGCTCGGAGTTCGCCTACGACAACCTGCTGCCGGCGTATGCAAAGGCGAACGGCAAGCCGCTGAACGTGGCGCCGTACCCGAGCGGCGCGAACGGCGACACCGGGCAGTACCGGCGGCCGTCGATGTTCCTGGCCGTGTCCGCGCGCAGCCAGCAGCAGGAGGCGGCGGCGAAGCTCGTCGACTTCCTGGTCAACGACCCCGAGGTCGGCAAGATCGTCGGCACCGACCGCGGCCTCGCCCCGAACCTCAAGGTCCGCGCGCAGCTGGCCGCCGGCGCGAAGGGCAACGACAAAATCCTCTACGACTACGAAGCCGCGCTCGAACCGAAGCTCGGGGCCGCGCCACCGGTACCGCCGAAGGGCGCCGGCGCGATCCAGAAGCTCCTCCAGCGGACGTACGAAGAGGTCGCGTTCGGCCGGATGAGCCTCGACGACGCGGTCAGCCGGTTCATGACCGAAGCCCAGAAGGGACTGTCCTAGCCGATGACGACCCTGCGCACGCCGGACCCGCCGGTCGCGCCCCCGGCACCCGCCGCGCGCGGCCGCCGGGGCCGTCCGGCCGGGCGCCGCCGCAAGAGCCAGCCGGAGGCGTTCGCCTTCCTCACGCCGTGGCTGCTCGGCGTGGTGGCGCTGACCGTCGGCCCGATGGTGGTCTCGCTGTACCTGTCGTTCACCGACTACGACATGTTCACCTCGCCGAAGTGGGTCGGCTTCGGCAACTTCACGCACATGTTCACCGGCGACGACCGCTACCTGCAGTCGGTGAAGGTGACGCTGATCTACGTGCTGGTCTCGGTGCCGCTGAAGCTCACGGTGTCGCTGCTGGTGGCGATGCTGCTCAACACCCGCCGCGGCGCAGGGGGCTTCTACCGGGCGGCGTTCTACGCGCCTTCGCTGCTCGGCGCGAGCGTCGCGGCGGCGCTGGTGTGGCGGGCGCTGTTCATGGGCGGCGGCCCGGTGAACGAGGTGCTGGCGTTCTTCGGCTGGCACACCCCGAGCTGGGTCGACGACCCGCAGTTCAGCCTCGCCTCGATCGTGCTGCTGGGGGTCTGGCAGTTCGGCGCGCCGATGGTGATCTTCCTGGCCGGGCTCAAGCAGATCCCGGCGGAGCTGCACGAGGCGGCGGCGATCGACGGCGCGGGCGCGTTCCGCCGGTTCCGGCACATCACGTTGCGCATGCTGTCGCCGGTGATCTTCTTCAACCTGGTGATGGAGGCGATCCACGCCTTCCAGGCGTTCACCCCGGCGTTCGTCATCGGCGGCGGCCGCGGCGGCCCGGCCGACGCGGACCTGTTCTACACGCTCTACCTGTTCGAGGTCGGCTTCCAGGACTTCCGGATGGGCTACGCGTCGGCGATGGCGTGGGTGCTGCTGGTGGTCATCGCGATCGTGACGGCCATCGTCTTCCGCACCGCGAAGCTCTGGGTGTTCTACGACGACGCGGAGGAGAAGAAATGACCGTGCTTCCGCGCACGGCGCGGTCCTTCGGCTGGCACGTGCTGTGTCTCGGCATCGTCGCCGTGGTGCTCTACCCGCTGGTGTGGCTGGCGTTCGCGTCGGTCAAGCCGCCGGACGAGATCCTCTCGCGGCTGGCGCTGCTGCCGACCCGGTTCGTCTTCGACGGCTACACGAAGGGCTGGGAGGGAGCGGCGGGCGTCGGGTTCGGCCGCTTCTTCCTCAACTCGTTCCTGGTGGCCGGGCTCTCGGTGGCGGCGAACGTGCTGTCGTGTTCGCTGGCCGCGTTCGCCTTCGCCCGGCTCGAGTTCCGGTTCCGCGGCGCGCTGTTCGCGTTCATGATCACCACGCTGATGCTGCCCTACCACGTGACGCTGATCCCGCAGTACGTGATCTTCCAGCAGGCCGGCCTGGTCAACACGTTCGTCCCGCTGATCCTGCCGAAGCTGCTGGCCACCGAGGCGTTCTTCGTGTTCCTCATCGTCCAGTTCATGCGGGGCATCCCGCGCGAGCTCGACGAAGCGGCGATCATCGACGGCTGCTCGGTCTACCGCACCTTCTGGCACGTCGTGCTGCCGCTGTCGAAACCGGCGCTGGTGACGACGTCGATCTTCACGTTCATCTGGACGTGGAACGACTTCTTCACGCAGATGGTGTACCTGAACGACACGGAGAAGTTCACCGTGCCGCTCGGCCTGCGGCTGTTCGTCGACACCAGCAGCGAGTCGAACTTCGGCGCGATGTTCGCGATGTCCGCGCTCGCGCTCGTCCCGATCGTGCTGTTCTTCCTCGCCTTCCAGCGCCTGCTGGTCGAAGGCGTCAGCACCAGCGGCCTGAAGGGGTGAACTGATGCGGACGCCGAAGCGATCGACGGAGTGGCGGACCGGGCTCGGTGACTTCTCGGACTGCCTGCTGGCCGGGCTGCTCGTCGCACTGGCGTCGGTGCCGGTGGTGACGGCGGCCCCGGCGTTCGTGGCGGGCTGCCGGGTGCTGGACCGGACCCGGCGGGACGTGGGAGGTCCATTGTGGACGACCTTCTGGGCGGACTTCCGGTCGGTCGCCCGGGGCGGCCTGGGCTTCGGACTGGGGTGCCTGGCGGCGGTGCTGCTGTTCGCGGTGGACCTGGAGGTGGTGGCGTCGACGCCGGGTGCGGGCGTGCTGCGGCCGGCGTTGTGGCTGCTGGCGGCGGCGGGTGCCGTGGTCGCGGTGCGGACCTGCGAGCTGGTGGCCACCGGCGCCGCACCGACCAGCGGCGGCGCGGGCGCGGCTCGTGCGGCCGCCCCCGTGTGGCGCCGGGCGTTCGTCACCGCGGCGCGGGAAACCGCCGCCGGCCCCAAGAACGCCGTGCTCCTCGCCGCCGCCCTCGGCATCGCCGTCCTGCTCGCCTGGATGCTCCCGATCCTCGCCCTCGTGGTGGCCGGGCCCCTCGCCCTGGCCGCCGTGGCCACCGGCGGCCGCCGATGAGGCCCGAGGTGGTCGTCTTCGGCACGGCCGGCTACGCGGCCCAGCACCTGCGCCGCGCCCGCGCCCTGCACGACCGCGGCGAGATCCTCCTCGCCGGCGCGTGCGACATCCGCGAACCGCCGGACGAGGCCCGCGCGCTGCTGCCCGGAGGCGCGGTGATCACCCGGGACGCCGCCGAACTGCTCGCCCGCACCACCCCGGACATCGCCGTGGTGGCGACCCCGCCGCACACGCACCTGCCCCTGGCGAAACTCGCGCTCACCGCGGGCTGCCACCTGCTCGTCGAGAAACCGCCGGTGCTGGACCTCGCGGCCTTCGGCGAACTCACCGAGCTGGCCCGCGGCCGCGCCTGCCAGACCGGCTTCCAGAGCTTCGGCTCCGCCGCCGTCCCGGTCGTGCGGGCCGCGATCGAGGCCGGCGAGATCGGCACGGTCACTGGGATCTCCGCCGCCGGGGCGTGGATCCGGCGGGACCGGTACTTCGCGCGCGCCGAGTGGGCGGGCCGCCGCCGCGTCGGCGGGCAGCCGGTCGTGGACGGGGCGCTGACCAACCCGTTCGCGCACGCCGTCGCGACCGCCCTGCTGGTCAACGGCACCGCCGAGGTCCGGCCCGAGCGGACCGCCGTCGAGCTGTACCGGGCCCGGGACATCGAGTCGGACGACACCGCCTGCGCGCGGCTGAGCTTCGCCGCGGCGCCGGACGTCGTCGCCGCGGCCACCCTCGACGCCGAGGCGGACCACGACCCGTACGTGCTGGTCCACGGCACCGAAGGCCGGATCCGCTGGCACTACAAGACCGACCTCGTCACCGTCGGCGGCGAACAGCGCGAGGTCGGCCCGCCGAGGGACCTGCTGGCCAACCTCGTCGCGCACCTGCGCGACGGCGAGCCGCTGCTGGCCCCGCTGGCCGCCACCCGCGCGTTCACCGCGCTGGTGGAGGCGGTCCGCGACGCGCCCGAACCCCTGCCGCTGCCCGCCGAATGGGTGCACGCCGTGGACACCGGCCCGGACCGGCACTTCGTCGTGCCCGGCGTCGATCGGGACGTCGACACCGCGGCCGAGCGGCTCGCGCTCTTCTCCGAACTCGCCCTGCCCTGGACCGGCGCGGCTACCCGCGCCTGAACGAGAGAGGTGATGGCGGTGCGACGCCACGCGATCGTCGGCCTGGGCTCCCGGGCCCAGCTGTTCGCCCGGGCCCTGGTCACGTCGCCGCGAGCCGAGCTCGTGGCCTTCTGCGACCACAACGAGACCCGCATGCGGGTCCACAACGACTGGCTCGGCACCGGAATCCCCGGCTACCGGCCGGCGGACTTCACCGCCATGCTGGCGAAGGAACGCATCGACGTCGTCGTGGTGTGCACCCCCGACCACACGCACGCGGACTACGTCGTCGCCGCGCTCGAGGCCGGCTGCGACGTCGTCACGGAAAAGCCGATGACCACCGACGTCGAGGGAGCCCGGCGGATCCTGGCGGCCCGGCGCGAGACCGGCCGCTCGGTGCGGGTCACCTTCAACTACCGGTACAACCCGGTGCACCGCCGGGTGCGCGAGCTGCTGGCCGGCGGCGCGATCGGGCAGGTCGGCTCGGTCGAGTTCAGCTGGCTGCTCGACACCGCGCACGGCGCCGACTACTTCCGCCGCTGGCACCGGGACAAGGCGAACTCCGGCGGGCTGCTCGTGCACAAGTCCGGCCATCACTTCGACCTGGTCAACTGGTGGCTCGGCCGCGGCCCCGAGACGGTGTTCGCGCTGGGCCGGCTGTTCTTCTACGGCGACGAGAACGGCCGCGGCAAGGCCGGCGACCGGTTCGCGCTGGACCTCGAAGCCTCACCCCGGCTGCGCGCGCTCTACCACGACGCCGAGCGGGAAGACGGCTATGTCCGGAACCAGGACGTGTTCGCGCCCGGCGTCACGATCGAAGACGACCTGTCGGTGCTCGTGCGCCACCACGGCGGTGCGGTGCTGAACTACCACCTGCACGCGTATTCGCCGCGGGAGGGCTACCGCGTCGCGTTCTCCGGCAGCGAAGGGCGGCTGGAGCTGGACGTCCGGGAGAACGAGTACGCCGCCGGCGCCGAGCCGGTGCCGAAGCGGGCGCGGGCCCGGCTCACCGTGCAGCGGCACTGGGAACCGCCGGAAGCCGTGTTCGACGGAATCCTCGGCGACGGCCACGGCGGCGGCGACGAGCGGATGCTCGCCGAGCTGCTCGGCGACGCCGAACCGGACGCGCTCGGCTGCGCGGCCGACCACGACGCCGGCCTGCAGGCCCTGCTCACCGGGCTGGCCGCGAACCGGTCCCTGGAAACCGGCCGGCCCGTGTCCGTCGAAGAGCTGCTGGGGGAGATCGGGGAACCGGCGTGAGCCGGGCGGCGGTGGGGGACGGCACGCCGGAGGTGACCGAGGAGCCCGACGGCCGGGTGTGCGTGCGCCTCGGCGACGTCGTGCTGGCCGAGTACGTCGTCGCGCCGCCGACGCCGGCCGGGGATTCGCCGAAGCCGTACCTGCACCCGCTGCGGACCACCGCGGGGGAGATCGTGACCGCGGTCCGGCCGCACGACCACACCTGGCACAACGGCCTGCAGTTCACCATGGCCCACCTCTCGGGGGAGAACTTCTGGGGCGGGCGCACCTACGTGCGCGGGCGCGGTTACACCCCGCTCGACAACAACGGCACCGTCGGCCACGTCCGCTGGGAGGGCATCGACGACACCGGCGGGCACTGCGAACTGCGGCACGAGCTGGCCTGGCGCACCGCGGCCGGCCGGCGCTGGCTCACCGAACACCGCACGCTGCACTTCGGCGACGTCTCGCGCGAGAGCGGGCACTGGACGCTCACCTGGTCCAGCCGGCTGCGCAACACCAGCGGCCACGAACTGCGCTGGGGGAGCCCGGTCACCGAGGGGCGGGACACCGCCGGCTACGGCGGCCTGTTCTGGCGCGGGCCGCGGTCCTTCGTCGGCGGCACGGTCCGGACGTCGGACGGGAAGTCCGCCGCCGACGCGATGGGGCACCGGGCGCCCTGGCTCGCCTTCACCGGGCAGCACGACGAAAGCCTGCGGACCTCGACGCTGCTGTTCGCCGACAGTCCGGACAACGCGGCCCACCCGACGGCCTGGTACGTCCGCGCCGAGCCGTTCCCCGTGGTCAGCTTCGCCGCGACCTACCACCGGCCGTGGCTGCTCGAACCGGGCGAGGAGCTGACCCTGACCCACCACGTCGTCGTCATCGACGGCGCCCCGGACGCCGCCGGGCTCGCCCGGCACGCGGCGCGGGTGCTCGGAAGATCGGACACCGACTAGAGGAGCCGGTATGCGCTGGAAGGCTTTCGCGGGGTGCTTCGCCCTGCTCGGACTGACGCTCACCGCGGCACCCGCCCAAGCCCACGGCCGGGACCCCGGCCGGGTCGTCCTCGGCGCCCACGACGGCTGGGCCGCCGCGACCACCGGGACCACCGGCGGCGCGGCCGCCGCGCCCGGCGACGTCCGCACGGTGACCAAGCGTTCCGAACTGGCGGCCGCACTGGCCGCCGACCCGGGCGCACCGAAGATCATCTACGTCCGCGGCACCGTCGAGGGCAACGTGGACGCCGCCGACCGGCCGGTGGGCTGCGAGTACTTCGCCGATCCCGCGTACAGCCTTCCGGCCTACCTGACGGCCTACGACCCGGCGACGTGGGGGAGAGTGCCGCCGGCGGGGCCGCTCGAGGAAGCCCGCGAGCGGTCGCAGGCCAACCAGGCCGAGCAGGTCGTGCTCGACGTCGGCCCGAACACCACGATCGTCGGACTCGGCCGCGACGCCACGCTGCACGGGCTCACCCTGCGCGTCACCGGGGACAACGTGATCCTGCGGAACCTGCACTTCTCCGACGCCCACGACTGCTTCCCGCAGTGGGATCCCCTCGACACCGCCGACGGCAACTGGAACTCCGAGTACGACAACCTCGACCTGGTCGGCGCGACGCACGTCTGGGTGGACCACAACGAGTTCAGCGACGGCGGGAACGACCGGCAGCCGTCGTACTTCGGCCGCGAGTACGAGGTCCACGACGGGCTGCTCGACATCGTGAACGGCTCGGACCTGGTCACGGTGTCCTACAACCGGCTGCACGACCACGACAAGACCATGCTGATCGGCAACACCGACAAGCCCACCTACGACGTCGGGAAGCTGCGGGTCACCCTGCACCACAACCTGTTCTCCGAGATCGGGCAGCGCGCGCCCCGGGTGCGGTACGGCCAGGTGCACGTCTACGACAACCTCTACGTGGTCGAGGACCCGGCCGCCTACACCTATTCGCTGGGCGTGGGCGTGGAGTCCCGCATCTACGCGGAGAACAACTTCTTCCGCGTTCCGGCCGCGCTCCCGCTCGGCCGGTTGGTGCACTACTGGAAGGGCACCGTGCTGCACGCGACCGGGACGCTGGTGGCGCAGGGCCACCGATGGCCGCGTGCGGTCGACCTGCTGGCCGAGTACAACGCGGCCAACGACCCGGACCTCGGGGCGGACGTCGGCTGGACGCCGGCCCTCGTCGAACGCCTCGACCCCACCTGGCAGGTGCCGGCGCGGGTACTGGCCGGTGCCGGCCCGGGCCGCTGAACCTTCGACAGTTTCGCCGTTTTCAGAAAACCGCCGCGGTCGGCGACCATCCGGGCGACATGCGTGGCGCTGCGGCGAACGACATTGACACGCTACGACCCGCAACCCGAAACTCGGGACGAGAAAGCGCTTTCACAACCCGGTCGGACGTTTTCCGTCAACGCCGATTGAAGCTCAAGACCAGGGAGTGACGAATGATTCCCCCAGCACTGTCCCGGATCGTCCGGGTGGCGGCGGTCGCCGCGCTCGTCGGTTCGGCGGCCATCGGCACCGGCGCCACCGCGTCGGCCGCCTCCTGGCCGAACCCGAGCACCAGCGTGCCGGTGGGCGCGACGATCAAGGTCACCAGCGGCACCTACGACGGCGGGCTCAAGCGGTTCTACGGCACCGGCGACCTCGGCAGCGGCGGCCAGGACGAGGGCCAGAGCCCGCTCTTCCAGCTGGCCAACGGCACCACCCTGAAGAACGTCGTCCTGGGCAGCCCGGCCGCCGACGGCGTGCACTGCCTCGGCACCTGCACGCTGCTCAACGTCTGGTGGGAGGACGTCGGCGAGGACGCGGCGACCTTCAAGGGCACCTCCGCCTCCCAGACGATGACCATCGACGGCGGCGGTGCGCGCAAGGCCTCGGACAAGGTCTTCCAGCACAACGGCCCGGGCACGATGTACATCCGCAACTTCCAGGTCAACGACTTCGGCAAGCTGTACCGCTCCTGCGGCAACTGCAAGACGCAGTACAAGCGCAACGTCGTCGTGGACAACGTCACCGCCACCGTGCCCGGCAAGGCGCTGGTCGGCATCAACACCAACTACGGCGACACCGCGAAGCTGACCCGGATCACCATCGTCGGCGATTCGAGCCGCAAGCTCGAGCCCTGCACGAAGTACAAGGGCGTCACCAGCGGCGAGCCGACGAAGATCGGCAGCGGCCCCGACTCGACGAACTGCCTCTACACCTCGGCCAACATCACCTACCAGTAACCGACCCGCGCCGGGGGTACCGGCCGCCGTCCGGTGCCCCCGGCGCGTTCCACCCGTGGAGGCGTCATGCTGAAGACCCTGCTCGTCGCGTCGGTGCTCGCCGGGGCGGCGCTGGCCGCCCCGCCGGCCGGCGCGGCGGCGGCGAACGTCGTCGTGGCCAAGGACGGATCCGGCAACTACACGAGCGTGCAAGCCGGGATCAACGCGGTCTCGGCGGGCGGCACGATCTCGGTCAAACCCGGGACCTACCGCGAGGTGATCTCCGTGCCGTCGGGCAAGACCGGGATCACCCTGCGCGGCACCACCGGGAAGGCCGCCGACGTCGTCGTCGACTACGACAACGCCAGCGGGACCAAGAAGCCCGACGGCTCCACGTACGGCACGTCCGGCAGCGCGACGGCGACGATCGCCGCGAACGGCTTCACCGCCACCGCGCTGACCTTCCGCAACTCCTTCGACCGCAACGCCCACCCGGAGATCAAGGACACCCAGGCCGTCGCGGTCAAGACCAGCGGCGACAAGATGGTCTTTGACAACGTCACCTTCCTCGGCCACCAGGACACCCTGTACGCCGACACCGCGGCCGTCGGCACGGTCGGGCGCCAGTACTACCGCAACTGCGCCATCAGCGGCGACGTCGACTTCATCTTCGGCCGCGCCACGGCGGTGTTCGACCGGGCGGCGATCACCCTGCTCGACCGCGGCTCGAGCAGCAACAACGGCTACCTGACCGCGGCCAGCACCCGGCGGTCGAACCCGTACGGCTTCCTGATCACCGGCAGCAAGGTGCTCAGCTCGGCCGCCACCGCGAGCTTCCACCTGGGCCGTCCGTGGCACCCGAGCGGGGACGTGGACGCCATCGCCCAGGTCCTGATCCGCGAGACGTCCCTGCCCGCGGCGATCAAGCCGGCGCCGTGGACCGACATGTCGGGCTTCTCGTGGAAGGACGCGCGGTTCTCCGAGTACCGCAACACCGGCCCGGGCGCGGGAACCGGGACCGACCGGCCGCAGCTGCCCGCCGCGCAGGCCGGGAACTACACCGCGCAGAAGTACCTCGCGGGCGGCGACGGGTGGAACCCCGTGCACTGACCGGCGCCGGGCCGGGCGGGGGAACCCTCCGTCCGGCCCTTGACGCACCGGCCCGTGACCGCCGACCATTCTCACCGTCAGACGTTGTTAGCGTTAACAGCGTCGAGGATCAGCGCCGAACCGAGGACACCCCATGAGCCTGCGCCGTCTCCCGGCCCTCATCGCCGTCGCCGCCGCGCTGCTGAGCGCGCCCGCCGCGCAAGCCGCGACCTACCCCGACCCCGGCTACGTGACCGGGGACATCGAGGCGGTGCACGACCCGGCGATGATCCGCGCGGCCGACGGCAGCTACCTGCTCTACTCCACCGACCAGTACCTGCAGATCCGCCGCTCGACCGACCGGATCCACTTCACGAAGATCGGCTCGGTCTGGCCGAACGGCGCCCCGTGGACCGCACCCTTCACCGACCCGGCCAAGCCGGAGTACCTGTGGGCGCCGGACATCTCGTTCCACAACGGCAAGTACTACCTGTACTACGCCGCTTCGTCGCTCGGCTCCCGCAACTCGGCGATCTTCCTCGCCACCAGCACGACCGGCCTGCCGGGCAGCTGGACCAACCAGGGCATCGTCATCCAGACCAGCACGAGCAACGACTACAACGCGATCGACCCGAACCTGTTCGTCGACTCGTCGGGCCGCTGGTGGCTGAGCTTCGGCTCGTGGTGGACCGGGATCAAGATGATCCGGCTCGACCCCGCGACCGGCAAGCGCAGCACCTCCGACACGGCCCTGCGCGGCATCGCCCAGCGCACGGGCAGCACCTCGGCCGAGGAAGCGCCCTTCATCGTCCAGCACGGCGGCTACTACTACCTCTTCGTCTCCTGGGACCTGTGCTGCCAGGGCACGAAGAGCACCTACCGGGTGATGGTCGGGCGTTCGACGTCGATCACCGGCCCCTACACCGATTCGGGCGGCGTCCGGATGACCGCAGGCGGCGGCACCCAGATCCTGGCGAGCCACGGCGCGGTCCACGGCCCCGGCCACGTCGCCGTCGTCCACGACTCCGACGCCGACGTGCTCGTCTACCACTACTACTACTCGGACGCGACGCCGCTGACGGGCAAGCTCGGCATCAACCTCATCGGCTACGACAGCGCCGGCTGGCCCTACGTGTACTGATCCCCCGCCGGAACGGAGTTCTCGCCATGCCCCGCTTACGTGCGCTCTTCGCGACGATCGGTGCCGCGCTCGCGGTGTCCGTCACCGCGCCGGCCACCGCCGCCGCGGCCACGGACGTGCCGGTCACCGACCCCGGCCTCGGCTACGTCGGCCGGTGGACCACCGAATCCGCCGGTGCCGTGCCGCACTGGGCCGGCGCCTACGTGAGCACCGGCTTCACCGGCACCACGGTGAAGGTCAAAGCCCGTAATGCGGTGAACTTCTACGCGAGCATCGACAACGGCCCGGACGTCTTCTACGCGGCGGTGAAAGGCGTCGTCTCGCTGACGCCGACGGCGTTGCCCGCCGGGACGCATTCGCTGCGGTTGTCCTACCGCTCGGGCGACACCATCTTCCAGGGGCTCGTCCTGGACTCCGGGGCGAAGACGGTCACGACGGCGCTCCCGTCGAAACTCGTCGAATTCGTCGGCGATTCCATCACCTACGGCGCGCTGACGAACAAGCTCGCGCTGTCGGCGTACGGCTGGCAGGTGGGGGAGAAGCTCGGCGTCCGGCACACGCAGATCGCCCGCTCGGGATACTGCCTGGTCGCCGCGTCCGGGTGCGTCGGACAGGCCACGCAGTTCTTCAGGACCGACAGCACCGGCGACGCGGCCTGGGACTTCGCGCGCTACCAGGCCAGTGCCGTCGTGATCAACCTCGGCACGAACGACGCGGGCCACGGCGTGAGCGGGCCCGCCTTCCAAGCGGCGTACACGAAACTGCTGCGCGATGTCCGGGCCAAGTACCCGAACGCGACGCTGTTCGCGTTCGAGACGCTGAAGAAGCGCTACGTCACCGAGACGAAGAACGCGGTCGCCGCGCTGGGCGACGCGAAAGTCCGGTTCATCACCACCGAGGGGTGGCTGACGACCGGCGCCGACTACGCGGACGGGGACGGCCACCCCAACGACGCCGGGCACGCCAAGATCGCGGCCCGGCTGGCCCCGATCCTCGCCCCCACCCTGGGCGCGGCGACCCTGGGCGCCGCCGCGGGCACCGGCCTGCCGACCGACACCAACATCAAGTACTTCGGGCGCTGGGACACCGGCTCGCCGAGCGCGTACGTCTCCGAATGGGCCGGCGCGTACGTGGTCACCGGCTTCACCGGCACCACGGTGAAGCTCAAGCAGCGCGGCACCGTGGACCTGTTCGCGAGCATCGACGGCGGCGCGTTCACGGCGTACAAGAACGTGAGCGGCACGGTGAACCTGACTCCCCGGCCCCTCAGTCCCGGCAATCACGTGCTGCGCGTGTCCTATCGCCCGGTCGCGGGTTCCTACCACGGTGACGCGGTCTTCGGCGGCGTCACCCTGGACGCCGGCGCGACGACGTTCGCAGCGGCGGTCCCGGCCAAGCTCATCGAGTTCGTCGGGGACTCGATCACGGTCGGCCAGCTGTCGTCGGCCCAGGCGCTGACCGCCTACGGCTGGCTCGTCGGCGAGCGGCTCGGCCAGGCGCACACGCAGATCGCGGTCGGCGGCGCCTGCCTGTACCCCTCGGCCGACGGCTGCCTCGGCATGCGGGACCGGTTCCTCAAGACCGGTCTCGACGCGGCCACCCCGGACTGGGACTTCGCCCGCTACCAGGCGAGCACCGTCGTCGTGAACCTTGGGACCAACGACGTCGGGCACCACGTCACGGGCGCCCAGTTCCAAGCCGCGTACGTGACGCTGCTGCAGCGCATCCGGGCCAAGTACCCGAACGCCACGATCCTCGCCATGGAAACCTTCCGGAAGCGCTTCGTCACCGAGACGCAGAACGCGGTCGCGGCGCTGGGCGACGCCCGGATCCGGTTCGTGAACACCGAAGGGTGGATCACCGAGGCGACCGACACCGTGGACAACGTGCACCCCAACGACGCCGGGCACCGCAAGATCGCCGACCGGCTCGCCCCGCTCATCGGCTGACCCGGGAGGTCGCGCCATGCTCCACACCGGCAGGATCCGGCGCCGGCTGCCGGCCTTGGCCTTGGCCTTGGCCGTCGCGACCGGGCTGTGCGCGGCACCGGCGTCGGCCGCACCGGCGGCGCCCGAGCACCAGGTCACGTTCGACAAGTACTCGCTCATGCTGGACGGCCGCCGCCAGGTCGTCTGGTCGGGGGAGTTCCACCCGTTCCGGCTGCCGAGCCCGGACCTGTGGCGGGACGTGCTGCAGAAGATGAAGGCCACCGGCTACACGGCGGTCTCGATCTACTTCGACTGGAACTACCACTCGCCCGCGCCCGGGGTGTACGACTTCACCGGCGTCCGGGACATGGACCGCGTCCTCGACCTCGCCGCCGAAGCGGGGCTGTACGTCATCGCGCGGCCCGGTCCGTACATCAACGCCGAGGTCACCGGCGGCGGCTTCCCGGCGTGGCTGAGCACCCAGGCCGGCCGGGCCCGCAGCGACGCGCCGGACTACCTCGCCGCGGCCGACGAGTGGCTGACCGCCATCGACGCGATCATCGCCCGCCACCAATACACCGACGGCCGCGGCCCGGTGATCCTCTACCAGATCGAGAACGAGCTCGCCGCCACCGGAACCGCCCAGCGCAACTACGTCGCGCACCTCTACGACAAGGCCCGGGCCGACGGGATCACCGTCCCGGTCTTCCACAACGACAAGGGCCGCAACGGGATCTGGGTGCCGCCGGGCTCCGGCGTGCCCGGCACCGTCGAAGGCAAGGTGGACCTCTACGCCTTCGACGGCTACCCCGGCGGCACCTGCCGGACCGACGCGACGCCGGGCAACCCGAACGTCGCGCCGGACTGGGGGACCTACGGGCCGGGCGGGGCGAAGGGCGGTGCGAGCGCGTCGCCGGACACGCCCGGGTTCGTCGCCGAGTTCGGCGGCGGCTGGTTCGACTACTGGGGCAGCAACGGCACCTACCCGTGTACCGCGGTGCGCCAGGGTCCGGGCTACGAACGCGTCTTTTACGGCACCAACCTGGCGAACGGCCTGACCATCCAGAACTTCTACATGACCTTCGGCGGCACGTCGTGGGGCGGGCTCCCGGCGCCGGTGGTCTACAGCTCCTACGACTACGGCGCGGCCATCGACGAAGGACGTCAGCTGCGGCCGAAGGCGTTGACGATGAAGGAGATCGGGTCGTTCCTGGCCACCGTCCCGGACCTGGCCAAAATGGACCGCGGGACGCCGGTGACGCCGTCTTCGGCCGCGGTGAAGGTCTACCACAACGTCAACCCGGACACCGGCGTGCACTTCTACCTGCCGGTGCACTCGCCGTCGAACGCCACGACGGACGACTCCTTCACCTTCCCGCTGTCCACAGCGGACGGTGACTACACCGTGCCGCTGCGGCTGACCGGGCAGGACGCCAAGTACCTGGTGGCGAACTTCGACGTCGCGGGCCAGCACCTGGTGTACTCGACGTCGGAGCTGATGGCCCAGGCCGCCGGCACCGTGCTGCTGCACGGCAGGCCGGGGGAGGACGGCGAGACGGTGCTGCGGTACGCGACGCGGCCGCGCGTGGACGTGCTCGCCGGGGACGTCACGACGACCTGGTCCGGCGACGACCTGCGCCTGAACTACGGCCACGACGGCCTCGCGCGGGTCCGGATCAGCGGCGGCGGCCGCCCGCCGGTCACGCTGCTGCTCGCCGACGACGCCACCGCGGACACGTTCTGGCCGGTCGGCGGCCTGCTCGTCCGCGGGCCGGACCTGGTGCGGACCGCACAGGCCGGGCTGGTGCTGACCGGTGACACGAAGGCGCCGAGGGACCTCGAGGTGTGGGGTGCCCGCGGTCCGCTGCTGTGGTGGAACGGGACACCGGTGCCGGTGCGGCCCACCGCCTCCGGCAGCCTGCTCGCCCTCCGGCCGCTGCCCGGTCCCGCCGACCCGCGGCTGCCCGAGCTCACCGGCTGGCGCTCGGCGCCCGGCTCCCCGGAAGCCGAACCGGGCTACGACGATTCGGCGTGGCGACCGGCCGACCGGACCACGACGAACAGCACCACCCCGCCCCCGGCCGGGCAGCCGGTGCTGACCGCGGACGACTACGGCTTCGGCGTCGGCGACGTCTGGTACCGCGGGCGGTTCACCGGGACGCCGGGGGAGCAGATCAGCCTCCGCTACGGCGGCGGGGGCGCCGGGCTGCTGCAGGCGTGGCTGGACGGGCAGTACCTCGGCCAGCACGTCGTGCCGTCCGCGCTGCCCGCGCCGCCGACGACCGGCACCGCGACGTTCCCCGTGCCCGAAGGGCTGCGCGGCGACGGCCCGCACGTGCTCTCGGTGATGGTCCGCAACAACGGCCACAACGAGGACGGCGGCGTCAACGACGCCCACAAGGAAGGCCGGGGGCTCATCTCCGCGTCCCTGACCGGCGTGGCGTGGAAGCTCCAGGGCGGCGCGGCGGACCCGGTGCGCGGCCCGCTCAACAGCGGCGGCCTCGCCGGCGAACGCGCGGGCCGGCACCTGCCCGGCTTCCCGGACCGCGCGTGGGCCCCGGCGGCGGTACCCGCGCCCACGGCCGATCCGGGGACCACGTGGTACCGCACGACGTTCTCGCTGCGCGTCCCGCGGGGGCAGGACACCTCGGTGGGCCTGACGATCGGCGACCCGGCGAAGCCGCGGTCGGGTGGCCGTTACCGGGTACTGGTGTTCCTCAACGGCTGGAACCTCGGCCAGTACATCGGGGACGTCGGGCCGCAGCACACGTTCGTGCTGCCGGCCGGGATCCTCGACCCGCACGGCCGCAACACCCTGGCCCTGGCGGTCACCAGCGACGGCGGCCCGGGCAACGGCCTGGAGCAGGTGGCGCTCACCGACCTGGGCACGGCCCGCGGCGGCGTCCCGGTCCGGCCGGTGTTCTCACCGGCCTGGCGGCCGTGAGAGGGCTGTCGTCCGGTGGACGATGTGGCCCGCCTTGACGACCAGGTCGCGCGGAGGCCGCGTCACCACGGCGTGGGCCGGGGTCTCCGCGCCGACCACGACGAGGTCCGCGGACGCGCACTCGGCGAGGCCGTAGCCGGCCAGGCCGAGCGCGCGGGCCCCGCCGTGGGTGACCGCTTCCAGGGCCGGCTCGATGTCCTCGTCGCGGCGGAAGGTGCTGCGGTAGGCCAGGTGCATCGCCCGGTCGAGGAGGTCGCCGCTGCCGTACGGGCCGTCGCGGACCAGGAGGTCGCCGGGCCGCCGGCGCCCCAGGGACGGCCGTCGCGCAGCAGGAGTCCGGGCATCATCGCTCCTCACGGTCGATTCCGAGCCGGGCAGCCGCGGGCGGCGGACGACAGGGGCGTTTGGCCCCGCCGGTGGCGGGGTAGGAGGTGATCGACTGTTGTTGATCCGTGGAAGGAGCACCTCGATGAGCGCCCTCGACCTGTCCGCGCTGCTGCTGACCGCGACGACCGCGGAGCCCCGCCCGGGAACGCTGCGCGTGACGGTCACGGGCGAAATCGACATGGCGACCCGCCCCCGGCTCGACGAGGAACTGGACCGCGCGGTCGCGGCACAGCCGCAGCGGCTGGTGGTCGACCTGCTGGGCGTGGGCTTCTGCGGCGTGACGGGCGTGGCGTCGCTGGGCCGCCTGCGGGCCCGCTGCGCGGACGCCGGGATCGACCTGGCGCTGAAGCCCTCCCCGGTCGTGCGCCGGGCGCTGGACCTCGCCGCGGTCGGCCCGCTGTTCCGGATGGAAGGCCGCCCGGAGCGGCTCGTCGCCCAGTGACGGGCGGCGCTCGCCGGTCGCCGCGCGGGTAAGACGCTGCCTGGGGTGTGGGTCATCGGCCGGTGACCGGCGGCCCGTCGCCTACTGACGGGCGCGCTCGCCGGTCGCTACTCGGTAGGACGCTGCCCGCGGTTTGAGCCATCGGCCGGTGATTGGCGGCTCGTCGCCCAGTGACGGGCGGCGCCCGCCGGTCGGTAGGACACGGCCCGGGATGTGGGTCATCGGCCGGTGACCGGCGGTCCGGCGAACGTCCGGGCCTCCTCGTCGGCCGCCGCCAGCTCGCGATCCGCGGCTGCGGCGTCTCCCGGCCCGCCGCGGCGGAGCAGGGCCTCGGCATGCCGGCGGCGCGAAAACACCACCGCGGGCCAGTGCGCCAAGGCCAGGTTGTGCCGCACCGCGGCCCGCAGGTGCGTCACCGCCCGGTCCGGGTCGCCGGCGGTGAGGGCCGTCGTCCCGAGCGGGTGGTGGACCGACCCGAAGCACGCGATGCCCAGGCTCGCCATCGCGGGCAGGTGGCCGAACGGCGCCAGCAGCTCGTGGATCCGCACCGCCGTCGCGCCGTCGTCCAGCAGGTAGGCCGTTTCCGCGGCGCCGCACAGGGAAGTCAGCCAGGTGCTCGACCGCGGGAGCGCCCCCAGATCTTGGCCGCACAGCCGGGCCAGCGCGCCCGCGGCCGTGCGGCGGTCGCCGGCCGAAGCCGCCGCCACCGCGAGCGCCGCGTAGTAGGAGTTGTCGATCGGGCTGAGCGTCGGTGAGTGCATCAGCCCGTCCAGCACCGGCACGAGCTCCCCGAGCCGGCCCTGGAACCACCGGATCGCCACCAGCTGCGCGCCGTACCAGCCGAGCGCGTCGAGGTCGCCCGCGGCCCGGCCGGCCTCGACGCAGGCCTGCGCCCCCGCTTCGGCCTTGCCGAACCGGCCGGCCCGGATGGCCAGCATGACCTTGAGCGCGTCGGCGACGAACCCCGCCGCCAGGTGCCTGCGCTCGGCCAGCAGGTCGTCGAGTTCGCCGAGCCGCCGCTCGGCGTGCGGATCGCCGGCCAGGAACCGGTCGACGGTGTCCCACAGCACGCCCATCACCAGGTCGGTGCGGCGTCCCGAGCGGCCGCTCACCCCGACGAGCTCGGTCGCGAGTGCCTGCCGCAGCCGGGCGTGGCCGGGGCCGAGCAGGCAGTGGTGGGCCAGGCTCAGCGCCTCGGCGTGCGCCACCGGGTCGCCCGCCGCCCGCGTCCGCTCGGCCGCCGCGAGCACCCGGTGGTGCGTGCCGGCCTCGTAGTCCAGCTCGGCCGCGAGCCGGGCCTGGAGCCGGTGGCCCAGCGTCGAGCCGGGATCGGCCCGCTCCAGCGCGTACCGCAGGCGGGTCAGCAGCGACGCCGCCGCGACGGCCGTCCGGTGCTCGTGCACCCACACCCCGCCGAGGCCGAGGGCCGCGCGGGCGAGCGCGGGGGCGTCCCCGGCCTGCTCGGCCCGGACGTAGGCGGTTTCGAAGTGCTCCCGGCCGGTCCGGAGATCGCCGTCCTCGAGCAGTGCGTGCTCGCCGGCGGTGAGGGCGTCGTCCGGGCCGGTCACCACGGCGGTGGCGCGGGCCGCCAGCAGCGCCGGGTCGTGCGCGAGCACCCGGCGGTGCACCCGCGCCAGCACCGGTGACGGCTCCACCCCGGCGGCGGTGATCAGCCCGTGCCGGGCCCGGCGGAACGCTTCCAGCGCGTCGCTCTGCCGCCCGGCCCGGTAAAGCGCCGTCATCAACTGCGCCCACAGCCGTTCGTGGCCGGGGAACGCGGCGGTCAGCGCCTCCAGCTCGGCGATCAGCCCGGCGTCCTCCCCGGTCGCGAGGTCGGCGTCGATCCGGTCCTGGACGGCGTCGTGGCGCAGCCGGTCGAGCCGCATGCCCTCCGCGGCCAGGGTTTCCACGCCGCCGAACTCCTCGTAGGCCGCGTGGCCCCGCCACAGCGTCAACGCGCAGGCCAGGCGCTCCCGGGCGGCGGCGGGCTCCCCGGCGGCCAGTACCCGGCGGCCCTCGGCGGCGAGCCGTTCGAACCGCGCGGCGTCGAGGGCCTGCGGCGCCAGGTGCAGCACGTACCCCGGCGGCCGGGTGCGGATCACCTCCGGGCCCACCGTGGCGCGCAGCCGCGAGAGGTAGGTCCGCACGGTGCGGCCGGCGTGCGCCGGTGCCTCCTCGCCCCACAACGCCCGGCCCAGCGCGGCCACGCTGACGACGCGGCCCGCCTCCGCGGCCAGCACCGCCAGCAGGGTCCGCAGGCGCGGCCCGCCGACGTCCCGCGGCTCGCCGTCCAGCCGCACTTCGAACGGTCCCAGCACCCCGAGGTCCACCCCGCCCATGCCCGCCCCTCCGCGACGCGGGTATCCCGCGCGCTCCGCGTACAGGAGCGGGCCGGACCGCTCCGGATACGTCCGACGTCCGGGTTGACGTCCGTCGACGAAGTGTCGACGGATTGTCGACGGGCGCTGCGAGGCTCGGCAGGCGCGGACCGGGAGGGTCCGCGGTCACCGGTTCTTCGGGAGGAAGTCCATGAAACGCATGATTCGGGGTCTCGCACCGGTTTTCGCCCTCGCGGCGACGGGTGCGGCGGTGCTGACGGGCGCACCGGCGGCGACCGCCGCGCCGGCGCACAGCGCGGCGGTCCTCGAGGTGAAAAGTGCGACGTGGGGCCAGCTGCACGTCGGAGATTGCCAGCAGGACAACGGCACCATCGTCATCCGGTCGGACGGCACGGGCGACTGGAGCGCGACCACGCTGACCTACCAGACGCACTCCGGCGACGTCTGGCACTCCAGCTTCGACTTCAAGACCACGGCCGGGACCAAGCTGTTCTCGGCGGGCACGTTCGACAGCCCGCGGATGGACGACGGCAACCCGCCGCCGCGCTACCCGTGGAGCAAGCACTTCACCTACGACGCGTCGCTCTTCGGCGCGGTCAACATCTTCAAGACCATCCAGCACTCGAGCTGCTGAACCGGGGTGAGAGCCGCACTGGGTCACGGTCCGCCAGGGCCCAGTGCGGTGCCCGCGACCGCCCCGCCGGGGCGGGGCTCCTTCAGCTCGACGAACACCGCGTGCGACGGCGTGGCGCCGACGTTCTCCCCCGAGTGCTCCTGGGCGGCGACCCAGCGCACCGCGGCGGCGGGCAGTTCCACGCCGACCTCACGGCCGCCGGCGGAGATCCGGCGGCTGAACGCGCTCAGCGTGACCATCACCGTACACGCGAGGCGCTGGTCGCGGCGGCGCACGAACTGCTCGCGAACGGCGTCTCGCCGACGGTCGAGGACTCCCGCACCACGGCCTACCGCGACTTCCCGAACCAGCGCCCTGCTGCTGGCGGCGTACCCGGAAATCGACGACGACGCGGGCCTGCTGCCCCCGGACGCGCCCGCCGACCCGGCCGCCCGCCTCGACCTGGTGATGGCGGCGTTCCTCGCGTTCACCCTGCGCTGGGAGCCGCAGCTGCGGGCGCAGCTGCGGCTGTCCCTGGAGCCCGGCGCGCCGCAACCGGTGCTGCGGCGCGGCCGGGCGATCCGCTGGATCGAGCAGGCACTCGCCCCCTTGGCGGAGACGCACGACGTCCACGCGCTGGCCGTGGCCATCCGCTCGGCCACCGGCATCGAGTCCCTGGTGTGGCTGACCGACATCGGCGGCCTCGACCGCCCCCACGCGGCCGAGGTCCTGGCCGGCTCGGCCCGCGCGATCCTGCGCGCGGCCCTCGACCCGGGGGCTAGCTGACCGGCACCGTCGCGGTGCAGGACACGGTGCCGTTGTCGAACGTCGCCGACGCCATGCCCTCGTACATGGTCGGCACGGCGGTGGTCGTCGGCGTCGTGAAGGTGGTGCTCCCGGTCGTCGCCGACGTCTGGGAGTACACCGTGCGCGTCGTCGATCCGGTGCGGTAGGAAATCCGCAGGGCGACCGTGCCCGTGGCGTCGCCGATGTACGGCCCCGACGTGGTGTACCCGCCGAGGATGCGGTGGTAGCCGCCGACGGTCTCGTACCGGAGCGTGAACGTGCCGCTGTAGTCGGTCGCGTGGCAGATGGCCGTCCGCTGCACGATCGTGGCCGCCTGCGCCGGGGTCACCAGCACCGTCGCGCCGGCCACCAGCGCCAGCAGGCCGGCTTGTACCGCAGTCTTCATTTTCTTCCTCCCTCGGTCCACCCGACATCCTGCCCGGTACCGCTTCCGTTCCGCTTCCCCTTTACGCGGCACGCGGGTCGCCCGGTCGCGGACGGCACCGCCGTCGGGTTAGATCTGCGGTGGTCGCCCCCGAAATCCGAAGGAGCCCGATGGCGGTGCTGGTCGTGGCGGCGGCGGTGCTCGGCCTGCTCGTCGGGTCGTTCCTCAACGTCGTCGTCCACCGGGTGCCGCGCGGCGAGTCGGTGGTGCGGCCGCCGTCGCGCTGCCCGGCCTGCGGGGAGGGCATCAGGGCCCGGCACAACGTCCCCGTCCTCGGCTGGCTCGTCCTGCGCGGCCGGTGCGCGGGCTGCGGGACCCGGATCAGCGTCCGGTACCCGCTGGTCGAGCTCGGCACCGCCGTGCTGTTCGCGCTGCTGGCCCTGCGGCTCGGCCCGCCGGACCTGCCGGCGTTCCTGTACTTCGGCGCGATCGGGATCGCACTGGCCCTGATCGACCTCGACTGCCGCCGCCTGCCGAACGCGATCGTGCTGCCGTCGTACCCGGTCCTGCTGGTGCTGCTGACGGCGTCGGCCTGGTGGCGCGGCGACTGGGGGTCCCTCGCCCGCGCCGGCATCGGCGGCGCCGCCCTCTTCGCGTTCTACCTCCTCCTCGCGCTGGCCTACCCGGCGGGCATGGGCTTCGGCGATGTCCGGCTCGCGGGCATCCTCGGCGGAATCCTCGCCTACCTGTCCTGGCCGGCGCTGCTGATCGGGGCGTTCGGCGGGTTCCTGCTCGGCGCGGTCGCCGGCGTCGTCGTGCTGGCGACCGGCAAGGGCGGCCGCAAGACGGCGCTGCCGTTCGGGCCGTTCATGATCGCCGCCGCCCTGGCGGCCGTCTTCGCGGCCGGCCCGCTCGGCCAGGCCTACCAGCGGCTGACCGGCCTGGCCTGAGCCGTCACCGGTTCCCCGACCAGCTCAGCACGGACACCTGGCGGGCCCCCGCCACCGGATTCGCCGGGTCACCGTCCACGAAGGCCACCCGCGCCCGGGCCGGCGGCGTCCCCGAGGGCGCGCACGTCCCCGCACCGGGACACACGTAGGCGGACAGGTAGACGCCGAAGACGAACCCGCTCCCGGTTTCCCTGAACCACAACGACCGCGCGACCACGCCGAAGCGGAAGTCGGTTCGGTCGCGTTGTTCAGCGTGACGTTCAGGACGGCCTTCGGCGCGTACGTCGTCCCTTGCACGTAGAACCGGTTGCCGGAGTTGTTCAGGCTCGTGCTTCACAATCACCCTACGACCGAGCCGTCGTCGGGGTGGACAGGCTCAGTGGCGGTCAAGGTGGCACCGCCGCCGCTCTTGCCGGGCGCGGCCCAGGACGCGCCGGTGCCGTCCGTGTTGGACAGTGACGCGGTCGTTCCGCCGGTGAAGTCGCCCGTCACGGCACCGGGAGCGAGCGTGGCCGTCACCGGCGACTCCGCCCCCGAGGCCAGCCCGTACAGGGCGACGGCGGCCGTTCCGCGCTGTAGATTCCGCAGATCTCCGTCTGGCCCGCCTTCACCGCCAGCCGGCTGTCGCCGCCGAAGACGAACTCGATGCCGAGCGCCTTCACGTCGTCGATGGGGTTGTCGCAGGCCCCGGGGATCTTCGCCGGCACCGGCGGCTCGGCGATGATCCGCCCGGTCTCGTCCACCGGCGTGCCCGCGACCAGAACGCCTGACCCGCCTGGCTCGGCTGCCCGGTGGAGGGCGGCGCCCACCGGCCCCGCAGCCGTTGTCGTACCGCGACTTCCTCCGCTACCTGCGGTCGGCGGCCGAAGTGCGGTAGGGCCTCCCGGCGACGAAGTGGATGGCACAAACCAGCCGCCTAATCCCCAACACCCTCGCCCCACGCACGCGAGTCGACCCTCTAATCACGCGAGCCGACCCTCCAGTCACGCGAGTCGACCCTCCGGACACGTGGCCGCGGAACCATCCACCCCGCCGAGCCGCCCCAGCGCCGAGTCCACTCCGGACGGTCAGCCCAGCTCGGCGTTGTCCCGCAACCGCCGCAGCACCAGCGCCAAGCGGAGGCGGAAGCGGCCGGACGGCGAGTCGACCTCGAACCCCAGTACCGCCTCCGCGCGGGCCAGGCGGGCCGGCATCGTGCTGTGGTGACGGTGCAGGGCCGCGGCCGCCTTGCGGGCCGAGCCCGTGGTGCACAACGCGTCCAACGCTGCCAACGTGTCGGCCCCGTGGGGTTCGGCCGCCAGGCGGTCAAGCGCCCGGACGTCGGGCAGCTCCGCCAGTTCCGCCGGGCTCAGCTTGCCCGCCAGCGCCGCCAGGCTGCCCAGCCGTTCCCACCACACCACCGGCTCGGCCGCCGAGGTGAACCGCAGGGCCGTGCGGGCCGCCGTCCACGAGCGGGCCACTTCGATCGCCGGGCCTTCCGGGCCGATGCCGGCGCGGGCGCCGTCCGGCAGCGACGCCACCTCGCCCGGCAGCAGGACCGCCCGGACCCCGCCCAGCCGGGCCGATCGGCCGGCGAGCGCGTCGACGCCCGTGCCCGCGAGCACGCGCAGCCGCGTCGCCGGGCCGAAGCCGAGCAGGTGCAGGGCGCGGGACCGCTCGGCCGTGCCGGATTCCCCGGACAGCACCAGCTCGACGAGCGCCGGGTCGCCGAGCTCGGGCCGCGGCACGCCGGAGTGCTCCAGCAGGATCGCAGCCGCGATCGCGAACCGTTCGAGCAGCATGTCGTCGAGCGGGGCGGGCGCGCCCGCCCGGGCCACCCACACGACGACGCCACCTTCGAGGGGCCGGGTGGCCGCCCCCGCGGGCGCCGCGCCCGGGGTGACGACGCCGTCGCCCGGCTCGGCACGCAGCGACAGGCCCTGGCCGGGCGCGTGCACCCCGACCGGGCAGCCGGCGAGTTCCGCCGTGCTGCGCACCAGCGCGTCCAGCCCGGCGCGGCCGGTGATCAGGCGGTCGAAGAACCCGATCACCCGCACGGCGTTCTCGGCGTCGGCGTCGAGGCCGGACAGCCGCAGCAGCAGCCCCTTCATCCCGCCACGATAGGCGCGCCCGCCACCGCGTGGCGAGCACCGGCCGGCCGAACGCGCGCCGCCGGTTGGCGCGGAACGGCGCCGCAACGCCCGCCGCGTGGCGGTGGCTCGGCGCACCTCGCCCGGCCCATGATCGGAGCATGACCTACGCGATCGATCCCGAGCTGCTGCCCTGGCTGGACATGCTCCCGGCCGTGACCCTCGCCGACCACGAGTCCCTGCTGGCCGCGCGTTCCTCGATGGCGCAGCTGAGCGAAGTCCTGCCCGCCTACGAACCCGCCAACCCCGTCGACGTCCGCGACACCGCCGTGCCCGGTCCGTCCGACGCGCCGGACGTGCCCGTGCGCGTCTACTCGCCGTCGAACCGCACGGCGGCCGTGCCCGGCCTGCTGTACATCCACGGCGGCGGGTTCGTCATGGGCGATCTCGACACCTTCGACGCGCACGTGCTGCGCCTGGTCGACGAGCTCGGCATCGTCGTCGTCTCGGTGGACTACCGGCTCGCCCCCGAGCACCCGTTCCCGGCCCCGGTCGAGGACTGCTACGCGGCCCTGACCTGGGCGGCGGCCAAGGCCGACGAGCTGGGCATCGACCCGGCCCGCCTCGGCGTGGCCGGCGAAAGCGCCGGTGGCGGCCTCGCGGCCGCGGTCGCGTTGCTCGCCCGCGACCGCGGCGGCCCGCGGCTGTCCTTCCAGTACCTCGGCATCCCGGAGCTCGACGACCGGCTGGACACCCCGTCGATGCGGGCCTACACCGACACGCCGATCTGGAACCGGCCCAACGCGGTGTACAGCTGGACGAGCTACCTCGGCGCGGAACCGGGCGGCGCGGACGTCTCGCCCTACGCCGCCCCGGCGCGCGCCGCCGACCTCGCCGGGCTGCCGCCGGCCTTCGTGACGGTGTGCCAGTTCGACCCCCTGCGCGACGAGGGCATCGCCTACGCGCAGCGGCTCGCGCACGCCGGCGTGCCGGTCGACCTGCGCCACTACCCGGGCACCTTCCACGGCTCGTCGCTGGTCGAGACGGCGGAGATCTCCCGCCGCATGTTCGCCGACGAGCTCGACGCCCTGCGGCGCGGCCTCCGCGTCACCGCCGGCTGAGCCACGGGCGTCAGGGCACGACTTCGGTGACCGTGTCCTTGACGACCTGCCACCGGCCGTGCTCCCGCACCAGCGTCAGGCTGATCGTGTAGTGGCGGTCGATGCCGTGCGACGGCTCGAGGTAGTGCGCGTCCAGGATCGCGAACCCCATCTTGCAGTCCTCGACGACGGTGTGCGTCACCGTCCACGGCATCGAAAACTCGTAGGGCACCTTGAACTGCTCCAGCACCGGGTCCACGTTCGCGTCGTACCCGATGTAGAGGTTGCCCTTGCGGCCCACGGTCACCATGTCCCGGTGGATGATCGCGCGGTACCGGTCGGCGTCGCGCTTGTTGTAGCTGTCCATGTCCTCCCACACGGCGTGGTCGAACGCCCGCCGGCACTCCGGCTGCCCGCCGCTCACCGCGGCGTCGGCCGGGGTGCCGAGCGCCGCCGCCACCAGCGCCGTCCCCAAGGCCGCGTAACCCCACTTGCGCATCTGCTCTTCCCTCCGCCGGGCTCGTGATCCGGCCCCGACGCTGCCGTGCCGGTGCATCACAGCTGCATCACTTCCGCACCGGCGCCGCCGCTCGGGTGGCTAATCTCGCCCGCGGGGTGAGTGATGGAGTTCCGCGTCCTGGGTCCGGTGCGAGTGCTCGGCGGCGGGCGGCCGATCGGGCCGTCCGGGCCGCGCCAGGAACGCATCCTGGCGGCGCTGCTGCTCGACGCCGGCCGGGTCGTCCCGGTGTCCCGGCTGGTCGACGTCGTGTGGGACGGCGAACCCCCGGCGACGGCGGTGCGGCAGGTCCGCAACCTCACCACGGCGCTGCGGCGCACCCTCGTCGCGGCCGGCGCCGGCGACAACGTCCTCACCGCCGAAGGCGCCGGCTTCGCGCTGCGGCCCGGTGAATTCGACCTCGAGACGTTCGAAGACCTCGCCGCCCGGGGCGAACACCGGGCGGCACTGGCCTGCTGGCGGGGCCCCGCGCTCGCCGGGGTGGACAGCGCCGCGCTGCGCCCGGACGCCGAACGCCTGGAGGAGCGCCGGCTGGCCGTGCTGGAGCAGAGCCTCGCCGCCGAGGTCGACGCCGGGGACGCCGGCACGGTCGCCGAACTGACCGCCCTGGTCGCCGCGCACCCGCTGCGCGAAGGCCTGGTCGGGCTGCTCATGCGGGCGCTGCACCGTGCCGGGCGGCAGGCCGACGCGATGGACGTCTACCAGCGCGCGAAACGGCGCCTGGCCGACGAACTCGGCATCACGCCGGGCGCGCCGCTGCGGACGACGTACGAACAGCTGCTGCACGACGAGCCCGCGCCCGGCCGCTGCTTCCTGCCCTACGACGTGCCGGACTTCACCGGCCGCGCGTCCGCCGTCGCCGCGGCTCTCGAGGCGCTGCGCTCCGGGCGGCCGGTGGTGGTCGACGGGATGGCCGGGGTCGGGAAGACGGCCTTCGCGGTCCGCGTCGCGCACCGGGCCGCCGGGGCTTTCCCGGACGGGCAGCTGTTCGTGGACCTGCACGGCCACACGCCGGGCCGCGACCCGCTGGCGCCCGGAACCGCCCTCGCCGCCCTGCTGATGCAGACCGGCGTCCCGGCGAGCCGCCAGCCGGACGGGCTCGACGAGCGCGCCGCGTTGTGGCGCTCACGCGTGGCCGGGCGCCGCCTGCTCGTCGTGCTGGACAACGCCCGCTCGGCGGACCAGGTGGTGCCGCTGCTGCCGGGCGGCCCGGGCGCCGGTGTGCTGGTGACCGGCCGCCGACGGCTCGCCGCGGTGGACGGCGCGCTCGCGCTCTCCCTGGACGTGCTGCCGCCGCCGGAGGCCGAGGCCCTGTTCGCGGCGGCGGCCGGGGGACGGCCCGCCGCGGCGGTCGCGCGGCTGTGCGGGTACCTGCCGCTGGCGCTGCGGATCGCCGCCGCCCGGCTGCAGGCGCGTCCATTGTGGACGGCGGAGGACCTGGTGACGCGGCTGGGCTCGGAACGGCGCCGGCTGGGGGAGCTGCGCGCGGGCGGCCGGGACGTCGCGGCGGCCTTCGCCCTGTCCTACCGCGACCTCACGCCGGCGCAGCAGCGGATGTTCCGGGTGCTGGGCGGCCACCCGGGCGGCGACTTCGCGGCCGCCGCCGCGGCGGCTCTGTACGGCACGGACGTCACGGAGGCCGAGCGGCTCCTCGAGGACCTGCTCGACGCGCACCTGCTCCGGCAGCCGGCCCCGGACCGCTACGGCTTCCACGACCTGATCGCCGGGCACGCCCGGGCGGTGGCGGACCCCGGCGAGGCCGCGGCGGCACTGGCCCGGCTCCTCGACCACTACCGCGACGGCGAGTTCTCCTTCGCCGCCGAGCGCGCGAACCTGGTCGCCGTCACCGCGCTCGACGGCCACGACGAGCACGCCTGGCGCATCGCCGACCGGGCGGTCGCCGCGTTGCGGGAGCAGGGGCACCGGGACGAGCTGACGGCGCTGGCCCGCGCGGGCGTGGCGGCCGCGGACCGGCTGGGCGACCCGCACGCCCGGCAGCTCGGCCTGGCCAACCTCACGACGGCGCACTGGGAAACCGGGCGGCTCGCCGCGGCCGTCGAGACGGAGGCGCGGCGGCTGCGGCTGGTCCGCGCGTCCGGCGACCGCGCGGCCGAGGCGGCGGCGCTCGCCCGCATGGGCGCGGTGCACGGCATGCTCGGCCGGTACGCCGGCGCGGTCGGGCTCTACCGGCAGGCCCTGGTGCTGGCCGGGGAAACGGGCAGCCACGCGGTCGCGTGCGTGGCCTGGGGCAACCTCAGCAACGCCCAGGAGGTGCTCGGGCGGTACGAGGACGCGCTGACGTCGGCGGCGCGGGCCCGCGCCATCCGCGAGGAACTCGGCGACGCACGCGGCGCGGTGCTGGCGAGCGCGCAGCTCGGCCTGGTCCTGGCTCGGCTCGGCCGCCTCCCGGAGGCCCGCGCGACGGCGGAGAAGGCGGTGTGCGCGGCGGTCGGGCTGGACTACGCGTTCGGCGAGGCGTGGAGCCGCATCGACGCGGCGGAGGTGCTGCTGGCGGACGGCCGTCCGGCGGAAGCGCACGCCCACGCCGAACGGGCGTGCGCGATCCTCGGCCGGCTCAACCACCCGTTGCTGCTGACGATGGCGGCCAACAGCCTGGGCGCGGCGGCCCACGCGGCCGGCGACCCGGCCGCGGCGTCCTCCGCGCACCGCCGGGCTCTCACGACCGCACGCCGGATCGGCTACCGCGCCCAGGAGGCGCGGGCGCTGCTCGGCCTGGGAGCCGCGGAGGCGGCACTGGGCCGCGACGCGGAAGCGGACGGCCATCTGCGGGCGGGCCGGGAGGTGCTGGCGCAGATCGGGCTGACGGAAGCCGCGCTGTCCTGACCGGCTTCCTGCCTCGCGACAGGGGAGCCGGTCCGGACGGGCGCGGCGCGGGGCCCGGGGTGCGGACGGCCCGCGCGATCAGTCCGCCGGGCCGACGTCGATCAGGACCTTCCCGGTGATCCCGGCTCAGTCCGCCGGGCCGACGTCGATCAGGACCTTCCCGGTGATCCCGTCCTCCGACGCGGCGTGCGCCTTCGCCGTGTCCGCCAGCGAAAACCGGTGGAGCGGCACCCCGCGGTCCTCGCCGACCCGCAACGCGCCGTCGGCCAGTGCCGCCGTGACGTCCTCCGCGCCGGCGCGGAGCTTGTCCTCGCCCACCGTGTACAGCACCAGGAACTGGTAACGGGCGTTCAGGAGCAGATTCGCCCCGAAGTCCAGGCTCACCGTGCCGGTGCCCCGGTCGTCGCCGTACGCGGCGACCGTGCCGCGGGGCCGCAGCACCTCCGTGTGCAGCCGGGCGTTGACCCCCATCGCGACCTCGACCACCAGGTCGACCCCGTCGGGCGCGACCTCGCGGATCCGCGCGCCGAGCTCCGGGTCGGGGTAGCGCAGCACGTGCTGGGTGCCCGCGGCCCGCGCCAGAGCGGCTTTCTCCTCGCTGCTGACCGTCGCGATCACCGTCGCCCCGGCCCAGCGGGCGAGCTGGATCGCGGCGTTGCCCACCGCGCCCGCGCCCCCGCTGACCAGGACCGTGCGGCCGGCCAGCGCGCCGGGCGAGAGCCGGGAGGGCCCGTCCTCGGCGACGGTCAGCGCCCGGTGCGCGGTGAGCGCCGGGATGCCGAGCCCGGCGCCCTCGTCGAACCCGGCCCCGTCGGGCAGCCGGACCAGCTTCCCGGCGGGCAGCACGGTGTACTCCTGCGCGGTGCCGGACCCGGGCCCGTACGCACCGGCGAGGATCACCCACACGCGGTCGCCGGGCGCGAAGCCGGTGACGTCCGGGCCGACCGCGTCGACCACGCCCGCGCCGTCCTGGTTGGGGACCGTTTCCGGGACGTCGGCCCCGGGTTCGGCGCGCAGGCCGGCGCGCGCCTTCCAGTCCGTGGGGTTGACCCCGGACACCACGATCCGGACGCGGACTTCGCCCGGTCCCGGGTCCGCGACGGCGCGCTCCGACAGCTCCAGCACCTCGGGTCCGCCGTGGCGGCGGTAGACGACTGCTTTCATGCCCCGTGCAATCCGCGGACGGCCGGGGATATTCCCGGTACTCGCGGAAATGCGCAACGGGAAATCTTTAATCGGTCGGAAAAGCACGGGAATCCGCGCCCGTGATCCCCCGGCCGGGCGATTTTCCGGGCCCGTCCCAGCGCACTCGGCGGCCGTCGCAGAAACTGGCCCCGTGGGAGAGGAAAAGGGGACCGCGGGGGACGAGCGGCCGAAGCGCGACGACGGTGAGCCGACGCCGATCTTCGACGCCGTGTTCAATGCGACGCGCGCGCAGGCGAAAACGGCGAATCCGCCGCGCGAGCCGGGCGATTCAGGGCGATGACCGGGATCGACCCCCGCCAGGTGGTCGAGCGGATTTCGGCGGCGACCCGCCCCTGACCGGGGCTCAGATCGCCCGTTCCCCCTTGCCCAGCACGACGATGCCGCCCTCGCTGACGTGGTAGTGCCCGCGGTCGCGGGCCAGGTCGACGCCGATGTGCGCCCCGGCCGGCACCACGACGTTCTTGTCCAGGATCGCCCGCCGCACCACCGCGCCGCGGCCGACGCGGGCGCCGTCGAGCAGGACCGAGCCCTGCACCACCGCCCCCTGCTCGACGATGACGTCGGGGGAGAGCACCGAGTCGACCACCTGGGCCCCGGAGATGATGCAGCCGTTGCTGACGATCGACTGGTTCGCCGAGCCGCCTTCGACGAACTTCGCCGCCGCGCGCTGGCCGGGGTGGGCCAGGATCGGCCACCGGCGGTTGTAGAGGTTGAAGATCGGGTGGGTCGAGATCAGATCCGTGTGCGCGTCGTAGTAGCTGTCGATGGTCCCGACGTCGCGCCAGTAGCCGTGGTCGCGTTCGGTTTCGCCGGGCACGACATTGGTGTTGAAGTCGTAGACGGCGGCTTCACCCGAGTTGACCAGTGCCGGGATGATGTCGCGGCCCATGTCGTGGTGCGAGGCGGCGTTTTCGGCGTCGGCGTAAAGCGCTTCCAGCATCACCTTCGTGGTGAAGATGTAGTTCCCCATGGACACGTAGGCCTCTTCGGGGGAGTCCGGCAGGCCGGGCGGGTCCGCGGGCTTCTCCATGAAGGCGTCGATCATCAGCCCGTCGGTGGTCCGGATGACCCCGAACTCGGTCGCCTCCTTCCGCGGCACCCGGATGCCGGCGACGGTGACGCCGGCACCGGAGGAGATGTGCGCCTCCAGCATCTGACGCGGGTCCATCCGGTAGATGTTGTCCGCGCCGAACACCGCGATGTACTCGGGGTTCTCGTCGTGGACAAGGTTGAGGCTCTGGTGGATGGCGTCGGCGCTGCCCTGGTACCAGCGCGGGCCCAGCCGCTGCTGCGCGGGCACCGGCGTGACGTACTCGCCGGTCAGCGCGGACAGCCGCCACGTCGTCGAAATGTGCCGGTCGAGCGAGTGCGACTTGTACTGCGTCAGCACGCACAGCCGCCGGATGCCGCCGTGCACCAGGTTGGAAAGCACGAAGTCGATCAGCCGGTGGGTGCCGCCGAAGGGCACCGCCGGCTTCGCCCGGTCCGCCGTCAGCGGCATCAGGCGCTTGCCCTCCCCGCCCGCGAGCACGATGCCCAGGACATGGCATTCGCTGTTCACAGCGACCTCCCGCACGCCTCGTAGAGGGCGACCGTCCGCTCGGCGATCGCCTTCCAGCCGAACTCGCCGACCGCGCGCTCGCGGCCGGCGGTACCCATCGCGGCGGCCCGGTCCTTGGCGCCGACCACTTCGTTCAACGCGGCGGCCAGGCCCGCCTCGAACCCCTCCGGGTCCTTCTCGTCGTAGTGCACCAGCAGGCCGGTGCGGCCGTCGTCGACGACCTCGGGGATGCCGCCGACGTCGCTGGCCACCACCGGCGTGCCGCACGCCATCGCCTCGAGGTTCACGATGCCGAGCGGCTCGTAGACCGACGGGCAGGCGAACACCGCGGCGTGGGTGAGCAGCTGCACGACCTCGTCGCGCGGCAGCATCTCCGGGATCCAGCGGACGCCGGTGCGCGTCTTCTCCAGCTCGGCGACCAGCCCGCGGAACTCGGCGTCCAGCTCCGGGGTGTCGGCGCCACCCGCGCACAGCACCAGCTGGACCCCCGGGTCCAGCGCGGCGCCGGCCCGGACGAGGTGCGGGACGCCCTTCTGCCGGGTGATCCGGCCGACGAACAGCACGTACGGCCGGTCCGGGTCGACGCCGTGCTTCACGAGCGCGTCGGTGCCGGGATCGGGGCGGTAGAGCGTGGTGTCGATGCCGTTGTGGATCACGTGCACGCGCTCGGGCGGCACCGCGGGGTAGGCGGCGAGGACGTCCCGGCGCATCCCGCCGCTGACCGCGACGATCGCGTCCGCGGCCTCGTAGGCCTCGCGCTCGATCCACGACGAGACGCGGTAGCCGCCGCCGAGCTGCTCGGCCTTCCACGGCCGCAGCGGCTCCAGCGAATGCGCGGTGACGACGTGCGGGATGCCGTGCGTCATCTTGGCGAGGTGCCCGGCGAGGTTCGCGTACCAGGTGTGGCTGTGCGCGAGGTCGTGGCCTTCGAGGGCGTTCGCCATGGACACGGCGATGTCCATGGTCGTGAACGCGGGCTGCCGGTAGCCGTGCGGATCGGTGTGCCCGGTGGCGTCCGGGCGGTCGGCGCCCCAGCAGTGCACGTCGAGGTCGACCAGCGGTCGCAACTCCCGGGCGAGGAACTCCACGTGAACCCCGGCCCCGCCGTAGACCTCAGGCGGGTATTCGCGGGTGAGCAGGCCGACCTTCATGATGCGAACCCTAGGGCCTCACCGGCCCGTGGCGCAGTCTGGCGGACAGGGGAATTCCGCGAGTTTTCCGTCACTGCCCGGATGATCGCGGCCCGGCGGGGCGGCAGCCCGCCGCCGCCGACCGGACCAGCCGGCCGTCCGGTCCGCTCAGCCGCCGGTCCGCGGTCCGGTGGGCTCCACTGTGGACGCCTCGCGGCCGGGCGCGTGACCAGGGCCGACGGGGTGAATCGGCGCCGTGCGGTCGCGACCCGGCGTGACCACTCCGGACGGCCGCTCACGCCCGCCCGTCACCGCACCGGGCCGACGACCGTCCCGCGACGGCCGCCCGGCGGTCTCGGGCCCGGGGTGCAGCGGCAGCAGCCGGTCCAGGCCGAGGAGCTGCAGCGGCCGGGCGACCGCGGCCTCGCCGGCGGCGATGGCGAAGGGGACGTTCCGCGCGGCGGCGTCCCGGCAGGCCTCGACCAGCACGCTGAAGACGGTCGAGTCGCAGAAGGTCGTCTCGCTGAGGTCCACGACGACTCCGCGGGCGCCGGAGCGGATCGAACCCAGCAGCTCGCCCCGCAGGGCCGGTGCGCTGTCCAGGTCCAGCTCGCCCGTCCAGCGGACGGTCACGACGCCGTCGTCGGTCGTGGTGTGGTGGTCGGTCATCGGCTCCCTCCTCCGCTTGGGGTACCCACCCCGGGGCTAGATCACTCGACGACACTGCGGCGTCCGAGGGAAGCCGATGCGCAAACGTTGCGCCGCGGTATAGCGTGGTGGGGACGGTTCCCCGGCACGTCACCGGCCACGCCGCGCGGCCGGCCCGGAGCACCGGCGCCGGGCGGCCGCGGCGACCGGCCGCCGCGGCCTGCGTGTCTCCGCCCGGGGGCCGTCGCGGTCGTCGCTAAACTTCGGCTGTTCGGTCCGCGAGGCGAAGGGGCACGGTGGAACCCGACAACGACGCGCCGTCCGGCACCGGGGCCTGGGCTCCCGGCAAGGTGGCCGAGCTGCTCGGGGTGTCGCCGGTCACGCTGCGCAGCTGGAGCGCGCGGTACGGGATCGGCCCGCCCGCCGGCGCCGGGCGGCACCGCCGCTATTCCGACGCGGACGTCCGCCGCCTGCAGCACATGCAGCGGCTCGTCGCGCGCGGGATGCCGGTGCGGGAGGCGGCGGAGGCGGCGTTCGGCCGGGCGCCTGCCCGGCTCGAGGTGCCGGCGTCCCGTCGCGCGCGCGAGCTCGCGGACGCCGCGGAAGAGCTCCGGTACGCCTCGGTGGCGGGGCTGCTGGACGAAACGCTGGGCACCCTGGGCCCCGCCGCCGCCTGGACGGATGTCCTGGCCCCGGTGCTGAACGGGCTGGGCGACCGCTGGCAGCGCGGCGACGTGTGCTTCGCGTCGGAGTGGGCGCTGGCGTCGGAGATCTCGCTGGCGTTCGAGCGCTTCAGCCGCCGGTTCCCGGCGGCCGTGCCGGGCCGCCCGGTGCTGCTGGCCTGCTGCCCGGCGGAGCGGCACTCGCTGCCGGTCGAAGCGCTGCGGGCCACGCTCGCGGAGGCGGCGGTCCCGGTGACGTACCTGGGCCAGCTGGTCCCCGCGGAAACGGTGGCGGACCTGGCGGCCCGCCTGGACCCGGTGCTGGTGGTGCTGTGGTCGATGGCCCCGGCCACGGCCGACGACCTCCTGGCGGCCCGCCTCCGCGCGGCGGGGTGCGAAGTCGGCGCGGCGGGGCCGGGCTGGGCCCACCTGGCCGACCGGGGCTTCCGGTGGGTGAACGACCTCGCCTCGGCGGTGGAGCTGGCCCTCGAGCACGCCGGAGCCTGAAACCCGCCGTCGGCTCGACGCCGGCTTGGTTCGGTGATCGCCCGGCTTTGCCGCCCGCCATAATCGCTGCCGGTTCGTTGCAATCTCGCCGTGTACCGCTCACCGAGCCATCGGGCAGACATCGATGTCATCGCTGCGGATTCTTGTCTTCCTTGTCTTCTTGACGGTGTCGACGGCCGCGACGGAAGCTTCCTGGCAACGTTGTCAGCCGCACGGCGCCACACCCCGCCAGGTCCCCGGTCGCCGCCCGAAGAACGGAGTCCGCATGGCGGAGAACGAGCGCGCGGAGCCGGCCGCGGTGTCACGGAGGCACGTCCTGGCGGCCGGGACCGGGCTGCTGGCCGGGTTCGGCCTCGCGGCCGTTCTGCCCGGAGCCGCGGAAGCCGCGACCGCCGCGCCCGAGAGCCGCAAGAGCGACCTCGCCCTGTTCCGGCCGGTCCAGGTGTCTTCGACCGACTACGCCGCCACCCCGGCCGAGTTCGCCGTCGACGGCCTCGCCCAGGTCGGCGTCCGCGGCTCCGGCTGGCGCGCCGCCCAGGGCGACGGCCAGTGGATCGTCGTCGACCTGCAGGCCCCGTGCGCCATCGAGTCCGTCGTGCTCACCTTCGAGGCCCGGCCCGGCGACCCGGCCTTCGACGCCGGCGCCTCCCGCTCCCGCACCAGCGGCTTCGAGATCCAGTCCAGCTACGCGACGGCGTTCGACCTCGACGTCTCCGGCGACGGCAAGGCCTGGCGCACCGTCCACCACACCGACGCCGGCACCGGCGGCGTCGTCACGATCCCCCTCGCCGTCACCGCGCGCTGGGTCCGCTTCACCGCGAGCCGCCGCTCGACGACGAACCCGCTGGGCCTCAACGGCTTCCAGGTCTTCGGCACCAGCCGCGAAGCCCGGCCCGCCGTCCGCGGCTGGACGAGCTTCCCGGTGCGCCCGAACGACGACCCGCCCGCCCTCGCCGTCGCGGCCGACGGCACCGTGCCGCTCGAATCCGGCTGGGTGCTCACCATGGACGACTGGGCGCCCACCGGCGACGGCAAGGCGCTCTCCGCCTCCACTGTGGACACCCGCGGCTGGCTCCCGGCGACCGTGCCCGGCACCGTGCTGGCCTCGCTCGTCGAACAGGGGCAGCTGCCCGACCCGGTGGCCGGGATGAACAACCTGCACGTCCCGGAAGCGCTCTCGCGGCACGCCTGGTGGTACCGCCGCCGCTTCACCCTCCCGCGCGGCCTCGACACCTCGCCCGGCCGGCACGTCTGGCTGGAGTTCGACGGCGTCAACCACGAAGCGCGGATCTGGCTCAACGGCGCCGAAATCGCGACGCAGACCCACCCGTTCGGCCGCGGTGCCCACGACGTCACCGCCGCGCTCCGCCGCACCGGCGAGCAGGTACTGGCCGTGCGGATCTCGCCCATGCCGCGCCCCGGCAGCCCCGGCGACAAGGGCTCGAACGGCAGCTCGTGGGTCGACGCGGGCGGCACGATGTTCGACAACTCGCCGACCTACCTCGCCGTCTCCGGCTGGGACTGGATGCCCGCGGTGCGCGACCGCGCGGCCGGCCTCTGGGACCACGTCCGCCTGCGCTCGACCGGCGCCGCCGTGCTCGGCGACGTCCGCGTCGACACGAAGGTGCCCGACGCGCACACCGCCGAGGTCACGCTCACCGTCCCGGTCCGCAACGCCGCCGCGACCGCCCAGCGCGTCAAGGTCACCGCCGCCTTCGGCCCGGTGAACCTGACGGCCACGGTCACCGTCCCCGCCGGGCAGGCCACCGACGTGGTGTTCCCGAAGCAGCGGGTCGAGAACGCCAAGCTGTGGTGGCCCAACGGCTACGGCGACCCGAACCTGTACGACCTGACGCTGACCGCGGCGATCGGCGCCGCCACGAGCGACCGCCGGACGGTCAAGATCGGCCTGCGCGAAATCGGCTACCGCTACGACCAGCCGATCGTCATCGCCGACGGCCGCGCCACCCAGACCGTCGACCTCTGCCCGCAGAACGCCCGGTTCGTCCGGATGGCGGGCCTCAAGCGCGCCACCAGCTGGGGCTTCTCGCTCTGGACGATGGCCGTGCCGGACGGCTCGGGCACCGACCTGGCGCAGGGCAAGCCGTCGAGCTCGTCGTCGGTGGCCGACGGCAACCCGCCCGAGCGCGCCTTCGACGGCGACCCGAACACGCGCTGGACGTCCGAATACCGCGACGACCAGTGGCTGCAGGTCGACCTCGGCGCCGCGACGGCGTTCGACCAGGTCGTGCTGACCTGGGAAACCGCTTACGCAGCGACCTTCAAGATCCAGGTGTCGCAGGACGGCGACACCTGGACCGACGCCGCGTCGGTCGACAACAGCGCCAAGCCGCTGACGTTCCTGGTCAACGGCGTCAAGGTCTTCGCCCGCGGCGGCAGCTGGGGCTGGGACGAGCTGCTGCGCCGGATGCCGGCCGAGCGGGCCGACGCCGTCGTCGCGATGCACCGCGACATGAACTTCACCCTGATCCGCAACTGGGTCGGGTCTTCGTACCGGCCGGAGCTGTTCGACGCCTGCGACAAGTACGGCATCCTGCTGTGGAACGAGTTCTGGGACGGCTGGTCGACCGATCCGGCCAACCACGACGTCTTCCTGGCCCAGGCGCGGGACACCGTGCTGCGCTACCGCCACCACGCGTGCGCGACCGTCTGGTTCGGCTGCAACGAAGGCACCCCGCCGCCCGTCATCGACAACGCGCTGCGCGACATCGTCCACACGCACACCGACCTGCTCTACCAGGGCAACTCGGCGGGCGGGGTGATCACCGGCGACGGGCCGTACTTCTGGCAGGACCCGAAGCGGTACTTCACCGGCGAGGCGACCGGCGGGAAGTACGGGTTCTGGAGTGAGATCGGCCTGCCGACGGTGTCCGTCGTCGAAAGCATGCGCAACCTGGTCGGGCCGGACGACCCGGGCTGGCCGATCGGCGCGCCGTGGTTCCTGCACGACTGGTCCACCGGCGGCAACCAGTCGCCGCAGAGCTACCTGGCGGCGATCGACGCGCGGCTGGCGCCGTCGACGAGCCTGGCCGAGTTCTGCCGCAAGGCGCAGTTCGTCAACTACGAAAGCATGCGCGCGATCTTCGAGGCGTGGAACGCGAAGCTGTGGAACGACGCCACCGGCGTGCTGCTGTGGATGTCGCACCCGGCCTGGCACAGCACGGTGTGGCAGACCTACGACTACGACCTCGACGTCAACGGCAGCTACTACGGCGCGCGCAAGGGCTGCGAGGCCCGGCACGTCCAGGCCGACCTGACGACGTGGCAGGTGCGAGTGGTCAACCACACGCCGGACGCGCTGACCGGCGTGACCGCCACCGCCCGGCTGTACGGCCTGGACGGGGTCGCGCTCGGCCCGGCCCAGCAGCAGAAGCTCGACGTGGCCCCGGTTTCGGCCGCGGCCGCGTTCACCGTCCCGTTCGCCGACGACCGGCCGGACCTGCACCTGCTCCGGCTGACCCTGACCGACGGCCGCGGCGCGGTGCTGTCGGAGAACACGTACTGGCGCTACCGGACGGACACGGCGATGCGGGCGCTCAACCAGCTCCCGGGCGCGCGCCTGACGACGTCGCTGCGGCCGGACGGCGACGCCTACACCGCGACGATCCGCAACGACGGGCGGACCGTCGCGGCGATGATCCGGCTGTCGCTGCGGGAGAGGAACGGCACCGACCGCGTCCTGCCGACCCGCTACGGCGACAACTACTTCTGGCTGCTGCCGGGGGAGAGCCGCACGGTCCGCGTCGAGCCGCGCCGGCGGGTGCCGAACGCGAAGCTGCTGGTGGAGGCGTACAACGTGGCCGCCAAGCTGAGCTGATCGCGGTTTTGTCGGACCCCGCCGCTACGCTCGCGGGGCCCGCGAGCGAGGAGCACCGGTGCGTGGCTGTGGGTCGCGCTCCGGACGAGTGGAGGGATGCCGCGTGCTTTCCCTCACCGTCCGCCGACGACCAGCCCGGAGCCGATCCGGGTCTCGGCGCGCTTCGCTCGCGGGCCTCACGTGGGGGAGGGGCGGTCATCGAAGAGCTGTACCGGACGGTGCTGGCCAGGGCGGCGTACCAGGACGCGTTCTTCGCGTGGCCACGCCGGGACCGGGAGCGTTACGTCCGGCTGCTGCGCGAGGCGGATCCGGCGTGGGCGCCGGGCTTCCTGCGCTGGCTCCGCCAAGAGACGCCGATGCGCTACCCGGCCCTGGTCGGCGCGGCGGCGTTCGCGGCCGGCCGCCTCGAGCGCGGTGAGCACGGGATGTCCCGGCAGGTGATCACCTCGGTACTGGACCGCGCCGACGACCCGGGCCACCTGCTGGCGTACTGGGCCGTGGCGCACGGGCCTTCGCTGCCGAAGCCGGTGAAGCGCGGGGTGGCGGACGCGGTGACGCGCCTGTACGACGAGCCGGCCCTGCTGGCCTACGACGACGGAGGGCACCACTTCGAGCTGGGTTTCGTCCGGGCCGACCTGCCCCGCCACGGCGGAATCGGCACCCCGCGGCCACTGCGGTTCGGCGAGGTGATCAAGCTGGTCCACCCGCGGGCCCGCGATCGCGGGCAGGGCGACCTGTTCCGGTACGCGCTGGCCCGGCGGCACGGGAAGGTCCGGACGGTTCCCGAGACGTTGCCGCTGGTGCGGAGCTGGGCTGCTGATGCCGGGCGGGCCGCGGGACCGGCAACCCCGAGGGGCGCGGTGGCGAAGCCGGCCCACCACGAGCCCCTGGCCGGATCGCTCCGCGTCGTCGCCGGGCTTCGGTCCGGCTCCGGGCACCCGCCGGCCGGTCAGCAGCTCGCCCGGCTCCGCCGCGCCCGGACCCGCGAGCACCGCGAAACCCTCCTCGCCGCCCTTCCCCTGGTCGACCTCCTGGCCCGCCCGGACGGCCTCGCCCGGCTGGAACCCCTCATTCCGCACCTGCCCCTCTCCGCGCTGCTCGCCCACCTGCGCCGCTTCGACGCCGCCGGGATCGGCTTCGAAACCGCCATGGCCATCGCCGCGCGGCTCGCCGATCCCGCCGAAGTCCGGGCCTCCGGGCTGGGTCCGCTGCGGTTCGCCGCGGCCTGGGGCGCGGTGGACAGCCGTCGGTGGGAACCCGCCCTCGCCGCCGGTGCGCGGCACAGCCTCGGCGCCGTCCCGCGGCTGCCAGGGCGCACCCTCGTCGTCATCGAACCGCGCAGCGACACCCGGATCGTCTTCGGGCTCGCCCTCGCCCAGCGGTGCGAAGACGCCGACGTCGTCCTCCTCGGCGGCGGGCGGTTCCCGCTCCGGCCGGACGAGTCGCCGCTGCACGCCCTGATCCGCTGGCACTCGACGGACCTGCGCACCGCCACCCCCGTCGCCGCCCGGCACGATCGCGTCGTCTGCGTCACCGAACAGGTCCTCGACGAGCCGGACGTGGACGTTCCGCTCTACGTCTGGGAAACCCGGCGGCACCTCCGGCACGAACACGAGCCGGAGTTCGCGCCCGGTTCGCGGCGCGGGTACTTCCGCGGGCTCGGCGACACCAGCTTCCGGATCATCCCCTGGTGGGAGGAGTTGGTCGGCGACGACCAAAACGGAGGCTGACTTCGTCCGCGGCGACGAACTAGGCTGACGCCGTCGCGCCTAGCTTCAGGAGGTGCTCGTTTCCGTGAACCTGCGCCCGCACACCGGCCTCGGCCGCGTCCTCGACGACCTGGGCGGCACGCTCCTGGACCTGGTGCTCGGCGACGGCGAGCGCCCGGGCGGCATCGGCGGCGTCGCCATCCACGACCCCCTGGACGAGCCCGCGCTGCCGCAGAACGCCCTGGTGCTGGGCGTCGGCCTGGCCGAGCCGGACGACGTCGTCCGGCAGCTGCGGACACTGGCCCGCCACGACGCGGCCGGGCTCGTGCTGCGCGCGCCGGTCACGGTGACCGCGGCGATCACCGCCGCCGTCGAGGAAACCGGCGTCGCGCTGCTGAGCCTGGCCCGCGGTGCGTCCTGGGCGCAGCTCGCCGCGATGCTGCGGTCGCTGCTGGCCGAAGGCGACGTCGGCGACGCCCAGCCCGAGACGCTGGCCGGGCTGCCTTCGGGTGACCTGTTCGCCGTCGCCAACGCGATCGCCGCGCTGATCGACGCGCCCGTCACCATCGAAGACCGGCGGTCCCGCGTGCTGGCGTTCTCCGGACGGCAGGACGAGGCCGACCCCTCGCGCGTCGAGACCATCCTGGGGCGGCAGGTGCCCGAGCGGTTCGCCCGCATGCTGGCCGATCGCGGCGTGTTCCGCGAGCTCTACCGCAGCGACGAGCCGGTCTACGTGGGCCTGTCCCCGGAGAACCCGGAAGGGATCCTGGTGCCCCGGGTGGCGGTCGCGGTCCGGGCCGGCGACGAGGTCCTCGGCTCCATCTGGGCCGCGGTGCGCGAGCCGCTGACCGAGGACCGGACGCGAGCCCTGCGCGACGCGGCCCGCGTGGTGGCGCTGCACCTGCTGCGCGTCCGGGCCGGCGCCGACGTCGAACGGCGGCTGCGTGCGGACCTGCTGAGCACGGCCCTCGAAGGCGGGGCCGCCGCGCGGGAGGCGCTGAGCCGGCTCGGCCTGGCCGACCGGCCGGTCGTCGTGTTGGCGCTCGCGGTGCTCGAAACCGGGGTCGCGGACGCCGAGCTCGCCGCCGACCGGCAGCGCCTCAGCGACGGGCTGGCCATGCACCTGAGCGCGGTGCACCCGCGCTGCGCCGCGGCGCTCGTCGGCGACACGGCCTACGGGCTGGTGCCGGTGACCCGCGACACCGACGCCGAGCAGCGGGCCCTGCGGATCGCCGGGGACTTCCTGGACCGGGTCGGCGACCGCGTCCGGGCGGTGGTCGGCATCGGCCCGGTGGCGCGCAGCGCGGCCGAGCTGCCGGAAGCCCGCGACAGCGCGGACCGGGCCCTGCGGGTCCTCCGCTCGGGCAGCGGCGCCGGCCGCCGGGTCGCGCTGCTGGCCGACGTGCACGTCGAGGCGCTCCTGCTGGAGCTCCAGGACCTGGTCGCGGCCCGCGGCGACCGCCCGACGGGCGCGGTCGCCCGCCTGCTCGACTACGACGCGCAGCACCACGCCCACCTGGTCGAGACCCTGCGGGCCTGGCTGGACGCCTTCGGCGACGTCATCGCGGCCTCCGCGGCGGTCCACGTCCACCCCAACACGTTCCGCTACCGCCTCCGCCGCCTCGCCGAAGTCGGCGGCTTCGACATGACGGACCCGGAAGCGAGGTTCGCGGCCATGCTCCAGCTCCGCGTGGTCGCCCCACCCCCCTCCTGACACCTCACCCCGCAAGATGCCCCGCCAATCACGCGTGATGCCCCGCCAATCACGCGTGATGCCCTTCCAGTCACGCGTGATGCCCTTCCAGTCACGCGAGATGCCCCTCCAGTCACGCGAGTTCTGCCTCCGAACACGCGAGTTCCGCGTACCGGAAGGGACGACTCGCGTACTTGGGCGGACGACTCGCGTACCGGAAGGGACGACTCGCGTACCTGGGCGGACGACTCGATGTCAGGCGCGTTGGCCGGACCAGGCGGCCCAGAGCTTCGCGTACCGGCCACCCGCGGCCACGAGCTCGTCGTGGGTTCCGGACTCCACGACCGCGCCCGCGTCGAGGACCACGATCCGGTCCGACGCCGCCGCCTGGGTGAGGCGGTGCGCCACCACCAGGGCCGTGCGTCCCTCCAGTGCCGCCGCGGCCGCCGACTCCAGGACCTTCGAACCCGCGCTGCCCGCCTCGGCCGTGGCCTCGTCGAGGATCGCGATCGGCGGGTCGGCCAGCACCAGCCGGACCAGGGCCAGCTGCTGCGCCTGCGTCACCGTGAGCTGGTGGCCGCCTTCGCCGACCACTGTGGACAATCCGGAGGGCAGGGCGTCCACCCAGGTCAGCGCGCCCACCTTGGCCAGCGCGGCCCGCAGTTCGGCGTCCGTCGCCGACGGGCGGGCCAGCCGCAGGTCCTCGGCCAGCGGGCCCGCGAACACGTGGACCTCCTGGCTGATCAGCCCCACCGTCCGCCGCGTGGCTTCCGGCCCCAGCTCGTCGAGGGACACGCCGCCGAGCGTGACCGAGCCCGTGGCCGGCCGGTGGATGCCGGCGATCAGCTTGGCCAGCGTGGTCTTCCCGGCCCCGCTCGCGCCGACCAGCGCCACCCGCTCGCCCGGTGCGACTCCCAGGTCGACGTCGCGCAGCACCGGATGACCGTCCACGTAGGAATAACCCAGGGCCGCGGTCTTCACCGATCCGTCCACCGGCCGGGCCGGCCGCGCGGGCGACGCCTCGGCGGGCAGGTCGGCGACGCCGATCAGCCGCGCGAGGCTGGCCGCGGCCGCCTGCGCGTCGTCGACCAGCGCCAGCGCCGTCGTGATCGGGCCGAACAGGCTGTGGAAGTACAGGGCCGCCGCCGTCGCGACGCCGACCGTCACCGCGTCCGCGCCCACCAGCACGAACCCCAGTGCCAGCACCGCCGACAGCCCGACGAACTCCGCCAGGTTGAGCCGCGCGTAGAACCGCGTCACCAGGCGGATTCCGCGCAGCGCCAGCGTGACGGCCGCGTCGGACCGCTGCCGCACCCGCTCCAGGTGGGTGTCCGCCAGCCGGAACGCCCGGACCGTCTTCGCGCCGCCGATGGTGTCCAGCAGCTGCTGCTGTTGCGCCCCGACCGCCTCGCGCTGGGCGGCGTACAACGGCTTCGCGCGCGGCACGTACCAGCGCACGGTCCACAGCTGGATCGGCACGGCCAGCAGCGCGGCGAGCAGGAACCGCCAGTCCAGCACGGCCAGCGCCCCCAGCGTCAGCACGACCGTCAGCACCGACCGGCCCAGTTCGGGCAGCGCCTGCCGGACGCCCTCGGCGACGACCGAGACGTCGTTCGTCACGCGGGCGGTCAGGTCGCCGGACCCGGCGCGCTCGAGCTGTTCGAGCGGCAGGCCGAGGGCACGTTCGACGAAGCGTTCGCGCAGCTTGGCCAGGATCGTCTCGCCCAGCCGCGCCACCAGCGACACGCCGATCGCGGTCGCCACCGCCTGCGCCACCGCGACCAGCACCAGCCCCACCACGGGCGTGACGAGTTCGGCGACCGGGCGGCGCGCGGCGACGAGGTCGACGGCCCGGCCGAGCAGGGGCGCGGTCAGCAGGCCGACCGCGGTGGCCGCGACGAGCATCGTGAACGCGGCCGTCGCGCGGCCCTTCGCCCGGCCGACGAGCTCGCCGAGGACGGCGCGGATCCGGCGGCCGTCGGCCACGGGCAGGAGTTCGCTGGTCACGACAGCACCGCCGCTCGGTAGTCGGGACGGGCGGTCAGCTCGGCGTGACTGCCTTCGCCCGCGACCCGCCCGTCGTCGAGCAGGACGACGCGGTCGGTGGCCGCCAGCAGCGCCGGGCTGGTGGTGACGAGGATCGTGGTGCGGCCGCGCCGCAGTGCGGCGAGCCCGGCCGCGATCCGGGCTTCGGTGACCGTGTCGACGGCGGTCGTCGGGTCGTGCAGCACCAGCACCGGCGCGTCGGCGGCGAGCGCCCGGGCGAGCGCGACGCGCTGGCGCTGCCCGCCCGAGAGCGACCGCCCGCGTTCGGTGACGGCGGTCGCGACGCCGTCGGGGAGGGCGCTCGCCACTTCGTCGACGGCGGCCGCGGTGATCGCCTCGGCGGTCTTCGGCCCGGTCTCGATGTTGTCGGCGACCGTCCCGGCGAACAGGTCCGCGTCGTGCGCGGCGACCAACACGACCTCGCGGACCCGGCTCGGGTCCACAGTGGACAGGTCGACGGAGTCGACCGAGACCGAGCCGCCCGCCGGATCGGCGGCGCGGCCCAGGCAGTCCAGCAGATCCGTCGCGGCGGCCGGGTCGGTGGCCACCACGCCCAGCAGCTCACCCGGCCGCGCCTCGAAGCCGACGTCACGCAGAGCGCCGCGGTTCAGCGCGGACAGCTTGACGTGCCCGGCCGCCGGAACCGGCAGCACCGCGTCCCCGCCGCCGACGGCCGGGGCCGCGTTCAGCACGTCGGCGACGCGCGCGGCCGACGCCCGGCCCTGCGCGAGCTCGCCGTTGACCCACGAGAAGATCGTGAACGGCGTGATCAGGTACTGCGCGAGCCCGACCGCGGCGACCAGGTCGCCGACGCTGATGTCGCCCGCCGCGGCGAGGGTGCCGCCGACGAGCGCGACGACGGCGATGAAGATGCCGGTGAGCGCCAGCAGCGCGCCGTTGTGCCAGGCCTGGGCGCGGGCCGCGCGCAGCGTCGCCCGCAGCGAGTCCTGGCTGGTCCGGCGGTAGCGGTCGACGGCGGCGCGTTCGGCGCCGATCCCCTTGAGCACCCGAAGCCCGGCGACCAGATCGGTGGCGACGCCGGAGGCGAACGCCGACCGCTCCTGCTCGGCCTCGCTGCGGCGCTCGAGCGGCTTGCCGATCAGGTGCGCCAGGTACAGCATCGGCGGCGTGCCGAGCAGCACGAGCAGGCCGAGCGGCAGCGACATGGTGAGCAGCGCGACGGCGCTGACCAGCAGCCCGGCCAGGCCGGCGACGCCGAAGGGCAGCACGCCGTTGACCGTGCCGACGCGCTTGGCGTCCGACGTCCCGATGTTCACCAGTTCGCCGGCGAGGGTGCCGGAACCGGCCACGCCGCCGGGGTGCAGCACCCGGCGTCCGACGTCGAGGCGGAGGTCGTGGGCCGCGCGTTCCGCGGCGCGCTCGCCGAACCGGGCGCCGAGGCGGTAGCTGGTCGACAGCGCGGCGAACAGCACGCCGAGGACCACCAGCCAGAGCACGAGGGTGCCGGCCGAGCGGCCCGCGACGGCCTGGTCGATCACCACGCCGATCACCACCGGGACCAGTGCTTCGCCGCCTTGGTGGCCCGCGGTCAGCAGCGCCGCCAGTACCACGGATCGTCGTTGCCCGGCGATCGACCGGCGGAGGACCTGCCGTCCCGTCGTGCTCACCCGCGCCTCCCTCTCCAGAGCTGGGATAGGTAAGGCTAGTCTAAGTAAAGGAGTTACGGGAACGCGGTGGGCTTCGTCTCGGTCCGCGGTTCGGCCGCCGGTTCGCCGAACCGCGCCAGCGCCAGCGCGGCCGCGACGGCGAGCGCGAACCCGGCGACGGCGACCACCGCGAACCCGGGCCGGGTGCGGTCGCCGAGGGCCAGGACGCCGACCAGTGCCGGGAACACCGTCTCGCCGAGCACCATCATCGCGGTCGAGGTGGTGACGCTGCCGCGTTGCAACGCCGTCGCGTAGAACAGCATGGCCATCCCGCCGGCGACCGCGACGGTGTAGGTGGCGACGTCGGTGAGCAGGTCGAGCGGCGCGAGGCTGGGGATGATCCGGCCGGCGATGGCGACGACGCCGAAGCACAACCCGGCGACGAGCCCGAGCGCCGGCGTCCGGATCCGGCGGCTCGCCTTGCCCGCGGCGATCCCGGCCACGGCGAGCACGGCGACCGCGGCGACCAGCGCGATCCGGAACTCGAGCCCGACGGGGTCCGAGCCTTCGCTTTCCGCGGCGGCACCGAGCAGGGCGAGCCCGGCGCACACGACGCCGATCGCGGCCCACTCCTTCTTGCCGAGACGCACGCCGAGGAACCGCGCGGCCACGGCGGTCACGGCGAGACTGGCGGCGAGCGCGGCCTGGACGACGAACAGGGGCAGGACGTGCAGGGCGGCGATCTGCGCGACGAACCCGAGGACGTCGAGGGTGAGCCCGAGCACGAACTTCCCCTGCCCGAGCACCCGGACCAGCAGTTTCGGGTCGACGCCGTCGGCACCGGTGTCCGTGGCCCGCGCGGCGACCGACTGCATCACCGAAGCCACGCCGTACGCGCATGCCGCGCCCAAGGCGCAGAGCAGTCCCCACCACATGCCGATCACTCTATTTTGTCGGACCCGTGGGGTACGGTCCGGCCATGTCGAACACGAGTTCGAAGACGCACCGCCAGTGGCCGGCGCCGCTGGCGGGTGACGAGCTGCGCCTGCTGCTGGACTTCCTGCAGTTCCTCCGGGCCACGGCGGTGAACAAGGTGGCGGGGCTGACAGCGTCCCAGGCGGCGGCGACACCGTTGCCGTCGTCGCCGAGGATGAGCGCGCTGGGGGTCCTGAAGCACCTGACGGCGGTGGAGCGCTGGTGGCTGTCGATCGAGGCGGGCGGCGCGGACCTGCCCTCCCTGTGGGCGGGCACCCCGGACCCGAGCTGGACCATCGCCCCGGAGGACACCCCGGCATCGGTGGTGGCGGCGTACAAGGCGGAGTGGGCCCGGGTGGAGAAGGCCCTGCGCGGACTGGGCCCGGACGACCGGACACGGCGGCGGTCGGAGTTCACGGTCCGGTGGGTGGTCGCCCACGTGGTCCAGGAGACGGCGCGGCACGTGGGACACCTGGACGTGCTCCGCGAGCTGGCCGACGGGGAGGTGGGTGAGTGAGAAGCGAGTGAACCGGCGGCGGTGGCGGG
>NZ_JMQI01000022.1 GCF_000695625.1 Amycolatopsis rifamycinica
GCTCCCGGCCCGTCGATCAACGGTGATTCGGTCCACCGGCGGGTCGAGATTCACTGTCCACTTCGGACGTGCCGCTTGAACGCGGGCCCGGCCCTTTGTCGCTCCCCGAGCGAACTGGTGGTTGCGGCTTCCGGCCGAAGTCCGGCGGAACCCGACTTATGCGGGTTCCGCCGGCGACGCGGTCGGCGGAAACTCGGCCGCGTCGCCCACGACGTGGAGGGAAATCCGTGCGCCTGTCCGCCCTGCTCCCCCTGCTCGCCGCCGTTCCGCTGTTCGCGTTCCCCGGGGTGGCCGCGGCCGCGCCCGGCTGTTTCGACTCCGCCGCCGGGCTGACCGTCGAGGAACAGCGGCTGACCGCCTCCCTGCCGGCCGGCGGGCCCGCCGTCGGCCCGGAGCTCGTGCGGCTGGCCGCGCTCGACCCGTTCGTCGCCGAGGTGAAGCGCGACCTCTGCGCCGCCCGCACCCCGCGGCGCGCCGGACGCGTCGTCACGCAGGCCGGTGACCGGCTGTGGCGGACGGCCGTCGACCGCGCCCAGGGGCGCCGTCCGGACCTGGGGACGCTCGACCGGTTCGACGACCGGCCGCTGTACTGGGCGCGGCTGCAGCTGAGCAGCGCGATCCGGCAGTGGCGGCCGTCGTTCGCGCTGCCGGACCGCGGCGCGCTGCTCACGGCGTTCGACCGGGGTTCGCGCGGCCTCGACGACGTCCGGTTCCCGCTCGGGAAACCGCGGCGGGTCATGGTGAGCGGCTTCGACCCGTTCCAGCTCGACGGCACCGGCGTCCGGATCTCGAACCCGGCCGGGGCGTCCGCGCTGCAGCTCGACGGGCGGGTGCTGGACACGCCGTCGGGTCCGGCGGTGGTGCAGGCGGTGAACTTCCCGGTGGTCTGGGGCTACTTCGACGAAGGCATCGTCGAAGCGGCGTACGGCGAGGCGTTGCGCGACCGCGCCCGGCGGCCGGACGTGATCATGACGATCAGCCAGGGCCGCCCGGGACGGTTCGACATCGAGCGCTGGGCCGGAGCCTGGCGCGGCGGCTTCCCGGACAACAACAACGCCTCGGTGACGGGTGGCGTCCCGTCGGCGGCGGGCTGGCCGCAGCCGGACCTCCAGTTCATCGAGACGACGTTGCCGTATTCGCGGATGCTGGAGGTGACGGGCGATTACCCGGTCAATTTCAATCAGGCGTTCTGTGTATGGCCGGACGCTTCACAGCCGGGTACCGGGACACCGGTGTGCCGCTCGGACGCCCCGGCCCCGGGAGAAATCGCGGCTTCGGGCGGCGGCGGGAATTACCTTTCCAACGAATCGATGTACCGGAGCAACCGATTGCGGCTCGGCTTGGGTCTGACGACCCTGCCCGGCGGCCACCTGCACACGCCGGTGCTGGGCCAGCCGACGGCCCCGGACGCGCTGACGGACGCGGATTTCGAGGCCCGGCGGCAGACGATCGCGGCCGAGGTGGTTTCGCTGGTGACGGCCGCCGCCGCGGGCGACCGGGCTCCGGCCGCGCCGCCGCGCACCGCGGACTCCGCGCGCGCCGCGATCGAATCCCTGCCCGGCACGGTCCTCCCCGGCTGATGCCCTCCCCAACACGGATGATGCCCCGCCGATCACGCGAGATGCCCCGCCAGCCACGCGAAATGCCCTCCGGACACGCGAGATACCTGCTCGATCACGCGAATGCGCAGTTCCGCCCGCGAACCACCTGTGCGGCAAACGGCATCTCGCGTGATCAAGGGGGCATCTCGCGTGATCGGAAGGGCATCACGGGCCGTCAGATGAGATCCAGCGGATCGAGCTGAATGCGAATCGGCTCCGTGGCCTTCTTCGCGTCTCGGCGGGCCGCTGCCGCGTGGATGGCCGAGGACAACGCCTTGCCCTCCGCTCGGCTCACCCGGACCAGGGCCCGCTCGCGCTCGGCGTTGCCCTCCTCGTCCAGCTCGCCGATCGGGACCGGGCCCAGGACCTCGCCGGACGGGGGCAGGGGCAGGTCCTCGAGCAACGCCGCCACCGCGTCCGGGCTGCCCTCGACGCTCGCCATGCGCATCGCCGGGGGGAAGCCCAGCTCGCGGCGCTCGCCCAGCTCCTGGGCCGCGTGCCACGCCGGGTCCCAGCGGACCAGGGCCTGGACCACCGCGAGTCCCGCCTCCGCGCCGACGATCACGCGGCCGCCGGCAGCCGCCGGGCGGACCAGGGCGGCCGCCGCCATCCAGCGGCGGAGCGTTTCCTCGCCCGCCCGCAGGTCCTGGCGGCCCAGCAGGGCCCAGCCGTCGAGGAGCAGGGCCGCGCCGTAGCCGCCCTCGGCCACCGGCTCCGCGCCCGGGGTGCACACCACCAGCGCCGGTTTGCCCGGCACCGACTCCAGGACCTCCGCCGCCCCCGACGTGCGGACCGGGACGCCCGGGAACGCGCGGCCGAGCTCCTCCGCCGTCCGCTTCGCGCCGACGATCACCGCGCGCAGCCGGACCGAACCGCACGCCGTGCAGCGGAACGCCGTTTCCGGGACGCCGCACCAGCGGCACGCCGGCGGTTTCGGCTGCCCGTCGAGCGTTCCGCCGGGCAGGGCCAGCGGCCCCGCGCACCGGCGGCAGTGCGCGGGTGTCCGGCAGTTCCCGCAGGCCAGACCGGGGACATACCCCCGCCGCGGGACCTGCACCAGCGCCGGGAGGTCCGCCGCGAACGCCTGGCGCGCCGCCTCGAACGCCACCGCCGGCAGCCGCGCGACCCGGGCGGCCTCGTCGCGGGCGACGTCGAAGTCCTCGCCGACCGGGGTGACGCGCGGGGCCGCCGAACGCAGCACCGTGCGCTCGGCCAGCACCGGCGCGGCCCAGCCGGATTCGACGAGCAGCTGGGCTTCGGCCGTCCGGGCGAACCCGCCGACCAGCAGGGACGCCTTCGCCGCGTGCGCGCGGTCCATCAGGACGTCCCGGACGTGCGGGTAGGGCGCGTGCTGGTCGAGGTGCAGGTCGTCGCCGTCGTCCCAGACGGCGAACAGGCCGGGGTCGTGGACCGGCGCGAACATCGCCGCCCGCGTCCCGACCACCACCCGCACCGCGCCGCGCAGCACGGCCAGCCAGCGCCGGTAGCGCTCGGCGGGCCCGAGCCCGGCGATCAGGGCCACCACGGCGTCCTCGCCCACGACCGCCGCGCAGGCCGCGTGCACCCGGGTCAGGTCGCGGTGGTCGGGCACCACCAGCACCGCGCCCCGGCCCCGCGCGGCCACGGCGCCGGCGGCCTCGGCGAGCCGGCGTGGCCAGTCCTCGCCCGGCAGGGCCTGCCAGACGGCGTTCGCGGGCTTGCCCTCGGCGAGGGCCTCCACGAACGCCGGACCGCGCTGGTAGCGCGCCCAGGCCGTGGTGTCGGGCGCCTCGGGGGGTCCCGCCGGCGAGACCGGCGGTTCGCCCTCGGCTTTGGCGTGCCGCGGCGGGATCGCGAGCCGCAGGACGTCGGACAGCGTGCCGCCGTAGCGGTCGGCGACCGCCCGGCAGACCGCCTGCAGCGACGGCGGCAGCACCGGCTCGGAGGACGTCACGCGGTCGAGGAACGCCAGTTTGCTGCCGTAGTCGCTGGTTTCGCCGCGTTCGATCAGGTAGCCGTCGACCAGCTGCCCGGCGAACCGGACGCGGACGCGGCAGCCCGGCACGGCGGCCTCGTGCAGCTTCTCCGGCACGAGGTAGTCGAAGGTGCGGTCCAGGTGGGCCAGGGGGATGTCGACGACGACCCGCGCGACCGGCCGCTCGGGCGCGGGCGACTGGGCACCCTTCGCCTTCTGCCCCGGCTTCGGCGGTTTCCGGGCACGCGAGGGCGCCGCCTTCGGCGAAGGCGGCTTCTCCGGGAGGTCCCAGAGGGCGGCGGGCTCGGAGCTGCTCACGCCCTGATCTCTACCAGACCCCACCGACAGCCTGACCGGAGAGGCATCACGCGTGACTGGCGGGGCATCTCGTGTGATTGGAGGGGCATCACACGTGATTGAAGGGGCCTCACACGGAAGGCCGTCCCTCGGGTGAGGGACGGCCTTCCGGTGTGTGAGCGTGTCAGGCGCCCGCTGCGGCCTTCAGGGCCTCGGCGCGGGCCGTGCTCTCCCACGGCAGGCCCAGCTCGGGCCGGCCGAAGTGGCCGTACGCCGCCGTCGGGGCGTAGATCGGGCGGAGCAGGTCGAGGTCGCGGATGATCGCCGCCGGCCGGAGGTCGAAGACCTCGATGATGGCCTGCTGGATCTTCGACGGGTCGACCGTCTCGGTGCCGAACGTCTCGACGAACAGGCCGACCGGGGCCGCCTTGCCGATCGCGTACGCGACCTGCACCTCGGTGCGGGAGGCCAGGCCCGCGGCGACGACGTTCTTGGCCACCCAGCGCATCGCGTACGCGGCGGACCGGTCGACCTTGGACGGGTCCTTGCCGGAGAACGCGCCGCCGCCGTGGCGGGCCATGCCGCCGTAGGTGTCGACGATGATCTTGCGGCCGGTCAGGCCGGCGTCGCCCATCGGGCCGCCGATGACGAACCGGCCGGTCGGGTTGACCAGAAGGCGCGCGTTCGAGGTGTCGATGCCCAGGCCCTCGAGCTCGGGGCCGACGACGTGCTCCTTGACGTCGACGCTGAGCATCCGGTCCAGGTCGATGCCGTCGGCGTGCTGCGAGGACACGACGACGGTGTCGAGGCGCACCGGCTGGTCGCCGGCGTACTCGATGGTGACCTGGGTCTTGCCGTCCGGGCGCAGGTACGGCAGCACGCCGTCCTTGCGGACCGCGGTCAGCCGCTTCGACAGCCGGTGGGCCAGCGCGATCGGCAGCGGCATCAGCTCGGGGGTGTCCGAGCAGGCGTAGCCGAACATCAGGCCCTGGTCGCCGGCGCCCTGGCGGTTGATCTCGTCCTCGTCGGACTCGACCCGCGACTCGTACGCGGTGTCGACGCCCTGGGCGATGTCCGGCGACTGGGAGCCGATCGCGACGTTGACGCCGCAGGAGTTGCCGTCGAAGCCCTTGGCGGAGGAGTCGTAGCCGATCTTGAGGATGACGTCGCGGACGATCGTCGGGATGTCGGCGTACGCCTCGGTCGTCACCTCGCCGGCCACGTGCACCTGGCCGGTGGTGATCAGGGTTTCGACGGCGACGCGGCTGCGCGGGTCCTTCGACAGGAGGCCGTCGAGGATGGAATCGCTGATGGCGTCGCAAATCTTGTCGGGGTGCCCTTCGGTCACCGACTCCGAGGTGAACAATCTGCTGCTGGACGCGGTCACGGTGGCCGTCACTTCCTCACCTAGTCGTCGGATGCCCAGTGGGTTAGGCACCCCTTACCTGTGCAAGCGTACTGACTATCGCTCGGGGGACGGTCAACGCTTCATGAAGCTCACAACAGCGTCCCACAGAGTGGACGCGAGTTCAGCCTTCGCGCCCAGCGGGATCGCGATTTCGGTGCCGTCGGCCCCCAGCAGCCAGCCGGAATTGTCCTCGGTGCCGAACGCCTTGCCGTCGCCGACGGCGTTCACCACCAGCAGATCCGCACCCTTGCGCTTGAGTTTGACACGGGCGTGGTCGAGAACGCTCCCCTGCGCGTCGCCGGTTTCCGCGGCGAATCCCACGACCACCTGTCCGGAACGCCGGTTTTGCACCAATTCGGCGAGAATGTCGGCATTGCGGTCGAGCGTGATGACCGGGTCCGGCTGGTCGTCGGACTTCTTGATCTTGTGCTCGGCCCGGTTCGCCGGCCGGAAGTCGGCGACCGCGGCGGCCATCACGACGACGTCGGCGGCCTGGGCCGCGGCGTGCACGGCCTGCCGCAGCTCCTCGGCCGTCGAGACGTGCTCGACGACCGCGCCCGCCGGATCCGGCAGCGCGACCGTGTGGGCGGCGACCAGCGTGACGTCGGCGCCGCGCTGGGCGGCGACGCGGGCCAGCGCGTAGCCCTGCTTGCCGGACGAGCGGTTGCCGAGGTAGCGCACCGGGTCCAGTGGCTCGCGCGTGCCGCCCGCCGAGACGACGACGCGGACGCCTTCGAGGTCGCGCGGGAGGGCGTCCGGGCGGGCCAGCAGCAGCCGGGCCAGGTCGACGATCTCGGCCGGGTTCGCCAGGCGGCCCTTGCCGGTGTCGGCCCCGGTCAACCGGCCGGAGTCGGGCTCGGTGACGATCATGCCGCGCGAGCGCAGCAGGGCCACGTTGTCGCGGGTGGCGGGGTGCTCCCACATCTCCGTGTGCATCGCCGGGATGAAGGCGACCGGGCACCGGGCGGTGAGCAGGGTGTTCGTCAGCAGGTCGTCGGCGAGGCCGTGGGCGGCCTTGGCGAGCAGGTTCGCCGTGGCCGGGACGACCAGGACGAGGTCGGCTTCCTTGCCGACGCGGACGTGCTGGACCTCGGGCACCTCGGTGAACACGCCCGTGTGCACCGGGTGCCCGGAGAGGGCTTCGAAGGTGGCCGCGCCGACGAAGTTCAACGCGGCTTCGGTGGGGACCACGCGGACGTCGTGACCGGACTCGGTCAGCCCGCGCAGCACCTCACAGGCCTTGTAGGCGGCGATGCCGCCGCCCACGCCCAGGACGACGCGGGGTTTACTCACCCTCGGTGTGCTCGAGCAGGCCGCCGTGGATCTCGCGCAGCGCGATCGAGAGCGGCTTCTCGCGCGGGCCCGGCTCGACGAGCGGGCCGACGTACTCCAGCAGGCCCTCGCCCAGCTGGGCGTAGTAGTCGTTGATCTGGCGGGCACGCTTGGCCGAGTAGATCACCAGCGCGTACTTCGAGCTGACCTTTTCGAGCAGGTCGTCGATCGGGGGGTTGGTGATGCCCTCGAGCTCTTCGGTCAGGGCTACCTGGGTGGTCACTCGTGAGGCTCCGCTTCTTCGGAAAACTGATCAGCAGTAATCAAGCTTAGCAAGTGCTCGGCGGCCTCCCGCACGTCGGCGTTGACGAGGCGGTGGTCGAACTCCCCCGCCGCCGCCAGCTCGCGCTCCGCTTCGGCCAGCCGGGCCTGCACGGCGGCCTCGTTTTCGGTGCCGCGTCCGGTGAGCCTGCCCACCAGTTCCTCCCACGACGGCGGCATCAGCATCACCAGCCGGGCCTCCGGCATGGCCGCGCGGACCTGGCGGGCACCCTGCAGCTCGATCTCCAGGACGGCCGGGCGGCCCTCGGCGAGGGCCTTCTCGACCGGCTCGCGCGGGGTGCCGTAGCGGTTGCCGGCGAACTCGGCCCATTCCAGCAGCCTGCCGTCGGCGACCATCGCGTCGAACTCGACGCGGTCGACGAAGTGGTAGTGCGCCCCGTCGACTTCGCCGGGACGCGGCTTCCTGGTGGTGACCGAGACGCTGAACCAGACGTCGGGCTCCAGCTTCCGCAGCTCGCCCACCACGCTCGACTTCCCGACCCCCGAAGGCCCCGATACGACGGTGAGCCGGTGCCGGGGGAGGTCCCCCGTCACCGGCTCACCGCCGCGGTCGGCGCCCCGGTTCACCGGGTAGTCACGACCGGCGCCGTTCACTCGCCGCTGAACTCGGCCAGCAGCGCCTTGCGCTGCCGGTCGCCGAGGCCGCGAAGGCGACGGCTGGGGGCGATCTCCAGTCGTTCCATGGTCTGCTGCGCGCGGACCTTGCCGACGCCCGGAAGGGCCTCGAGCAGAGCCGAAACCTTCATCTTGCCGAGGACTTCGTTCTCCTCGGCCTGCTTCAGCACGTCGACCAGAGTGGTACCGCCCCGCTTCAGCCGCTCCTTCAGCTCAGCACGGATGCGGCGAGCGGCGGCGGCCTTCTCCAGCGCCGCAGCGCGCTGTTCCTCTGTCAGCTGGGGAAGTGCCACGTTTTCCTCCGGTAGTTCTCAAAACTGGGTGGGTGACGCGACGGTACCCACCCGTGAGCACCGGCCACAATGCGGGGGTGCCTGGTGGGGGCCCGTTCCGACCCCTGCTATTGGCCGTTTTCCTGCGGGTCGGCCAGCACTTCGGCGACCCGTTCGACCGCTTGGCGCAAAGCCGCTTGCTCCGGACCGTGCTTCAGGATGTCCCGGGACGAGGCGGGCAGGACGCCCGGCAGGGACGCACCGAACAGGGCCCGCAAATCGGCCACAGTGGCTCCCTGGGCCCCGAAACCGGGTGCCAGCACCGGACCGTTCAACCGCGAGAGATCGAGCTCTCCCGGCGGAACGGTGGCGCCGACGACGACACCCGCATCGCCGAGCGGTTCCGCGCCTGCGTTGAGTGAAGCCACGGAGTCGACGATCGCCTGCGCGACCGTGCGCCCGTCGGGCAGTTTCGCGTTCTGCACTTCGCCCGCTTCCGGGTTCGAAGTCCGGGCGAGCACGAACAGGCCGCGTCCCGCCGCGACGGCCGTTTCGGCGCATTGGGCCAAAGAGCCGAAGCCCAGGTACGGCGAAACGGTGATCGCGTCGGCCGCGATCGCCGCGCCCTCGGCGACGTACGCCGCGGTGTAGGCGGCCATCGTGGAACCGATGTCGCCGCGCTTGACGTCCAGCAGCACCAGCGCACCCGCGTCCCGGGCGGTTTCGACGACCCGTTCCAGCACCCGGACGCCGTCCGGACCGAAACTTTCGAAGAACGCCGACTGCGGCTTCACGATGGCCGCGTGCGCCGCCAGGACCTCCGTGGCCGACAGCGCGAACCGTTCCAGGCCCGAGACGTCCACCGGGAGCCCCCAGGCCTCGATCAGGCCCGGGTGGGGGTCGATCCCGGCGCACAGCGGGCCGCGGGCCGCGACGGCCTTGGCCAGCCGCGCCCCGAACCGCTCGCGCCCGCTCACGACCCCGCTCACGACTTCGCCTTCAGCGCCGCCTGGAGCTCCTGCAGCGACCGGACCCCGATGTCGCCCCGGATCAGCGCCTCGATGCCGTGCACCGCCGCCGCGGCACCCTGCACGGTGGTGACGCACGGGATGTCGCGCGACACCGCCGCGGTGCGGATTTCGTAGCCGTCGACGCGCGGACCGCTGTTCCCGTACGGCGTGTTGATCACCATGTCGACGTCGCCGTCGAGGATGACGTCCACGATGTTCGGCTCGGCTTCGGTCGAACCCTCGTAGTGCTTGCGCACCACCGTGCAGGCGACTCCGTTGCGGCGCAGCACTTCCGCGGTGCCGGAGGTGGCGAGGATTTCGAAGCCGAGGTCGGCCAGCCGCTTCACCGGGAACACCAGTGAGCGCTTGTCGCGGTTGGCGACCGAGACGAACACCCGGCCGGATGTGGGCAGGGAGCCGTAGGCGCCGCTTTGGGACTTGGCGAACGCCTTGCCGAAGTCGACGTCGACGCCCATCACCTCGCCGGTGGACTTCATTTCCGGGCCGAGCAGCGAGTCGACGCCGTGGCCTTCGGGGGTGCGGAAGCGGTGGAAGGGCAGCACGGCTTCCTTCACCGCGACCGGCGAGTCGGCCGGCAGCTGCCCGCCGTCGCCTTCGGCCGGCAGGACACCGCTCTCACGCAGGTCCTTGATCGTCGAGCCGGTCATGATCAGCGCGGCGGCCTTGGCCAGCGGCACCGCCGTCGCCTTGGACACGAACGGCACCGTCCGCGACGCGCGCGGGTTGGCCTCCAGCACATACAGGACGTCGTCTTTGAGCGCGTACTGGACGTTCAGCAGCCCCCGCACGCCCACGCCGCGGGCGATCGCCTCGGTGGAGCGGCGCACAGCCTGCAGGTCGGTGTGCCCGAGCGTGATCGGCGGCAACGCGCACGAGGAGTCACCGGAATGGATCCCGGCTTCCTCGATGTGCTCCATGACCCCGCCGAGGTAGAGCTGCTCGCCGTCGAACAGGGCGTCGACGTCGATTTCGATGGCGTCGTCGAGGAACCGGTCCACCAGCACCGGGTGCTCCGGGGTGACCTCGGTGGCGCGGCGGATGTAGCCGGCCAGCGTCTCCTCGTCGTAGACGATCTCCATGCCGCGCCCGCCGAGCACATAGGACGGCCGCACCAGCACCGG
>NZ_JMQI01000023.1 GCF_000695625.1 Amycolatopsis rifamycinica
AGGTGACGCCGTCCCGGGGCCGCTCGTCCACGGTCAGGGAGAAGACGTCCGGCCGCGCGTAGTGCCCCGAGACGTCGAGGCTGTGGCGCGCGGCCACGATCTGCTCGAGGTCGATCTCCGCCGTGATCAGGCCCTCCGCGTCGCGCAGCGGGCCCGCCAGCACGTCCCCCAGCGGACCGACGATCACGCTGCCGCCGCGGAACGGGTCGTCGCCTTCTGCCTCGTACGGGCACGCCGAGACCACGAAACACCGGCCCTCGTCGGCGATGTGGCGCATGGAGGCCTGCCAGACGTCGCGGTCGTCCGCCGTCGGCGCGCACCAGATCTCGACGCCTTTGGCGTACATCGCCGCGCGCAGCAGCGGCATGTGGTTCTCCCAGCAGATCGCCGCGCCGGCCCGGCCCGCGGCCGTCGGGACGACCGGGAGCGTCGAACCGTCGCCGCGGCCCCACACCAGGCGTTCGCGCGCGGTCGGGACCAGCTTGCGGTGCTTGGCGACCAGGCCGAGCCGCGGGTCGAGGAAGACCACGGTGCTGTACAGCGTCGAGCCGTCGCGCTCGATGACGCCGACCACCAGGCCGGCCCCGGTCCGCGCCGCCAGCCCGGCCAGTTCGGTGACCTCGGGGCCGGGCACGGTCACCGACGCGCCGAAGTACTCGACGAACGGCTCCCCGCGCGGGTACCCGCCGAGAACCGCCTCCGGCAGCACCACCAGGTCGGCGCCGCGGATCTCGTCCTCGAACGCCAGGATCCGCTCGACCGGGACGCCGGTCGCGAGCTGCAGCGCGGCGACGACCGTCATCCGCGGGCCGGCCACGGGACGACCGCCGACGTCCGCCGCTGGTAGTCGGCGTATTCGGGGTACCGGGACCGGGTGATGCTCTCGGTGAACCGCGTCGAGCCCACGAACAGCAGCGTCAGCAGGACGGCGCCGACGACCGTCCACTGCGGACCGCCGGCGACCACGCCGAACGCGGCGATCGCCCACCACTGGGCCTGCTCGAAGAAGAAGTTCGGATGCCGCGAGTAGCGGAACAGCCCGGTCTGGAGGAACCGCGTCGGCGCGCGGCCGGCGTGCTTCTCGCGGTGGAACGCCCACTGCTGCTGGTCGGCGACCGTCTCGCCGGCCAGGAAGGCGGCGAAGACCACCGCGACGACGACGTCCGCGGCCCCGAACCCGCCGGGGTGCTCCAGCGCGGTCAGCGCGGGCAGCGTGATCAGCAGCAGGATCACGTTCTGGTACAGCGAGATGAAGAAGAAGTTGAACAGCTGGAACTGCCACGGCGCCATCCGCTCGCGCAGCACCGCCCACCGGTAGTCCTCGCCACCGGGCGCGTAGCCACCTTTGCGGGCGAAGTTGAACGTCAGCCGGGCGCCCCACAGCGCGACCAGCGCGAACATCACGTCGAGCCGCGCGTCGGCGAACCCGGCGGCGCCGGCGAAGATCCCCGCGTAGGCCACCGGCACGATCGACCAGATCCGGTCGACCCAGGAGTACTCCCTGGTCAGCACCGAGACCAGCCAGGTGCCGAGCGTCACCCCGGCGAAGACGTACAGGCACACCCGCAGCGCGTCCATGTGCTCACTTTAGGACCTAGGATCGGCGCCGTGCCGTACTCCTTTCTCAGTCACCTCGAGTGCTCGCGGACCGGCGACCGCCTGGACGCCGACGCGGTCCAGGGCCTCTCCCCGGCGGGTGCGCCGCTGCTCGCGCGCTACGACCTCGACGGGGTCCGCGAAGCCGTGACGCCGAAGGAGATCGCCTCCCGCGAGCCGACGCTGTGGCGCTACCACGAGGTGCTGCCGGTGCGGTCGGCCGAGCACGTCGTCAGCCTCGGCGAAGGCATGACGCCGTTGCTGCGGCTGCCGCGCTACGGCCGCGAGCTGGGGCTGCCGCGCCTGTGGATGAAGGACGAAGGCCTGGTGCCGACCGGCACGTTCAAGGCGCGCGGCGCCGCGGTCGGCGTCTCGCGGGCGGCCGAGCTCGGCGTGCGCGGGATCGCGATGCCGACGAACGGCAACGCCGGCGCGGCGTGGGCGTTGTACGCGGCGCGCGCGGGACTGTCGAGCCTGGTCGCGATGCCGGACGACGCGCCGGCGATCACCATGCGCGAGTGCGTCGCCGCCGGAGCCGAGCTGTACCGGGTGGACGGTCTCATCGGGGACGCGGGCAAGCTCGTCGCCGCGGCGGTCGGGCGGCGTCCCGGCGTGCAGGACGTCTCGACGCTGAAGGAGCCGTACCGCATCGAGGGCAAGAAGACGATGGGGTACGAGATCGCCGAGCAGTTCGGCTGGCGGCTGCCCGACGTCATCCTCTACCCCACCGGCGGCGGCGTCGGCATCATCGGGATCTACAAGGCGTTGCTGGAAATGCGGGAGCTGGGCTGGGTTTCCGGCCCGCTGCCCCGGCTCGTCGCCGTGCAGGCCACCGGGTGCGCGCCGATCGTCACGGCGTTTTCGCGCGGTGAGCGGGAAAGCACGCCGTTCCCGGACGCGCGGACGGTCGCCTTCGGCATCACCGTGCCGAAGGCGCTGGGCGACTTCCTCGTGCTCGACGCCGTGTACGCGACCGGCGGCACCGCTGTCGCCGTCACCGACGAGGAACTGCTCGCGGCGCAACGGGAACTGGCCGAGCGCGAAGGCGCCTTCGTCTGCCCGGAAGGCGGAGCGTGCTTCGCCGCGTTGCGGCACCTTCGCGAGTCGGGGTGGCTCGAGGGCGACGAAGACGTCGTCGTGCTCAACACCGGCGCCGGGATCAAGTACCCGGAGACAGTGCCCCTGGACGTCCCGCTCCTGGCCAAGAGCGACGCGATTCCCTAGAGGACCGAGCGCACGGTTTCGGGGTCGCGGGCGACGACGGTGGTGCCGTCGTCGGCCGTGATGATCGGACGCTGGATGAGTTTCGGGTGCTCGGCCAGCGCCTTGATCCACTTCGGCCGGTCCTGGGCGGTGCGGCCCCAGCTCTTGAGGCCGAGTTCCTTCGCGATCGGCTCGGCCGTGCGCGTGATGTCCCACGGTTCGAGGCCGAGGCGCTCGAGGACAGCTTCGAGTTCGGCCGCCGTTGGCGGGTCCTCGAGGTAGCGGCGCACGGTGTACTCCGCGCCGGCTTCGTCCAGCATCGACACCGCGGACCGGCACTTCGAGCACGCCGGATTGATCCAGATCTCCACGGCGGGAGCCTACCCCGGCTGGTTTTGGAGCACGTGTTCTGTTACGGTCGCGCCATGCCCCGCCCCCGCGTCCACGACCTCGACGCGCTGCTCGACGTCGCCGAGCGGCTCGTCGCGTCCTCGGCGGACGTGACCGTGCGTGGCCTGGCCGCGGCGGCCGGGGTCCCGAACGGGACGATCTACCACGCGTTCGGGTCGCTGAACGCGGTGCTGGCCCGGGTCTGGCTGCGGGCGGCGACCGAGTTCCTGGACCTGCAGACCGCGCTCGTGGACCGGGCTCCTTCACCGGTGGAGGCGGTGGTCGCGGCGGCGGACACGCCCGCGGAGTTCGCGTTGCTGCGTCCCGACGGGGCGCGGATGCTGCTCAAGGTCCGGGGCGACCGGCTCTTCGGGCCCGAACTGCCCGACGAGCTGGCGGACGCGCTGCACGCGGTGGACAAACGCCTGGTCGCCCTGCTGGTCCGGCTCGCCCGCCGGCTGTGGGACCGCGGCGACGGCCTGGCCGTCGAGGTGATCACGACGTGCGTCGTCGACCTGCCGACCGCGTTCTTCCGGCGTGACATCACCGATCCCCTGGTGCGGGACAGGCTGGCCGCCGCGGTGCGGGCGGTGCTGACCGTGCCCCCTCGAGAGAAGGACCGACCGTGACCGTTTCCGTGCTCGACCTGGGCGACGACGAAAACCGGTTTTCCCCGGACTGGCTGCAGCGCGTGCATTCCTTTTTGGACGGTGTCGAAGGCGCGCTGGTGACCACCGGTGGCGGCAAGTTCTATTCGAACGGCCTCGACCTCGAATGGCTGACGGCGCACGGTGACCAGGCTTCGGAGTACGTCGCGGAGGTGCAGGAGCTGCTCGCCCGGGTGCTGACGCTGCCGGTCCCGACGGTCGCGGCGATCAACGGGCACGCGTTCGGCGCGGGCGCGATGCTGGCGATGGCGCACGACTTCCGCGTGATGCGCGCGGACCGCGGTTACTTCTGCTTCCCGGAGGCGGACATCAACATCCCGTTCACGCCCGGGATGGCGGCGCTGATCCAGGGGAAGCTCACACCGTCGGCGGCGATCGCGTCGATGACGACGGGACGGCGGTTCGGCGGGACGGAAGCGGTGGAGGCCGGGTTGGTGGACGAGGTCGCGGCCGAGGGGGAAGTGGTGAAGGCGGCGCAGGAGCGGGTCCGGGAACTGGCGGGGAAGGACCGCGGAACGCTGGGGGCGATCAAGGCGACGATGTTCGCGCCGGCCGTGGCGGCGTTGCGGGCGGCGTAGGCCTCCGGCCCCCGGTGTCCAGCTTACCGGGGGCCACCGACAGTTCCGGATGGCCGGACACGTGGAGGGCCCCCATGACTCGAGAGCCACGAGGTGCCCTTCACGACAGCTCGGCGAGGCGGCGGCGCAGGTGGGCGCGCTCCGGTTCGGTTCCCGCCAGCTCCAGCGCTTCCCGGTAGGCCGCGGCCGCTTCGGCGGGACGGTCCAGGCGGGACAGCAGGTCGCCCCGAGCCGCCGCGAACGGGCCGTACTCCCGCAACCGCGGGTCACCCACCAGCCCGTCCAGCAGCACCAATCCCGCTTGTGGCCCGTCCCTCATCGCCACCGCCACCGCGCGGTTCAGCTCCACCACCGGGGACGGTGCCAGCCCGCGCAGCACGTCGTACAGCGCCACGATCTGCGGCCAGTCCGTGCTCGCCAGGTCCGCGGCCTCGTCGTGCAGGGCCGCGATCGCCGCCTGGACTCCGTACAGGCCCGGTGGCCCGCCCGTCAGGGCCGCCACCACCAGCGCCGCTCCCTCGTCGATCATCGGGCGATCCCACCGGGCGCGGTCCTGGTCGTCGAGGAGCACCAGGGCGCCGTCCGGATCGGTGCGGGCGTTGCGGCGGGCGTGGATCAGCAGCATGAGGGCCAGCAGGCCCGCCACCTCGCGCTCGTCCGGCAGCAGCCGGCGGAGGATGCGGGCCAGGCGGATCGCTTCCTCCGCCAGGTCGCGCCGCTGCAGGTCCGGGCCCGAACTCGCCGCGTAGCCCTCGGTGAAGATCGAGTACACGACCTGGAGCACGCCCGGCAGCCGCCCGGGCAGCTCGCCGGCGTCCGGTACCCGGAACGGGATGCGCAGCGTGCGGATGCGGTTCTTCGCGCGCACGATCCGCTTGCCCATCGTCGCGCTCGGCACCAGGAACGCCCGCGCGACCTCCGGGGTCGTCAGCCCGGCCAGGCAGCGCAACGTCAGCGCCGCGCGGTCCTCGGCGGGCAGCGCCGGGTGGGCGCAGGTGAAGAACAGCTGGAGCCGCTCGTCCGGCAGGCCACCGTCGGACGGCGGGGCGGGCGCCGCGCGCTCGGCCTCGACCTGCAGCACCGCGAGCCGGGCCGCGTAGGCCTGGTCGCGGCGCAGCCGGTCGACCGCCTTGCGTCGGGCCGTCGTCATCAGCCAGGCGCCCGGCTTCGGCGGCACGCCCTCGGCCGGCCAGTGGACCAGCGCGGCCTCGATCGCCTCCGACGTCACCTCCTCGGCCAGGTCGAGGTCGCCGAACCGGCGGACGAGCGCGGCCAGCAGCAGCCCGCGCTCCTCCCGGAACACCGCCTCGAGGGTCAGCCGGGATCCCCCGGCCGCCGCGTCCGCCCGCCCCGTCACCGCCGTCAGCCTTCGAAGCCGGCCAGCGGCCGGACCACGATCGAGCCGCCGCCGCGGGAGCCCGGGCAGCGCGCCGCCCAGTCGAGCGCCACGTCGAGGTCCGGCACGTCGACGACGAAGTAGCCGCCCAGCACCTCGCGGGACTCGGCGAACGGCCCGTCGGTGACCACCCGCTCGCCGTGCTCGTCGACGCGGACCACCGCGGCCGTGGTGAAGTCGGCGAGCGAATCCCCGGAGACGTAGACCCCCGAGTCCTTGATGGTCTTGTCGAACAGCTGCCAGTCCTCAGGCGTGCAGCCGCCCATCGCCTCGCCGTCGGCGTCGAGAGCGGCGTTGATCAGCATCAGGTACTTCACGGGTTCCTCCAGTGGCTCGGTTGCCGTACGCGGTGACTACGAACGGCGGACCGCCGCTTGGACACCCTCGCCGGGAATTTTCTCATGTCAAGAAACTTTGACATGATGTCTGGTTTGTTTTACCTTGACGAAGTGACCCACGAAGAGAAGAGAGCCTGGATCCTCGGGATCGCCGCGGTGGTGAGCTACGCGGTGTACCTCGTGCTGGTCCTCGGCCGGGCCGGCAGGCGACCGCTGGCCGAAGTTCCTTACGTCGCAACGCTGCTCTGGGCGGTCGGCGCGTCCATCGTCGCGACGATCGCGCTGAGCATCCTCGCCGCGATGGTGTCGAAGGACGGCGCGAAGGACCAGCGCGACCGCGAAATCGGGCGGTTCGGCGAGTACGTCGGCCACTCGTTCGTCGTCATCGGCGCCGTCGCGGCGCTGCTGCTGGCGATGGCCGAGGCACCGCACTTCTGGATCGCCAACGCCGTCTACCTGGCCTTCACGCTGTCGGCGATCCTCGGGTCGGTCGCCCGGATCTTCGCCTACCGGCGGGGTTTCCAGCCGTGGTGAAACCGACCCGCGTCACCAACTCGCTCCGCGCCCTCCGGTTCGCGCACGGCCAGATGACCCAGGCCGACCTCGCCACCCGGATCGGCGTCACCCGCCAGACCGTCATCGCCATCGAGCAGGGCCGGTACTCGCCTTCGCTGGAAATGGCGTTCCAGATCGCCCACGTGTTCGGGGTGCCGCTCGAAGACGTGTTCCACTACCCGGAGGAGTCCCCGTGAAAGCCCTCGTCCAAGACCACTACGGAACCACCGCCGTGCTCGAACCGCGCGACGTCGCGAGACCGGCGCCCGGGCCCGGCGAAGTTCTCGTGCGCGTGCACGCGGCCGGCGTCGACCCGGGCGTGTGGCACCTCGTCACCGGGCAGCCGTACCTGCTGCGCCTGCTGGGTTTCGGCCTGCGCGCGCCGAAGAACCCGGTGCGCGGCCTCGACTTCGCGGGCACGGTCGAAGAAACCGGCGACGGCGTCACGACCGTCCGGCCGGGCGACGAGGTGTTCGGCGAGTGCACCGGCTCGTTCGCCGAGTACGCCGTCGCGAAGGTGGCTCGGATCGCGCCGAAACCGGCCCGGCTCTCGTTCGAGCAGGCGGCGGCCACCGCGGTCTCCGGCTGCACCGCCCTGCAGGGCCTGCGCGACGCCGGCCGCGTCCGGCCGGGACAGTCGGTGCTGGTGATCGGCGCGGCGGGCGGCGTCGGGTCGTTCGCGGTGCAGCTGGCCAAGACCTTCGGCGCCGAAGTCACGGCGGTGTGCAGCACCGGAAAGGCGGACGTGGTCCGCGCTCTCGGCGCGGACCACGTCGTCGACTACACCCGCGAGGACTTCACCGGGCGGCGGTACGACCTCGTCCTGGACACGGCGAGCATGCGCGGGCTCAGGCACCTGCGCCGGGCCCTGACGCCGGGCGGCACGCTGGTCATCGTCGGCGGCGAGGGCGGCGGCCGGTGGCTGGGCGGCGTCCAGCGGACCGCCGTCGCGGCGCTGCTCAGCCCGTTCGTCGGGCACCGGCTGCGGGGCCTCGTTTCCGCGGTCCGCGGCGCGGACCTCGAAGTGCTGCGCGAACTGGCCGAAGCCGGGCAGGTGACGCCGCTGATCGACCGGACGTACCCGCTCGCCGACGCCGTGGCCGCGATCGACTACGTCCACAAGGGACACTCGGCGGGCAAGGTCGTGCTCACCCTCTGAAGCCGCGGCGCTCGATCCGGTCGACGTGGGCCCGGTGCCCGGCCGGCGGCCGCCGCCCGCCGACCCGATCAGCGGAAGGCGTCCGCGTGGGCCTCGGCCCACTGGGTGAAGGTCCGCGCCGGCCGCCCGGTCGGCCACGGTCGGGTACACCGTCGCTTCGTCCAAGGCCCCGTCGACGTACTCGCCCGGCATGGCGGCCTCGAGCTCCGCCCGCGTCTCGTCGTTCGACAGCCCCACGAACCGCAGGTCCCGGCCCAGCACGGAAGCCAGCACGGCGACCTGCTCGGCCGGCCGCGAGCGCCGCCACCGCCACCGCCGCGATGTCCGCCGGGTCGACGCACGCCGCCGCCACGTCGGGGAACCGGACTCGGACCGTGTCGCCCGCGCGCAGCTGCGGCAGCCAGCGCAGGGCGTTCGACGAGAACGCGCGCGGCCGCAGGAACGTCCAGTCCAGGCCCGACTCCCGCACCGCCCGCTCGGACAGCGTCATGTAGCGGGACACCGCGTTGTCCAGGTCCGCCAGCGCGGCCGAACCGCCGGACAGCAGCACGATCCGCCGGACCCCCGCCTCCGCGGCCCGCGCCAGCATGCCGGGCATGTCCTCGTAGCCGGACAGCAGGAAGACGCCTTCGACGCCCTTCAGCGCGTCGGTCAGCCCAGCGGGCGAGTCGAGGTCGCCCACCGCGGCCTCCGCCCCGGCCGGCAGGGCGGCATCCGGCCGGCGCACCAGCGCCCGGACCGGGGCGCCCGCCGCCGCGAGTGCCGAAACCACTTCATCGCCGACGTTGCCGGTGGCGCCGGTGACCAGGAACATCCGCTCCCCCAGAGTCGTTGCCCGGCCGGCCTAGCGCCACCGGCCGCCGTCATCCCTGCGCCGGCAGCTCGTCGAACTCGACGACCTGGCGGATCTCCACCTCGATCTCCTGGTCGAACAGCTCGACGTACCGCTTGGCGAACTCGACGGCCTCCGCCCGGTCCGCCGCGTTGATCAGCGCGAACCCGCCGATGACCTCCTTGGCCTCGGCGAACGGGCCGTCGGTCACGCGGATCGCGGCACCGCGCGGCTTGCGGACCAGCGCGCCCTTCTCCGTCGGGTGGACGCCCTCCGCCGTGATCAGGATGTCCTTCTCCGCCGACTCCTGGATGAACGCGCCCATCTTCTCCATGAACTCCGGGCTGGGGTTCCACGACCGGGGGTCGTGCTCGTCGACCCGGTGCATCATGAGAAACCGCATGGTGTGCTCCCTGCTGTTCTTCGGCCGGGGTCCGGTGCGTTCCCGGACGCGGTGACCGGCCTTCACCCCCACGTCGAACGCACCGGTCCGGCGTTCGACATTTGCACGGGACGATTTTTCCGGCAGAGTACCTGTGACCTGAGTCACCCGAAGAACCCGGAGGAAGGTGCCGGATGGCCGTCCTGCTCGCGATCGGTACGCGCAAAGGTCTGTGGCTGGCGACCAGCACGGATGACCGGGCCTCCTGGGAGGTCACCGGCCCGCACCACCCGATGACGGAGGTGTACGCGGTCGGCATCGACACGCGCCGGGCCACGCCGCGGCTGCTGGCCGGGGTGACCAGCGAGCACTTCGGGCCGAGCGTGGCCACCAGCGACGACCTGGGCGCGACCTGGGCCGAACCCGACCACGCGCCGATCGCCTTCCCGGCGGACACCGGCGAGTCGCTGGCCAGGACGTGGCAGCTCGTGCCGGGCCCGGCGAGCGAGCCGGACGTCGTCTACGCCGGCACCGAACCCTCGGCCCTGTTCCGCTCCACCGACGGCGGCCGCACCTACGAGCTCGTCCGCGGCCTGTGGGACCACCCGCACCGCGAGCACTGGACGCCCGGAGGCGGCGGCAAAGCCATCCACACCGTGCTGCCGCACCCCGGCGACCCGGCCCGCGTCACCGTGGCGATGTCCACCGGCGGCGTCTACCGCACCGAGGACGGCGGCGCGTCCTGGCAGGCGAGCAACACGGGCATCAAAGCGGTCCACGTGCCCGACCCGTACCCCGAGTACGGCCAGTGCGTGCACAAGGTCGCGCGGCACCCGGCCGAGCCGGACCGCCTCTTCGCGCAGGTCCACCACGGCGTCTACCGCAGCGACGACGCGGGCGCGACCTGGCAGTCCATCGCCGACGGCCTGCCCAGCGACTTCGGCTTCCCGGTGGTCGTCCACCCGCACCGGCCGGAGGTGATCTACACCTTCCCGCTGGTCGCCGACGCGATGCGGTTCCCGCCGGACGGCCGCTGCCGCGTGTACCGCAGCGAGGACGCCGGCAAGTCGTGGGAGGCGCTCGGGCCGGGCCTGCCGGACGGGTACTGGGCCGGCGTCATGCGGGACGCGATGTGCACCGACGACGCCGACCCGGCCGGGGTGTACTTCGGTTCGCGGACCGGCGACGTCTACGCCAGCCGCGACGACGGCGACAGCTGGCAGCTCGTCGCGGCGCACCTGCCCGACGTGCTGAGTGTCCGCGCCGCGAGGGTGTGAACCGTGCGGATCACCGTGCTGCTGCCCGGGACGCTGCGGGAGAAGGCCGGCGGCGAGTCGCGGCTGGCCGTCGAGGTCGCCGAGCCGGCCACGCTCGGCGCCGTGCTCGACGCGCTCGCCGAGCGGTACCCGGCGCTGGAACGGCGGCTGCGCGACGAGCAGGCGGGACTGCGCCGGTACGTCAACTTCTACGTCGACGGCGAGGAGTGCCGCCACCGCGGCGGCACCGCGACCGTGCTGCGCGAGGACACCGAGGTGCAGATCATCCCGTCCGTCGCGGGAGGCTGAGCTCGTCGAACAGCGCCGCCGCCTGCCGGGCGGTGGCGGCCGCCCGGCGTCCGGTGCCGGCCAGCGCCAGTGCGAACAGGCCGGCGCCGAGCCCGGCGACCAGCCACCACACGCCGTGCGCCGTGCCCGCGAGCGCGACGCCCAGCGTGGTGCCGGTCTGCCGGCCGGAGGAAGCCAGCGAGGCGGCCACCCCGGTCATCGAAGCCGGCATCCCGGAGACGGCGGTGTTGGTGATCGGCGGGTTGACCGTGCCGAGGAAGACGCCGAAGAGCAGGAAGGTCGCCAGCACCGCCGGCAACGGCGTCTCCGGGCCGAGCCAGGCCGACGCGGCGCCGCCCGCCGCCAGGGCCACCCCGGCGACGACCAGGGGCCCCCGCGGGCCGTGCGTGCCCACGAGCCGTCCCGTCCACGGGGACAGGACCAGGACGACCAGCCCGAGGGGCAGCAGGCACAACCCGGCCGCCAGCGCCGGCAGGCCGCGCACCTCCTGGAGGTACTGGGTGGTGACGAAGAGGAAGACCCCGAACCCGCACAGCGCCAGCAGCGCCATCAGGATCGCCGAGCTGAACGCGATGCTGCGGAACAGGCGCAGTTCGAGCAGCGGATCGGCGCGGCGCGGTTCCCAGGCGAGCAGGCCGAGCACGCCGAGCCCGGCGAGGGCGAGCAGGCCGAGGACCCACGGCGAGGTCCAGCCCAGCCGGTTCGACTCGATGAGCGCGGTGACGACGCTGCCGAGCACCAGCAGCACGAGGACCTGCCCCACCGGGTCGAAGCGGCGGGCCCGCGCCGCGCGCGACTCGGGCACGAACCGGGTGGTGGCGACGAGCGCGGCGGCGATGACCGGGACGTTGACCCAGAAGACGGCCCGCCAGCCGAGGCCGTCGACGAGCGCGCCGCCGAGGATCGGCCCGAGCACCAGCGCCAGGCCGGACATCGACCCGAACACGCCGATGGCGCGGGCGCGGGCGGCCGGGGCCGGGAAGGTGGTGGCGACGATGGCCATCGCGACCGGGTTGAGCATGGTGCCGCCGGCGGCCTGCACCGCGCGGGCCGCGATCAGCCAGCCGACGTCCGGGGCCAGGCTGCACAGCAGCGACCCGAGCCCGAAGAGGGCGAGCCCGTACCGGAAGACGCGTTTGCGGCCGAACCGGTCGGCGGCCGAACCGGCGAGCACGAGGAAGGCGGCCAGCACCAGCGTGTAGGCGTCGACGGTCCACTGCAGGCCGGAGACGGAGGCGCCCAGGTCGCGGCGGATCGACGGCAGGGCGACGGTGACGATGGAAATGTCCATCACCACGACGACGATGCTGGCGCAGCAGATCGCCAGCACCAGGCCCGGCCGGATCGGAGTCGGAACGTTCATGCCTCCGACGCTAGGATGTAGAGCGTGCTCGAAGTCAACCCGATCCCCGCGGAGGGACTGACCATCGCGGACGCGGCCCGCCGCACCGGGGTCAGCGCGCACACGCTGCGCTACTACGAACGCGCCGGCCTGGTGGTGACCCGGGTCGACCGCACGAGCGGCGGCCGGCGCCGCTACCGGAAGCTCGACCTGGACTGGATCAAGATCTGCACCAAGCTGCGCGCCACGGGCATGCCGATCAAGACGATCCGCCGCTACGCGGACCTGGTCGCCGCCGGCCGCGGCAACGAGCAGGAGCGCCTGGCGCTGCTGGAGGAACACCGCGCCGACGTGCTGGCGAGGCTGGCGGAACTGCAGGAGAACCTGACGCTGATCGACCGCAAGATCGACGTGTACCGGGGCCGGTTGGCGGCGGGCGACGCGGACGGCCTGTGGGCGCCGGCCGCGGCCGGCCCACCTCATCCCAAGCCGCTGTAGGCCGCGCCCACCATGGTCATGCCCCGGCCGTCGCCGACGATGGCGTCCATCATCCGGTTCATCACGTAGGCGACGGTCAGGCCGGCGTCGAGGTCGTTGAACACCAGCGAACCGCCCATGCCGCCCCAGAAGCAGTTGCGACCGCTGATGCCGTAGCCCATGCCGTACCGCATCGGCACACCCAGGGCGTGGTCGAGACCCCGGTACTGCTCCTCCAGCGCCCGCTCGCACCCCACCCGCGACAGCAACCCGGCGCCGCCGGAGCTGAGGACCGACTGGACGGCGGCGACCGACCGGGCGTTCCCGTAGCCGGCGCCCGAAGGGATCTCCGCGCGCCGCCACGCCGCCGTGTTGGTGTTCTCGGGCACGAGATCGGGATTGGGAGTGACGTCGAACAGTTCGGTGGGCGGCGGCGCGGTCATCCCGCCGGGCGGAGCGAGGGACGGCGCGACGCGGTGGTGCCTGCTGTCGGGCAGCCCGATGTGGAAGTCGGCCCCCAGCGGCCCGGCGACCTCCGTGGCGAAGAACGCCCCGATCGTCCGGCCGGTGATCCGGCGGACGACCTCGCCGAGCAGGAACCCTTGCGTGAGCGCGTGATAACAGCCGATCTCCCCGGGCGTCCAGCGAGGTGCCTGCGCGGCCAGCAGCGCGGTGACTTTCGCCGAGTCGCACAGGTCGTCGAGGGTGATCGGCGTGTCCCAGACGGGCAGGCCGGCGGTGTGCGACAGGACGTGCCGCACGCGCACGTCCGCGGCCCCGAACTCCGGCCAGTACCGGACGAGCGGAGCGTCCAGGTCGAGCTGCCCCCGATCGGCGAGGATCAACGCGCACAAGGCGATCATCGTCTTGGTGGTGGACCAGACGTTGGTGATCGTGTCCCGTTCCCAGGCCACGGTCCGCCGGGCGTCGGCGTACCCGCCCCAGAGGTCGACCACGGGTTCACCACGGAAGACGACGGCGACGGAAGCACCGACGTCGTCCTTGGCCAGGGACTCCGCGAGCGCGTCACGGACGTCCTGGAACCGCTCGTCGCACGAACCGTGCACCTGCACCATGGGAACCGACCTAACTCCGCCCTTGCCGGCGGCGCCACCGAATATCGGCGGCGGCCCCGGGGTCCGGAGCGGACGATGATCGTCGTCTACCGTAAAGAGCGGAACGGGTGACGGCGACGGCAAGGCGGCTGGTGAAGGAACGCGAGTTGCGGCGCCGCTGCAGGCGGCTGCTGAACGAACTGGGCATCCGGCCGCCGCTCGACGTCCTCGAGCTGTGCCGCAGCGTCGGTCACCAGCGCGGCCGCCCGATCCGGCTGCTCCCGCACCGGATCCCGGTGCCGGGGCCGTTCGGCGCCTGGATCGCCACCGCCCGGGCCGACTACATCATCTACCAGCGGGACACGAGCAAGGCCCACCAGCGCCACATCATCCTGCACGAGCTGGGCCACATCCTGGCCGGCCACGGCGCCACCGCGGAGAACCACGCCCTGGTCGCCCAGCTGGCTCCGGACCTGGCCCCGGAGGCGGCCGGGCGGGCCCTGCTGCGCACCTCCTACGACACCGACCACGAGCGGGAGGCCGAGACGGTGGCGACGATCATCCTGGAGTGGGCGTCGGTCCTCGACCGGGTCGCGCCGCCGTCGTCGGACGAGGGTGCCGCGCGGCGGATCGACGCCGCGCTGGACGAGCGGCTGGGCTGGCTGTGAACAGCAAGATCACGCTCATCGTGGTCCAGGGCGTCATCCTGTTCCCCGCGCTGCTGTGGAAGATCTACCAGCTGACCCGCGCACCGCGCGACGTCGCCCGCTGGATGGTCACGGCCTGCCTGGCCTGCTTCGCGGCCGCGTACCCGCTGGGCCTGCTGGCGGGCGACGTCAACCAGCCGGATCCCGGGTGGATCGTGCCGCTGCTGTTCCAGCACGTCTTCCTGTGCGGGCTGGTGTTCTCCCTGGCGTGTTTCTTCCTGTTCTCGGCCCTCCCGGCCGCCCGGGCCCGGCGCCGGGCCCTGCTGGAAGCCGTTCCGCTGGGCGCCGCGATCCTGGTGATGGCGACGGTCACGGTGCTGATGCCGGACGGCCCGCCGGCGCGGTACCCGCGAGCGGGGGTGTCGATCTTCTACCTCGCGGCCGACCTGTACCTGACCTACGGCATCGCGAGTGCCTGCTTCTTCGCGCGCCGCTACGCCCGCGGGGCGGCGCCCCGGCTGGCCCGCGGGCTGTCGGTCGCCTCGCTGGGGTTCGCGTTCGGCGCGGTGGGCGGGGCGACGTTGATCGCGGTGGTGCTGGTCCACTGGGCGGGCGCGGCGATCCCCTGGCTGCTGGTGCAGGCCACGGTGTTCATGGTGTTCCCGAGCGCGATCCTGCTGGTCGTCGGCCTGTCCTACCCCGGCGTGGCGACCCGCCTGGCGGCGGCCCGCGTGTGGTGGCAGCACCTGCGCACGTACCACCGCCTGCGTCCACTGTGGACGAAGTTGCACGAGGCGTTCCCGGAGGACGCGCTGAGCCGGACCCCCCTCGGCCGCTGGGACGCCCTCAGCGTGCTCGGCGTCCACCGCCGCTACTACCGGCGGGTGATCGAATGCCGGGACGGGCTGGTCCGGATCAGCCCGTACGTCGCCCAGCTGGACCAGGACGGCCCGCTGGCGGATCGGCTGGCGG